>JAFEFS010000100.1 GCA_018240465.1 Pseudomonadota bacterium
GACTGGTCGCGCGAACAGATGGCGCAGAAGCTGCGCGACAAGACCGGCGCGATCCTCGGTGTGGCCGACCCGGTCGACGCGAGTGTGATCGCGCACACGCCGTTGCTGCGCGCGGTCGCCAACCGCGGCGTCGGCTACAACAATCTCGATATCGCCGCATTGAAGAAGGCCGGCATCATCGCGACGAACACGCCCGGCGTGCTCGACGAAACCACCGCGGACTTCGCCTGGACGCTGATGATGGCGACGGCGCGGCGCGTGACCGAGGCCGAACGCTGGCTGCGCGCCGGCAACTGGAAGGGCATGTCGTTCCACATCATGCTCGGCGGCGACATTTACGGCAAAACGCTCGGGGTTTTCGGCATGGGCCGCATCGGTCAGGCGATCGCGCGGCGCGCGGCCGGCTTCCGCATGCCGGTGATCTATCACAATCGTTCGCGCGTCGCGGCCGACATCGAGGAGGCCTGCGAGGCGCGCTACGTCGATCGCGACACGCTGTTGCGCGAGGCGGATTTCATCGTGCTTGCCGTGCCGCTGAGCGCCGAAACGCGGCACATGATCGGCGCGGCGGAGCTGGCGGCGATGAGGCGCGACGCCTACCTGATCAACATCGCGCGCGGTGGCGTGGTCGACGATGCGGCACTGGTCGCGGCGCTGCGCGAAAAACGCATCGCCGGCGCGGGTCTTGACGTATTCGAGCACGAACCCGAGGTACCGGCCGAGATGCTCGCGCTCGACAACGTCGTGCTGACGCCGCACATCGGCAGCGCCAGCCTGGCGACGCGGCGGGCGATGGCGTCGCTGGCGGTCGACAACCTGATTGCGGCGCTCGGCCATGGCCTGAATGCGGGGCGGCCGCTCAATGTCATTTAGACGTCCAGACGGCTGTTTTACGCCCCCGGATTCGCGTGCTATGCTGCTGCGCAACAAACAAGAATCCACTCCCCGAAGCCGCGAGTTGACGTCACGATGAGCAAGAAAGAGAAATACAAGGTTGCAATGGTCGGTGCCACCGGCGCCGTCGGTGAAACGTTGTTGGGCATACTCGCCGAGCGCAAATTCCCGATATCCGAACTCGTGCCGCTGGCGAGCGAGCGCAGCGCGGGTGGCAAGGTCGAGTTCAACGGCAAACAGATCACCGTGCAAGACCTCGCGAAATACGACTTCCATGGCGTCGACATCGCGTTCTTCTCGGCCGGCGGCAGCGTGTCGAAAGTGCACGCGCCGCGTGCCGCCGCAGCGGGTGCGGTCGTCATCGACAACACTTCGGAATTCCGCTATCAGGACGACATTCCGCTCGTCGTCAGCGAAGTCAATCCGCATGCGATCGCGGGCTACACCCGGCACGGCATCATCGCCAATCCGAACTGTTCGACGATGCAGATGCTGGTCGCGCTCGCGCCGATCCACCGCAAGTACGGCATCACGCGCATCAACGTGGCCACCTACCAGTCCGTTTCGGGCGCGGGGCGTTCGGGCGCGGAAGAACTCGGCAAGCAGACCGCGGCGCTGCTCAATTTCCAGGAATATCCGCCGTCGAAGTTCAGCAAGCAGATCGCGTTCAACGTGATCCCGCACATCGACGAGTTCCAGGCCAACGGCTACACCAAGGAAGAAATGAAGATGGTCTGGGAGACACAGAAGATTCTAGAGGACAAGTCGATCCTCGTGAACCCGACTGCGGTGCGCGTGCCGGTGTTCTACGGCCACTCCGAAGCGGTGCACATCGAGACACGCGACAAGGTCACGGCCGAGCAGGCGCGTGCGCTGCTCGAAACCGCGCCCGGCGTCAAGGTGATCGACGAGCGCAAGGCCGGCGGCTACCCGACCCCGGTCGGCGACGCGGCGGGCAAGGACGAAACCTTCGTCGGCCGCATCCGCGAGGATGTCTCCCACCCGCACGGGCTGGATCTGTGGATCGTCTCCGACAATATCCGCAAGGGTGCCGCGCTCAACGCAGTGCAGGTCGGCGAGTTGCTGATCGCTTCATATCTTTGAGCAAGTTTCGACCTCTCCCTGAGTTTTCCCGGCTCGGAAAAACCTGTCGCGGATCGAGTACGCAGGTGCTCGATCCGCGACAGTCGAGCCCGGGCTTTCCCGGAACCGGGAGCATCCGGAAAAGCCCGGAACCAACTTTTTCGGGCCATCCTTGATCGGGTAGGCATTCCGCGGCCACGCTCGCGTTGCCGAGCCCTTGCGAAAAGCGCAATGGCGTTTCATAGTTATGCCCCTTAGATGATGTGCATTCTAAGAAATGCATGACCGGGGCTATCCCGGTGTTCCAGCGTTGCGCCTGAATCAAATCCGATTCCTCGGGGGAAATGCCATGAAAGGGCCGATCAAATCCGTGCTGTCCGTTGCCTTGGCGATGGCCACAAGTCAGGTGTTCGCGCTGGGTCTGGGGCCAATCCAGATCAAGTCCGGGCTCAACCAGCCGCTGCTTGCGGAAATCCCGGTCGTCGCCGATACGGCGGCGGAAGTCGAGGACCTGCGTGTGGGCCTGGCTTCGGCCGAGGATTTCCAGCGTGTAGGCCTGAGCCGGGCGCGCGTTACCGTGCCGATCGAATTCAGCGTCGCCAGCAACGGCCGCGGCCAGAAGGTGATCCGGCTGACGACCAAGGAGGTCGTGCGCGAACCCTTCCTCGATTTCCTGATCGAGGCAAGCTGGAGCAAAGGCAAGCTGTTGCGCGAATATTCGGTGCTGCTCGACCCGCCTGTGACCGCGCCGGCCGTGCTCGCGACCGCGCCGAAGGTCGCGGAAAAGCCGAAACCGGTCGAGGCCACGCCGCGCGCGCCGGCCAGCCAGCCGCGCGAGGAAACGCCAAAGCCCGTAGCGCAGGCCGCTCCGGTGTCGCGTTCGGCCCCGGCGGCCGCGGCGGCTCCGGCTCCGGCCAAGGGCGAGTACACGGTGCAGCGCGGCGACACGCTGTCACAGATCGCGAACGAGGTCGGCGACAATCCACAAGACTTCAATCGCACGCTGCTGGCCCTGTACAAGGCCAACCCGGAAGCGTTCTATCGCGACAACATGAATGCGCTGAAAACTGGCGCGGTGCTGCGCATTCCGACGTCCGCAGAGGTGCGTGCTGCCGGCTCGCTGAACGAGGCTGCGGCGGCCGTGCGCGCGCAGCAGCAATCCTGGCAAGGACTCAACGCCGCGACGCTGGTCGCGAACACGGGCGCCGCGCCCGCGACCGACAAGCCGGCGGCGGCAGCCGCCGGACAGAAGCACGGAGCCGAGCGCCTGGCTCTGGTGCCGCCATCCGCGAGCACCGGCAACGAGACCGGCACCAGCCATGGCGGCTCCGCGGAGGGCAGCAAGGATGCAGCCGCACTGCGTGCCGATCTTTCGCGCACCAAGGAGGCATTGACCAGCCGCGACCAGGAATCCAGCGAACTGAAGTCGCGCGTCGCCCAACTCGAGGACATCAACAACAAGAGCCAGCGCCTGATCTCGCTCAAGGATTCGGAAATCGCCGAACTGCAGAACAAGCTCAGGCAACTCGAGGCCGGCAAGGGCATCACTAAACCGGGGGAAACCGCCGCTGCAGAGCAGGCAGCCAAGCAGACGGCATCCGCGGCCCCGACACCGGCACCGACAACACCGGCAGCTCCGACGCCCACGCCGGCAGCGCCAGCGGCGGCCGCCCCGACACCCGCGTCCGGATCTGTGTCGGCGGCGCCGGCAACTGCGCCTCCCGCCGGGAACCCGCCTGCCGCGACCCCTGCGGCTGCGGAGCCGTCCGCGGTGGCTGCGAACCAGCCGGCAGCTCCGGCAACACCTCCGCCTTCACCCGCCCCCAAACCTGCCGCAGCCGTCGCCAAACCGGCAACGCCGCCTGCGGCGGCGAAGCCATGGTATGCCGACTACGTCGGCGACAATCCCTATTTGGTCTATGGCGGCGCCGGTGGGGTGCTTCTCCTGCTCGCGGGGTGGCTGCTGAAGCGCGCGTCCGGCGGGAAGAAACCCAATCCGCGCCCCGCGATCGCCGCGATGGCCGTGGCGGATTCCGAAGCGGTCGCGGAAGATCCGCACGCGCAACTGGAGCCGGAATCCGAGATCGAGCACCACCATGACGGTGCGCCGGATGCGGATGCCGCCTACGCCGAGCCGCACGCCGGCGAAGACGACGAAATGGAGCAGTTGCGCCATCATTTCGACGACGGCGACAGCGACCGCTTCGTTGCGCTCGCGCATGAGCTGCACGAGAAATACCCGGAAGATTCGGCCGAATGGCAGGAGGTCGCCGAATTGGGCCGACAACTGCTGCCGGGCAGTCCGCTGTTCGCCGCCGCCGCGTACGTCGGGCATGGCGGTCATGATCCCGACAATTTTTTCTTCGACGAGGAACCGGGTTCGAGCGGCGAAATCGCCGCAGCCGCGGAAATTGACGCCCACGATACCCGGATCAAGGCGATGGACGATCTCGATGAGCCGCTTGCGTTCGAGCCGCACGGGCACCCGGGCGAGAAGACCGACGAGTTGCGCCACATGGAGTTCAAACGCGAGCTCGACAAGCACCTCGACCTCGAGTCCGAACAACTGGCCGAGGAGGAAAATGGCGGCAGCCGCCAAGGCTTCCTCGACGAGGATACGATAGGCACACGCCTGGATCTTGCCCGCGCCTACCTCGACATGGGCGATCCGGAAGGCGCGCGCTCGATGCTCGACGAGGTGCTCAGCGAAGGCAGCGCGGCACAGAAGGAAGAGGCACGCAAGCTGCTTGCCGAATTGAGTTGAGCGTTGCACACGGCCGCCGGCGAGCGGCGGCGTCGACAGAAGGGCGCGCTGATACAATCGGCGCGCTTTCTTGTTTTCGGCAGAAGTCTTTTGCGCATCGCACTCGGCATCGAATACGACGGCACCGACTTTCACGGTTGGCAACGGCTGAGCCACGGGCCCAGCGTGCAGGCGGCGGTCGAAGCGGCGCTGTCCCGGGTTGCCGACCAGCCGGTCGAAATCCTCTGTGCCGGGCGCACCGATGCCGGCGTGCACGCGCGCTGCCAGGTCGTGCATTTCGATGCCGACGCAGCGCGCAGCATGCGCGGCTGGACCTTGGGCGCGAGTTCGAATCTGCCGAGCAGCGTCGCGGTACTCTGGGCGCAGGTCGTCGCCGACGATTTCCATGCGCGCTTTTCCGCGCTCGCGCGCCGCTATCGCTACACTATCCTCAACCGCCCGGTGCGCGCCGCGCTTGAAGCGCGATACGTCGCCTGGGAGCGCGCGCCGCTCGATGCCGCGGCGATGCACGCCGCCGCGCAGGCTCTCGTCGGCGAACACGATTTCAGCGCCTTCCGTACGGCCGCCTGCCAGGCACGCACACCGATGCGTTGCGTGCACGAAATTTCGGTAGCGCGCGAAGGCGACCGCGTGGTCGTCGAAATCCAGGCCAACGCGTTCCTGCATCACATGGTGCGCAATGTCGTCGGCAGCCTGCTGCCGGTCGGGCGCGGCGAGCAAGCCCCCGACTGGATTGCACGGCTGCTGGCAGGCCGTGACCGCGCCGCGGCCGGGCCGACCGCCGTTGCCCAGGGGCTCACCTTCGTGCGACCGTACTATCTTTCACAATATGGTTTGCCAGCCGAATTGGGCTGGCCGGCGGAGGAGGCACGATGAAGCCGGGATATCGGAATCTGCGCACACGCATCAAGTTCTGCGGGATGACGCGAATCGAAGACGTGCATGCCGCGATCGCGCTTGGCGTCGACGCGATCGGCGTCGTGCTGACCGAGCAGAGCAAGCGCTTCGCCGGCATCGAACGTGCGGTTGAGATCCGCATGTTGTTGCCGCCCTTCGTCGATTTCGTCGCGCTGTTCATGGACGACCAGCCGGGCTTCATCGCCGAGGCGGTCGCTGCGGTGCAGCCGGACCTGTTGCAATTCCACGGCGGCGAGACGGCGGAGGAATGCGTGCGTTATCGCGTGCCGTACCTGAAAGCGATCGCGATGGGCGGGGGCGTCGATCCGGCCGCAATGGTGCGTACGCATCCTGCGGCGGCAGGTTTCGTGCTCGACGGTCATGCGGTGGGCGAGCAGGGTGGCAGCGGCAAGAGTTTCGACTGGTCGGCCGCAACGCAGGTTTTCGTCAAGCCCGTCGTGCTCGCGGGCGGCTTGAATGCGGACAACGTCGGCGTGGCAATCCGCGCAGTCCGTCCGCATTCGGTCGACGTATCCAGCGGCATCGAATCGGCGCCGGGGATCAAGGATGCGGCCAGGTTGCGCGCCTTCGTCGACGCCGTGCGCGCGGCGGACGCGGCATAAGCGAACGTGCATGACCGAAGCGATCGAGGAATTCGAAGGCGCGAACGCGTTCGCGCGCGAAGACCTGATCGGTCGCGAGCGGCCGCTCGTAATCCGCGGCCTGGTGGGCGACTGGCCGCTCGTGTGCGAATGCCTTGCCGATGCCGGTTTCGCCGCCCGCCTTGCCGCGTTCGACAGCGGCGTGCCGGTCGATGCGGTGGTGATGCAGCCTGAAGAGGACGGCGTGATCGGCTACAACGCGGACTTCGACGGCTTCAACTACGAACATCACCGCGTTCCGGTCAGCAAGGGCCTGCAACGGCTGCTCGATCTGGCCGGACACGAACGCGTGCCCGGCATCGCGATCCAGAGCGCGCCGATCGCGAAATGCCTGCCGGGTTTTCTCGCCGGACACACGCTGCCGTTTCTCGATGCCGGCGTGGAGCCGCGCATCTGGATCGGCAACCGCGTCACCACGCCGGCGCATTTCGACGAGTATCACAATATCGCCTGCGTGTTGCGCGGGCGGCGGCGCTTTACCCTGTTCGCACCCGAGCAGGTCGGCAACCTCTACATCGGGCCGCTCGAATTCGCGCCGACCGGCGCGGCAATCAGCCTGGCGAGGCTCGACCGCCCGGACGATCCGCGGTGGCCGCGCCTGAAGACGGCGCTCGCCGCGGCGCAGGTCGCCGAACTCGCGCCGGGCGACGCGATCTACATTCCGCCGATGTGGTGGCATCACGTCACCTCGCTCGACCCGATCAACGCGCTGGTCAACTACTGGTGGAAATTCGTGCGCAGCGACGGTTATGCACCGCCCACGGCGCTCGGCTGTCTCATGCACGACATCCTGGCGTTCAGGTCGCTGCCTGCGGCCGAGAAGCGCGCGTGGAAGACGTTGCTCGATCATTACGTCTTCGGCGAGGACGATCCCGCTGCGCATATCCCGCCCGGGCGTCGCGGCATGCTTGGCGCATTGACGCAGGAACAGGTCGCGAAGCTGCGCGAGACGATACGCCGCTATCTTTGATCGGCCGATGCAGCGCAACCGCGCAGGATTGTGTACGCTATGTCCGTACCATGAGCATTTCGCCCCGTCCATTGCCGCCGTCCGGTCGCTCGCTGCGCCGTTGGCGCCGCGTGCCTGCGGCTGCGGTCCGGTAAGCGAGGCCGCACGGCGCGCCGTCGCGCGCGGGGCCATCGCGGCCCGATCACGAATTGAAGCCGGGCTCGCACGATGTTGCGATCGCGGCGCAAACCGATCCGGAGAATCTCATGCTGGCAAAACCTTTCGACAGCGCCGCGTCCGCCGCGGCATCCATCGATTTTTCGCAGTACCCTGACGAGCACGGCCGCTTCGGCGAGTACGGCGGCCTCTACGTCGCCGAAACCTTGATGGAACCACTGGCAGAACTGCGCGAGGCGTATCTGCGCCTGCGCCAGGACCCCGAGTTCATCGCCGAACTCGACCGCGATCTCACCCACTACGTCGGCCGTCCCAGCCCGATCTACCACGCCGAGCGCCTGTCGAAGAAAATCGGCGGCGCGCAGATCCTGTTCAAGCGCGAAGACCTGAATCACACCGGCGCGCACAAGATCAACAACACCGTAGGCCAGGCGCTCGTCGCCAAGCGCATGGGCAAGCGCCGCATCATCGCCGAAACCGGCGCCGGGCAGCACGGCGTCGCCAGCGCCACGGTCGCAACGCGGCTCGGCCTCGAATGCGTCGTCTACATGGGCGCGGTCGACATCGAGCGGCAGAAGATCAACGTCTACCGCATGAAGCTGCTCGGCGCCGAAGTCGTGCCGGTGACGTCGGGATCGAAGACGCTCAAGGATGCGCTCAATGAGGCGATGCGCGACTGGGTGACCAACGTCGCCGACACGTTCTACATCATCGGCACGGTCGCCGGCCCGCATCCGTATCCGATGATGGTGCGCGACTTCAACGCCATCGTCGGCCGCGAGGCGCGCGCGCAGATGCTCGCGCAATACGGCCGCCTGCCCGATGTCATAACCGCCTGCGTCGGCGGCGGCTCGAATGCGATCGGCCTGTTCCACGCGTTCCTCAACGATCGCGACGTTGCCATCGTTGGTGCCGAGGCCGCCGGCGACGGCATCGAAACCGGCCGCCATGCCGCCTCGCTCGCCGCGGGCCGCCCCGGCGTGCTGCATGGCAACCGCACCTACGTCATCTGCGACGACGACGGCCAGATCACCGAGACCCACTCGATCTCGGCCGGTCTGGATTATCCCGGCGTCGGCCCCGAGCATGCCTGGCTCAAGGACACGGGCCGGGCCAGCTACGTCGGCATCACCGACGACGAAGCGCTGGCCGCGTTCCACGAACTGGCGCGTAGCGAAGGCATTCTCGCCGCGCTCGAATCCAGTCATGCGGTGGCGCAGGGCATCAAGCTCGCGCGTGATCTGCCGAAGGACGAACTGGTTCTGGTCAACCTGTCCGGGCGTGGCGACAAGGACGTGCATACGATCGCGGCGCGCGAAGGGATCGCACTATGAACCGCATCGATCGACGTTTTGCCGAACTCAAGGCCGCCGGCCGCACCGGCCTGATCCCGTTCATCACGGCGGGCGATCCATCGCCCGAGCATGTCGTGGCGCTGATGCACGCGCTGGTCGAGGCAGGTGCCGACGTGATCGAACTTGGCGTGCCTTTTTCCGATCCGATGGCCGACGGCCCCGTGATCCAGCACGCCAGCGAGCGTGCGCTGGCCAAAGGCGTGGGTTTGGCGCGGATTCTCGGCTGGGTCGGCGAATTCCGCCGCCGCGATGCGAACACGCCCGTCGTGCTGATGGGCTATCTCAACCCGATCGAAATCCATGGCTACGCGGAATTTGCTGACGAGGCGGTCGCCGCCGGCGTGGATGGCGTACTGCTGGTGGATTGCCCGCTCGAGGAATCGGCGACGATCAAGCCGTTGGCCGACGCGGGCCTGCATCGCATCTTTCTCGCCGCGCCGACCACGCACGACGCGCGCCTCGCCGCGCTGATCCGCGAGGCGAGTGGATTTTTATACTATGTCTCGTTTGCCGGCGTGACCGGCGCGAACCGGCTCGATCTCGCGCCCGTGCGCGCGCGCGTGGCGGCGATCAAGACGCTGGCGCCTGCGCTTCCGGTCGCGGTCGGCTTCGGCGTGCGCGATGCGGCCTCGGCGGCCGCGATCGCCGGATTCGCCGATGCGGTCGTCATCGGCAGCGCGCTGGTCGAGCAACTGGCGAACTCCGCGGGCGCGAGTGCGGTCACGGACGCCGCGCGTGCATTTCTTGCGCCGATCCGCAAGGCTCTGGACGCGGGTTCGGCGAAAAATGCCGCGTGAGCCGGACAACCAGGATGTGCCAAGGCCGGTACAGCCGGTAGAATGGCCGGCTCCGGCATCGCCCGATCCGGTTCCATCCACGCCGCCGCCGGCGGAATCGGCGGCGGAGCGCATCGCCAGCGCGATGCCCGATACCGGACTATTCGATCGCGAGAATGACTACGACATGAGCTGGCTACAGAAATTGATGCCTTCGCGCATCCGTACCGAAGGCGGCACCAACAAGGGCAAGGTGCCCGAAGGTTTGTGGGAAAAATGCGATGGCTGCGGTGCCGTGCTCTACGGCCCCGAGCTCGAGCGCAATCTGCAGGTCTGTCCGAAGTGCGGTCATCATCATCCGATCGCCGCGCGCAAGCGGCTCGCCGCGCTGTTCGACGAAGGCTCCACCGAGGAGTTGTTCGCCGCGCTCGAACCGGTCGACGCGCTCAAGTTCAAGGACTCGAAAACTTACAAGGCGCGCATCGCCGTCGCGCAGAAGAACACCGGCGAGAAGGACGCGCTGATCGCGATGCAGGGCAGGCTCAAGGCGCAGCCGTTGATCGCGGTCGCGTTCGAGTTCGCCTACATGGGCGGCTCGATGGGCTCGGTCGTCGGCGAGAAGTTCACCCTCGCTGCGGAGCGCGCGCTCGAACGGCGCGCGCCGTTCGTCTGCTTCTCCGCGACCGGTGGCGCGCGCATGCAGGAAGGCCTGTTCTCGCTGATGCAGATGGCCAAGACCTCGGCCGCGATCGCGCGCTTGCGCCGCGCGGGCGTGCCGTTCATCTCGGTGCTGACCGACCCGACCACCGGCGGCGTCTCCGCCAGCCTCGGCATGCTCGGCGACATCAACATCGGTGAACCCAAGGCGCTGATCGGTTTCGCCGGCCCGCGCGTGATCGAGCAGACGGTGCGCGAGACCTTGCCCGAAGGGTTCCAGCGTTCGGAATTCCTCGTCGAACACGGTGCGATAGACCTGATCGTCGATCGGCGCGAGATGCGCGATCGCCTCGCCACGCTGACGGCATTGCTGATGCGACAGCCGCGCGCGGCTTAAGCCCTGCTCGTCATTCCGGCGAAAGCCGGAATCCAGCGCCTTGGCTCTTGCCATGAAAGAACCAGTCGTTTACATCATGGCAAGCGCTCGTAATGGAACGCTCTATGTCGGTGTGACATCGGATCTCGTCAAACGAGTCCATGAGCACAAGTCCGATGCGGTGGATTCATTCACGAAGAAATATGGCGCACACATGCTTGTCTGGTTCGAGCAGCATCCCACTATGGAGTCAGCCATCTTGCGTGAAAAAGCTATCAAGGAATGGAAGCGCGAATGGAAACTGGCGTTGATCGAAAAATCGAATCCCTATTGGCGCGATTTGTACTGCGATCTTCTTTGAAAGCAAAGGCGCTGGATTCCGGCTTTCGCCGGAATGACGAGTAGAGAGCTTGCTGCCCGCAGCATGTTGTATTTGCACAGACGCCTATAGCACCGAAATTGAGGCACGATCATGATTCACACCCATCCCCATCCTGGCGAAATCCTGAAGGAAACGGTTTTCGCACCGCTGAACCTTTCCGTGACCGATGCCGCCGAGCGTTTGTCGATGTCGCGGGTGGCTCTTTCGCGCGTGTTGAACGGCAAGGCGGGTATCAGTCCGGATTTGGCGTTGCGTCTCGAGAAGGCCGGGATTAGCAGCGCCCGCTTCTGGGTCAACTTGCAGGCGAACTACGATTTGTGGCTGGCGATGCAACATGCTCAGCCACGAGTGCGTGCGCTGCAAGCAGCCTGAGCAGGACCAGTAGCCGTCTTCGTTACGCCGCGCGTAGCGCGCCGTACTTCCGCAGTCGCTTGTAGCGCCGATCGAGCAAGGCAGCCGAGTCGATTTTTTCCAGCTCGTCGAGCTGCCCGAGCAGCACCGCCTTCAACCGTATCGCCATGTTGCGCGGGTCACGATGCGCGCCGCCGAGGGGTTCGCGCAGCACCTTGTCGATCAGGCCGAGTTCCAGCAGGCGCGGCGCGGTGAGGCCGAGTGCCTCGGCGGCGTCGCGCGCCTTGTCCGCGCTCTTCCACAGGATCGACGCGCAGCCTTCGGGCGAGATCACCGAGTAGGTCGAATACTGCAGCATGTTGGTAACGTCGCCGACGCCGATCGCGAGCGCGCCGCCGGAGCCACCTTCGCCGATCACGGTGCACAGGATCGGCACTTTCAGTTCCGACATTTCGAGCAGGTTGCGCGCGATCGCCTCGCTCTGGCCGCGTTCCTCGGCGCCGACGCCCGGATACGCGCCGGGCGTGTCGATGAAAGTCAGGATCGGCAGCTGGAAGCGCTCGGCGAGCTGCATCAGGCGCAGTGCCTTGCGGTAGCCTTCCGGGCGCGGCATGCCGAAGTTGCGCTTGATCTTGGTCTTGGTGTCGCGGCCTTTCTGGTGACCGATGACGACCACGCTGCGCCCATCGATGCGGGCGAGGCCGCCGACGATGGCCGCGTCGTCGGCGTAGGCGCGATCGCCGGCGAGTTCGACGAATTCCTCGCAGATCGTCTGCACGTAATCCAGCGTGTACGGCCGCGCCGGATGGCGCGCAAGCTGGGCCACCTGCCACGAAGTCAGGTTGCGGAAAATGTCCGCGGTCTTGCGCTTGAGCTTGTCCCGCAGCTTGCCGACTTCGTCGTCGATGTTGAACGCCTGGCCGTGGCTCGCGGCGCGCAGTTCGGCGATCTTCGCGTCCAGTTCGGCGATGGGTTGTTCGAAATCGAGGAAGTTGGGGTTCATGTACTGCAATGCAGGGCGCTTCGACGCGCAAGGCGGCGGATTATAGCGCAAGGGCGACGTGCGGGACTTGCGCCCGGACCCGGGCTATTCGGAACCGGCGGCGGGTTTGGCCAGCAGCAGTTCCGTGCCGAGCACGCCAGGTAGCGCATCGAGGCTGCGCTTCAAGTCGGCGCTGGCGCGCACGCGGAAGGCGTTGCCGAGTTCGAGTTCGCCGCGACCGAGTTGGTTGGCGTAGCTCAGGCGCAGCGGCGTCTTGCCGCCCTGGTGTCCCGCGATCGCTTGCAGCAAACGCGTGGGGAAACCCGCGTCGACGCCGTTGAGTTTTATGCGCAATAAGCGCGCCTGGCGTGCGAGCGCTTCGTCGAGCGTCGACACGCGCCGTGCGCGCAACTGGAAGCCGCCGTTGAATTCGTCGATCGACAGGCCGCCTTCGACGACGAGGAACGCGTCGCGCGTCAACAGGGCGCGATACTCGACGAAGACTTCACGGAACAGGCTGACTTCGATGCGGCCGGACCAGTCTTCGAGCTGGACGAAGGCCATCGCGTCGCCGCGGTTGCGCATCGACACGACCTGGCCGGCGACCGTGAACGGCTGGTCGTTGAAACGGCCGCGACGCTGGTCGGGTGACGGTGGTTTATGGTGCTTGGCCACGTCGCCGAGCGGCGCATCGGCGAGCTGCACAAGCAGTTCGCGCCAGGCCTCGGTTGGATGGCCCGACAGGTAGTGGCCGAGCGTTTCGCGCTCGCCGATCAGTTTCTGCTGCAACGGCCAGTCGTCGACGATCGGCAGTTTCAGTTCGATCGGCGCGGCGGTGGTCGCGCCGAAGATGTCGACCTGGCCAACCTCGGCGTCGCGCGCCTGCTGCTCGGCGGCCTTCATCGCCTCGGGGAGCTGCACCATCAGCGAGGCGCGGTTCGGCGCAAGCGTATCGAGCGCGCCCGACAGCACGAGTGCCTCGAGCACGCGCTTGTTGAGTCGGGTCGGATCGACGCGGCGGCAGAAGTCGGCGAGGTCGATGTACGCGCCGCCACGCTCGCGTTCACCGGCGATGCTTTCGCAGGCGGCGCGGCCCGCGCCCTTGATCGCACCCAATCCATAGCGGATGCCGCCGTCGTCTTCGGCGCGGAACATATAGACCGAGGCATTGACGTCGGGCGGTCTCACCATGACGCCCATCGCGCGCGCCTCGTCGAGGAAGTTGACCACCTTGTCGGTGTTGTCCATGTCGGAAGACAACACGGCAGCCATGAACTCGGCCGGGTAGTGCACCTTGAGCCACGCGGTCTGGTAGGAAACCAGCGCGTAGGCCGCCGCGTGCGACTTGTTGAAGCCGTAGCCGGCGAACTTCTCCATGAGGTCGAAGATCGCATCGGCTTTGTCGCCGGCGACGCCGTTCCGCGCCGCGCCGTCGCGGAAGATCTCGCGCTGCTTGGCCATCTCGGCCGGATTCTTCTTGCCCATCGCGCGGCGCAGGATGTCGGCGCCGCCGAGCGAGTAGCCGCCGACGATCTGCGCCATCTGCATGACCTGTTCCTGGTAGACCATGATGCCGTAGGTCTCGGCGAGGACAGGCTCGACGCGCGCGTCGGGATAGGCGATGGGCTCGTCGCCGTGCTTGCGCTTGCAGAAGCTCGGAATCTGCTCCATCGGGCCGGGACGGAACAGCGAGGTCAGCGCCATCAGGTCTTCGAAGCGGTCGGGCTTGGCTTCCTTGAGCATGCCCTGCATGCCGCGCGATTCGAACTGGAACACGGCGACGGTCTGTGCGCGCTTGAACAGGGTGTAGACGAGCGCGTCGTCGAGCGGCAATTTGGCCATGTCCAGCAGCGGCTCGCCCTTGACCTTGCGCCGCGCGTTGATCGCCTTCACCGCCCAGTCGATGATCGTCAGCGTGCGCAGCCCGAGGAAGTCGAACTTGACCAGGCCGACCGCCTCGACGTCGTCCTTGTCGAACTGGGTGACGACGCCGTCGCCGCCGCCTTCGGAGTAGAGCGGGGCGAAGTCGGTCAGCGCACTGGGCGCGATGACGACGCCGCCGGCATGCTTGCCCGCGTTACGCGTCAGGTCTTCGAGGCTCAGCGCGAGGTCGATCAGCTCGCGCGCGTCGTCGTCGGTTTCGTAGAGGTCGCGGAAGTCGGCGACGATGCGGTCGGGCTTTTCGCGCGACTTCTTGCTGCGGCCGAGCGCGTCCTCGAGCGTGATCGGGTCGGTCGGGATCATCGGGATCAGCTTGGCGATCTTGTCGACCTGGCCGTAACCCATGCCGAGCACGCGGCCGGCGTCGCGCAGCACGGCCTTCGCCGCCATCGTGCCGTAGGTGATGATCTGGCTGACCTTGTCGCGGCCGTACTTGCGCGCGACGTAGTCGATCACGGCATCGCGTCCGTCCATGCAGAAGTCGACGTCGAAGTCGGGCATGGAGATGCGTTCGGGGTTGAGGAAGCGCTCGAACAGCAAGCCGTAGCGCAGTGGGTCGAGGTCGGTGATGCCCAGGCTCCAGGCCACCGCCGAGCCGGCGCCGGAACCGCGCCCCGGGCCCACCGGAATATCGTGCGACTTCGCCCAGTTGATGAAGTCGGCGACGATGAGGAAGTAGCCGGGGAAACCCATCTTCACGATCACGTCGAGTTCGCGGTCGAGACGCTTGAGGTAGTCCTCGTGCGTGAAGCCCTCGGCGACGCCGTGCTTTTCGAGGCGTTCCCGCAGGCCAGCGTGCGACTGGCCGCGGATATGGCTGTCGATGGTTTCCCCGGCAGGCACCGGGAAGTCAGGCAGGTAGTACTTGCCGAACGTCAACTCGAGGTTGCAGCGCTTGGCGATCTCGACGCTGTTCGCAAGCGCTCCAGGCAGGTCGGCGAACAGCTCGGCCATCTGTTCGGCTGTCTTCAGGTACTGCTCGACGGTGTAGTCGCGCGACCGCTTCGCATCGCTGAGCAGGCGGCCCTGGCGGATGCAGACGCGGGCCTCGTGCGATTCGAAGTCCTCGCGATTGAGAAAACGCACGTCGTTGCTCGCCACGCAGGGCAGGCCGAGTTCGGCGCCGAGTCGCACCGCCGCCGTGACAAACGCGGGCTCGTCGGCGTGGCCGGTGCGGGTCAGCTCGAAATACCAGCGATCGTCGAACCAGCGCAACCAGTCGCGCATCGCGCTGCGCGCGGCGTCGTGCTTTTCGGCCAGCAGCAGGTGGCCGATGTCGCTCTGCCGCCCGGCGAGCGCGATCAATCCTGCGCTGCAATCCTCGAACCATTCCGGCTGGGCGATCACGAAGTCGCCGCGGCGGCCTTCGAGGTAGCAGCGCGACACGAGCCGCGCGAGATTGAGGTAGCCGGCGCGGTCGAGGCAGAGCAGGGTGAGGCGGAACGGACGCTGCGCATCGTTCGGATTGGGCAGGTAGACGTCCGCGCCTGCGATCGGCTTGATTCCGTTTGCCTCGGCGGCGCGATAGAACTTGACCAGGGCAAACAGGTTGCACTGGTCGGTCAGCGCGAGTGCCGGCTGGTTCGATTCCACCGCGCGGCTGATCAGGTTCGGCCGGCTGCCGGCCTTGGCCGGGTCGCCGTACTCGGGCTTGTCCGGCAGGCGGATCGTCGAATCGACCAGCGAAAAATCGCTGTGGACGTGCAAGTGGACGAAGGATGGCGTCATTGCGAATGCTGCGGAATGAGCGCCGATTTTAGCAGCAGCGGCGCGCAGGAAAGCAGGGCAGCGATACACCGGTGCGCAGCGGCGGGGCGGCACCGGGTACTTCGCTCACAATTCATTACTTCCGCGACACGAGCGGCAAGGGTTCGATAGGCGATAATCCGTGTACATCCTCCCCTTGCCCGCCCATGCAACGATCCATCCTCCCCGTACTGCGCCGCCTCGGCGCAGCCGTTCTGGCCCTGTTGCCCCTCGCGTGCTCGCGACCGCCGGCACCGCACGTCGCGACCGCCGCGCCGGTGGTCGTTGCCGTCGCCGCGCGCAAGACGGTGCCCGACCTGCTTGCCGCGGTGGGCACCGTCGAGGCGATCAACTCGGTGGCGGTGAGGTCGCGCGTCGATGGCGAATTGCTCGAAAGCCACGTCAGGGACGGCGACGCGGTCTCGGCCGGGCAACTGTTGTTCAAGATAGATCCGCGCCCGGCGCAGGCCACGCTGGCGCAGGCGAACGCGGCGTTGGCCAGGGATGCCGCCGCGCGCGACCTGGCCCGCGCCCAGGTGGACCGCTACGCGCCGGTGGCGACGAAGGGGTTCATCTCCGCCGACCAGATGCAGCAGTACCGCACCGCCTACGCCGCAGCCGCGGCCGCGGCGAAGGTCGATGAGGCCAACATCGCCGCGGCGCAATTGAACCTCGGCTACACCGACATCACCGCGCCGTTCGCCGGACGCGCGGGGCGCATTCTCGTGCAGCCGGGCAACCTCGTGAAGGCCAACGACACCAATGCGCTGCTGACGATCAACCAGATCGCGCCGATCTTTGTCAACTTCGCCGTACCCGGCGCGTATGTCGAGCGCGTGCGTGCCGCGCAGGCCCGGGGGGCGCTCGATGTCGCCGCGCGGGGCGACGGCATCAAGGCGCCGCAGCGCGGCGAACTCGCCTTCGTCGACAACGCGGTCGATCCGTCAACCAACACGATAAAGCTGCGTGCGCGCTTCGCCAATGCCGACGAAAGCCTGTGGCCGGGCCAGTTCGTCAACATCGCGCTGACCCTGGGCAGCGACGCGGATGCAGTGGTCGTGCCCGAGCCCGCGGTGAAGGCGGGGCCGAGCGGCAACTACGTCTTCGTCGTCAAGGCGGACAAGAAGGCCGAGCAGCGCGCGGTGACGGTGGCGCGCAGCGTGGCCGGCGAAGCGGTGATCGCCCAAGGCGTGGATGCCGGCGAGACGGTGGTCGTCGATGGCCAGTCGCGTCTGACCGACGGTACGCCGGTGCGGATTGCCGAAGCCGCGTCCGCGGGCGCAGCCGCCGTGACGCAGTGAGCCTGCGCCGATGAGCGTCTCCGCGATCTTCGTGCGTCGCCCGGTGATGACCACGCTGGTCATGGTCGGCATCCTCGTGTTCGGCATCGCGGCGTATCGCCTGCTGCCGGTGTCGGATCTGCCCAACGTCGACTTCCCGACGATCCAGGTGCAGGCGAACCTGCCCGGCGCGGCACCGGAGACGATGGCCTCGGCGGTGGCGACAGTGCTCGAGAAGCAGTTCTCGACGATACCCTCGCTCGATAC
Source organism: Pseudomonadota bacterium (assembly GCA_018240465.1). Taxonomy (GTDB): domain Bacteria; phylum Pseudomonadota; class Gammaproteobacteria; order Xanthomonadales; family Rhodanobacteraceae; genus Rudaea. The sequence continues at coordinate 17,540 of JAFEFS010000100.1, forward strand.
GATGACCTCGGTGAGCGGTATCGGCGTCAGCCAGATTACCTTGCAGTTCTCGCTCGACCGGAACATCGACGCCGCCGCGCTCGATGTGCAGTCGGCCATGGCCGCGGCTGCGCGCCAGCTGCCGCCGAACATGACCACGCCGCCGACCTTCCGCAAGGTCAACCCGGCCGATTCGCCGGTGTACTACGTCGGTATGACGTCGAAAACCATGCCCCTGTCCAAGGTCGACGAATATGCCGAGTCCTTGCTCGCCCAGCGTCTGTCGATGGTCGATGGCGTGGCGATCGTCAACGTCTACGGCTCGCAGAAATACGCCGTGCGCATCGATCTGGATCTTGCCGCGATGGCCACGCGCGGACTCGGCATCGACCAGGTGGCGGCCGCGGTCGGCAGCGGCAACGTCAACCTGCCCACGGGAACCCTGTACGGCGGCAACCGTACCTACAGCGTCATGGTCGACGGGCAGTTCAAGGCAGCCAAACCGTTCGCCAACCTCATCGTCAGCTACAGGAACGGGGCACCGGTCCGGCTCGGCGACATCGGACGTGTCTACGACGGCGTGCAGAACGACAAGCTCGCCGCCTGGGTCAACGACCAGCGCGGCGTCATGCTCGCCATCCAGCGCCAGCCCGGCGCCAACACGATCGCGGTGGTCGAGCGCATCCGCGCGGTGCTGCCCGGTTTCGCCGAGCAGTTGCCGGCCGGCATCGAGCTCAAGGTGTTCTACGATCGCACCGACAGCATCCGCGCATCGGTCGAGGAAGTGCAGTTCACGTTGCTGCTCGCGCTGCTGCTGGTCGTGCTCGTCATTTTTCTTTTTTTGCGCAACCTGTCGGCGACGATCATTCCCTCGCTCGCACTGCCGATGTCGATCGTCGGCACGTTCGCGATCATGTACCCGTTCGGCTACAGCCTCGACAACCTTTCGCTGATGGCGTTGACGCTGTGCGTGGGTTTTGTCGTCGACGATGCCATCGTCATGCTTGAAAACGTCTCGCGTCATCTGGAGATGGGCAAAACCCCGCTGCAGGCGACCTTCGACGGCGCGCGCGAGATTGGTTTCACCATCGTTTCGATGACGATCTCTCTCGCGGCGGTGTTCATCCCGATCCTGTTCATGGGCGGCATCATCGGCCGCCTGCTGCACGAGTTCGCGGTGACCATCGTCGCCGCCGTGCTCGTGTCGGGGTTCGTGTCCCTGAGCCTGACGCCGATGCTGTGCAGCCGCATGCTCAAGGCGCATCACGGCGAGACCCACGGCGCGATGTACCGCGCCTTCGAGCGCGGTTTCGACGCGATGCAAAACGCGTATCGGCGCAGCCTGCGCGTGTGCCTCGACCATCGCCGCATCGTGCTGTTCGCGTTCTTCGCGATTCTCGGTGCGACCGCATGGCTGTTCGTGGCGATGCCGAAAGGATTCCTACCGAGCGACGACACCGGGCAGCTGTTCGTGTTCACCGAGGCCGATCAGGACGTCGGCTTCGACGAAATGGCGCGCAAGCAGCAGATCGCCGCCGACATCATCCGGCACGACCCGAACATCCATGGAGTGATGAGTTTCATCGGCGCCAGCTACAGCAGCACCACGCTCAATCTCGGCCGCATGATCGTTACCCTCAAGCCGCGCAGCGAACGCGGCACACCCGAGGACGTGATCCAGGAGCTGCGTCCGAAATTGCAGAACATTCCGGGCATGAAGGTCTACCTGCAGAACATCCCGATCATCCGCATCGGCGGCATGATGACCAAGACCCAGTACCAGTACACCTTGCAGGACACCGACGCACATGAGCTGTACGCAGCGGTGCCCAAACTGGTCGACGAGTTGTCGAAACAGCGCGAATTTCAGGATGTCACCAGCGACCTGTTGATCGCCACGCCGCAGGTCGACGTTGCCATCGACCGCGACGCGGCTTCAGCCACCGGCGTCAGCGCGGCGCAGATCGAGAATGCGCTGTACCTGGCTTTCGGCCCGGCCCAGGTGTCGACGATCTACACCGCGATCGACCAATTCTGGGTGCAGATGCAGGTCGATCCGGCGCGTCAGGGCGACCCTGACCTGCTCGGCCAGTTGTACGTGGGCAGCAGCAACGGCAAGGTCGTGCCCTTGTCCGCGGTGGCGCGGTTCGACAAGAGCGTGGGGCCGGCGACGGTCAGCCACCTGGGGCAGGTGCCGGCGGTGACCCTGTCGTTCAATCTCGCGCCCGGCGTGTCGTTGAGTCAGGCGGTCGAACGCATGAACGCCATCGTCGCCCGGTTGAAACTGCCCGACACGATCATCGGCTCGTTCCAGGGTGCGGCGCAGGCGTTCCAGTCGTCGATTTCGGGTATGGGCTTGCTGCTGGTGCTCGCGGTGTTCGTGATCTATCTGGTGCTCGGCATTCTCTACGAGAGCTTCATTCATCCGTTGACGATACTGTCTGGCTTGCCGACCGCGGTGTTCGGTGCGCTGCTCACCCTGATGCTGTTCGGCGTCGATCTGAACCTCTATGCCATGGTCGGCCTGGTCATGCTCATCGGCATCGTCAAGAAGAACGCGATCATGATGATCGACTTCGCGCTGGAAACCGAGCGCGCCGGCGCCTCACCCGAAAAGGCGATCTACGAGGCCTGTCTCGTGCGCTTCCGGCCGATCATGATGACCACGTTCGCCGCCTTGTTCGGCACGCTGCCGATCGCAATCGGCTTCGGCGCCGGTGGCGATTCGCGTCGCCCGCTCGGTCTCGCCGTCGTCGGCGGCCTGCTCACCTCGCAGGTGCTGACGTTGTACCTGACGCCGGTGATCTACATCTACTTCGACCACTTCCAGCAGTGGCTGCGGAATCGCCGCAAGGGCATGCGCGCGACCGCGGCGACCTGAATCGCCGGCGACGGCGTCAGGGGCGATCAGGGCTTCGCTTCAGTCGGTACGTTTTCTTCGATCAGCGCGCAGTGCAGCGTGATCGGCTGCACCTTCACCACTTGCGCGACATCGGTGTCGATCATGTCGCAGGACAGGACATTGTCCTTGTTGCTGCGTCGTGACGAATACACGTTCACGTTGACCTTCGCGCTGCCCTGGATCCACCCGAGGCGACCGGCAAGAATCTGCTTCCCGGAAAACCGGGCGCGTCCGGCATGGCCGGGGAGTCGAAGCGTTTCGCCACCAAGATCGATCTGCCCGACTTCGTTCGCGTGCTTTTGCGTGCGCGGTGTCGGGTCGCCATAGTAACGCGCGGAAACGGTGATTCCTTCCTTGGTCGCGCGCAAGCGCTCGGCTGCCCTGGCCGAGAGCGTGATATCCAGATTGAAGCCGAACGGCGGTGCGGCGGCCGTGGCAACGCTGCATGCGAGAACGAGCATGCCGGCAAGGGAGGTGCGCTTCATCGTGATACTCCCAGGTCTTGCCTTCAGTAACACCAGGATTGCAACTGCGACTTGCCGCCGATAAGCACTTCGAGCTGCGCCTTCGCATTCGCCGGAGTGCTGCCGTCGCTGCAACCCGGTTCGCTGAGGATGTAGTTGGCATTGCCGTTGCGGAAATCCCAGACGCGATGGGCGCACTGGCCCGTGCCTTCGAAATTCGCCTTGCCGACGAGCTCGATCGCGGGGGCGTCGGGCGCGGTGTGGGGCTTGTTCCACGAGCGGTAGCGCGAGGTGTCGTTGGCCTGTTCGTCGACGACGATCTGGAAGTGATCGGTGCCGCAGGCGAGCTGCACCTTGCCGCCGCTGGCAACCGCTTGCGTCGCCGCATGTTGCTGCGGCAGGTTCATCGATGTGATGCGGAACGGCGCCGCCAGACCGCTGCCCGGATTGGCCCAGATTTCGCCATCGCCGTACATCACGCCTTCACCATTGCAGAACAACTCGCCGGGTTGTTTCGCATTGACGGCATTTTGCAGTGCCGGCCACGCATCGGCGAGACGCGATTGCAGTGCGGCGGCGCTGTTCACCGACGCCTTGCCCAAGCGCAGCGGGAATTGCGCGAGCTTGGCAAGTGCGGCGGCGTCCTTCGCGGTCACCGCTTCGCGCACGGCGTTGTCGAAGTGCATGAACTCGGTTTCGTTCTGCACACCGAGCACGGAGAGATCACAGCCATCGCCCAGGCGGGAGCCGGCAAAGGCGGAGGCTGACATCAACGCGGCGGACACCAGCAGCAACGCCGTAGGGAGGGAGATTCGCATGCAAGGTTCCTTGTTCGATCGTAGCGTGTGGAAATTACAGCTCGGTGGCCCAAGCGGTGCCGTTGAACCAATAGTCGTTGCGCGATTTCAGCCAACCCGAAGCGCGCTCGTAGGTGATCCAGGCGTTGAGTACGCGCAGCATTCCGGTTTCGTTCGGGCGTACGGCCAGTGCATGCGCGGTGCGTGCGATCGGCTCGTTGCCGAGCGCGCGCAATTTGTCGGGATGAACCTTCTCCAGCACTTGCGGCAGCGGTGCCTCGGCGACGTAGGCGTCGAGCTTGCCGCTGCCGAGATCGGCGACTGCCGTGTTTTCGTTGTCGATTTCCACGATATCGGCCTCGGGCAGCGCGACGCGTGCGAAGTCCACGGTCAGTTCGCCCTTGCGCACGCCGACCTTGGCGTGTGCGAGCTTGCGCAGGTCGGCGAGGCCGCCGTGCGCGAACTTGCTGCGGTTGACGACTACACCGATGTCGAATTCGCCGACCGGGTCGGTGAACTGCACGAAGCGCGCACGCTGCGGCGTCACCGACAGGCCGGAGATGACCACGTCGTAGTCGTTGGTGCGCAAACCGGTGGTCAGATTCGGCCACGATGCTTCGACAACCTGCAGCTTCCAGCCCATCGCAGAGGCGAACCTGCGCGCAAGGTCGATCGAGTATCCGATCGGCTGGCCATCCTTGTCGTGCATCACGAACGGTGCGTTGACCGCGACGCCGACGCGCAGCACACCGCTTCTTTCGATTGCGGTCAGCGTGGACGTGCCGGTCAGCGGTCGGTGTCCGGCCTTCGCCGGTTTCGACGCCGTGGTGGGCGTAGACGCTTTCGTCATGGTTGGCTGATCGGCGAAGGCAGAGGCGCCGAACAGAACGGCGAGTGCGAAGGCAAGCAACGATGCGGTCTTGGTCATGTCGGATCCCCTTATTCGCGAGTCATTTCGTAGCCGCCGTTGCCGCCGCTGGCGAGGCGGAAACCGTCGCGTGCGCGCACGAGCTCGTACTGACGGTTGCCGATCCACGCGCTGGTGCCGCGTACCTGGCCCTGGAATTCCGAGCTTCCCTGATAGCCGTCTATGCGGCCGTATCGATCGACGGCGAATTCGATTTGCAGGCCCGTCTCGCGGTCGACGCCCGAAAAGCGGCCGATCGCCCATCCCGGTACGCCGTTGTTGTCGTAGCCCGGATTGTTGCCGTAGCTTTCGGGGTTGTCGTAGCGGTCGTTGGTGTAACGATCCGGGTTGTCGTTGTGACTGTTGTCGTAGTGGCGACCACGGTCGTAGCGGTCATCGCGGTCGTTGTTCGAGCTGATGATCGCGCCGAGAATGACCGCGGCGGCCGCGCCTGCGACGATGGCGCCGGTGTTGTCGTGGTGGCCGGATCCCGGTCGCCCGCCGTAGTTGAACATCGCCGCGCAACCGTTATCGACCCAGATGCCACGCGCGTCGTAGCCCCAACTGCGTCCGTAGTCACAGGAAGAACTGGAAAGTTTTTGCGCCAGTTGCACGTTGTTGCCGGTATCGGCGCGGCAGTATTGATAGTGATAGCCGGAACTGCGGCATTCGAGCTCACCGGCCGTGGCTTGGCCCGCGACCAGCAGCAACGCAAGGCCGGTCATCGTCATCGATATGCAACGCATGATCTGTTCTCCCCGTGAAAGTGTGGTTTTCAAATATCGAACTGCCATCGAAGGTTTTGCCCTGCCGCACTCACTGCCCTTATTCGGTGGAGCAAGACGGTCGCTGTCACTACTTGCCTGTTCGGTTCGTTGGCCATCGGCCAATCGCAGCGCGGAAACAAGAAGAATACGTAGCAAGAATACATTGGTTCGGCGCCATTCTTCGTGCCCTTCATGTTCCAAGTCTTTCCTGTTTTCGGCAACTGGGCGGACGAGCACGCTTGCGTGAGCCGATGGGTGTGCGCTGGTTCACGCCGATCTGCGCCTGGCCGCCATGAATGCCGCGAACAAGGCGCAACCCGTGGCGACGACGATCGGCAGCCCCCAGACCCGGTTTAGCTGCATGCCGAGGCCGACGCTGGAAGGACCGACGAGTGCGCCGACACCCCACGCCAAGCCCATCATCGCGTAGATGCCGACAAGTTCGGCACCCGAGAAGCGCTCGCCGACGATCGCGAGCATGACCGTGTAGATGCCGACGAACACGCCGCCCCAGACGAACACGGTCGCGTAGGCGAGCGGCGCGTTCGCGAGCACGAACGGCCACGCGAGTGCGCCGAGCGCCGAGACGATCGCGAGCAGCATGACCAGACGCGGCCGGTTCATGCGGTCGGCAAGCATGCCGATCGGCAATTGCAAAACGATCGCGCCGATCATGAGCGCAGTAACGAGGCGCATCGCCTCGGCTTCGCTCCAACCCTGATTGCCGGCGTAGAGTGCGATGAAGGAAAGGCCCGCGGTTTCCACGCCGGCGTTGAGTATGGTCGTCGCCATCGCGACCGGGGCGAGGCGCAGATAGCGCCAGGGCGATGCCGCATGCGGTTCCATTTTTGCCGGGGCGGCAGTCCACGGGCTGACCACCGGCACGATCGCGACGAGTGCGATGACCGCACCGATCAGGTAGGCGTCAGGTCCGGTGCCGACGACGGAGAGAATCGCTGGGCCTCCCGCGTAGCCGAGCGAGAGTGCGGCCATGTAGACGGCCATCGTGCGACCGCGGCTGGATTCTTCGGCGAGATCGTTGGTCCAGGTTTCCGAAAGCACGCCGAGCACCTCGGCGCCGACGCCCAGCGCGAGGCGCATCGGGAACCACAACCAGATGAGCGGCACGAACGGGAACAGCGCGAGCATTGCCGCGCTCAGCAGCAGGGCGCCGACGATCAGTCCACGCTGACCGTAACGCACGGCGAGGCGCGGCAGCACGGGCGCGATCAGCAGTACGCCGAGCGCGTGCATCGCGGCGTTGGCGCCGATCAATGCTTCGCCCGCGCCGCGCGCAGCAAGGTTGGCCGCGATCAGCGGCGCGGTGAGACCGTAGGTGAGGCCGAAGATCGCCGCGGTCGCGATCACCGCCGCGACCGAGAACAGGCGTTGCGATGACGACGGGATCGGAAACGATTCGGCAGGCAAGCGGCAGACTCCGGTGAATCAGGGCGAGTTTGACGACGCGGTGTCTGCCGTCGACGGATAGCGGCGACGCCAGGTGCGCCAGGCGACACGCGCGATCGTCAGCCACGCTACCGGCGACGGATCTACGATCCGGTGCAGCGTGCGCGCGTAGTCGAGCACCAGACCCGGCGTCCATGCCATCGTGTCCGCACGGCGATACAGTTGGGCGGCGACCCAGGTTTCCGGGCTGAGCAACACGCGCGCGAACGTGAACCAGCGGCCGCCGCGCTGGCCGATCACGCCTTCGAGCGCGGTTTCGAGAGCATGCACCGTTGAGCTCGAACAATTGCGATTGGTGAGGTTGTACGTCGTGTCCTGTCGGTAGGCCTGCCAGTAGGCGCGCAGGCGTATCAGGTTGTATTCGTTGAACCGTACCTGCTCCGTCGAGTCGCACCAACCGGCCGCTTCCTCGGCGTAGCTGGGTTGGAATTTGCCGGCGACATCGTTTTCGTGTGTTGCGCGCAGCGTGCTGGCGAAGTCGCTCGGTGAGCGGTCCAGTTCTACCGCCGGGTAGTGGCTTATGTAGATGTCGGGCGCCACTTCGAGCGCGGCGTGACCGGTCGAAATCCTGCCCTTGCCATCGACGGCGGCGATGTAGCGGTCGATCAGCGGCTGGCGCATGGCGCCGTCGGCGGAGCCAACGGGCGTCCAGACGTGCACGATGAGATCGCCCCGCTGCTCGCCTGGAGTGCCGCGCGCCCAGACTACCGGTTGGTTGTCGAACCGACCACCGCGCCCGGTCAGCAGCGATAGCGATGCGGTCGGCGGCAGCTTGCGCAGGCGCAGCGCGAGGCGTAGCAGGCTCCAGCCGGTGATGGCAAGACCGAAGCCGATGCAGTAGGGCACCGTGCCTTGATAGTGCGTCGGCCACGGCTCGAGGGTGAAAATCGCGAACAGCAGTTCGAGCCCGCCGGCCACCATCGCCTGTTTCCAGCCACTGAAACGCACGACGTAGGCCGCCGAGACGCGCAGGGCGCCGGCGATCAGGAAAATCGTGCCGAACAGCATGGCCAGCACGAATTCGCCGTCCGGGTACGGATCGAGGATCAGCAGGGCCGCGACGATGAACAGTACGGCCTTGACCAGCCGCAATCGATTGCGGCGCCGTGAGTCGATGCCATTGAACGCCGCGATGAGGGAAAGGAGGCCCTCGATCAGGATCAGCACGCCGAACACATGGATCGGGAAATACAGTACGCCGTCGAAGGCGTCGATGAAGATTACGATGCCGGCAGCGAGCCAAAGCGCGCCGAGTGCGGCAAGCCACGGCCAGCGACGACGCACGAACTCGGTACCGAGCAGAAGCAAAGTCAGGCGGATCAAGGCGCTACCCCGCGCATGAATCGATCCGGACGGAGTATATCCCGGCCGACGGCGCCTATGGCAACGACCGGCTTGCCGCGCAAGTGCTGACGCGGTGCCCGAGGCCGCGGATCTGCATCCGCATTGACGGCGGGCAGAATGTACCGCATCGTGCGCGCAGCAGCGCCGGGATCGATTCGTGGCGTCGTCAGCGGCGCTGCCGGGATTCGCTCAACCAATGCTTGATCTGTTCGTAGACCGCAACGTGTCCCAGCAGATCCATGTGATTCATGCGATGCCCGATCCATCGTCGTGTCGGCGCGAAGTGCAACGCACGTCGCGCATCCGCGTGCTCGCCCAGCGCGCTCGCCAACGGCACGAGTCCGTCGCCGAACAGACGATCGGCGAGGCTCCCTGTGCGCGTGCCGGTCGTCGCGGCGATGGCATGGCAGACGACGCCTTCAGGCAGCGGCATTCGCATGCGCGTGTCCGAGCGCACGGCGCGATCGCGGTCTTGCCAGTCGGCATCGACGAGGTTGCCATGACGCAGGTCGGTAATGCCGGCGCTGCGGATTTTCCCCAGGCGCGCGAACGGTGCCAGCAGCGGGTTGCGGTCGAGCAGCGCTTCGATCCACGCACCGCTGCGCTCGAGCGGTGCGCCGTGGTGTGGCGTGCCAAGGAAAAAAGCCTTGCATGCCTGCTGTCGCCACGTGTGACCTGCGATCGCACCGTAATGGCACGCGCTGCGAATGACGAGGCCACCCATGCTGTGGCCGATCAATACCAGCTCCTTGAGCGGCGCATGGCGCGCCTGCATCAGGCTTTCGAGTTGCTCGGCGAATTGGCGGCCATTGCTGGAGATGTGTCGGCCGCTGTTGTAATGCAGGTACAGCGGTGTGTAACCACAGTCGCGCGCGAGTGCCGCGCCATAGTCGCAGTCTCGCGCTTGCCAGTGCAGGTCGTTCAAGCACAGGCCGTGCACGAAAACGACGAGCTTGTCGCCCGACGATGCCGACGATGTCGCAGTGGTGCGAGCGTGCAAATGCAGGCGCATGTCGATCGCGAGCGGATTGGCGGTGTCGGCGAGATGGTCGCCGAGCACGCCGTTCAGCGCCGAGCGCACGGCTTCGTGCCGCGGCGAGCGGGTCGCGGGCTGGTCGTGAATCGTTCCGAGCAGTGCGGAGGCAGTGCCGAGAACGGTGTCCAGCGCAACGCCGCTCAAACGCGAGATGCCGCGGATGCTCTTGTACACGATGGAGGTGATGCCGTGCGTGCGTTGTTCACCGGCCCGGCCGAGCAGGATCTGCGCGGGCGACAAGGTGCGATGCATCGCTTCGACCAGGTCGACGACGCCGATGATGGCGTCGGTCGACAGGCGGCCTGCGCCGCGAAGGTTTTCTACCGACGGGTTCATATGCGGACAGCGTAGCGCAGCGGATTGGAGTCAGGTGTCCAGAGTGATGCGGCCGTCGCGCATTCTCCGTCAAGACGCGGCGAAGACGAACGGCGCGGGATATGTGGATAATTCGTGGGCTGCGGAACGGCCCTCATTGTCCAAGACGAGGAAGCCGCTGTCGAATCGACATCGCAACCAACGGGGAAATTGTCCGCGGAAAGTCGATTTCGCCGAAGCTCGTTCGTCGTTGAAGTGGAATCGGCCCGCTGCGCGCGGCGGCTGCGTCTTCATTCAACCTGCATCGGAGAACCACAATGCGATTTCTGTCGCTGATCAAAGTCCAGGAAAACACCGGCAAACAGCCCAGCGAGCGCCTCATGCGCGAGATGGGCCAGCTGATGGGTGAGATGACCCAGGCCGGTACGCTGCTGGATACCGCGGGCCTGATGCCGACCGCGCAAGCCAAGCGAGTGCGCCTGCGCGGCGGCAAGACCAGCATCGTCGATGGGCCGTTCACCGAAACGAAGGAAGTGGTCGGTGGCTACGCGATGCTCAAGGCCGATTCGCTGGACGAAGCGCTCGCACTGACCCGGCGCTTCGTCGATCTGCATGTTGCCGATGGCTGGGAGATCGATTGCGAACTGCGCCAGGTGATCGAGCCGGATTTTGAATCACTCAAGCCGTGCAGCGAACGTTGCTGATTGCGCGGCACTTGCCTGCCGGGCGGCGGATTTTGAACAATCCTTCGACAGCCCAGCCAATGAACCCAGCGTGGGGACCGGCTCGGGTTGGTGTCGAATCACACGAGGGTGAAAGCATGGGCAGTACGCGAGCGGGCGGCACTCCGGGCGGTCTGGGGCAGTTCCTCGTCGGCTTCGTGCTCGCCGTGGCCGGCGGCCGGCCGTTGTTGATGGCCGGGTCGGCGATCGTGTTCGTTGGCGTGATCGCCGGACTACAGGCCCATTTCCGCCTGGCCGGCCTGTTCAATGCGCTGGCGATGCTGGTGCTGCTGTTCGGCGGCATCGGCCTGATCGCGCGTTCGCTGCGCGCGCAGGGCGGGTGAGGGTGCATGGGCCGTCCTGGGCTCGACAATCCGTTCTGGTCCGCGCTGATGAGCATTCATCGCGACATCGCGCTGCGCTCGGGCGAGGCGGCACGCTATCCGCGCGAGTTCGCACCGTTTCTCGGCGTGGCCGATGCGCAGGCGCGCGTGGCTGCCGATCTCGAGGCCCTGGTCGCTCCTGGCGAAAGCGTGCTGCTGCTCGGCATGGCGCCACGCGTCGGCAGCGGGTTTCGACTCGACCGGCTGCATCCGTTGGCGCAGATGATCTGCGCGTCGCCGATCGGGATGATCGACGGGCCGGAGATCGTGGAATTGGGCGAAGCGCACCGCGCCGACGTGCTCGCGCTGACCGCGCTGGTGTATCCGCATTATTTCCGTGAGCGCACGATGGACATGGGTCGCTACTTCGGCATCTATCGCGAGGGGCGGCTCGCGGCGATGATCGGTGAGCGCCTTGGCACCGATTCGGCGCGCGAATTGAGCGCGATCTGTACGCATCCGGATTTCGCCGGCCGCGGCTATGCGCGGCGGCTGACGGCGATGCTGGCCAACGAGACCCTGTCGCGAGGCCGGTTGCCGTTCCTGCACGTGAGCTACGAAAATCCGCGCGCGAAGCGATTGTATGAACGCATCGGTTTCCGCCTGCACCGCGACGTCCCGTTCTGGTCGTTGCGCCGCGATTGAACGCGTTGAAGTGCGATCCGCGTCGGCCTCAGCGCAACCGTTCGAGCAACGCCCCGGCCACGGCGGGATTGTGCTCTTTCGCCGCGCCGATGAAGTAGACATGGACCTCGCGCGCGGCGGCGTTCGCGGTGGCGTCGACAACCGTATTCGTGACACGCGGCAGGTCGTTGGGTTCGGCACCTTGCGCCCATGTCCGTGTGCGCCGTGCCCAGGCATCGAGATCGGCGGCGGAGTAACCTTTGTCGATCTGCGCTTCGCTGCGCATCAGGCACGCGTAGATGAAATCGCTGGTCACGTCGGCGAACGATGGATATTTCGGCGAGTCGGTGAACACGGTGGCGATGCGCTGGCGGCGCGCGAGTTCGAGATATTCCGCGCAGAGGAAGCTCGGGTGGCGCGCCTCGAGCACGTGGCGCAGCCGCAGGCCATCGAGCGCACGCGGCAGCAGGTCGAAGAACGCGGTCAGGTCGGCGCGATCGAAGGTCTTGTACGGCGGCAATTGCCAATTGATCGGACCGAGCCGATCGCCGAATTCCGCGAGTCCGCCGAAGACGAAACCATCGATCGCCTTGCCTGCGTCGGCGAGCACGCGCCGCTCGGTGCAAAATCGCGGCGCCTCAGCGAGAACATGAAGCCGGCGGGCGTCTGGCTGCGCCAGCGCGCGTAGGTCGGCGGTTTCTGCGGGCTGTAGTAGGTGCTGTTGATTTCGATCGAAGTCAGCTGCCGGCTCGCGAATTCGAGTTCGTGCTTCTGCGGCCATTTCGGCGGATAGAAATTGCTGCGCCATGGCGCGTAGTTCCAGCCGCCGATGCCGACTCGGATTGTCGCGCCCATCGCCTGCCTCCCGGTCATTCCGGATCGTATTGAAAACGGGACGGCGCTGCCATACCTCGGTTGCGCATTTTTCCTGAGCTAGACTTGCCTCATGAAGATCGCTCTCGCCCAATGGCGCATCGAGTCGCCGGCCTCGCTCGAGGAATTCGCCGCGCGCGTTTCCGCGGAAGTCGCGGAAGCTGCCGCGTGTGGCGCGCGCATCGTCGTGCTGCCGGAATACCTCGCGCTCGAGCTCGCCTCGACGCTGGATGCGAAGACGCGCGCCGATTTCACAGCGACGCTGGCCGCGCTGCAGGCCGTGCATGCGGACTGGTTGCGCCTGTTTGCCGGCCTTGCCGCCGCGCATGGCATCCACCTGCTCGCTGGCACCTTCCTGCTCGCGCAGCCCGATGGCAGGTATCGCAATCGTGCCTATCTGTTCTCGCCGAATGGGGCGCACGTCTATCAGGACAAATTGACCTTGACCGGTTTCGAAAACGCGCACGGCGTGATCGAGCCGGGAGACGCGCTCAAGGTGTTCGACTCGCCGTATGGGCGCATCGCCATTGCTGTCTGCTACGACAGCGAGTTTCCGCTCTACGCGCGCGCGCAGCGCGAAGCGGGCGCACGCCTGCTGCTCGTGCCCAGTTGCACCGATACCGAAGCCGGCGCCACGCGCGTGCGCATCGGTTGCATGGCGCGCGCGCTGGAGAACCGCGTCTACGTCGCCCGCTCCGTCACCGCGGGCGAGGCGCCGGGCAACCCTGCGCTAGACACGAACACGGGGCGGGCCGAACTGTACGCGCCCAGCGATCGCGGCCTGCCCGACGACGGCCTCGTGGCGGTGGCACGGCCCGCTGCCACCTGGCTGATCGCGGAAGTCGATCTGGCCGCGCTCGAAGCCACGACCGTGGATGCGCAGGTGGCGGTGCCGGCGGATTGGGGTCGGCAATGGCGGCCGGAGGTGGTGCGCGCACGCCTCGAGACCTGGCAAGACGATGCCGGCACCGACTTGAAATAGCGCGAGTGCGCCCTTATCCGTCCCGCAACTCATTCCATCAGGGAGCCTCATCCGTGACCGCCAGTGCGCAAACCCACAAGTTCGAAGCCGAAGTCGCCCAGGTGCTGCATCTGGTCACGCATTCGCTTTACTCGCACAAGGAAATCTTCCTGCGCGAGCTGATCTCGAATGCGTCCGATGCCTGCGACAAGCTGCGCTTCGAGGCGCTGGGCAAGCCCGAGCTGCTCGGCGGCGGCAGCGAATTGCGCATCGACATCAGCGTCGACAAGGACGCGCGCACGCTGACCATACGCGACAACGGCATCGGCATGACGCGCGAGGAGGTCATCGCCAACATCGGCACGATCGCCAGCTCCGGCACGCGTCGGTATCTCGAAGCGCTGTCGGCGGAGAAGAAGGCCGACGCCAACCTGATCGGCCAGTTCGGCGTCGGTTTCTATTCCGCCTTCGTCGTTGCCGACAAGGTGACGCTGACCACGCGCAAGGCGGGCGCGGAAGCGGGCGAAGGCGTGCGCTGGGAATCGGCCGGGAGCGGCGAATACACGCTGGAGACGCTGGAAATCGCCGCGTGCGGCACCACGGTGACCTTGCATCTCAAGGCCGACGAGGACGAGTTTCTGCAGGCCTGGCAACTGCGCAGTCTGGTCGCCCGCTATTCGGACCATATCGGGTTCCCGATCCGCATGCCGGTCGAGAAGGACGGCAAGGCCACCGAGGAGTGGGAAGTGGTCAATCAGGCATCGGCGCTGTGGACGCGACCGAAGAACGAGCTGACCGACGCGGAGTACCAGAATTTCTACAAGCACATCGCGCACGACTTCAGCGACCCGCTGGCGTGGACGCACAACCGCGTCGAGGGCAACCAGAACTTCACTTCGCTGCTCTATATCCCGTCGAAATCGCCGTTCGATTTCATGGGCGGAGGGCGCGACGAGCGCAAGGGGCTGAAGCTCTACGTCAAGCGCGTCTTCATCATGGATGCGGCCGAACAACTGCTGCCGGCCTACCTGCGCTTCGTGCGCGGCGTGGTCGATTCCGACGACCTGCCGCTCAACGTCAGCCGCGAGATCCTGCAGCAGAACCGCAACCTCGACAAGCTGAAGGCCGCGTGCGTCAAGCGCGTGCTCGACCTGCTCGACAAGCTCGCCCGGGACGAGCCGGAAAAATTCGCCACGTTCTGGAAGGAATTCGGCCAGGTGTTCAAGGAGGGCGTGGCCGAGGACTTTGCCAACAAGGAACGCATCGCCAAGCTGCTGCGTTTTGCCTCCACCCATACCGGCAACGCCGAGCAGACCGTCTCGCTCGACGACTACATCGGCCGCATGAAGGCCGGTCAGGACGACATCTACTATCTCACCGCCGACGGCTACGCCGCGGCCAAGGGCAGCCCGCAGCTCGAAGCCTTGAAGGCGCACGGCATCGAAGTGCTGCTGCTGACGGATCGCATCGACGAGTGGCTGTCGAACTACCTCAACGAATATGCCGGCAAGAAGCTGCGCAACGTCGCCAAGGGCGATCTCGACCTGTCGAAGTTCGGCGGCGCAAACGAGGAGAAACGCAAGGAAGCGGAGAAGGCGGCCGAGGGCGTGGTCGGGAAGTTGAAGGAGCTGCTCGGCGAACGCGTGCGCGGCGTACGCGTGTCCGCGCGTCTGACCGATTCGCCTGCGGTGCTCGTGCTCGACGAGCACGACATGAGTCCGGCCATGCAGCGCCTGCTCAAGCAGGCCGGCCATGAAGTGCCCGAGTCCAGACCCCTGCTTGAAATCAACCCGACGCATGCGTTGGTCAAGCGCCTCGAAGGCGAAAGCGACATTGCGCGCGCGACCGACCTTGGCATGCTGCTGCTGGAGCAGGCGCAGATCCTCGAAGGCGCGGCGTTGGAAGACCCTGCCGCGTACGTGCGCCGCGTCAACAGCCTGCTGGTGAACGCGGGCTGAGCGTGTCCGCGCACGGCGGGAATTGGTCGGCTTCGCACGAGGCATTTGTGACAATATTGCGACGCCGCCGCCGGCGGTATTTTCCCTGAGGTGGGCATGACTTTCGGAATTGCGCGTGCCGTGCTGGCGATTTCTTCCGTGATCGGCCTTGGCGTTTCGGCCGGGGCGTCGGCCGTCGAAACGCTGGTTCTCGTGCGTCATGGCGAAAAGCCGGCGAACGTCGACAACGGCCAGCTGACCTGCCGCGGGCAGAATAGGGCGCTGGCGTTGCCCAACGTGTTGATTCCCAGGTACGGCGTGCCCGGCTACGTGTTCGCGGTCGCTCCCACGCAGAAGCAGGACGACAACGGCACCGACTACTGGTATCTGCGCGCGCTGGCCACGATCGAACCGACCGCTGTGGCCGCTGGAGTGACGATCAATCTGAAATTCGGCAAGAGTGACATCGACAAGCTCGAGACGGAACTGGCGAAAACGAAGTACCAGAATGCAACGGTGTTCCTCGCCTGGGAGCACAACGAGCTCGTCAACTTCGCCACCAACGTCGTCAGGCACAACGGCGGCGATCCCGGCGTCGTGCCGGATTGGCCGAGTGACGACTACGACAGCGTCTACGCATTGACCCTCACGCGTGCCGGTGGCGTGACCTCGGTCGCGTTCGCGCACGACAGCGAGGCGTTGGGCAATTATCTGTCGCCGGACTGTTCGCCACAGCCGCGCGGCCTCCTTCCGCGTCCGCCGGTGGGTCGTTAGCACGTTTCGACGCTGCCGCGTCAGGCCGCCGTCTCGCGCTCGAGCAGCGCGCGTTTGCGTTCGACGCCCCAGCGGTAACCCGACAGCGCGCCGTCGTTGCGCACGACGCGGTGGCAGGGAATTGCCACGGCGATCTTGTTGCTCGCGCAGGCTTGCGCCACCGCGCGCACCGCCTTTGGTGCCCCGATGCGCTCGGCGATCTCGCGGTAGCTGGCGGTCGTGCCCGCGGGAATCCGGCGCAACGCATCCCAGACGCGCTGCTGGAATGCCGTGCCGCGCACGTCGAGCGGCAGGTCCAGCCCGGCCTGCGGCATTTCGACGAAACCGACGACACGGGCGACGAGCCGGGCAAACTCCGCGTCGTCGCCGATCAGTTGCGCGTTCGCGAACTGGTCCTGCAGGTCGCGTGCGAGCCGATCCGGATCCTCGCCAAACAGGATGGCACAGATGCCCTTGGCGCTGCATGCGACGAGAATGGCACCGAGCGAACATTGGCCGATCGCGAAGCGGATTTCGGTCTTCGCGCCACCGCGGCGCCAGTCGCTCGGGGTCATGCCGAGCAGCGCGTTCGACTGTTCATAGAAGCGCGCGTTCGAGTGGTAGCCGGCATCGAAGATCGCGTCGGTCACGCGCTGGCCACGGCTCAGCTTCTCGCGTACGCGATTGGCGCGGTGCGCGGTCGCATACGCCTTTGGCGTCACGCCGGTGATCGCCTTGAACACGCGATGGAAGTGATAGGAGCTCATGCCGGCCTGTGCCGCGATCGTTTCCAGGCGCGGTGTTTCCTCGGCGTCCTCGATCCAGCGGCAGGCGGCCAGGACCACGCTGGCGTGCTGCTCGGCGAGCGAAGGCTGCTCCGGTTTGCAGCGCTTGCATGGCCGGTAACCGGCTTTTTCGGCGGCAGCGCGGGTCGGGTGAAACGCGATGTTTTCCGGCCGGGGCAGGCGCGCGCCGCAGGATGGGCGGCAATAGACGCCGGTGGTCTTTACCGAATAGTAGAAACGGCCGTCGACCGCGGCGTCCCTCGCCACGATGGAAGCCCAGCGTGGATCGGTTTCGATCGTGGCGACGGCAGTGCATTTCGGCATCGCGTTCATCTGCGTTCCTTTCGGTTTGCGTGGAGATGAACGCAGTTTGGGGGTACTCATGATCGCAAGCACTCCGGCTCTTGCTTTCGAATTCGGACAGCATTCCCGCATTCGTTCGTGAATGCGGGAATCAACAGGGCGTCACCTGTGGCGGCACTCGCCACGCAAGGTCAATCGACCGCTCCGGCGACATTGGTCTCGACCCGGTGCGGCCGGCGCCGCTCGAGCATCGGATGCACGAAAACCGCACCGATGATGATGGCGACGCCGAGATAGAACGTGACATCGAGATCGCGCTGCTCGCCGAACAGCGGAATCGCAAGCAGGATCGCGTAGACCGGTTCGAGGTTGACCGCGAGTTCCACCGCAAACGCCGACAGGTGGCGCAACGCAACCAGTGACAATGTGAACGGCACCAGCGTGCAGGCGATCGCGAGCACGAGAAGGAAGAACGAATCGTGCAGGTTCGGCAGGTCGAGCACGCTGCCTTCGTGCGGAATCACCGATGCGATCAGCCACATGACGAGTCCGCCGGTGCCAAGCTCGATTGCGGTTACCGTGAACGGATCGGCGCGATCGACCAGGCGCTTGTTCAGCGCGCCGAACACCGCGCAGAAGAACGCCGAGACCACGCCGACGAGCACGCCCAGGCGCATCTCGTCCGGAATTCCGCCGACGACGAGCGCGACCCCGGGCACCACGCCGACGCCGATCCACAACTCGTGCCAGCGGAACTTCCTGCGCGCCAGCCACGGTTCGAGCACGGCGAGGAACACCGGCGTGATCGCGATGCAGGTCGCCGCGACCGAGGCGTTGGCGAGTTTGATCGATGCGTAGAACGCGAGCCAGTGCAGCGCGACGAACAGGCCGACCACGGCATAGGCCAGCAGCAGGCGTGGCGATATCGCGCGCAAACCGCGCCAGACCTTCGGCGCGAGCAGCAGCGCAAGGGTGACGATCAGCATGCGCCAGCGCACAAGGGCGAGCGCGGGCAGCGAAATAAGTTTGCCGAGGATGGCGGTGAATCCCCACAGCAGCACGCAGAAGTGGATCTGGAACTGCGCGATGCGCAAGGTGCGTTTCGAATCGGGAAATGCGGCAGCGGGAACGGGCGACGACATGGTGGTTTCAAGTGTGGTCGAAACAAAAGTCCTGTGCGGTTCGGCGGCATGCGCGCATCGGATGCGGGCGCGAACCCGACCGAAGCAGGCAAGGGTGCGCTCGCGCAGCGACGGGCCGACACCGACGCGCACGATCGGGAAACTCGCGCAGCGCATCTTTAACTTGCAAAGCGTTACTATCGCCGCGTATGCGCATTCTGTCCATCGTGGAATCCCGCCGCTTCGCGGTTTTCGTGCTCGCCGCATCGCTGCTCGGAGGCTGCGCCTGGTTCCGGCGCGCGCCCGAGCGCGAAGCGCCGGGGGGCGTGCCGGAGCAGGTCGTGGTCGAACCCGGCCGCTACATCGTCGCGCCCGAACGTGGTGCCGACGTCGTCGCCGAACTGCGTGTCGTGCCGCCGACACAGACGCCGGAGATCGCCGACGGCATCGACATTGCCGCGGATCAGGGCAGGATGAACGCGAAGAGCCTCGTACGCATCGGCACGGGTTGCCATCGCGACGCCGATGCAGCCGCGCGCGACTGGGTCCTGCGCATGGCGCAATCGCACGGCGCGGAAAAGGTACTCGTCTATGTCCTGCCGGCGGAGGCAAAGGCTTCGGCGAAGCTCGCCGCGGAGATGACCGCCGCTTGCGCCATGCCGACCGGGCCGGAGCCCGCCGCGCTTGTCGCGACCTACTACGTGCGCTTCAAGCTGCCGTTCGGCGCGCAGTTCCGCAACCTGACCGCGGACGAGAAGCACAAGCTCGGAGTCGGCGGCGGCGTAGAAATCGGCAAGGTGATTGACGGCACGCCAGCCGCGGCAGCGAATCTGCGCAACGGTGACTTCGTGCTCAAGCTCAACGGCACCGCCGTGCGCGACCTCAACGATTTTCGCCAGATGCTGCGTACGAACATGGGCAGGCGCGTGACCTTGACGATCAGCCGCGACGGTGTCCAGGTCGATCGCATGGTACGGCTTGGCGTACTCGCGGCCGAGACGCGCGAGTCGAACAAGTAGCATCCAATCCAACGAAATGGGGAACTGCGATGGAAGTGGAATTCCGCCGTCTCGGCGCTGCGTGCTTTGCGGCATTGACCTGCATGACGACGGGCGCGGCATTCGCAGCCGATGGCGGGGCGGCGAGACCACCGACGATGGCCGATGTCGTCAAGGCGGCGAAGCCCTCCGACTGGCACGCGCTCGATCCGGCCAACACGCTGTATCTCGATCTCAAGGCCGGGCGCGTCGTCATCGAGCTTGCGCCCGCGTTTGCGCCAAACCACATCGCCAACATCAAGGCGCTGGTCAGGGAAGGGTACTTCGACGGCCTCGCCATCGTGCGCGTGCAGGACAACTACGTCGCGCAATGGGGAGATCCGTACGCGGATGCGCGCCGCGGCGAGGCGAACCAGCCGCGGTCGATCAAGACCGCCAGGCGCGCGATCAAGGCAGAATTCTCGGTGTCGCCAGGCGGCGACAAGCTGCCGTTCGTGCGTCTGCCCGATGTCGACGGCTGGGCGGCGCAGTCCGGGTTTTCCGGTGACTTTCCGAGCGCGCGCGACCCCGCGCTCGGGCAGGCCTGGCTCGCGCACTGCTACGGCACGGTCGGCGTCGGCCGCGATCTCGATGCCGATTCGGGCAGCGGCGCGGAGATGTACGCCGTGATCGGTCAGGCGCCGCGCTGGCTGGAGCGCAACATCACCGCGGTCGGGCGCGTCGTGCAGGGCATGGAGTTGCTGTCCAGCTTGCCGCGCGGCGGTGCAAACATGGGCTTCTACGACAAGCCCGAGCAGCGCGTGAAGATCGAGCGCGTACGCCTGGCCGCCGATGTGCCCGCGGCCGAGCGCACGAACCTCGAAATCATGCGCACCGACACGCCGACGTTCGCCGCGTTGATCGAATCGCGGCGCAACCGCATCGACGAATTCTACAAGGTGCCGTTGGGCCACATCGACGTATGCGGCGTGCCCATTCCGGTCAGGGCGTCCGGCAAATAGCGTTGCCATGCCAAGAGCGACGATCACTTCCCTTCGTTCGCCGGGGCTTCCTCGCCGGGGCGGAGCTTTCCTCGTTGCGCCGCTCAGGCTGGCCGATATTTCTCCGGCACTGCGGCAACTTGCCCGCAGGCCTTGCAGGTGCGCGCCTCGAGCGAGCGATAGTAGCGCTCGAATACACGCGGGAAGTCTTTCTCGATGTCGTGCAGGTGGAAGTATTCTTCGTAGAGCTTGTGGTTGCAGTCCGCGCAGTACCAGAGCAGGCCGTCCCGTTCGTGCGCCAGGCGCTTGCGTTCGATGACGAGGCCGATGCCGCCGGCCATGCGTTGCGGCGAGTGCGGCACGCGCGGCGGCAGGTAGAACATTTCGCCGGCGCGGATCGGGATGTCGCGCGCACGGCCGTCGTCCTGCACCTTGAGCAGCATCTCGCCTTCGATCTGGTAAAAAAATTCGGGGCCTTCGTCCCAGTGGTAGTCGCTGCGCGCGTTCGGGCCGCCGACGATCATGACGATAAAGTCGCCGTCGACGATGCATTTGTTGCCAATCGGCGGCTTGAGCTCGTCGCGATGCGCGGCAATCCATTTCGCAAGGTCGATGGGCGGAGTGAGCATGCGCGGTCTGTCCGGTTGTGGTGTCTTTTGTGGCCGTGGAGAGTTGGCCCGATTTGTCCCATACTCGTCTCGAACGCGGCTCGTTCGCGCGACGCGAGTGGCGCACGATGAAGGCCTCACGAAACTGCAAGGAGTTTACCATGGGCGAAATCGACACCGCCGTGCTGAGCATCGATGTGCAGCAGTCCTTTCCCGCGCGCGACTACTGGCGCGAGGACGACGTGCCGGCATTCCGCGCGAACATCGTCAAGCTGATCGATGGCGCGACGACGAAGGGTTGGCCGGTCGTGCGCATCCTGCACGAGGACGGCGATGGCCCGTTCGCGCACGCCAGCGGCCTGGTCAAGCCGCTGCCGTGGATGCCGGCAACGCACGCGGTCGAGTTCGTCAAGCACGTGCACAATGCGTTCACCGACACCGGGCTCGACCACTGGCTGCGCAGGCGCGGAATCCGCCGCCTGATCGTGGCCGGCATCCGCACCGAGCAGTGCTGCGAGACGACCGCGCGCGTCGCATCCGATCTCGGCTACGAGGTGGATTTCGTCGGTGACGCGACCTTGACCTTCCCGATGACCGATCCACGCAGCGGCAAGACCTTCAGTGTGCAGGACATCCGCGAGCGCACCGAACTGGTGCTGCGCGGGCGCTTCGCACGCATCGCGCGCGTGGAGGAAGCGCTTGCGCACGAGTGACGCACGCGACGTGGAGCCGATCGACGTCTGGTTCGTCCTGCCGCCCGATCTGGTTCTGCTCGACTTCGCCGGGCCGGCCGAGGCATTCCGCATCGCTGCGGCGCGCGGCGGTGCGTTTCGCGTGCGCGTGGCTGCGGCCGAAGCGGCAGCCAGCACCTCGCTCGGCGTGGTGCTCGGGCGCGTCGAGCCGCTGCCCGCCGCGCTGTGGCCAGAGGACCTGCTGATCGTCTGTGGCTCCACGAACGACGAGGCGGCGCTCGCCTCCAAGCCGGGGCGCGCGCTGGTGCGCTGGCTGCGCGAAGTCGGCGGCACGCCGCGGCGCTTCGCCTGCGTCTGTGCCGGCGCGCTGTTCGCCGCGCGCGCGGGTCTGCTCGACGGACGCCGTTGCACCTCGCATCACCTCGAGATCGAAGCGTTGCGTCGCGAGGCGCCGCGGGCGCAAGTGCTCGACAGCCGCGTGTTCGTCGAAGATCGCGGCTGCTACACGAGCGCCGGCATCACCGCGGGTATCGATCTCGCCCTGCACCTGATCGCCGAACTCGCCAGCCCGCAGCTTTCGGTCGAAGTCGCGCGGCACATGGTCGTCTATCTGCGCCGTGGGCCCGAAGATGCCGCATTGTCGCCATGGCTGGAAGGGCGCAATCACATGGACGCCGGTATTCATCGCGCACAGGACGCGCTTGCGCGTGCCGCGCACGAGCGCTGGCCGCTGCCGCGTCTGGCCGCGCGCGCCCACGTCAGCGTGCGCACCCTGACCCGGCATTTCCGCGAGGCCACCGGCATGTCGGTGCGCGACTACCACGTGCGCTTGCGCTATGCGCTGGCCAGGCAGGCGCTTGCTACCGGCGTCAGCGTCGAATCGGCGGCGACGATGGCCGGGTTGGGTTCGGCGCGCCAACTGCGTCGCCTGTGGCTGGAACAGACCGGAGCGACGCCGCGCGCGTAGTCGCTACGGCCTGGATGAGCTGCCGACGGCGGAAGTCAGCCGGGGATCTCGAAGACCACCCTGAGCCCGCCGTTGGGCGCGATGTTCTCGGCATGGATGCGGCCGCCGTGCAGGTCGAGAATGCTGCGACAGATGCTCAGGCCCAGGCCGCTGCTCTTGCCGTCGTCGTAGCCGGTGCCCGGCACGCGCACGAAGCGCTCGAAGATGTGCTCGAGTTCCGTCGACGGCAGGCCGCGACCGTCGTCCTCGACGGCGACGCGCCAGGTGTCGTCGTCCAGGTCCGACGCGAGCCGGACCTCGCCATTGGCCGGAGATGCCTTGATCGCGTTGCTGACCAGATTGAGCAGTACCTGGCGGATCCATTTCGCGTCAAAGCGGGCCGTACCGTTGCCGGAGTGGGCGAAACGGAAATGCAGACCACGGTCTTCGACCAGTGCGCCGGCATCGGGTGCGAAGCCGCGCAGGAACGGGCCCGGATCCTGCGCGACGGGGTCCAGACGCGTGACCTTGGCATCGACCCGCGAGAGGAACAGCAGGCGGTCGATGATGCGGTCGAGGTAGTTCACTTCTTCGAGCAGGATGTGCAGCGCCTCCTCCTGCGCCGGCACGAACTTGCCTTCGATGACCAGCTTCTCGGCGTGCAGGCGCACGAGCGACAGCGGTGTCTTCAGCTCATGCGAGGCTTCGGCGGTGAAGCGGCGGATCTGGTTGAACGAGGTTTCGAGGCGGTCGAACATCTCGTTGAGCAGGCGCGCGAGATCGGAGATTTCGTCGCGCACCTCGGCCACAGGCATGCGCTCGCCGAGATTGTCGGAGCCGATGAGGCGCGCGGTCTCGGCAATCATGCGCACCGGCCGCAGCGCAAGCCGGCTGAGACCATAGCCGATGCCGATGCTGGCCAGCAGCATCGCGACGAGCAGCGCGGTGCACACGACTACGTAGTCGCGCATGGTGGCGTTGGCCTGGGCGGACGACGTGGCGACGACGATGTCGAGGCCGTCGTGGACGTATTCGGCCACGCGTACCGGCCCCACGCCCGGTATCACGGCGTCATAGCGGTGCTCACCCTTGACGTCGGGAATCGTCACGCCGTTGAGATTGTGCGAATAGAACATGATGTTGTTCGCGGTGTTGTGCACGTTGACGTAGAACAACACCGAGGCGGACTCGGTCACTTCGCGGATGCGCTGGTCGATCGCCTCCAGATCGAGATTGGCGTAGTCGGGGCCGAGGCGCGTCCTCAGCTGGCGCGCCTCCGAGTTGTTGAGCAGGTCGAGGCCGTGCATCAGGCGCGTGTACAGCAACTCGTGGCCGATGACGAACAGGCAGGCGAGCGTAACCGTCGCGGCGAGGGCGTACCAGGCCGCGAGGCGAAAGCCGAACGAGTGGCGCATCAGCATCGTGCCGCGCTCAGATCATCTGGTAGCCGACGCCGCGCACGGTCTTGAACAGCGGCTTGTCGAAAGCCGGCTCGAGCTTGCCGCGCAGACGACTCATGTAGACGTCGAGCAGGTTGGTGTCGATGTCATAGTGCGACGCCCAGATTTTTTCCGAGATCAGCGTGCGCGTGAGCGTGCGGCCCGGGTTGTGCATGAAGATTTCGAGCAGGGCGAACTCGCGGCTGGTCAGCTCGACGGCGCTGGTGTTGATGTGGACCGTGTGGTTGAGCAGGTCGAGCCGAATGCCGCGATGTTCGAGCATGGTTTGCTTCACCGCGCCCTGGCGGCGGATCAGGGCGCGCACGCGCGCCAGCAATTCCTCGAAGCTGAAGGGCTTCTGCAGGTAGTCGTCGGCGCCGTGATCGAGGCCGGCGATGCGGTCGTCGACCGTATCGCGCGCGCTGAGGATCAGCACTGGCTCGACGAAGCCGCTCTGCCGCCACTCACGCAGCAGGGTAAGGCCATCGCCATCGGGCAAACCGAGATCGAGCACGATCACGTCGTATTTGGTTTCGCACAGCGCGTCGCGCGCGTCCGCGCAGGTACGCACCCAGTTTACCGTGTATGCGCGCTCGGTCAGCCCCTGCCTGAGGAATTCGCCGAGGCGCTGTTGATCTTCGACGATCAGGATTTTCATGGGTGGATGCCGCGTCGCGAATGTCCGCAACAAATAGATCAGACTGCGTGCGCGAACGCCATCTGCGCTGCAACACCAATCTGAATTGTTTTTAAGAATCGCTTCAGGGCGGCGAAAGGTTGAGCTGCTACGGTCAGACTGCAGTCGGCTGCTGGAAGGTGAAAACGGTTTCAGGACAACAAGAAGCGGAATCATGTCGATGCGTCTGTCATTGCGGTCCCTGCTCGCCACCCTGGCCGTTGTCCTGGCAGGGCAATCGCCCGCCACCGTGATGATGTCCGCGGCAACGGCGGAGCCGACGCATGCGCTCGAAGCCCTGAACCGGATCGAGCTGCCGGGCTATACGGGCAACTTCGAGCATTTCGCGGTCGATCTCAAGGGCAACCGCCTGTTCCTCGCGGCGCAGGATCACGATACCCTCGAAGTGTTCGAGCTCGGTTCGGGCAAGCATATTCGCAGCATTGCCGGAGTCGGTGCGCCGCACGGCTTGCTTTATCTGGCGGACGCGGACAGGCTCATCGTCACCCAGACCGGCTCGGACGGCGCGACCAAGGTGATCGATGGAGCGAGCTACCAGATCATCGGTTCGTTCCGGCATACCAGTGGCGCCGAATGGATGGGCTACGACGCCACGCGCAAACGTCTGTACCTCGTCGCCGGCGGGTACAACATGCACCAGCCCAATTCCTGGCTGGTCGAGATCGATCCGTATACCGGCAGGAACTACGGCGAGCTGAAATTCGCCGCCGATCGCGTCGGCGCGCTGGTGCTCGAGGAACACGGTGATCGGGTCTACGTCAACGTGACCGGCAAAAATGAAATGGCCGTGGTCGACAAGAATACGCGCAGCATCATCGCCACCTGGCCGATCGCGGAAGCGCGCAGGAACGTACCGCTCGCATTCGACGAGGCGACGCGCCGCCTGTTCGTCGCCACGCGCGCGCCGAGCCGGCTGTTCGTGCTCGACGCGGACACCGGCGCTACCGTCGCCAGCTTCAAGGCCCCCGCGACCTGCAACCAGGTGTTGTTCGACAAAGTCAACCGGCGCGTGTATGCGCTCGGCGGGGAGGGTTACATCGGCGTGTTCGCCGAGAAGGATCGCGACCACTACGAAGAGCTTCCGCCGGTCGCTTCGGCGCCGGGTGCAACGACCGGCATCCTCGTGCCGGAACTGCACCGACTGTACGTCGCCGCTTCGCCCGGCCGCAGCGCCGGCAAGGCGGAACTGCTGAGTTTCGACGTCCTCAGGTAGGCTGTGAATGGCTTTCCTTAGAGGTACGCGGCGGCCTGCCGGGCAGCGATGACGATTGTTCTTCCAGCATGCCGGACTCGATCACGAACCGGCGCGCGCGCATCTTCGCCGACCACAGCCGCAGGAAAAATGGGAGCGCATTCGTAGATGCCGCCCGTGCCGCAGCATCAGTCTGAATTCTCTTTAATGGCAGTTTCAGGGTGCCGAAAGGTAGTCCGGCTACGGTACGCGTCACGCTACGCCATGGGATGGGTTTTCGATCATCGGGGAACGGAACGGGACGGACTATCAATAAAGCCGGCCAAGCCGGCACCGGGAGGAAGAAGTGATCCGTATCGCAACACTGCTCACTGCGCTTGCCGGTGCCGCCGCGGTTCATACTGCCGACGCTCCGAACGAAATCCATGCCCAACCATTGATGGATCGGACTGCGGCCGCGTATCCGCGAGTGGCCCATACCGAGGTCCACGCGACGCCGACCAGGCGGACCATCCGATCGTCGCCTCGAACCCCGTCCGTATCGGCAACCTGATCGCAACCACAGTAAAAAACCAAACGGAGTCCAAGAGATGAAATCGTCCACAGTTACCCGTGCCCTTACTTGCGTCGTCCTGGCCGCACTGGCGATGTCCGCGTCGAGCTTTGCCGCGGATGCACCAGCGACGAAGTTCTACCACCTCGAGTCGACGACGGTGCTCAAGGGCAAGTCGCCCGACTGGGACTACGTGGCGCTTGACGCGACGCGCCCGTACCTGTTCATCGGCCGGCGCGACGACGGCGCCGCGGTGTTCGACTTGGCGAAGAAGCAGGTCGTCAAGACGCTCGAGGATTCCGAAGGCGCCGGTGCGATCCGCCTCGTGCCCGAATTCGATCTCGGTTACACGGCGAACGAGGACGGCAGCTCGACGATGTTCAAACTGTCGACGCTGAAGACGATCAAGCGCGTGCCGTTCGGCAAGGACTCCGATTCGGTGTTCTACGATCCGAAGTCCAAACAGCTCGTGTTCACGATGGGTGACAGCCACGCGCTCGCGTTCATGGACGCGAAGACCGGCACCGTCGCCGGCACGCTGCCTGTCGACGCCAACAAGATCGACGGCTCGGCGCCGGACGGCGAGGGCAACATGTTCGTCGCCCTGCGCGACAAGAACAAGGTCATCAAGGTCGACGTCGCGCAGCGCAAAATGCTCGCCGAGTACCCGACGGACGGTTGCGTGCAGCCGACCGGCCTCGACTACGATCCGGCGAGCAAGCGTGTGTTCGTCGGCTGCCGCAGCGAGAAGCCCGTGCTCGCGGTGCTCGACGCGGGCAGCGGCAAGGTGGTCACCACGCTGCCGATCGGCCACGGTGTCGACGGCGTCGTTTTCGACCCGGCCACGCGCGAGATCTACACCTCGAACGGGGTCGACGCGAACCTGGTGATCTACAGGCAGGAAACCCCTGACAGCTACAAGCTCGTCGAGGCGGCAACCACGCGGCCGTACGCGCGCACGATGGCGCTCGATCCGAAGACCAAGAAGGTGTACACGGTAACGGCCGAAGGCGTGGCCGATCCGGCGAAGAAGATCAACACGGCGGTGACCACGTTCTATCCGAACACCTACTATGACAACACGTTCACCGTGCTCACCTACGCGCGTTGATCGCGGTTTTCAGCACGCCGAACCACGAAAGTCGCAAACAAGGACCCGAACCATGTCGAATGTATCCCCCGTCAACAAACCAGCGGCCATCGCCGCCGAACCGTTCTGGCCGAACGCATGGTGGCGGCTCATGGAACTTCGCGTCGGCGTGGTGCCGGTGCCGGTCTTCGTCGTACTGCTGGCGCTGATCGCGGGATTTGTTCATCTCGGCGCGCTGCCCGCCGAAATCAATGTGAGCATTGCCGTCCTCGCCGTGGGTGGTTTCGCCTGCGCCGAGGTCGGCAAGCGCATTCCGGTGATCAAGAACATCGGCGCGGCGGCGATCTTCGCCACATTCATCCCGTCGGCGCTGGTGTTCTACAAACTCATTCCCGACGTCGTGGTCAAGAACGTCACCGATTTCACCAAGTCGACGAACTTCCTCTACCTGTTCATCGCCGCGATCATCGTCGGCAGCATCATGAGCATGGATCGCGGCGTGCTCATCAAGGGCTTCCTCAAGATCTTCGTGCCGCTCGCCGCCGGATCGGTGGTTGCGGCCATCGTCGGAACGCTGGTTGGCACGCTGCTCGGTCTCGGCGCCCATCACACGTTCTTCTTCATCGTCGTGCCGATCATGGCCGGCGGGGTCGGCGAGGGCGCGATTCCGCTGTCGATGGGCTATGCCGACATCCTGCACCAGAAGCAGGGCGACCTGTTCGCCGAAGTGCTGCCGATCGTCATGCTTGGCAGCCTCACCGCGATCCTTGCCGCGGGCGCGCTCAACGCACTCGGCAAGAAATATCCGCACCTGACCGGCGAGGGTCGCCTGCAGCCCGGTGAGCACGACGAAATGGAGGCCAGCGAAGAGGAAGTCGGCCAGCACGTCGACGTTTCCCACATCGCCGCCGCGGCGCTGACGGCGATCACGCTCTACATGATCGGCCTCATGGGCTACAAGCTGTTGGGATTCCCCGCGCCGGTCACGATGCTGTTCGCGGCCGTGGCAGCCAAGCTCGCGCACATGATTTCGCCGCAGTTGCGCCAGGGCGCATACGCGGTCTACAAGTTCTTCTCGGTCGGCGTGACCTATCCGCTGCTGTTCGCGGTCGGTGTGGCGATGACGCCGTGGGACAAGCTCATGGCCGCTTTCCACATCGCCAACCTGATCACCATCGTCGTCACCGTGCTGTCGCTGATGGCCACCGGCTACTACGTCGGGCGCTGGATCAAGATGTATCCGATCGAGACCGCAATCGTGAACGCCTGCCACAGTGGCCAGGGTGGCACCGGCGACATCGCCATCCTTACCGCGGCCAACCGCATGGTGCTGATGCCATTCGCGCAGATCGCCACGCGCATCGGCGGCGCGATCACGGTAACGCTGAGTCTGATCGCGCTGGCGCACTTCAGTTGAGACTGATGGGCGCAGACGATCAACATCGGGCAAGAGTGCCGGGATGAACACGCGATCCGGGCCCGATCTCGACGCGCTCGTGGCGCAATTCGGGCCGATCGACGGTGCGACGGGGGCCTTTTCGACCAAGGCGGCCGACTATGCCGCCGCGCGGCCGCGCTATCCGGCAGCGCTGTTCGAGCGCATGCGCGAACACCGCATCCTGTTTCCGGCCGCACAGATTGCCGATGTCGCGGCCGGCACGGGGCTGTTCACCGGGCAACTGCTCTACCGTGGCTACAGCGTCATCGCGATCGAACCGAACGCGGAGATGCTCGCCGCAGCCGATGCGGCGCTGGGCAAGTACCGCAAGTACCGCAGCATCGCGGCGAGTGCCGAGGCGACCACGCTCGGCGACGCATCGGTCGACGTGATCACTGCTGCGCAGGCCTTCCACTGGTTCGACATCGAGGCGGTGCGGCGCGAGTGGCTGCGGGTTCTCAAGCCCGACGGCCGCGTAGTTCTCGTCTGGAATACGCGGCCGCTGACCGACCCGTTGCAGAAGGCGCTGAATGAATTGCTCGGTGAATTCGGCGGCGGCCGGCAGGCCATGCTCGACCGCCGCCAGGACCTGTCACGAGTGCCGGCATTCTTCGATGCGACCGGTTACCGCCAGTTCGACCTGGGGCATGCACAGGAACTCGATCGCGACGGCTTGATCAGTCTCGCGCTGTCGCGTTCGGCGATGCCCGCCCGCGGCACGCCGCAAGGCGAATGCGCCGTGCGCAAGCTGGCGCAACTTTTCACCAGCCACGCGTGCGACGGCAAGGTCAGCGTGTCGTATCGCACGCGTGTATTTGTCGGTCGGCCGGGGGCCGTCTGACGCTTGGCGGTCCCGGCGCGCGATCATATTGCAAGGGATCAGTGCAGCTTTTCGCGTTCGCGAGCGGCTTCCTCGGCGGACAGCGGCAGGTAGCGCTGCGGCGTGGCGGCGACGAGTTGCTGGCCGTCGCGCGACAACACGAGGCGGAGGAACTCGCGCGCAAACGGGGTCAGCGGCGGGCGTGCATAGATCAACAGCCAGCGGTCCAGCGGATAGCGGCCGGCGCGGATGTCGGCCTCGGTCGGCATTGCCGCCGGCGCGCCGGGTTCGGCTGAAAGCGCGACTGCGTGCACCTGTTCGGTGCCGCGCATCGCCGCGCCGAAGCCGATTCCCCCGGGATCCGCGCCGACATGCCGGATCACGTCGCTCGACTGGTGGAACTGCGCGTCGGGGTGAGTCGGCGCGGTCGCGCCGAGCACGCGCCCGTAGAACGAAAGCGCAAGTGGCGTGTCGGGTTCGAGCGCGTACCGGTGGATCGGCTGTTCGGCCAGGGCGCCCCGGATGCCGAGATCGCGCCAGCGGGCCGCTTTGCCGGTAAAGACGAGTGCGAGTTGCGCGAACGTGAGCGAACGCAGCGGATTGTCGGCGTGCACGAACACCGCGAGCGGGCCGCTCAGCGCGCGGGGATCAAGCGAGGCATGCGCGATGCGGAATTCGATCGGGTCCGCCGCGCGCGCGGCGCGGCGATAGCCGGCGAGCTGGTCCGGGGTGAATTCGGCGCCCATCGGCGCGAGTGCGCTCGTGCCGGCGGCGAGCGCGGGCGGCGCGGCGCGCGTTCCAGTCAGTTCAAGGCGGAACGTGGTGCCCGGATAGGCGGCGGTGTAGCGCGCGACGAAGGCGTCGAACATGTCGTGCATGTCGTTGTAGCCGACGATGCGAATCGCGCCGTCCGCCGTCAGCCAGGCAGCATCGCGCGGCACGGGCGCGACCGCCGCAACGTATCGCGGCAGGGCGGGATCGACGTCGGCGCATGGCGCGCCGGCTGCCGTGACCAGCGACAATGCCAACGCGATGCCGCGGTACGGCGATCGACGCGCGTGCCGTTTCATCCGCCTGCGCCGAGCAGCGCGTTGCGCGACGCCCACGTTTGCGCGGGAGTCAGCGGCAGGAAGCGCATGCGATCGTTGGCTGCGATCAACTGGCCTTGCCGACTGAGGACGAAAAGCAGGAATTCGCGCAGCGCGGGTTGCAGCGGCTTGCCCGGCACGCGGTTGATTCCGAGATATATCTGTCGCGACAGCGGATAGTCGCGGTGCGCGACTTCGTCCGGAGTGCCGGCGAAGTACGGTCCATGTCCATGCAGTGCTTCCGCGAGTGCCAGTGTCTTCGTCCCGGGCGCCGCATAGGCGAAGCCGCTGTAGCCGATGCCACGCGAGTCTTCGGCGACGCGGCGCACGATCGCGTCCAGGGCGGTTTCGCCGGGCCGGTCGGCCTGCTCGCGGATGTCCTCGCGGAACTCGCCGCCGCGCAGTACGCGCTGCTGGAAGAAATTGACGATGCCCGGCGGGTTGCCGCTTTCGCGCAGGTGCGGCATGCCGTAGACGTGAATCGGACGCGACTCCCAGTCGCCGCCGATACCGAGCTGGCCCCAGGTCAGGATGGCCTTGCCGCCGCGGCGCCGGTCCTTCGAATAGATCGCATCGAGCTCGTCGAGGCTGATGCGCGCGATCGGGTTGGCCGAGTTGACGAAAATCGCGAGTGCATGCGTGCCGCTCTTGGTCGCGTAGCTGCCGCCGGCGACATTGACCAGCGTCGGCGCGTAGCCGAACTTGCGCGCGAACGCATCGAGTTCGCTGGGGAACGGCTCACGCACGAACGTGACGACGTCGGCACGGCCGTCGAGCAGCGCATCGAAGCCTTCCGCGGACAGTTTCGTCGCGGCGTTGTCGATCCCGACACGCGGCTGGAAGCGGTTGAATCCGCGCGCCCAGGCGGCAACGAGATCGTGCATCGTGTCGGCTCCGCTGAAACGCAGCCGGCCCGCGGTCATCGCCGCCGCCGCGTAGGTCGGCAGCGGCGGTTCCGCATGCCCGGCACGGGCGCGCAGGCAAGCAGCGGTACCCATGCAGGTGGCGAGGAAGGCGCGGCGCGAGACGCTGGTCATGACTGGCATTTTTTTGTCGGTTCCGCGCCGCCCGGGCGGATCATTCGAGCTTGGCCAACTCTTCCTTCACTACCTTGGGTTGCAGCGGAATGTATACCCCTTCCTGGGCGACCACTTCCTGACCCTGCTTACTCAGCACCATCTTGAGGAATTCCTTGACCTTCGGCTCGAGCGGCGTGCCCGGCTTGCGGTTGACGTAGATGTAGACGAAGCGGCTCAGCGGATAGCTGTGGTCGTACACGGTCTCCAAAGTCGGCGCGATGTACGGGCCGCCGTCCTTGACCGAGAGCGGCACGACCTTGACGTTCGGCTCGACGTTCGCAAGCATGGCGTAAGTGATGCCGCCCGGATTCTTCGCCATGTCTTCGGCGGCGACGTTGAAGGCGTGGGTGAAGCCCTTGCCCTTGACGAACTCGATGTCGTTCTTGTAGTCGCCCATGTCCATGACGTTGATCTTGAAGAACCACTCAATGCCGTTTGGCGCCTTCAAGCCATATTTGTGCACGGGCAGCGTCGCCCACTTGCCGGTCAGGCCGAGGTCGCCCCAGGTCTTGATGTCGGCATCGCCGCGTTTGCGCGTGGTCGAATACATCGCGTCGAGCTGCGCCAACGAAAGACCTTTGATCGGATTGTCCTTGTCGACCAGCATGATCGAGGTCGCGGTCTTGCCGAGCGAGCCGAGGCTGCCCGTCGCGACCTTGATGCGGAACGGCTCGTAGCCGAATTTGTCGACGAACGCTTTCTCTTCGGCGGGGAGCATTTCGCGGCCGACCGGCGCAATCACGGAATCGGGCGCTTTCGCGCCGGCGATCAGGCCGGGGGCGCCGGCGCCCGAGGCGCGCAGGTCGAGGACCACGGAAAGGTGCGGATAGGCCTTGCGGAAGATCTTCGCCCAGCCCAGGCACAATTCGTCCATCACGTCGGCGCCGACGAGAGCGAGTTCTTCCTCCGGCACGGTAGCCACTTGGGCGGGAGTCCACGTCGGCATCGCCGGATCGACCTTGAGATGGTGCTCGACCGCCGCGTACTTGAGCGCGAACGCGGATGGCGAGAAGACGGCCGCGAGCGCGGCGGTGCAGGCGGCGGCGAGAGCGAGCGCCTTGACGCGGCGCGTATTGAATTTCGTTTTCATATCAGGGAAACCTCCAGTTGAACGGATGGAACGAGGCTGAAGAAGCGAATCACTTTTCGATCAGGGCACGCGCGCTGGCGACTTGGCCGGCACGCAACGGCATGTACAGCGCCTGGTCGCGTACGAGCTGCTGGCCTTCGCGGCTCAGCACGAAGCGCAGGAATTCGGCGAGGACCGGATTCAACGGCTTGCCGGGAGCCTTGTTGACGTTGAAGTAGATCAATCGTGACAGCGGATAGGTTGCGCGTGCGACGTTCTCGTAGGTCGGCGAATAGAACGGACCAGCATCGTTCTCGCCGATCGCGAGCATCTTCACCGGCGCATCGACGTAGGCGACGCCGGTGTAGCCGATCGCATAGCGGTCCTCGGCGGCGTGCTTGGCCATCGGGAAGACGAGTTTGTCGTAGTGGGCAGCCTCATTCCATTCGCCGCGTTTGCCGTCGCTGCTGAGCACGCGTTGGCGCACGAATTCCTCGAAACCGTTCCATGGCTTGAGCGCGTAAGCGTGGATCGGCTTGTCCGCCCATTCGCCGGTCAGGCCGAGTTGGCCCCAGGTCGTGATCGGCTTGCCGCCGCGATGGTGCGTGCTCGAGAAGATCGCGTCGAGCTGGGCGAAGCTGATCTGGTCGAGTGGATTGTCGCGGCTGACGAAGAAGCCGACCGCGTCGAGGAAGCCGAAGTGGCGGTAGCTGCCGCCGCTGATCGGCACGCTGGTCGGCAGATAGCCGAACTTCGCCTGGAACTCGGTCACGTCGTCGGGCTTGAGCTCGCGCGAGACGAAGACGAAGTCGATGTTCTGCTTGACCAGCTCTTTCGCGCCGAGACTGCCCGCGTAAGGCGGTGCCACGCTGAGGTTCACGTTCGGGTAGATTTTCCGGAACGCGGCGAACCAGGCGTTGGCGAGGCCGGGCAACACGTCCGATGCGGCGCCTTTGAACGTGCCAGCGAGCTTGATGTCGCGACGCGGCTGGTAGGCGGGCAGCGCCGGATCCAGCGTCGGCTGCAGCAACTCCAGTTCGGGCAGGGTGCGGCCGTTCTTCTTGCCGGCCTCGACTTCCGCTTCGGTCTGCGGTTTGGTTGCCGCGCGCGGCGGGCCCACCCATTCGACGTATTGGGTCGGCGTCGCCGGCAGCGAGACGGCCGCGGTGGCGGCAGTTGTCTCGGCCGCCGAAGCCGTGCCGATAGCGGCTGCGATCAGGGCGGCGGCGAGCACGCAGCGGGCGAAACTGCGCGGGAGCGAACGATGGCAGTTGTTCACAGGAAAGGAACCTTCACGGAGACCTGAACATAGCGTGGCGAACCCGGCACGATGCCGACCTCGTTCAACGTGGAGTTGACGCCTTCGTAATAGGTCTTGTCGAACAGGTTGCCGATCTTCAGCGTGACCGGGAACTTGTCCATCGCCAGATAGTAGAAGGCCAGGTCGGTGACGACGTGGCCCGGCAGGATCAGCACGCGCTGGTCGGCCGGCGTCGGCTGGCTGCCGCGAATCTCGGAGGAATAGGTCACGCCGAGACCGATGCCGAAGTTCTTCAGCGGGCCTTCGGCGAAGTCGTAGCGCGACCAGATGTGCGCGCTGTTGAGCGGCGCATTGGTCAGGCGCGTGTCGGCGATCGGTGTGGTCGAGTTGCCGTTCGACTTGGCCACCTTCGCGTTGGCATGAGCGAAACCGAACAGGACATGCCAGTTTTCCAGCGGCTGGGCGTCGACTTCCCACTCGTAGCCCTTCGAGCGCTCGCCGCCGACCTGCACCGAACAGGTGCCGGGCACGCCGGCGTTGCAGGCGGCGACGGCAAGGGTGTTGGTCTTCTGGATATCGAACAGGGCGACCGTCGACGTGACGCGGCCATCGAGCAGGCTGGCCTTGATGCCGGCTTCATTCTGATGGGACGTGGTCGGCTGGAACGGGTTGCTGCCGTCGGCGGCCTGCGCGGTCGGCGAGGGCGCGATGAACGAGGTCGAATAGCTGTAGTAGTACGTCCAGTCCTCGTTTGGTTGATAGAGAATGCCGGCGGTTGGCAGCACGTCATCCGAAGACTTGGCGCTGCTCGTGAACGGCGGGTAGACGTGCTCGGTCTGATACGTATGGTCCTTCGTGTAGCGCAGGCCGAAACTGGCTTTCCAGTGTTCCGACAGCGTCATCACGTCGGAGACGTAGGCGCCGGCGTTGCTCTCGGTCGTCACGCGGTCGTTGAGCGGGCCGGGCGGGAAAGCCGACAGCGGCGGCGACACGCCGTATACCGGATTGTAGACGCTGACGTTGATCGACTTCGGCCCCGGGATCGAGGTTGGGCCCGAGGTCGGGCCATTGTAGAACTGCAAGCGCAGGAAGTCGGTGCGATTGGTGCCGCCGCCGACGCCGGCGAGGATTTTGTGCTCGATGGGCCCGGTCTGTATCGTTTGCGTGTAGTTCGTATCGAAATAGTCGTAGCTGCGGTGATTGTTCTGCCCGCGTGCGCGACGTTGCAGCGTGACGAGGTCCTTCAGCACCGCGACGGTGTCGTAACCTTGGGCGGTATCCCAGCCGCGTACGTGACGCACGGAGAAGTTGAACACGCCGCCGTTCTCGAAATCGTGTTCGAGCGCAGCGGTCGCCGAACGACCGCCTTCCTGCTGCAGGTCGCCGGGTTCCTGGTACTTCGTCGTGATCGGTGCAATCAGCCTCGCGTCCTTGTTCGGTGCGGCAAGGTAGTAGTCGTAGGCGTTGTTGCGCCGGCGATATTCCCCGGAGAGACGCAGCGTGGTGCCGTCGTTGATGCGCCAGGTGATGCTCGGCGCGATGTAGCGCGCATGCTCCCAGTCGTTGCGGAACGTGTTGTTGTCGGAGAGCTCCGCGACGAAGCGATAGAGCAGGTTGTGGTCCTTGTCGATCGGGCCGGTGAGGTCGAGGTCGCCGACGTAGCTCATGTGGTCGCCGAGCCCGATGCCGTAGCCGTCATAGGTCTTGGCCGTGAGGTCGAGACTGCCTGCGGTTTTTTCTTCCGGCTTCTTGGTAACGATGTTGACGAAACCGCCCGGTTGCGCTTCACCGTACAGCACCGAGGCCGGACCCTTGACCACCTCGATGTTCTGCGCCATCACCGTCGGCGGTGAGCCGAAGCGGCCGGCCAGGCCGGGCAGGCCGTCGACGAGGATCGCGCCCTGGTCGGCCTGCGTGGTCTTGAAGCCGCGGATCGAGATGTCGTAGCCGGTCACGCCGCCGCGCGATATGCCGGTCATGTACTGGTAGAGGTCGGTCAGGTTGGTCGTCTGGATCGCCTTCATGAACGCCTGCGAATAGTCGGCGGTCGAGTACGGCGTGTCGCGCACATCGAGATCCTGCTTCATCGCGCTGTGTGCGCCCTTGGAGATGAAGCGCCCGGTCACCTGGACGGTCTCCAGCTCGCGTTCTTCCTTCTTCTCGTCCTTGTCTGCGCCAGTGGCCGCATCGCTGCTGGCGACGGCGTCCGCAGTGGAAGTATCGGGGCTCGCGTCGTGCGCGAGGACCGCTTGTGAGAGAAGCAGTGACAAACCGGCCGCAACGGCCGAGGCCAAACTCGTTCTGACGAACATCAATCCTCCCAATGTAGGTCCCCGAATTCGGACCCTGTCGTTGTTTGTCGTGTGCGCGTTCCGCGCCGGATCGTTGCGTCCGTTCGCCGCGAATGTAGGCGCGCAAGCTGACGCCAGCCTGAAGCGTTCCTGAAAAAAAATTAAGGGAGAAAACCGCCCCGAACCGCGCCGCGTCAGGGCGATGTCAGCGTCGGGCCGGCATCTTCGCCCGCGGGCTTCGGCATCGACACCGTCGCGCCGTTTTCCGAATCACCGGGTCGCAGTTCTGAACAAATGGAGAGAGACACATGTACGTCACATCGCAAGATGCAGGCGGCGCGCGTTTGTCACGCGTTCGCCGTCCCGCACAATCGCAATTCATCCTTGGCCTGACCGCATCGGTGCTTGCGCTCGCCGCCGGCGGCGCAGCCGGCGCGCAGGCGCCGGCGCACGCGCCTGCACCGGCGCCTGCGCCTGCGCAAGTCGACGCTGCCGAGGTGCGCCGGCAGATCGAAGCGCTGCGCGCGGAACAGGCGCGCATCGCAGAGCTGCAGACGCGTACCGAGGCGAGCATTCGCGCGCTCGAAGCGTCGGTCGGCATCGCGCCGCCGCCGGCGAGCGGTCCGGGTCCCGATCCGATGAAGGACATCAACCCGATCGCGCGCGACGCGGCAAGCGCTGCGCCTCCACCCGTCCCGGCACCGCAGCAGAGTGCGCCGCCATCACGGTTCGCCATCGCCGGCGACCTGCGCGTGCGCGCGCAGCGTGACAGTTCCAACGATCACGCGCCGGACCGGCACAGTGGACAGGTGCGCGGCCGGCTCGGTATCACCTATGCCGTGAACGACGTCGTCAGCGTCGGCACGCGCATCGTGACGGGCGACTACAACGATCCGAACAGCGTCGACGTACAGCTTTCGAACTTCGACAACAAGTTCCAGACCAGCCTCGACCTGGCCTACGCCAAACTCGACTACGGCAGCACCCAGTTCTACGGCGGCAAGATTCCGCAGCCGTTCGTGCGCACCGAACTGGTGTGGGACGGCGACGTCACTCCGCAGGGCATCAGCGCGAACTACAAGCTGCCATTGGCCGACGGCAGCGCGTTCAAGGCGAACGCGCTCTACTTCGTGATCGATGAACAAGCGGCCGGTCCCGACAGCACGATGGCCGGCGCCCAGTTCGTCTACGAATCGCCCACGCTGGGTCCGTGGAAATTCGACACCGCCGCCGCGTATTACCACTACTCGCTCGGCAGCACCGCCGGCGCGGATGCGGGCGATTTCCGCACCAACCTGCGCAAGCCGAACGGCAGCTATCTCTCGCAATTTCATCTCGGCGATCTGATCGTCGGCGCGAGCTACAGCGGTTTCGGCGAGCGCTGGCCGTTGCGCATCGTCGGCGACTACGTGCACAACTTCGGCGCGGCAACCGATGCGGATACCGGCTATGGTCTCGACGTGCTGCTCGGCCGCGCGAGCAAAGTCGGCGACTGGCGTGTCGGCTACGGCTACGCCGTCGCCGAGACCGATGCAGTGCTCTCCGCGTTCTCGCAGGACAACACGAGTCTCGCAACGAACTACCGCCAGCATATGCTCAGCGCCGACTACGTCATCTATCCGGGGACCTCGATCAACGCGACGTGGGCGCACTACAAACCGAAGAACGCCTATGACACGCCGGCGTTCGACCCGCGCGACTGGCTCGACCGCTTTCGCGTCGCGCTGCTCGTCACGTTCTGAATCGCGGATCTTCGCTGCGGTTGGCCACGGCTTCCGCCCGCCCGCGAGGCGGACGGAAACCGGGGCAACGCGATCGGACGGAATCGACGACAGGGTTCGCGTCCGGGTCGTACCGGAACAGCGGTGCATGCCAATAGTACGAAAGAGTTAAAGGAAACCGTCGTCGATAATGTCAGACTTGGCCCAATGACGGCGCCCACCATCCTAACTCGTCAGGTGATCGGCGCATTCCACGTATACACCAATGCGCCGATGACCAAAGCGCGGATACTGCGTCGACTACTCGCGCATCACTGCAATCATCGGTGCGTCCTTCACCAGATGCAGCGCTTTGTAGCTCAGCGTCGATAGCGAAACCTGCATCAGCGCGCACGTACTTCGACCCTACAGGCCACGCCCTTGCGCCTACTTCACCTGTCGCCGGCGGGCGGGCGCACTCGCCATTTTTTGCGCTGATCTCTTTCATCACCTCGATGGCCAAGTCCCGTTCGGCCAGCAGCTTCTTCAATCGGGCGTTCTCTTGCGGCAGAGTGCGCAGTTCCTTGACGTCGGCAGCTTCCAGCTTGCCATAGGGTTTGCGCCACACGTACAACGTCTGCTCGCTGATTCCGTACTGCTCGGCCGCCTGTGCGACCGGCGTCTTGTCCGTCTCGCGCAGAATCTTGACCATCTGATCTTCAGTGAATCGTGCCTTCCGCATCGACTCCTCGCTTCGTTGGCGGGAGCCATCTTCGCAACTTTCGGTTGGTACGAGAATCGCCGGGCAGGTCAATCCTTAGGGGAGGTTGGAGCTGTGGTTTCCGGGCACAGACGCCCGTTCGTGAAGGAAAGGGAACGTTTCGCCGTTTCTGCCGCGGTGTGGCAGGAATGTCCTGAATCGTCCATTTCCACCGTTGTCGCGGCGGGATTGCGAGCGATCGCCGGTTCAAGCGGCCTGGGTGGATGCGGACGAGGAATCCACGCGCGATCGAGAGGTCATCCCGTCGAACCACAGGTACAGTACCGGAGTGATGTAGAGCGTGATGAATTGCGAGAACAACAGGCCGCCGACGATGACGACGCCGAGTGGCTGGCGCAGTTCGGCGCCGGCGCCGAAGCCGAGTGCGATCGGCAGCGCGCCGGCGAGTGCGCAGAGCGTGGTCATCGTGATCGGACGGAAGCGCAGCAGGCAGGCCTGCCGGATTGCCTGTCCAGGTGGCAGCCCTTGCATGCGCTGCGCCTCCAGGGCGAAGTCGATCATCATGATCGCATTCTTCTTGACCACGCCGATCAAGAGCAGCATGCCGATCATCGCGATGAAACTCAGTTCCATGCCGAGCAGGCGCAGCGCAAGCAGGCCGCCGACCGCAGCCGAGGGCAGGCCGAGCAGGATCGTCAACGGGTGGATCCAGCTCTCGTACAGCACGCCGAGGACGAGATAGATCGTGGCCAATGCGATCGCGATCAGCCAGAGCTGGCTGGTGCGCGACTTTTCGAACAGACCGGCTTGACCGCCGAAGCTGCCGAAGATCGTCTGCGGCAGATTGATTGCCGAGCGTGCGGCGGCGATCGCGTCGGCGGCGTCCGACAGCGACTTGCCGTTGGCGAGTTCGAACGAATAGCTGATCGCCGGCAGCTGCGCCTTGTGTGCTACCACCGTCGTGCCATTACCGCGCGTGACGCGGGCGAAGGCGTCGAGCGGGATCAGCGCACCGTTGCTGCCGCGCACGCGGATGCGCGAGATGTCGGTCTCGTCGCGGCGCGATTGGTCCTTCAGTTCCATGATGACCTGGTAAGCCGCGTCCGGCGCGTAGATGGTGGACACCTGGCGCGTGCCGAAAGCCGCGTTGAGCGTGGTGCGCAGGCTCGCCATGTCGACGCCGAGCTGCGCGGCCTTGTCGCGATCGATGTCGATGTGCGCTTCGAGGCCGTTGGTTTCGTAGTCGGTATCGATCTGTGCAAACACGGGTGACTTCGACAGTTCGGCGAGCAATTTCTTCGACCACTGTTCGAGATCGTCACCGCCGACCGATTGCAATGTGTACTGGAAGGCGCTGTCCGAAGTGCTCGAGCCGACCTTGAGGTTCTGCACGGGGCTGAAGCTCACGCTGACTCCGGGAAGGCGCGCGGTCTCTGCACGCAGTGCGTCGAGGACCGCGGGCA
The DNA here is from genome assembly GCA_018240465.1 of Pseudomonadota bacterium. Lineage (GTDB taxonomy): Bacteria > Pseudomonadota > Gammaproteobacteria > Xanthomonadales > Rhodanobacteraceae > Rudaea. Next base: position 58,105 of record JAFEFS010000100.1, read on the forward strand.
TCGGCGGGCGCTGGCCGCGCGGTTTGAGATCGATCGTCAGCGCGGTTGTGTCGTGGTCGACCTTGGAGGCAACGGTGACGATCGCGGGATCGGCAAGCAGGCCGGCCTGGACCTTGTGCATGACGTCGACGCGGCCCTCGTAGGACATGTCTTCGCCGGTCTTGATCTTGACCGAGATCTGGCCGGTGTCCTCCTGCGGAAACAAGCCCTTGGGCGCGGCGACGTACAGGATCGCGGTGAGGGCGACGGTCGCGGTGCCGCCGAGCAGCACCACGTTGCGATGGGCGAGCGCCCATTCGAGCGTGCTGCGGTAGCTTTCGAGCGCGCGTGCGAAACCGGCCTCGAAGGCGTGGTTCCAGCCGCGCGCTTCATCGTGCGCCGGCGCTTTCTTGATCAGCATCGGCACGAGCACGGGAATCAGGGTCAGCGACACGGCGGCAGAGACGAGAATGGCCAGCGAGACGACGATGGCGAACTCGCGGAACAGCGCGCCGCTCAATTCGTGGGTGAGGAACAACGGGATGAACACCGCGACCAGCGAGATGGAGATCGACAAGACGGTAAAGCCGACCTCGCGCGCACCGCGTAGCGCAGCTTCGCGCGGCGACAGACCCTCCTCCATGTAGCGCATGATGTTCTCAAGCACGACGATGGCGTCGTCGACGACGAGGCCGACGGCGACGGTCAAGCCCATCAGCGAGATGTTGTCGAGGCTCAGGCCAGCCCAGTACATCAGGCCGAACGTCGCGAACAGCGAGATCGGCAGGCTGATCGATGGCACCAGCGCGGCGCTGGCGCGGCGCAGGAACAACAGGATCACCATGATGACGAGCGCGATGGTCAGCATCAGAGTCACGTTGACGTCGTGGATCGCGTCGCGGATCGATTGCGAGCGGTCGCCCATCAGGCGGACGCGCACCGAGCCGGGCAGTTCCGAGCGCAGTTGCGGCAGCGCCGCGCGGATCGCATCGATCGTTTCGACGACATTGGCGCCGGGCTGGCGCTGGATCTGCAGCAGAATCGAATCGGTGCCATTGATTTCGCTGTTCTTCTGCGTGTTCTCGATGCTGTCGTAGACGCGGCCGAGATCGCCCAGGCGGATGGTCTGGCCGCTGCGCATGGCGACGACGACATTGGCGAAATCCGCGGCCTTCATCAAACCCTTCGGCATCTGCAACGAGAGCATCTGGCGCGAGTTGTCGAGCTGGCCGAGCGGGGTGACCGAGTTCGCGGTCTTCAGCGCGTTGCCGACGTCGATCAGCGAGAGGTCGAGTGAGGCGAGGCGCTCGGGGTCGATCTCCGCGCGCACGGCGAAGCGCTTGCCGCCCTTGACCACGATCTGGGCGACGCCGTTGATCGTCGACAGCGTCGGCACGACGAGATTCTCGACGTAGGCGTTGAGGTCGCTGAGCGGCAGCGTGGACGAATTCAGCCCGATCAGCAAGATCGGTGCATCGCCTGGATTGATCTTGCTGTAGGTCGGGGGGCTCGGCATTTCCGCGGGCAGCTGACGCCCCATGCGGAACAGCGCGGCCTGCACGTCGACCGCGGCCGCGTCGATGTCGCGGCCGATGTCGAACTCGAGCTGGATGCTGGTTTCGCCCTGGATGCTCTCGGAGGTAGAGCCGATCAGGCCGGGGATCGTGGAGAACTCCTTTTCCAGCGGCGTCGCCACCGAGGTCGACATGTTCTCCGGACTGGCGCCTGGCAGCTTGGCGGTTACCTCGATCACCGGTGTTTCGACCTGCGGCAGCGCCGAGATCGGCAGCTTCAGCCAGCAGACCACGCCGGCGACGACAACCGCGAGCCACAGCATCGTCGTCGCGATGGGGCGCGACAGGGCAAGGCCGGCGAGGTTCATTTGGCGGCTCCGTTGGCGTTGGCCGCTGTCGCCGCGGCCGGGGATTTGTCGATCGTCACCGCGATACCGTCGCGCAGGCTGCGCGCGCCTTCGACCACGACCGTGGCGCCGTTGTCCAGTCCTTCGATGACGGCGTTGTTGTCCTGGATGCGCAGCAGGTTGACCGGATGCACGGCAACCTTGTTGTCGGCGCCGACCTGGAAGACGAAATGGCCTTCGGGCCCTTCGAGCACCGCCTGCGGCGGCAATACGACAGAGCCTTTGCTGATGCCGGCATTCAGCGCGACCCGGGCGTATGCGCCGGGCCACAGATGACGGTCCGCATTCTCGAACGTTGCCTTGAGGCCGATCGTGCCGGTGCTTGCGTTGACGCGGTTGTCGATGAAACTGAGCTGACCCGTGCGTTTTGTGCCGTCGTCGAGATCGATGCTGACCTGCGTAGTGCCGGCGGCGTGCGCGTCGCGCACCGCGGCCAGATTGCGCTCCGGCAGGGTGAATTCCACCGAAATCGGATCGAACTGGACGATGCTCACCAGTGCCGCGGCATCGCCGGGCTGGGCGAGACTGCCCGGATGCACGGCGAGTGCGCCGGCCTTGCCGGCGATCGGCGAGACGATGTGCATGTAGCCGACGCGGACGCGTGCGCTGTCGACATCCGCCTGCGCCGCCTTGTATTGCGCCTGCAAGGATTCCGCCTTGCTGCGCGCGGTGTCCACCACGGCGGCCGACATGAATCCCGACTTGACCAGTTGCAATGTGCGGTTGAGGTCGCGTGTCGCATCGTCCATCTGCGCACGGATCTGGTTGGCGTTGGCTTCGGCGCGGCGCAATTGCGCAACCACGTCGGCGGCGTCGAGTTCAAACAGGAGCTGCCCCGGCTTCACCTCGTCGCCTTCGCGGAAGTTCACCGTGCGGATCACGCCAGCCACCTGCGGCCGGACATCGACCTGGTTGAGCGGCACGATGTGGCCTTGTGCGGCGAAGTACACGGGCAGGTCGAGCGTGCGCGAGGTGGTGACTCCGACCAACGGTGGCGGCTTGCCGCCGGATTTGGCCTTGCCGGCTGGTGCCAACTGTTTCCAGACGAAAGCGGTGGCGACGGCCAGGCCGATGGCGACCACGATGATAACGAGGCGGGGCGATTTGTTCATGGTCGAGTGCGGGAAGAGAAGACTGGAGAGCGTATTGCAAGGATGGAAGGCGCCGCGAATTCGGATGATACTCGCGGCGCGGGGGCGGGGATTGCGACCCTACCGGGTTTTCGACTTCTGGACCTTCACTTCGCGCGACAGCACCTCGCCGGTCTTGCGGTCGTACACCAGCTTGACCTTTTGCGCGCTGGCGTCGCGGCCTTCGACTTCGACGAGGCGGTCCCGGACTTCGATGTCCTTGACCTGGATGCCTTGGGCGCTGGCGCGGCTTTCGATGTCGTCCAGGCTCAGCATGCCCGCGGGTGCTGCCGTGGCGGCGGTGCCGAGCACGAATGCGAGCGAAGCGAGAGCGGCGCAAGCGGTGGATTTGGTATTGATGGTAAGCATGGCTAAACTCCTCGAATATGGTGGTGGCCGATGACGGCGACGCCATCTTGAACAAGCCGACCTGACGCGAAACCGGCAGATGGCGTCAGGCAAATGTCAGTATGCCGCTGGCAAGGTGCGCGCCATGAAAACACGCAGAACATTCATCGCCTCGCTTTCCGCGATCGTCCTCGCCGCGAATGTTGCGCATGCTCAGGACGGGAGTGCGCAGGACAAGGCCGCCGAAAAAGCGCGCAAGAAACAGGCGCAGCAGGAGGCCTTCGCAGCGATGCAGCGCGGCGAGATCCTGCCGCTGACGAAAATCCTCGCCGTCGCGCAGTCCAAGGTTGCCGGCGACGTGGTCGAGGTCGAATTCAAGGGCGGTCCGGTCTACAAGGTCAAATTGCTGACCGCGAGCGGCCGCGTGCGCGAGATCGTGCTCGACGCGCGCAACGGCAATGTGATCCGAATCGAGGACGAGTAGTGCGGGCACTTCTGGTCGAAGACGATCCCGACGTCGGCGCCGACGTGGCCGATGCGTTGCGCAGCGCCGGTTTCGTCGTCGATCTGTGCACGAACGGCGAGGAGGCCTGGTTCAAGGGCGACGTCGAGGACTATGAAATCGCCGTGCTCGATCTCGGCCTGCCGCGCCTCGACGGTCTTTCCGTTCTGCGCCGCTGGCGTTCGGGCGGACGCATTTTCCCCGTGCTGATCCTGTCCGCGCGCGGCGATTGGACCGAGAAGGTGCAGGGCATCGAGACCGGCGCCGACGACTACCTCGCCAAGCCGTTCGAAATGGGCGAGCTGATCGTGCGCGTACGCGCGCTCGTGCGCCGCGCCGCCGGACGCACCACGTCCGTGCTCGACTGCGGGCGACTCAAGCTCGACACCCGACGCATGTCGGCCACGCTCGACGGCAAGCCGGTGCCGTTGTCGCCACTTGAGTTTCGCTTCTTCGACTATCTCGCCCACCATCCGGATCGCGCCGTGTCCGCGGGCGAGCTCGCCGAGCATCTGTACGGCGTCGCCGAATCAGGCGACACCAACGCGATCGAGGCGCTGGTCATGCGCCTGCGGCGCAAGTTCGGCGCCGACGTGGTGCAGACACGCCGCGGCTTCGGCTACCTGCTCGCGGGCGCGTCCTGATGGCGCATTCGCTGCGCCTGCGCCTGCTCTTCGGCGCGGCGATCGCCGTGTTCGTCGCCATGCTGCTGGCCTGGGTGGTCATGTCGATGCTGTTTGCCCACCACATCGAGCGGCGCGCGGCGCGCGAGTTGACCTACGATGCGGTCGAACTCGTCTCCAAGCTCCGCATCGGCGCCGACGGCATGCCGGTGGCCGACGATCCACCGCACGATTCGCGCTTCGAGACGCCCGACAGCGGCTACTATTGGCAATTGACGACGAAGCAGGGTGCGCTGCGCTCGCATTCGCTCTGGGACGAATCGCTGCCGGCGCCTGCCGCCGCCATACAGGCGACCGCTTCTGCACGCTGGGCGTCGCGCTATGCGCCGGGCCCGTTCGGTCGCCGCGTGTTCCTGATCGAGCGCAGTGTGCGCCCCGACCGCAGCGGCGACGGCGTGCTCGTGCAGGTTGCGGTCGATGAGGCGCAGTTGAGCAGCGTGCGCCGCGAGTTCGGACGCGAACTGGCGCTGTTCCTCGCCGTGCTCTGGGCCGTACTGCTCGGCGCGGCCTGGCTGCAGGTGCAACTTGGTTTGCGTCCGCTGCGCCGCGTGCGCGAGGATCTCACCGCATTGCGTCGCGATCCCTCCGCGCGCCTCGGCGCGGTGCACCCGGTGGAAATCGCACCGTTGACCGCCGCGATCAATGATCTTGCCGAAGCGCGCGAACGCGATCTCACGCGTGCGCGCCGCCGCGCTTCCGATCTCGCCCACTCGCTGAAGACGCCACTGGCTGCACTGAGCGCGCAGAGCCGGCGCGCGCGCGCCAGCGGCGCAACCGAAGCAGCGGACGGCCTCGACCGTGCCATCGCCGCCGCCTCCGCCGCGGTCGAAACCGAACTCGCGCGCTCGCGCGCCGCCGCGATCCGCGATACGGCGACCACCCAGGAATCTTCACCGCAACTCATCGCCGAGCGCGTGATCGGTGTGGTCGAACGCACCGACGTGGGGGCACGCATCGTGTTCGAAGTCGACATCGACGAAAACCTGCGAGCACGGATCGCCGAGGACGACCTCACCGAAATTCTCGGTGCCTTGATCGAGAACGCCGCGCGTTTCGCGCGCCGTCGCGTGCGCGTGGCAGGCGCGTGCGCGAACGGACTGCAACTCAGCGTCGAGGACGACGGCCAGGGTCTCGACATCAGCGCGGAAACTGCGTTGATGCGCGGCGGCCGCCTCGACGAATCCGGCACGGCGCATCACGGCCTGGGCTTGTCGATCGTGCGCGATCTGGTCGAGGCGACGGCAGGCGAAATTGCCCTCGGCCGATCCGAAGCGCTGGGCGGTTTGCACGTCGCGCTGACCTGGCCCGCGGCATAGCCGCGGGCGGACCCTGCCCATGTGGCGTATCGCGCGCTGGCGCTTCTACGCTTTGGCGGGAAAGCTCACAGTTCGACGCGGCCGGTGAATTTCAGCGTGCGCGGCTTGCCGTAGCCGAGATAGCCAGAACCTACGGCGCTCCAGTAGCTCTTGTCGGCGAGGTTTTCGACGTTGAGCTGCAAGGTAACTTTACGGTCGAACAGGTTGGTCGTGTAGCGCACGCCTGCGTTGACCAGCGCGTAATCCGGAATGTGCGCCTGGTTGAGGTTGTTTACCGCGCGCTTGGCCATGTAGTAGACGCCGGCATTGAAGCTCCAGCCCGGGAGCGCCTCGGGATGATAGTCGGCGAAAAGGCTTGCAGTGGTATCGGGCGTGTTCTCCGGCGTCTTGCCGATCAGCGCCGTGTTCTGCGCCTTGCGCAATTCGGCGTCGAGGAACAGCGCCGAGGCGTACACGGACCATTCCGGCGTCAGCTCGCCGTTGACCGAGAGGTCAACACCTTGATAGTGCGTGCGACCGTCGAGTACGTAGACGTTGGAGGTATTGAGATACGCCGAACCGCGCTCGATCTCGAACAGCGAGGCGGAAGCGGTGATGCCGTCGATCACTTCGCTGCGCACGCCCAGTTCCTTTTGCTTGCTCACCGCCGGCGGCAGTACGACGCCGCTGTTCACGGCCGTGATCGGCGCCGTGCCGGTCTCCTCGAGGCCTTCGATGTAGTTCGCGTAGATGCTCGTGTTCTCGCGGAACTTGTAGATCGCGCCGACCGACGGTGAGGTCTTCTCGACTTCGTACAACGGTGAGCCGGTGGAGGCGTTGCGGTACTTGGTGCGGCGCGCACCGACGAGAAACTGCCAATCGTTGCCCAAGCGGACGCGGTCGAACACGTAGGCGCCGCGGTCGGTGATGTCCTGAGGGCGGTACGTCGGCTTGATCGTGTAGTACGCCGCTGGCAGCAGGATCGGGTTGTACATGTTCTGCGCGATGCTGTAAGCCTGCTGGGCCGGATTGTTCTGGTTGCGCAGGTTCTGCATCGCTCCGAACGAAACTTCGTGATCGAGGAAACCGGTTTGCACGCGGCCGTCAAGCTCGACGCGCGCGTTGTTGTTGACGTATTGCTGCCCGCGCGCGATCGATTCGTTGAGCGTGCCGGCACCCGTGTTGATGTTGTACTTCTGCATCGAAGTGAACGAGCGCGCATCGCGGTCAGTTTCCGCGCGACCCCATTCGAATATCGCGGCCCATGTGTCCGAAAGCATCCAGTCGACGCGTCCGAGCACATTTTCCGAGCCGGCCTTGCTCTTCGCCCAAGGGCCGGAGATCAGCTTGCTCGAATCGGGAATGCGTGGCAACAGGATGGTGTTGTTGACCGCGGGCAGCAGCGCGATCGCCGAGTTCTCGACGAGACGTTTGTGGAAGTTCTCGTAGTCGAGCTTGAAGGTGATGGCCTCGGTCACGCGCCAGTCGAAGGCGGCGCTGACCAGGCTGCGGCTGCCGTCCTGGTTGTCGGCGGAAGCATGCAGCTTGCCGCTGGCGAGGTTGACGCGCAGGCCGTAGCGGTTGTTGTCGCCGAAGCGGCGGCCGACATCGACATGGCCGACCGTCTGGCCGTTGTCGTCGTAGGTGATGTCGAATGCAGCGGTCGGTCTATCGCGCGCGCGCTTGGTCACCATGTTGATGATGCCGGCGGGGCTGGTGAACCCGTAGTACAGCGCGGAGGAACCCTTCAGTGCTTCGACGCGCTCCTTGTCCTCCATCGGCATTTCGATGAGGTTGTTGACCGGCAGCGAGCCGTTGAGGCGGTAGCTCGTACGGTTGTCGATCGAGATGCCACGAATCGCGAGGTTCTGCGAAACGGTGTCGTTGATCTGCGCCTGGCTCACGCCAGCGGTGTTCTTGAGAACATCGTACAGGTTGGTTACGGCCTGTGCGTCCATCACGGCGCGCGGCAGCACGTTGATCGACAGCGGCACGTCGAGGATGTTCTGGTCGCGGAACGCGCCGACCTGCGAGGTCTTCGTCGTGAAGCCCTTGCCGACGTCGGCGGTCACACTGATCGTCTCGAGCTTGTGTTCGCTACCGTCCGCGGGTGCTTTCGCCGCGTTGGTCTGGTTCTGTGCATCGGCCATCGCAGCGTCGTCCGCGCGCGCCTGCATGCAGGCGAAGGCGAGAGTGATGCAGAACGGTAGTGCGGTCAGTTTGAAGCTGGTCGATTTCATCTGTGGTTCCCCGATCGTGAAAAGTGGAAGTGGCGGTCCCTGCGCCGGAATTTCGCTGGCCCTACCCGGTAGCGATTAGCCTTCGTCATCTGTACGTCACGTTCTGGATCGGATACTATTGTATTTTCAGTTATAAAAAAACAATTATTTGCAGCATATTTTTGCTGCATTGCACACAAATTCACCAGATTGTCAGATAAATATTGTACTCAGAGTAGTATTTGTACAAAGCCGAACACCTTCAAGGATCGTCATGCCCCCCGAATCGTTTCCCTTGATCGACCTCGCCGGCACGCCACATGCACGCGGACAGGCCTATGGCACGGCCGTGCCCGAGCGCATTGCCCGCAGCGTCGCCCTCTATCGCGGCCAGATGCAGCGTCGCGGCGTCGGGCTGGCCGAGCAGTACCGGCTTGCCCGCGGCTTCATGCCGACGATCGAAGCCTACGATTCGACCTATCTGGAGGAAATGCGCGGCATCGCCGAAGGCGCGGATGTCGCGCTCGAAGACATCGTCATCATCAACTGCCGCACCGAGATGATGTTCGGCTACGAAACGCTCGGCAAAACCGAGGTGAAGGCCAGGTGCGAGCCGGACGATGGCTGTACCGGCATTATCGTCATGCCCGAGGCGGCGCGCGATGGCCGCCTGATCCACGCGCACAATTGGGACTGGCGCGAGGAGTGCGTCGACACGGGTGTGGTGCTGCGCATCCGGTACGAACACTCGCCCGACATCCTCGTCTTCGCAGAAGCCGGCGCACTTGCGCGCCATGGTTTCAACAGTGCAGGCGTGGCGATCACCGGTAACTTCTTGATGTGCGAACGCGATTACGCGGAGCCCGGCGAAGCGCCGCTCGCGCTGCTGCGCCGCAAGCTGCTCGAAGCGCACAATCTGGCCGGAGCGATGGGGCAGGTGTTCGGCAAGTCACGTCTGTGTTCGAACAATCTGATGCTGAGCCACGCCGACGGTGAAGCAGTCGATCTCGAGTGCGCGCCCGACGAAGTGTTCTGGATGACTCCCGAAGACGGCCTGCTCGTCCACGCCAACCATTGGATCAACCCGGTCGCGCGCGTCAAGCTGACCGATCTCGGCATCCGCAACAATTCTGATTCGATCTACCGTCAGCGCCGTGTTGCCGCGGCCCTGCACGCCAAGCGCGGCAGCATCGGCATTGACGACATCACGGCTGCTCTGTTCGACGAATTCGGCAAGCCCGACAGCGTGCTGCGTTCGCCGAAGCAGGTGAGCTTCGAAAGCATTTCCGCGACCGTGGCGACGACGATCATGGACACGGCCGCGCGCAGGATGTGGATCGCGCGCCAGCCGTACCTGAGCCGCAACTTCGTCGAATACACGTTGTAAGCTCGGCGCACTGTGCTGACCTACGTCGCCAAGCGCATCCTGCTCGCGATCCCGACGCTGCTGATCGTCGCGATCGCGGTGTTCGCGATGCTGCATCTGATTCCAGGCGATCCCGCACAGCTCATGCTCGGAGACCTCGAAAATCCCGAGGCGCTCGCGCGGCTGCACACCGAACTCGGCCTCGATCGGCCCTTGGTTGTGCAATTTGCGATGTGGATCGGTCGTGCGTTGCACGGCGACCTTGGTGTCTCGATCGTGCAGCAGCGTCCCGTGCTTGACATGCTACTCGACGCGTTTGCGGTCACTGCCTCGATCGTCGTGCCCGCCGTGGCGATCGCCGCGCTGCTCGCGATCCCGCTCGGCATGCTCGCGGCATGGAAACAGAACACGAAGGTCGATGCGGGCTTGATGATGCTGGCTATCGTATTCCTGTCGATCCCGAGTTTCTGGCTGGGCCTGCTGTTCCTGATGTTCTTCGGCCTCAAGCTCGATCTGTTTCCCGTGGTCGGCTATGTCTCGCCGTTCGGGAACTTCCGTGAGGGGGTGAGTTATCTCGTCATGCCGGTCATGTCGCTCGCCCTGATCGAGACTGGCGTGATCGTGCGCATGGCGCGCGCGAGCACGATCGAGGTGCTGCGTCTGGAATACATCACGCATGCGCGCGCGAAAGGCCTATCCGAGCCGATCGTCGCGCTACGTCACGCGTTGAAGAACACGCTCGCGCCGACCTGGACCGTCATCGGCCTGACCCTCGGCTCGCTGCTCGGCGGCGCCGTCGTCACCGAAACCGTGTTCACGATTCCGGGCATCGGCCGCCTGCTCGTCGACAGCATCTTCGCGCGCGACTATCCGGTCGTGCAGGGCGCGCTGCTGTTCATCACCGCCATCTACGTCGGTGTGAACCTGCTGATCGATCTGTCATATCCGCTGTTCGATCCGCGCGTGAGATTGTCATGAAGCGTCGGCTGTTCCATCGCCCGAACGCGAGGATCGGCGCTACGCTGATCGTAGTGATGCTCATCGCAGCCGCGTTCGGTGTGATGTACACGCCATACGACCCGATCATCAACAACCTGCACATGCGCCTCGTCGCGCCGTCCGCATTGCATTGGCTCGGCACCGACGAGTGGGGGCGCGACGTGTTCAGCCGCCTGCTCAATGGCGCGAGCGTCAGCGTGCTCGTCAGTTTCTCGACCGTGCTCGTCTCCGTCGCGAGCGGCGCCTTGATCGGCGCGCTGACCGGCTATTTCGGCGGCTGGCCGTCGCGGATCGTGATGCTGTTCGTCGATGCGCTGCTCGCGTTTCCGTCGTTGATCATGGCGCTCGGCGTGATCGCGGTGTTCGGCGCGTCGAGCATGGGTGTGATCGCCGCGCTGAGCTTGACTTACATCCCGGCCGTCGCGCGCGTCGTGCGCGCGAACGTACTCAGTCTGCGCGAGAAGGAGTACGTCGAAGCCTCGCGCATCATGGGCAACGCGGAGCTCTACACGATGCTGCGCCATGCGCTGCCGAACGCGGTCGCGCCGATCATCGTGCTCGCGACTGCCCTTTTTGGCTGGGCGTTGCTTGCCGAAAGCGCGCTGTCGTTCCTCGGCCTCGGTGTGCCACCTCCTGCGTCGAGCTGGGGCGGCATGCTCGCAGACAGTCGCAATTACGTCAGCGAAGCGCCGTGGCTCGCGATCGCCCCCGGCCTCGCGATCTCGCTGTCGCTGCTCGGCGTCAACCTGTTCGGCGATGCGTTGCGCGACGAGTTCGATCCGTATATGAAGAATCTGGGCTGAGCGATGATTGCCGCAGTCATGCCCTTATCCGTGCCCTCGTCGCAATCGGTGAGCGGTGCCGTGCTCGTGGTCGAACATCTCGATATCGGCTTGCGCAAAACCAACGGTGAAGCCAGGCACATCGTCATCGACGCGAATTTCTCGATCGTGCCCGGCGAGATGCTCGCGCTGGTTGGCGAATCGGGCAGCGGCAAGACGATGATCGCGCGCGCGATACTGCGTCTGCTGCCGCCGGGCGTCGCGGTGCAGGGCGGGGCGATTCGCTATGGCGGCGAAGACCTTGCCCATCTCGCTGCCGCACGCTTGCGTGCGCTCCGTGGCAACGCGATTGGCATGGTCTTCCAGGAGCCGATGGTCTCGCTCAATCCGGCGCTGCGCATCGGCGTGCAGATGACAGAAGCGCTGCGCCTGCATCGCGGCCTGCGCTACGACGCGGCGCGCAAGCATTGCCTCGACCTGCTCGAGCGCGTGCGCATCGCCGATCCGGCCGCCTGCCTGAACGCGTATCCGCACCAGTTCTCCGGCGGCATGCGCCAGCGCATCATGCTCGCGTCGACGTTGGCGATGCAGCCGCGCCTGCTGATCGCCGACGAACCTACGACCGCGCTCGACGCGATCGTGCAGAAGGAAGTCATGGACATCATGACCCAGCTCACGCGCGAGATGGGCACGGCGGTGCTGCTCGTCAGCCACGACCTCGGCATGGTCGCGCGCTACGCGCAGCGTGTCGTCGTGCTCTGCCGCGGCGAGACGATGGAGATGGGCGAGACACGCCGTGTAATCGCCGAGCCGCAACACGACTACACACGCAAACTGCTCGCCTCGTTGCCCGCGCGTGGCGAACGTAAATTCCCGGCGCCGGGCGGCACGCCATTGGTTGAGATCCGCGGTCTCGACGTCGATTTCGACAAGCCGACTCCCTTTTGGCGCAAACGCGAAACTTTCCGCGTCGTGCGCAGCGTAAACCTCGATCTGCATGCAGGCGAGACGCTCGCCGTCGTCGGCGAATCCGGTTCGGGCAAGACCACGATCGGGCGCGCGCTCGTGCGCCTCGTGCGCGAAAGCGGCGGCAGCATCCGTTTCGAAGGCCGAGATATCACCAACTGCGGCAAACGCGATCTCGACGCGTATCGGCTCAAGTCGCAGATGGTGTTCCAGGACCCGTATTCCTCGCTCGACCCGCGCATGCACCTCGTCGACATCGTCGCCGAAGGGCTGCGTCATGTAGCGGGTCTATCAAAGCCCGAGCGCCGCGCACGCGCGACCGCGATGCTGGCCGAAGTCGGCCTGACGGGCGATTTCACCGAGCGGTTCCCGCACGAACTGTCCGGCGGTCAACGTCAGCGCGTCAGCATCGCGCGCGCGATCGTTGCCGGTCCGCGCTTCCTCGTCGCCGACGAGGCAGTGTCGGCGCTCGACGTGACCGTGCAGAAGCAGGTGCTCGCGTTGCTCGAAAGCCTGCAGAAGAAATTCGGGTTCGCCTATCTGTTCATCACCCACGATCTTGGCGTAGTCGAGCAGGTTGCCGACCGCGTCGCCGTGATCTATCGCGGCCGCATTCTCGAAATTGGTTCGCGCGATGCGATCTTCGGCGACGCGCACCACCCCTACACGCTGCGCCTGCTGCGGGCGACGCCGCGCATCCGTCGCATCGAAGGCGGCGTGGGCTATTGCCTCGAGCAGCACGAGAGCCGTCTCCGGCCACCGCCCGCCGACCATGTCTATTTCAATCACGGCAGCATGTCGGGGCAAGCCCTGAGCGAAGGCGAACCGGTGATGCTTGCCGTCGGTCCGGACCATTACGTCGCCTGCGTCGCGAACGCGACGGAAACGCATTGAGGAATCGACATGAATGATTTGCCCGAACTCTGCAAGCAACCGAAGCAATTGATCGACAACGTTTGGCGCACCGGCACGGGAAATGCAGTCACCGAACTCGTCAATCCGGCGAATGGCAGCGTGCTTGCGCGCTACGCCGGCGCATCGAAATCCGATCTCGATGACGCACTGGAATCGGCACGGAAAGCGTTTCCGCACTGGCGTGCGATACCCGCGTTCAATCGTGGCCAGGTACTGCGCCGCGCCGCCGCGCTGATGCGCGAGCGCATCGATATCATCGCCAGCGTGCTCACGCAGGAGGAGGGCAAGCCACTCGCGGAGGCGCGCAGCGAGGTGCAGATCACCGCGGACATGTACGACTGGTTTGCCGAGGAGGGTGTGCGTGCCTACGGCCGCATCGTCCCGGCGCGCGGGCCGAATCTGCAGCAACAGGTGCTGCGCGAGCCGGTCGGCGTCAGCGCCGCCTTTGCCGCGTGGAATTTTCCCGCGCGCAACCCCGGCTACAAGATCGCCGCCGCGCTGGCTGCCGGTTGTCCGCTCATCGTCAAGCCTGCCGAGGAAACCCCGCTCACCTGTCTGCTGCTCGCGCAGGCACTCATCGATGCGGGCATGCCGCCCGGCGTGGTCAACGTCGTTTATGGCGATGCGCCGGCAATCTCCGAACATCTGATCGCGAGCGAGGTGGTGCGCAAGATCACGTTGACCGGTTCGACGCGCGTCGGCCGCCTGCTTGCGGAACTCGCCGCCAAGGACACGAAGAAACTCACGCTCGAACTTGGCGGCCAGGCGCCCGTGCTCGTGTTCGACGACGCCGATCTCGATACGGCGATTCCGTTGCTGGTCGCGTCGAAGTTCCGCAATGCCGGCCAGACCTGCATCTCGCCGACGCGCTTCTTTGTCCAGGAGGAAGCATACGAATCCTTCATCGATGCGTTTGCGCGGGCGGCGTTCGCGCTGAAACTCGGCGACGGCCTTGCCGCGGGTACCGCCATGGGTCCGCTCGTGCGCCGGCGGCGTGTCGCCGACGTGCGGGCATTCCTCGATGACGCCAAGGCGCGCGGCGCGCGTGTCCTCGATGGCGGTCAGATGAGCGATCCGGCCGGCGCTTTCCTCGCGCCGGTCGTCGTCGCCGATCTCGACGACGACGCCAAGCTGATGCACGACGAGCCGTTCGGCCCGATCATCGGCGTGACGCCGTTCAAGACACTCGATGAAGCGGTGACGCGCGCGAACCATGTGCCGTACGGCCTCGCGGCATACGCTTTCACGCGCTCGCTGCACAACGCGCATGCGGTGTCGGAAGGGCTGGAAGCCGGCATGATCGGTGTCAACACCTGCAAGATCTCTTATCCGGAGACGCCGTTCGGCGGCGTCAAGGCGTCGGGTTACGGTTCCGAGGGAGCAATCGAGGGGCTCGATGCCTTCCTCGTAACGAAATCGGTGAGCATGGCGTATTGATGCCTCGCCAGAAAATTTCTCTCGGGGTCATTCTCGCGAAAGCGGGAATGACGAAAATCCAGATTCAAGGTTTGGTGTGGACCAACTTGCCATCGAAAATCGTATAGTCGACTTTCGTATCGAGAAGCTTTTCCGGCGGCCCGGAAAGAACGTCGTCCGAGAGCACAACGAGATCGGCGAGCTTGCCCGGTGCGATGCTGCCTTTGATGTCTTCTTCGTGCGAGGAATATGCGGGATTGATCGTGTAAGCGGCAATCGCTTCCTCGATCGTCATCGCCTGTTCCGGATGGAATACTTTTGTTGAGTTGCCGTGCGCGGTGCCCGCGTGCGGTGCTCCCTTGCGCGTCACCGCCATGTACATGTTGAGCAACGGATCGTAAGTGGCAAGGCTCGCCTTGTTGAATGGGCCGGGCAGGTCGGAGACGATGTTGAGGCGCAGGCCATCGTCGATCATCGTGCGCCAGGCGAATGCCGACTTCGCACGCTCCGCGCCGAGAATCGCTTCAAGTTGATCGGGATCGCGCATCATGTGATCGGGCGTGACGTCGGCGATCAAATGCATTTCGCCCGCGCGCTTGAGATCGGCCGGCGCCGGATACCAGGCATGGATCAGGCGATGGCGGCGGTCACGCGGTTTGCGCGGGTCGCCGTTGGCCTTCATAGTGTCGGCGTACCAACCGACCAGCTTGTGGATCGCCTTGTCGCCGATGATGTGCATGCCGATGTCGAAACCGGCGCGGTCGGCGGCGATGATCGCCGCAGCGACCTTGTCCTCGCCCATGAAACGGTAGGCCCAGTCGCCGGGCAGCCCCATCGTGTCCTTGAGCGGTTCGAACATGAGCCCCGCATCGCCGAACACCTTGAGCGCACCGTATCGCACGAGCGCATCGCCCGAGCCAGGGCGAATTCCGATGCCGGAGAGTTCGCTCCAGTAGTCGAGCGGGAGGAAGGCGTAGACACG
Organism: Pseudomonadota bacterium; assembly: GCA_018240465.1. Lineage (GTDB taxonomy): Bacteria > Pseudomonadota > Gammaproteobacteria > Xanthomonadales > Rhodanobacteraceae > Rudaea. Next base: position 73,608 of record JAFEFS010000100.1, read on the forward strand.
CACACTGAGCTGGCCGCGCTTCTTCAGATCCTCGAAGATTCTGCGATCGGAATAACTGCGCTCGACATAGGTCGGGTAGATCTGCCGCTGCGAAATTTCGTCGTCGCGCGTGATATCGGCGATCGATGTGATGCCGACGGCGTTGAGCTCCGCTTCGACGCCACGCGCGCCGATCAGCTTCTGCTCGCGTGTAGCCGGCGGCATGAGCTTTTCCATCGCCTCGCCGGCGCTGCCGTAAAGCATTCCTGTCAGCGTACCGGTTTTCGGATCGCGACCATACCTGCCATTACGCGGATCGGGCGTCTTTGCGGTTAGGCGCGCGAGTTGCAGCGCCTTGCCGTTGGCGAACCAGGCGCGATCGTAGCGGCGCAGCAGCACGGGATGGTTCGGCGTCAGTTTGTCGATCGCGGCAAGGTCCGGTTCGAACGAAATGAAGTCACCGGATTTGCCGTCCTTCGCCCTCGCGCCGGCGGCGAAATCGCTCCAGTCGCCGCCGGTGATCCAGATGCCGGGCGGCACGCGCGCGACGACCTCGGCGAGGCGCTGCATCATCAACTCGGGCGAGTTCACGTCGACCAGGCGCACCTGGAAATACCAGTCCACGGCGTTCTCGAAATGCGTATGCGCATCGTTGAAGCCAGGCAGCACGAGGCGGCCGTCGAGGTCGATCGTGCGCGTATTCGTGCCGCGCAGCGTGAGCACCTCCGCGTCGCTGCCGACCTTGACGATCTTGTTGCCGGCAACCGCGACGGCTTGCGCGACGGGCGGTCTCGCCTCGACGGTCCAGATCTTGCCGTTGTGCAGGATAAGATCGGCCGGTGCCGCGGCCAGTACCAAGGCAGGCGCCAGTACTGCGGCGGCCAGCAGGGGACGAATCATGGCGAGTGTTTTCATGTAGCGTTGCCCACGACAACCTTCAGCTTGAGTGGAAAGGGTGGCAAAAGGCTCCGGCTACACGAAGCCACGAGAAACCAGATGCCCGCTGCCTCTGTTTCCACCACGCATAGATTGTATTATTGCGATTATTAATGCAATCATGGATTTTCGACGGAACGAAGCGGTTCGGCAAGGAAGCAGTGGTTCCGCAACTTCGCATCGATCATGGGGGGAGGTTCTCTTGCGCTACGTCCGGATGCCCATCGAAGTCGAATCGCCGGAGGAATACGGCTACTCGCGCATTCGCTACAACCTGTCGGAGAGTTCCGTCTCCGACCGCAAGCTGTCGGATCTCGGGCTCACGATTCCCGATCTGACTTTGCTCTACGGCGAGCACCGCGGTCGCGAGCGGCTGCGTGCACTGATTGCGGCGGAGGGAATGGGGATTCGCCCCGACGACGTTCTGATCACCACAGGCGCGGCGGGTGCGCTGTTCATCATCTCGACCTCGCTGCTCGGCGCGCGGGATCATCTCATCGTCGTGCGTCCCAATTACGCGACGAACATCGAGACGCCGCGCGCGATCGGCTGCGCAACGACGCATATCGAATTGAGCTTCGACGATGGTTTCCGCATCGACTTCGATCGCGTCGCGTCCGGCTTCACGACCGCGACCAAGATGCTCAGTGTCACCTGTCCGCACAACCCGACCGGCGTCATGTACAGCGAGGCCGAGTTGCGCGGCCTGGCCGAACTTGCGCGGCGCAACGGCTGCGTCCTGCTCGTTGACGAAACCTATCGCGACCTGTCGTACGGCGGTGCGCTGCCGCTGGCGGCTTCGCTTGGCGACAACGTCATCAGCGTGGCGTCGCTGTCGAAGGCATACGGCGTTCCCGGCATCCGCCTCGGCTGGATCGTGACGACGAACGCGAAGCTACAGGAAACCTTTCTCGCCGCGAAAGAGCAGATCAGCATCTGCGGCAGCGTCATCGACGAGTGGATCGGCGAGCAGATCATGGCGAACCGCGCCACCATTCTCGCGCCCGTGCTTGCCGATATGCGCTGCCGGCGCCAGCTCGTCGCTGACTGGATCGCAAAGGAAGAACTGCTCGAATGGGTTCCGCCGGCGGGCGGCGTGGTGTGCTTCCCGCGCATGCGTGACGCGCCTTCGGGCGGAACGGAGACATTCTATCGACGTCTGCTCGACGTCCACGGCACCTATGTCGGTCCTGGGCGCTGGTTCGAGATGCCCGATACTTGTTTCAGACTGGGCTACGGTTGGCCGACGGCGTCCGAGCTGGCGGCGGGCCTGGAAGGAATATCGCGCGCACTGCGCGGCTGAGCACGGCGGATGAATATTGCATTAATCCTCAGGAATTGCGTTTAGTGGCCATAAAGTGCAATTTCTGGATCGTTGGTTCTTTAGTCGGATCGGAATGCCCAAAATGAAACATCGTTTTGCACATTTCTTGTTCGGTCTGTTGGGAATCCTTCTGCTGCACTCTCCTCAGATGGAGGCCGCGGACAAACCTGCGAGCGCGGTGAAGACGGAAGTGCCTGTGCAGGCAAATCCGCAGGTGCCGCCGTTCGAGTGTGAAGCGCGCGTGGGTTACGATCGCGATCTGATGCTGCCGGGCTATCTGCTGCCTACCTCAGCGGGGCCACGCACCTGCATCCCGTTCACGAGTACAGCCGCGCATCCGCCGGCGGGCTATCGCGGCGATTTCTACGTTGACGAATTCAGCGACGCCAAGCTGCGCGCGCGCTGGCAGCGGTGCAAAGCCGACAAGGGTTGCTATGACCGCGTTTACAAGCAGGTCATGGCGCGCCATCCGCCGAATCGGGAATACAACGACAGGGATCCGCGGCACCGATTCCTGCTCGGCAAGGTCGAGGAGAAGGGCGGCGACACCGACTTGAAGTCGATCCGCCGTCCGGGGTTCTTCGCCACGGCGCCCTACGACGAGCCGATCGCCAGTGCCGATGCGCAAACCTATATCGTCGAATTCACCGCGCCCGCGGAACCATACGAGCGTCTGCACAGGAATCTGACCGCCGACATCAAGCTGCGCGGCTGGTACATCCGCGGTGCCGGCATCGACGACGGCAAGGGCGGCAAGATGCGTGCGCTGATCGTGATGAGCGGCGGCGGTGGCGACCGCGTCACCGCAATCGACGATCCGTCCGATGTGTTGTATTCGATCGATGCGAAGACGGGCGCGAGTATCCTCAACAGCTTCCCGAACAAGACCACGGGCGCGAAAGGCCAGGCCGCATGGCGCCGCGTGCAGGACAGCCTGCACCGCGCGGGGTTCGACGTGCTCGCGTTCGACCGGCGCGGCATCGGCATTTCTGGTGGCTTCAGCGACACCAATACACTGCAGCAGGGTCGCGATCTATTGAACATCGTCGCCAGTTTGCGCACGGGCATCGGCCTGCGCGCGCTCGCGCCGAACGGCACCATCAGTCTGGGGCGCAATGCGGCGACCGCTCTTCGCGGGGACACGCCGGACGCCGGCTTGCCGGTGCTGCTGCTCGGCAATTCGCGTGGCACGATGGCGACGTCGTGGGCGATGACTATGAACTTCGACAAGGACTGCAGTTACGATCAGGCGACGATTGCCTGCAAGCCTGCGGTCGCGGATCGCACAATTGAGGGTGCGATTCTCGTTGCCGAATTCTCGGCCGGTGCGGGTCACGTTCCTGCGGAAACCACCGCGGTCGACGACGGTCGCGGCCCCGGGCGCGATCGTGGCTTGTTCATCGGCGGTATCGAGGTCGAGCACAGCATCGTTTTCTTTCCAAGTTCCGCGACGCTCGCCGGCACTTCGAAATGGCCGAGTGCGTTCTTCGCGCGCGGTCTCTGGTGCTACGCCAGCGGATTGGAAGGCACGATTGACTCCTACGATCGGGTGAAGGGCCTGAAGGACCTCGTCGTCGTGCGCGGTCCGCATCCGTACGAGACTTGGCCCGAAGAGGAGCAGCAGCGCATGCAGGAACGCATGATCGCCTACGCGCAGGCCGTGGTGCTTGGGCGCGACGGCATTCCGGGCCGTCGGACCTGGTCGAACATGAAGGAGTTGGTGGCGACGACGAGCGACGTGTGGGAACCGTCGACGCATCCCACAGTGGAGCGCTGATCGTTTCGTAGTGAAAAACGCGATCGGCAGTGACTGCCGACCGCGCTGGGATTCATGCAGCTTTGCCGATCGCCGGTGAAAGTTCGCGCAGTCCGTCCGCAATGATGTCGAGGCCGGTGTCGACGAGTTCGGTCGAAGCGGTCAACGGCACGAGGATGCGGATCGCGTTGCCGTAGATGCCGCAGGCCAGCAGGATCAGGCTGTTCTGCAGTGAATATTTGACGAGCTTCGTGGCGAGATCGGCGTCGGGCTTGCCGTCGGCGGTGAGCAGCTCGAACGCGACCATTGCGCCGAGACCGCGCACCTCGGCGATCGCGGGAACCGCTTGCTGCAAGTCATGCAGCCGCTTCATCAGATGTTCGCCAAGCACACGACCACGTTCGAGCAGGTTCTCCTGTTCGAACGTGCGGATCACCGCGATCGCCGCTGCGCAGGCGAGCGGGCTGCCTGCGTAGGTGCCACCGAGTCCACCGGGCAGCGGCGCGTCCATCACTTCGGCGCGGCCGACCACGGCGGACAGCGGAAGTCCGCCCGCGAGCGACTTTGCCGTCGTGATCAGGTCGGGTACGACGCCGGAATGCTCGATCGCGAACCATTTGCCGGTGCGCCCGGCACCGGTCTGGATCTCGTCGTCGATCAGCAGGATGCCGTGCTTGTCGCACAGGCCACGCAGCCAGCGCAGGAATTCGAACGGCGCGACGTAGAAGCCGCCTTCGCCCTGCACGGGCTCGATCACGATCGCGGCGACGCGCGAAGGTTCGACGTCGTTCATGAAGATCGTTTCGAGCGATGCCTTCGCGTCGTCGATCGACACGCCGTGCAGCACGTTCGGGAAGCGCGCGTGGAACACCTCGCCGGGGAACGGACCGAAGCCGAGCTTGAACGGATTGACCTTGCCGGTCATCGCCAACGTCATCAGCGTGCGGCCATGGTAGCCGCCCGTGAACGTGATCACGGCCGAGCGCCGGGTCGCGGCACGCGCGATCTTGACCGCGTTCTCGACGGCTTCCGCGCCGGTCGTCAGCAGCACGGATTTCTTCGCGAAATCGCCCGGCGCGAGGGCGTTGAGCTTTTCGGCGACCTCGACATAGTTGTCGTGGGCGACGATCTGGAAGCAGGTGTGGCTGAAACGCGCGAGCTGCTCCTGCACCGCGGCGACGACCTGCGGGTGGCAATGGCCGGTATTGAGCACCGCGATGCCGCCGGCGAAGTCGATGTAGCGGCGGCCCTCGATGTCCCAGAGTTCGGCGTTGTCGGCGCGCGCGGCGAAGATCTCGTGGGTCTGCTTGACGCCGTTGGCAACGGCGGCGCGACGGCGTTGCATCCAGTCCTGATTGCTTTGGGTCACGACTTTTCGCCTCCGTCAGTGAGCGATCAATTCATCGGCTACGACGGGCTGCATTTCCTTGCGCACGCTGTGCTTGTTGTCGGCGATGGCTTTCCAATCGGCGTTGTTCTTCAGCCGTTCACGTACTTTTGCCACGGTCGCGTCGCGTGCGCCGAGGCCGTCTTCATCGACGTATTCAAAAGCGAACATCGCACTCCATGGCCGGCCTGCCGGGTAACGCGAGAGGTAGAAGCCGTAGCCGGACAGCACACCCTCCTGCATCCAGCCGTCGGTCTGCGCCAGCACATAGGCGTCGACGTACTTGATGTAGTCGTTCACCGGGACGAGATAGTCGTATGGGACCATCAGATAAACCGGCGGCTTGCCGTCCTTCGCCGGCTTCGACTTGCTGCGCATGAGGTCCGATACGGTGGTGTGGATCGCCGTGGTCAGCTCGAGCGCGTTCTGGCCAAGGCCCGCAGGATGGCTGGTCTCGACCTTCGCCCAGCGCGCCGTGCCATTTTCCGCGGCGAGCGTGACGATGGCGAACATGTCCCAGTTGTCGGAATCGATGTAGCGGTTGAAGTAGACGTGGTAGTCAGCGATCGCGCCCTCGCGTTTCCACGCGGTGAAGTCCTTGAGGCCAGTCGCGAGCATGTAGCTGCGCAGCTTCTCGCGGTTAGCAGGAGCAGTGTGATAGGCGATGAGCAGCGTGCGTGGGCCGCCCAGGCGTGGATCGGCGTCGGCGGCACGGGCGGCAGTGAGCGTGCCCAGAAGCACCAGGATGGCTGCCGCGAAGAATTGCACTTTTGTCAACTTGGACTTCATGTTCTTCTCTGGAGGAGATGAAAGCGGAAAGGGATGGACTCTCCTGCCACAAGCTTTGCTCGCGCCAGGAGTTGGTTTGACTCAAGGCCTGAGGTACTTGCCAAGGAAATCGAAGCAGCGTTGCAGCGCGTCGCGTTGCTCCGGCGTGTCGCCGTCCATGAAGATGTGTCCGCCCGGGGCGTTGTCGTAGGTCTTCGACTCGAACACCTTGCCTTTGGCCTTGAGCACGTCGAGCAGACGGCCCGTGTGCAGGTCGTACGGCGCGATCTTGTCGCCCTTGGTGGCGAGCACGAGCAGCGGCGTCTGGATCCGGTCGACGTGGTTGATTGGCGACACGTCCATGTACGCGGCCAGATTCTCGTTCGGCAGCTTGCCCTTGAAGTAGGCGCTTTCCCTGGCCACCTCCTGGCGGCGGTACTCGGGCTTGTAGGCCATGTAGGCGACGAAGTCGGTCAGGCCGACGATGTCGATCGCCGCGGCGAACAGTTTCGGTTCCTTTTCGATCGCGAGCAGGGTCACCATGCCGCCGCGGCTCTGGCCGAGAATGCCGATGTGCGCCCCATCCACATAGTCCTGTCCGGCGAAGTAATGCGCCGCGCCAAGCGCGTCGGCCGTGTCGGTGACACCGTAGTTGTTGGCGTAGTGGTTCTCGCCATAGCCGCGGCTGCCGCGGTACTCGGGGAAGATCACGACGTAGCCCTTCGCCACGGCGAGGTCGATGAGTTGGAACCAGCGCCAGTCGAAGCGCTCGTGGAAGCCGCCGTGAAGCATGACGATGGCCGGGTATTTCTTCCCTGACTCGGGTTTGACCGGTGTGAAGACATAGGCCGGAATCAGTGTGCCGTCGGCGCTGGCATAGGCGATGCGCTTCAGTTTCACGCGATCGCCGTGTTGTTGGATAAAGGTCAGGGTGAGGACGTGTTGTTCTTCCTCATACAAGGCGTGCGTGATCACGTCGATCTTCGTAGCGAGGTCGTCCGAGTCGCGATTGATGTACTTGTCGAGATCGCCTTCTTTGCCGACCTTCTTGTCGGCCGTTTCCTTCTTCGCAGGAGAAGAAGTGCCGTCCTTGGCGTCGGAAGCGACTGCGGGATTTCCGGCGAATAGTGCGCTGAATACGAGTGTGCAGCACCAGGTCGCGAGATAACGTGTTTTCATTCTGCTTTCCTCCCGAATCGAATTGCTTGGCGGATCGCGGCGGTGAGCGTGCCACCGCTTCCTGTCAGAAACCTGAAAAATTCCATCGTGCCACCGTCGACGTATCGACGCGGCGCACATTCCACAGTCGCTCATGGCCGACCCCCCAAGGCCGGAAACCGTCGAGGTCGCGCTTGATCGCGACGACGTCGGCCGGGCAGTAGAGGACGACGAGCGGCACGTCCTCGAGCATCAGCGCGTGCATCTTGTCGAACAGCACCTGGCGTTCGGCGCGGTCAGCAGTCGCGCCGGAGGCTTCGAGCAGGGCAATGGCGTGGGGATCGTCCCAGACCTTGCGCCTACTCTTGTTCTTGTCGCCGAGCATCGCCTCGTAGCTGAGATAAGGATCGGAGCGAGACGAATAAGCGAAGGACATGAGCTGATAGTTGCCGCTTTGGTAGCGCTCGAGCGCGGTCGCCCACTCGGTGACTTCGAGTTCGAGATGAATGCCGGCTTCGCGCGCCATCGACTGGATCATGATCGACTGGTCGTACATGTCCGGATAACGGCGATTGGTAGTGAGCTTGATCCTCTGGCCCCGGTAACTCGATTCGGCCAGTAACCGCTTTGCCCTGGCGAGATTGAATTCGTAGCCCTTCTTCTGCTCGGCGGAATAGTAGGGACTGGGCACCGGAACGAACGATGCGCTCGCAACGCCCGTGCCGCCCGAGGCGATTTCCGCAATCGCGTTCGTGTCGATCGCGAGTGCGAGCGCGCGGCGGAACTTCACGTCCGCCAGCAGCGGATCACGCGTCTGAATCAGCAAGGCATTGACCCCGAGCAGAAGCGCGCTCTTGAGCACGATGTTCGGCAGCTTCTTGATCTGTGCGAATTCCGATACCTGCACATTCGGCAGCACGTCGATCTGACCCTTCATCAGTGCGACGCGGCGAGCGGCGTCGTCACGGATGAACAGCCAGCGGACCTTTTCCGCGTAGGCGATCTTGCCGCCGGTGTAGCCGTCGGGCGGGCCGCCGCGAGAGGCGTAGCCGGCGAATGCGGAGAGCTCGATGTATTCACCTCGCTTCCATGTATCGAGCATGTACGGACCCGTGCCGATCGGCGTTTTCCACGAGCCGTCGGCGTTCACCGAATCGCGGTGGATGATGCCACTTGCGCCGCAATGCAGTGCGGCCATTTGCGTAAGCAGCAACGGCGCGGCGCGGTTGAGCTTGAACACGACCGTGCGTGCGTCGGTGGCCTCGATCGATTCGATCTTGAGGCCGCGGCTGCCATCGAAATCGGCGAGGCAGGTCCACAGCGTCTTCGGATCGAGATAGCGGCGCCAGCTCCAGACCACGTCGTTCGCGGTCAGTGCGGCGCCGTTGTGGAACTTCACCCCGTCGCGCACGTGGAACGTGTAGGTCCTGCCGTCTTCGGAAACGTCGATGCTTTGCGCAAGCAGCGGCGCTACCGTGCCGTCCTCGCGATAGGCAACCAGCCCTTCGACGATGTGCATCATGACCGAATCGGTGTTGCTGTCGCGATTGACGCCGGGGTTGGTGGTGCGGATGTCGGCGTTCATCGCGACGACGATCGTGCCCTCGGGTTTCACGTCCAGCGCCCGCGCTGGCGTCGCGGCGAAGAGGAACAGCAAGAGCAGGAAATACAGGCAAGAACGCATGGCGGTTTCGCTGGAGAATGTCCCGTGGAAAGTAACCCGACTGGAGATGGGCCGGTATCGTATTGATCTGGAGATGAACTGATATTGTATTAATTAAGAGGATAATGCAATACGATTGACGAGATACCGGCTCTCGTTCGTGCCTTCCTGCAAGGCGCGGCCGCCTGAGCGAGGCAGCGGGCGAGCTATACTCGCGCACAGCCAGTTGATCACCAGCCGAAGGATGCCGCGGGATGCGGAACGAGCAAGCGCCTCAACCCAGTTCGCTGCAAATCGAGATCGCCAATCAGATCATGGACATGATCCGCGGTGGCGGCGTCGGACCCGGCGAGCATCTGACCGAGGCGGTCCTCGCCAAACGTTACGGCGTGTCGCGCTCGCCGGTGCGCGCGGCATTGAAGATGTTGCAGGATCGCGGCTACCTCGAGGCCCGGGCCAATGCCGGCGTGTTCGTGTCCAAGCGCGTGCCGCGCATGCGTTTGGATGCGCTCGAGAATCCGAATCCGACCGCCGACGATCTATATCATTCGATCATCACCGATCGCGCCGGCGGCAAGCTGCAGAAAGCGCTGTCCGAAACCGAATTGATGGCACGCTACGGGGCACCGAAAAGCGTTCTGATGCATGCGCTGTTGCGGCTCACGCGCGAGGGCTTGATCCGGCGTCGACGTGGGCATGGCTGGCAGTTTCTGCCTGCACTCGATTCGGAAGAGGCGCTGTACGAGGCCTATCGCTTTCGCATGGTCATCGAATGCGCCGCATTGCGGGAGCCGACATTCAAGATCGTGCCCGAGGAGCTTGCTTCGGCACGGCGTCGCTACGAGGACTTTCTCGCGCGCAGCCCGCGCGCGCAGACGTCCTCGGCGTTTTTCGAAATGAATTCGGCATTTCACGAAATGCTGATGCGCTTCTCCGGCAACCGCTTCATCGTCCAGGCGATGCAGCAGCAGAATCAACTGCGCCGCTTCGAGGAATTTTCGAGCTATTCCGGTCCGAACCGTAACGTGATCGAGTCGTGCAAGCGATTGCTGCAGATCATCGCCGCGATCGAGGCGGGCGACAACGTCTTCGCCGAAGCGTTGATGCTGCGTCATCTCAAGATCGCCTGCGCACTGTCGATCGGGCGCCGCCAGGCGCCATCGGCTGTTGCACGCGACGCCGGGTAGGCGCCGGTTCGCTGACCATTCCTGCCGACCTGCGGCAACCGATCCGCGCGTCTATCCCGCGCGGCGCGCCCGCGTGGACGGGCCTGGCGATCGGATTGGCCATGTCGGTTGGCTCAGAAATTGTATTTTCTGCAAAAAAATGCAATCATATCGACCGCGATCCCGACCCGGCCGGCGAAACCTGCGATGACTCCCTCGACGAACGACGACACTGCCTGCGCTGCCGAAGGCACACGCGCCTACTGGATGCCGTTCACGTCCAACCGCCGCTTCAAGCGTGATCCGATCCTGTTCGATCGTGCCGAAGGCATGCATTACTTCACGCCGTCGGGCGAGAAAGTGCTCGACGCGATGGCGGGTCTTTGGTGCGTCAACGCCGGCCACGCGCATCCGCACATCACGCAGGCGATTGCGAAGCAGGCGGGCGAGCTCGATTACGCGCCATCGTTTCAATACGGCCATCCGCGCGCGTTCGAACTCGCCGAACGCCTCGTCGCGCTCGCGCCGCAGGGCATCGAACAGGTGTTCTTCACCAATTCCGGCTCGGAGGCGGTCGACACCGCGCTCAAGGTCGCGCTGGCGTACCATCACGCTAGGGGCCAGGCCGGGCGCACGCGCCTGATCGGGCGCGAACGCGGCTACCATGGCGTCGGCTTCGGCGGCGTCTCGGTCGGCGGCCATGCTGGCCATCGCAAACCGTTCGGCAATCTACTCGCCAGCGTCGATCACCTGCCGCACACCTACAACCGTGCGCAAACCGCGTTCATGCGCGGCGAGCCGATCTGGGGCGCGCATCTCGCCGACGACCTCGTCCGCCTCGTGCAGTTGCACGATGCCTCGACGATTGCCGCAGTGATCATCGAACCGGTGGCGGGTTCGACCGGCGTGCTGATTCCGCCGGCCGGCTACCTGCGTCGCTTGCGCGAGATCTGCGACGAGTATGGCATCCTGTTGATCTTCGACGAAGTGATCACGGGCTTTGGCCGCCTCGGCCGTGCGTTCGGCTCGGACTACTTCGGTGTCGTGCCCGACATGATCACCTGCGCAAAGGGCTTGACCAATGGCTGCGTGCCGATGGGTGCCGTGCTCGTGCGTGACAGCGTGCACGATGCGTTGATGCAGGGTCCGCTCTCGACGATCGAATTGCCGCACGGCTACACGTATTCCGGTCATCCACTCGCTTGCGCCGCAGGCCTGGCTACGCTCGACGTGTACGCGCAGGAAGGCCTGTTCGGGCGCGCGGCGGCGATCGCGCCGGCGTTTGCCGACGCGGTGCACTCGCTGCAGGGATTGCCGCATGTCGCTGACATCCGCTGCATCGGCCTCATGGCCGCAATCGATTTCGAGCCCGTGGCCGGCAAGCCTGGCGCGCGTTCCTATGCCTGCCATCGCGCCTGCCTCGATGCGGGCGTGGCGATCCGCATGGCCGGCGACGGCATCGTGTTGTCGCCGCCGCTGGTCATCGCGCAGCAGCACATCGACCAAATCGTGACGACGCTGCGGCACGCGATTGCTGGGCTCGATTGACGCGATTGCGGCATTTCTCCTCCGGCGATTGCCGGCCGCGTGGTTTTAATGCTTCTTTCAGGTTCGTGTTCCAAGATTCGCCGCGCAATTCGAGGAGGCGACGCGTGAAGAGCCTGAAGGTATTCCTGTCCTGTTTGCTGTGCGTCGCGGCGGTGTCTTCCGCGGCTGCGGCACCGCGCGAGCGCATCGTCCTGCTCGTCGACGAGGTGCGCCAGATCCGCTCGTTCCCGGTGTTGATCGCCGAACAGCTCGGCTATTTCCACGACGAGGGCGTGGACGTCACCGTGATGAACATCCGCAACGAAGAGCCGTACATGGATATGCTCATGGACGGCCGCGTCGATGCGGTCATGGCGTATTACCACCACAACGTCGTGCAGCGCGCGGCAGGCAAGGACATCGAGGCCGTGGTCACGCTCGGGGTGACGCCCGGCATGCGTGTGCTGGTCGCCGATCAGTCGCGCGACAAGTACAAGACGCCTGTCGATCTGAAGGGTGCACGCATCATCTCCGGTGGCGCCGGGTCGGCGAAGACCACGATCGCCAACTATCTCGTGCTTGCCGGCGGCCACAGGCTAGACGAGTACGCGCGTACCGGCACCGAAGGCAAGGAAGCGAATGCGCAGCTGTTGCGGGAGGGCAAGGCCGATCTCGTCGTGGCGCCGACACCGGACGGTTTTTTCTACGAGAAGCAGGGCGCCTCGCTGTTCGCCGACCTGACCACGCTCGAAGGCACGCGCAAGGCGCTCGGCGTGCCGTTCCCGTCGAACACGATCTTCATGACCAGCGCGAAGGTCAAGGAAAAGCCGGAGATTGCGCAGCACCTCGCCAATGCCTTCGTGCGCACGCTCAAGTTCATCAACACGCATACGCCGGAGCAGATCATGGAAAAGATTCCGGCCGACGTGCGCAAGCAATACGGCGATGACTACCTCAAGGTGCTCAAGGAGCAGATTCCGATGTTCGCCAACGATGGCCGCATGCCCGAGGACGGCGCGCTGGGCGAATGGCGCGTGCTCGCCGAAGCCAATCCAAAGTACAAGACGGTCGACGTGAAGCAGACCTACACCAACGCCTTCGTGGACAAGGCGCTCAAGACGCAACACTGACGGCGGCATTGCGATGATTGCCTTGCGCCGCGTATTGCGTCCCGTCCATCGCTGGGTCGGCCTCAGCGCCGGCCTGGTCGTCATGTGGATGGCGCTGACCGGCATCGTTCTCGTTTTCCGCAAGCAGTTGGAAGTTCCGCAGGCGCCGGAACTGTATACCGTGCCGGCCTGCGCCAGCCACGTGTCGATCGATACGCTGGCTGCGAATGGCATGAAGGCATATCCGCGGGGCAGGCTCGACTATGTGCGCGTTCGCGCGGGCGAGGACGGCGCCGCGCGCATTCCGGCGACGGCATTCCGTTTTACCGACGAAATGTTCGTCTATCTCAACCCCTGCACCGGCGTGGTGCTCGGGTTGCGCCATCGCTGGGGCGGGCCGTTCGGCTTCGTCGAGCAATTGCATCGTTTTCGTTTCATGCGCCACGGCAATCTCATCGTCGGCACGAGCGCATTGCTGCTCGGCCTCGTACTGGTGATCGGCGGTCTGCTGCTGTGGTGGCCGGGATCGTGGCGCGGCGTGCGGCGTGCGCTGGCGTGGCACACGCCGCGGCCGGATGGCGCGGCGAAGGATATTTCCCTGCACAGGCTGATCGGGCCTTACGTGGCCGCAATCGTGCTGTTCAGCGTGTTGACCGGCTTGCCGCAGTCGTTCGACTGGTATCGCAAAAGCGTCTACTGGCTGATGGGCTCGACCCCGCCGCGGCAGTTGCCGGCGTCGAGTGCGGTCGCGCCCGGCACGCCGCGCCTGCCGATGGAGGCGATCTGGCAGAAAGTGCAGGCAACGGTGCCGCCGTTCAAGGAAGTGCTGATCCACTATCCGCAGCACGCGGATGATGCGATCGAGATCTATTCGATCGACAAGGACGCACCGCATCCGAACGCGCGCACGCTGATGGCGATGGATGCCTTCCGTGGCGACACGCTGAGTTACACGCCGTACGCGCAGACCAGCCTCGGCCACAAACTGTATTTCTGGACACTGTCGGCGCACATGGGTTACGTCGGTGGCTGGATCGGCCAGTTGCTGCTGTTGCTCGGCGCGATTGGCGTGCCGTGGCTTGGGTACACCGGCATACGCAGCTGGCTGCGCCGTGCGGAACGTGATCCGTCGCGCCTGCCGCGCTGCGTGCGCGTGGTACGCAAGACGGCCGAGGCGACGAACATCTTCACGTTCGAGCTGGCCGATCCCGACGGCGCGGCGTTGCCGGCGTTCTCGGCCGGTGCGCACATCGACGTGCAGGTGCGCGACGGCCTCGTGCGCCAGTATTCGCTGTGCAACGATCCACGCGAGACGCATCGCTATCTGATCGGCGTGTTGCGCACCAACGATTCGCGCGGTGGCTCGCGCGCGCTGCACGACGAAGTCGGCGAAGGCGACCTGATCCGCATCGGTGAGCCGCGCAACCATTTTCCGCTCGTGCACGCCGCCGAACAGTCGCTGCTGCTCGCGGCGGGCATCGGCATCACCCCGATCCTGTGCATGGCCGAGCGTCTGGCCAATGTCGGCGCCGACTTCCATCTTCACTACTGGGCGCGATCGCGCGCGCATGCGGCATTCGTCGAGCGTGTCGAACAATCGGCGTTTGCCGATCGCGCGCAATTCCATTTCAGCGAAGGCGTGCCTGCACAGCGTGCCAATCTCGATGAGGTGCTCGCGCGGCCCGGCGCGCGGACGCACTTGTACGTTTGCGGTCCCGTGCGTTTCATGGATGCGGCGCTGCTCGCCGCGCGGCGTGCCGGCTGGCGCGAGGAACATCTGCATCGCGAATACTTCTCCGCCGACCTGGTGCGCTCGGCGAACGACACCGGGTTCGTGGTCAAGCTTGCCAGCTCGGGCAAGAGCTATACCGTAGGCAAGGCCAAGAGCGTGCTCGAGGTGCTCGCGGCCAACGGCGTCGTGTTGCCGCGCTCGTGCGAGCAGGGCGTCTGCGGCACCTGCCTGACCGGCGTGCTCGACGGCGTGCCCGATCACCGCGACCGCGTGCTCAGCGCCGCGGAGCGCGCGCGCAACGACCGCTTCACGCCATGCTGCTCGCGCGCGAAGAGCCCGATTCTCGTGCTGGATTTGTGAGTGACAACCGGAGCCGGGCAGATGCGGATGCCGTTTCGCAAGGGTCCTCCAGTGGTTGCACGCGGCATGTGCGCGCTCGCGCTGGCTGTCGCGGGCGCAGCCGCCCACGCCGACTTGACCGACGAGATCCAGATCTACGACGACGGCATCAACAAGAAGGGCCAGCTCGGTCTGGAGCTGCATCTCAACACCACACTTGACGGTCGTTCGGAACCGGATTGGCCAGGCGAGATTCCGCCGAACCACGGCGTGCGCACCACGATGGAGTGGTCCTACGGAGTGACCGATTCGCTCGAGGCCGGGCTGTATCTGCCATTCCTGCGCGACTCGTCCGGCACCACCTATTTTGCCGGCCCGCGTTTCCGCGCCAAGTGGATGGCGTTCAAGCCTGCGGAAGGGGGTTCGGGAATGTTCGCCGGTCTCAACCTCGAGGTCGGCATGGTGAACGAACGTCTCGAACAGGGCCGTCCGAAAGTGGAGCTGCGGCCGATCCTGGGCTATCGCAACAAGGACTGGCTGGTCTCGTTCAATCCGGTGGTGGGCAAGTCGTTCCGCCCGCGCTACGGCAGTTCCAGGCCGAATTTCGCCCCTGGCATCAAGATCGCGCGCAGCATCGGCGGCGGCAACGCGATCGGTATCGAGTACTACGATGAGTTGGGCGAGTTCGGCAATTTCGAGCCGGCGCACAAGCAAAGCCAGCAATTGTTCCTCGCGTTTGACGCAGGCGGCATGGCGGTGCCTTTCAATTTCGGCATCGGTCGCGGGCTCAACGCGGCCAGCGACGCGTGGACTCTCAAGGCGATCTTCGAGGTACCGCTCGGGAATTGATCGGCGCGTCGTTCCGGATCGGGAAAGACACAACGTTTCCCGATCCCGTCTCGTGATTCAATCCAGCTTGGCGAGTTCCTCCTTCACCTCGTTGGCATTGAGCGGGAAATAGCCGGAATACGGAATCGGTTCCTGGCCCTGTCGGCTCAGCACGTAGCGCAGGAATTCCTTGATCGGCGCAGGCAGCGGCTGGCCGTGCGCGCGGCGCATGCGGATGTACATGTAGCGCGTCAGCGGATAGCGCCCGCTCGATGCCGTATCGGCATTGATTTCGATTGCTGGCCCCACGGCGTCACGCGCGACCGGCACGGCGCGCAGGCCGGCGCCTCCTTCCTCGAGGCCGCCGAAGCCGATCGCGCCGGTGTCCGCCGCGATCGCTTTCGCCGTGGCATCGATCGAACCCTGATGCACGTTGTGGGCCCATTCACCGCCCTGCAATACCATGAACTGCATCGACATCGCGTTCGGTGCAACGAGCGGGGGTGCGTCGAGCACGATCGGCCGGTCCGCCCATTCGCCGCCGAGGCCGAGCTGGCCCCAACGCGTGATCGACGGATTCTTGCCGAACACCGCCTTGAGTTGCGCCAGCGTGACCTGCTTGAGCGGATTCTTGTCGTTGACGAAGATCGCCTGCGCGGTCGTGCGCTGCGGCGTGTTGAAGCCACCGCGCGCGACGCGGATCTCGAACAGCTTTTCGCCGCCATGCAGACCGGCGAACGAAGCCGCTTCGTCGGGCCAGAGTTCGCGGCCCATCGGTGCGAGATCGGTCATGCCGACCATCAGTGCGCCGAAGCCGTTGAGCGTGCCGAGGTGCTCCCACGGATCGCCCTTGCGTACGCCCGGCTGCAAGGCGCGGAAGTCGCGCATCCAGCGCTGCATCAGCGATTTCATGCCGTCGCTGCCAACGCTGCGGATGTCGCCGCGGACCTGTGCGCTCGCTGCATAGACCGGCAGCGCCGGATCGAGCCGGGCGACGTAGCCGGCGATCTTCGACAGTTCCTGCGCGATGTCGTCCGGCGGCAGCGGCTGGAATCCGGCCGTTCGCGCGGCGATCTTCTGGCCTTCCGCGCTCAGCGCGAAGCGCACGAATTCGGACACCGCCGGCACGGGCGGCGTATCCGGCCGCTTGTTGAACGCGAGAAACACTGGTTTGCCGTCGTGCAGGGCGACGCGCACGCTCACCGGCGCCTTCATCATGTCGCCGGCGAATTGATGCACGTACGGCGCGATTTCCTCCTTTTCGAACGATCGCGTGATCGGCGCGACATCGGCCTGCTCGAACATCAGCGCGCCGATCGCGGCGTCGTTGCCGCGGTGCTGCCATTTCGCGCCACGCACGACGTCCGGATGCGTTCGATGCAGCGCCTGCATCCACGCGTCCATGAGCGGGCCCATCTCGCTTGCGCCGATGCTGGACACGATGATTCGTTCGGCCGCGTGACTTGTCGCAGGAAGAGGCAGAGCCGCGGTGGCCGCAGCCAGCAGCGGGGTCAACAGTCGGATCGATGCGCGGGTCACGGGTCGATTTCCTCCGGGTTCTTGATCGCGGCAAGCCGTGTCTGCACTTCGTCGCGCAGCGCCACCGCTTTCGCTTCGAGCGCCTTCCTGTCTTCGCTGCCGCTGTAGGCATAGCCGACGTTCATCGTGCCGATCGCGGCGCCCTTGGCGTCCTTTACCGGCAGATCGACACCGAAGCGCCTGTCGTTCGAATACAGGCCCGGGATTGGCGCCGGCGCATCGAGCACTTTCATGTCGTCGCCATCCGCCGGCTTGCCGTGGCGGCCGAAGGTCGAGCCGACCACCACGAGGTCGTTCTTCGGCGGCACCTTCAGGCGCAGCGCCAGTACGGTCACTTCGGGATGGCGGCGGAACGTTTCATCGATCAGGGCCTGCGCGCGCGAACGCGTCGTGGCTGTCGCCACGTAGGGATACGGATCGAGCAGGTTGGCCGTGTTGAGGATGTGCCGCGAGAGGTCATCGCGGATCTGTACCGATTTTTTCTCGAGTTCGGCGCGGCCGCCCGTGCCCGAGCTCGCCCAGGTCAGCGCTACCGCGCCCACGGTCAGTCCGGCGAGATCGTGCAGCGGCAGTTCGATTTCAATCCGCCGGCTCGCGGTTTCGACGATGCGCGTCTTGCCGTTGGCAGCGACATCGACGGCCTCGCCGCTGGCGGGCGTGCCGATCCGGCCGATGTTCGAGGCGAGGACGAGGCTGGTACCCGTTTTCGGTGGTGCGGCGTAGATTTCGATGGTGCGCAGGTCTGGATGCCCAACGAGGGTACGATCCACGAGCTCCTGCGCGTAGATCTTCACCGGGATCGTGACCTGCGCATGAACTGGAGACGACAGGATCGCGATCGTCGCGAGGACTGCGATAACCGATAGTCGCATCGAGGGCCGCGTTTTGTGTTTCATCATGTCTGTACCCCGGCGTTTGATAGTGGACGCGCGCGACACGCTAACGATGCAACCTGTCGCAAACATGAAGACTCGATAAAAATGCGGTCAGGTCGCGAGCTTTCTGCCTGAAAGGTTTTTCAGGATCGCGACAGGGTGCGTACAGAGTCGCCGCATATATTCCGCAAACGCTTCCAAACCCGGATGCGACAAACCCACAATGAGGGAGGTTTTCATGAAACTGTCCAAGTTGACCCTGACCGTTGCTCTCGCGGGCGCAGTGATGTTCGGTGTGGCCTCTTCGGCTTCGGCCGCCGAAAAGAACTGGACCCCGCCGGCGCACAAGATCTACGGCCAGAAGCTGTCGGACGAGACGATGGCCGCGCATCCGGAACTACTCAGCATCACGCTGCACGGCGTGCCGCCCGGCAAGACCGACGTCTATACGATGTTCGCCGGGTCCTATCTCGATCGCGTCGGCAATCCGGACGATCCGGACGATATCGATGTCTCCAAGAAGGGCATCACGATCGTCGATCCGCGCTGGCACCGCACGCAGGACAATCCGAAGAAGTTCGTTATCCTGATGCCGATGCGCGACGCAAAGGGCGACAACATCGGTCTCGTCGTCTATGCGTGGAAGAACCCGCCGGCGAATGCGAACAACAGTGCCGACGAGCTGAGCTACCTGAAGAAGGCGAACGATCTGCGCGATGCGCTGGCGAAGAAGATTCCGAGCTACAACGCGTTGTTCGACGAAGCCAAATAAGCTGCAGCGGACGCGGTTTGCTGCACGGCCGAACCGGATTCCGTTCGCGGTGTGCATGGCACCGTGGGCGGCATCCGGCGTGTTGTCCGACAGCAAAGCCTCACCCAAGCCCATAGGGAAACGACACATGAAACCGAAAATCCACGCGCTCGCCGCAGCCCTGGCCTTCATCCTGCCCGTACTTGCGTTTGCCGATGGCCCAGCCCCGCTCAAGCCGCTTGGTCGCACCGACATGCCCGGCTACGACGGCGATTTCGATCACTTCGGCGCCGACGTCAAGGGCGATCGCCTGTTCCTCGCCGGCGAGGAAGGCGGCGAGCTCGACGTCTTCAACCTGCACAGCGGTGCGCACCTGAAAACCGTCAAGGGCATGGAAGAGCCGCATGCGATCTACTACGACGCGAACAAGGATCGTATCTTCCTCAGTAACTCCGGCAATGGCCTGACCCACATCCTCGACGGCAAGACCTACGCGCAGATCGGCACGGTCAAGCTGATCCCGGGCGCCGATGTGATGTACCACGATCCATCCACCAACCGCCTCTGGTTCGTTGTGGGCGGCAAGAACGCGCCGACGAAGTTGCCCAAGGTCACGGTTGCCCAGGTCGACCCCGAAACGGGCAAGACAGTCAGCGAAACCCAGTTCGACACCGACTTCACCGAGGGCATCATCGCCGAGCAGCACGGTTCGCACGTATACGTCAACGTGGCTGGTCTGAGTGAAATTGCCGTGCTCGACAAGAAGACCGGCAAGGTACTTTCCACCTGGCCGGTAAAGGAAGGGCAGAACAACTCGGCCATCGACCTCGACGAGAAGAACAAGCGCCTGTTCATCATCACGCGAAAGCCGTTCAAGCTCGTGGTCGTCAACACCGACAACGGTCAGTCGGTAGCAAGCTTCGATGCGCCTGGTCGCACCAACGGTTTGATCTTCGATGCGGCCAACCGCCGTATCTACGCCTGCGGTGATGACTACACCGGCGTGTTCGCCCAGCGCGATGCGGACCACTACGTGGAACTTGCCCGCGTGCCTACGGAAAAAGGCGCGAAGACGTGTTTTCTCGCTCCCGAAGTCGGCCAGTTCTATCTTGCCGTCGGCGGCGCGAAGGACACGAAGGCCGGGCTGCTGCGCTACGCTGTGGTGCCGGGCGACGCGAAGTAGCGCACCGTCGCCGCTCGCCGGCAGCGCCGCATCTGCGCGCTGCCGGTGACCATGGAGCTTGCTGCGGCATTCCGCTGGAGCGCTTTCGATTCAAGTATCTGCAAGCTCGTCATCCCCGCGAAGGCGGAGCCTTCAACAGCCGAATGGCCGGTCATCCGCTCTTGATCTTCGCTGCGATGGAGCAAGAACCGGACTCCGCGCGCCATGCTTCGCATGGCCCCGGAATTACCTGCAAGCACCGCGGACGAAACTGCCCTAGCGCTTCACCGCGCCAGCCGCAATCGTGACCGACTGCGACGTCACCGTGCGGCCACGACTGTCGGTCGCGCTGAGCCGATAGGTGCCGGGATACAGATACAACCGGCTTTGCGCCGAGCCGTGGTTGGCGAGTATACGTTGCGACATCGGCGCATTCGGATCGATCACGTTGAGAACCGCGCGATCGGCGGCGACGGCGTCGTCGCCTTCGTTCGCGTAGCGCGCCTCGACCATGCACGGAAACTGGTTGCGGCAAAGGTCGCTGCTGACCGGGTAGGGTTGGCGGGTACCGGCGAGGCTGATCCAGTCCGGGCGACCATCGGTTTCCGCCGTCGGCGGAAAGAACACGCTGACATCGTAGAGCCCGGGTTTCAGCGTCCACGGTGTGTTGCCGGCATCCACGTAGACGAACGGTTGCGCCGGGTGCGCGGCCTGCATCACCGCCGTGTACCAGGGGTGGTCCTGGTCGCCGCGCGCATGCTGGATCAGCATTGTCTGTTCGACGCAGAGCGGATCGATGTGGGCGATCTTGCGGAAAAACATCGCCATGCTCGAACCGCCGAGATAGACGCCCGATTTCTGGATATGGCCGAAGCCGGCGTTGACGACGAGGCGCGCATTCGGGTCGTGCTTGAACACCTGATCGTACAGCGACTGCGCGCCCGCACGCTCGCGCGCGTCGCCGGTGCCCGCATCCTCGGCGTCGTAGGCGACGACGGTGTAGCCCAGCTTCTGCGCCGCGCGCACCATTTCGCCGTAGATCGGTTCCTCGACGTAGAAGCCCGCCTTCGCGGTCGGATAGCCGCGCTTGCGCAACCCGTCCGCTTCCTTGAGATACAGCGTCTCCGCGGCGAAATGGGTGAAGCCCTCGGCGCGCAGGCGCGCGAGCAGATCGACAGTCAGCGTGCGCGTGAGTGGCGCGCTGTGCGCCTCGTTGAAGAACACGGCCTTGCGATCCCTGGCCAGTTCGAGAATGACATCGGCCGCGGGCCGCGCGCGCCAGCCGCTGCTCAGCGGCGACGGCGCGTCGTCGGGTTGCGCCGGCTGTGCGATCGAAAACGAACGCGCGGCGCCGGGATAGTCGCCGATCCAGGTCTGGAACCACGACAGGTACTGGCCGAAGATCAGGCGAAACGCGCGCTCGTTGTTTTCGTCGTAGGCGGCCTGCATCGCCACATACTGCGCGAGCAGGCCGGGCTGTTTCTGCGCGCGGCGCATGATGCCTTCGGACCTGTCCGCGGCGGCGAGCTGCCGGCGACGCCATTCGGCCGGCGTCATCTCTTGTTCCGTCGGCGATTCCTGGCCACGGCGCAGCAGGCCGCGTCTGCCGGCTTCGCTGATCGGGTCGCCCTGTGCGCAAATTGCCGCCGGAAGGGCGGCGAGCAGGCACAGGATCAGGCAACGCTTGCTTATCGACATGCGCTCAGACTCCGCGCAGCAGATGTTCTTGCCGCCGCGCCAACGCGCCATGGTACTGATCGGCAAGTTGCGAATGTTGCGCGATTTCGATGCCGAGATCGTTGACCAGGCCATTCTCCAGGCTGTAGCACCAGCCGTGTACTGTCAGGTTCTGGCCGCGCTCCCAGGCGTCCCTCACCACGGTTGTCTGCGCGGCGTTGACCACCTGCTCGATCACGTTGAGCTCGCACAGACGCGCGTGGCGCAGCGTGTGCGCATCGATCCCGTCGAGTGCCGACGCGTGCTTCTGCGCAACGTCGCCGACATGGCGCAGCCAGTTGTCGACCAGGCCCAGACGCAGGCCGTCGAGCACCGCGCGGACGCCACCGCAGCCGTAGTGACCGACGACAAGAATGTGCTCCACCTTGAGCACGTCCACCGCGAACTGGATCGTCGACAGGCAGTTGAGGTCGGTATGCACGACCACATTGGCGACGTTGCGCTGCACGAACACCTCGCCCGGTGCCATGTCGATGATCTGGTTCGCCGGCACGCGCGAGTCCGAGCAGCCGATCCACAGATACTTCGGCGCCTGCTGGTCGGCGAGGCGGTGGAAGTAGTCGGGATCGCGCCGGCGCAGATCCAGCGACCAGGCGTGATTGCGTTCGAGCAGGTGGGCGAGGCGGGATTTCGATGGCGGCAATGTCGTCATGCGCCCTAGCTTAGCAGCAGTCGCGCGGCGCGATCGTCAAACGATGCTTGCCCTCGCGCAGCGGGGGATTCGCGCAAAGGAAAAGGGCTTGGAGACTATCCAAGCCCTTGTAATTGGTGGAGGTGGGGGGAATTGAACCCCCGTCCGAAGACACTACGTCCCTGGCTCTACATGCATAGCTCGCCGTTTGATCTCATCCTGCGGCAACACGGCGTGCGAAGCGCACCGCAGGACCAGCCGGTTGAGAGTTAGCTGATGATCGACCGACGGCGACCAGCGGCGATTCCGTGATGATGACCCTACACCGGCGAGCACGGACACAAGCGGGTTCGGGGCTAGGCCTTAAGCGGCCAGAGCGTAGTTGTCGTCGTTGGCAACTAAAAGTTTGCTGCTGGATTAACGAGGAAAGCTGCCCCCTCGGCATGCACCAAGCGATTTCGATATCCCCGTCGAAGCCATGTCACCCCCGGGAGAAACGCTGGTCTGTGGATTATATGGTTCCCGGCGCGGCAACTTCAACGCTGCGCGTGGACGCAGTTCAGCCGAAGCGGTTTTTCGAGCGCATCGCCTGCTGTTTTTCGCGCGCGAAGTCGCGGTCCTTTTCCGCAGCACGCTTGTCGTGATCCTGTTTGCCCTTGGCCAGGCCGAGCTCGATCTTGACCCGGTTGGCTTTCCAGTACATCGCGGTCGGCACGAGCGTGTAGCCCTTGCGCTCGACCGCGCCGATCAGCTTGTCGATTTCGGCGCGATTGAGCAGGAGTTTGCGCGTGCGCCGGTCATCGGCGACGACGTGGGTCGATGCCGAGAGCAGTGGCGGGATTGATGCGCCGAACAGGAATATCTCGCCGTTGCGCACGATCGCATAGGCATCGACGATGCTGATGCGTCCTGCGCGCAGGCTTTTGACTTCCCAGCCTTGCAGGGCGACACCGGCCTCGTAGCGCTCATCGATGTGATATTCGTGCCGCGCGCGTTTGTTCAGCGCGATGGTCGAATCGGTTTTCTTGTTGTCTTTTGCCATGGTCGTGAAGTTGCGCCCCGATGCGGGTATCGCCGTTACGTTCTACAATCGGGTCATGCGTAATTGCACATTGTATACATCCGGCATGGAAAAGTACGGCCGAGGATGGCCGCCGCACGACTTTCACGGGCAACGGCGAGTGCCGGGATGACGATACAGATCCGACGCAGTGCGATCGTGCGCCACAGTTGCGCGCGCATGTTCGACCTGGTCAATGATGTCGAGGCGTATCCGCGTCGTTTCAACTGGTGCGCGGACGCGCGCGTGCTCGCGCGCGAGGCCGACGCGCTGATCGCGCGTCTCGACCTGCGCCTGGGCGGAATGACGCAGAGTTTCAGCACGCGCAACACTCCCGAGGCGCCGCATCGCATCGCAATGCTTCTCGTCGAAGGACCGTTCCGCGCGCTGCACGGCGCCTGGACATTCGCCGCGCTCGGTGAAGACGGTTGCAAGATCGCGCTGGCGCTCGATTTCGATTACTCCGGCGTGATGGGGCCGGTGTTGCGCGCTGGATTCCAGAAACTGGCCGATCGCATGGTCGACGAATTCTGCCGTGAGGCCGATCGCGCCTATGTCTGAGGGGACGTCAGCGAAAGTGCCGGAGGCGATCCGTGTCGAGGTCGTCTACGCCGAGGCCCGGCGGCAGATCGTGCGCGCCACGACACTGGCGGCCGATGCGACGGTGCGGCTGGCGATAGACGCTTCGGGCATCCGCGATGAACTCCCCGCAGGCTTCGTGCCGGTGGCGATCGGCATCTTCGGGCGCGTCGTCGCTGCCGACGCGCCGTTGCGCGACGGCGACCGCATCGAACTCTATCGTGCGCTCGTCATCGATCCGATGCAGGCGCGCAGGCGGCGCGCGCAAAGGCAGGGCGGGCGAGCTTGAAAACGGTGGCTGCGCGGCAGCCGCTGCTTGATGTTCGCGATCGTGCGCGAATGCAACGCCGGGGGCGACGTCACGCTCCGGTGTCGTCGCCGCCGCCGCGCTTTTTCTTGTCTTCGTCCGAACGCTTTTCGTCGGGGTACTGGCGCTTGTACTTGGTCGCGAGGCGGATCAGCTCGACCGGATCTTCGGAGAAGTAGTCGCCATCGATCTTGCTCAGGCTGTCGCCATCGAAGTAGAGGACGAGATCCTTGGTCTCCATGCGGCCGTTGCCGCGGCGGAACGTGGAGACGTAGTCCCAGCGACTCTGCTGGAACGGATTGACCACCGACGGGCTGCCCATGGTCAACATCACCTGGCGCTTGCTCATGCCGGGCTTGAGCGACTCGACCTGGGTCTTGCTGAACAGGTTGCCCTGCTGGATGTCGAGCTGGTAGACCGGATTGCAGGCGCTCACGCCCAACACGATGGCAGCCAGCGCGAACGCGCGCGGCCATTTGAAAAGGATTCGATTCGTGCTGGCCTGGGTCATCTGCATGCTGGTCGGTGCGGAAACGCTGCGATGATACACTAGCCCTCGGCTCCAGCGGGCGCGCGCACTGCGTCCGGCATTCAGGTGGTACTCATATGGAAACTCAAGATCTGCGCAAGGCGGGGCTCAAGGTCACGCATCCGCGCATGCGCATCCTCGAAATTCTCGAAGCCTCGGACGGCAAACATCTGACCGCCGAAGACATCTATCGCCAGTTGCTCGAGCACGACGACGAGATCGGCTTGGCCACGGTCTATCGTGTGCTCACCCAGTTCGAGGCAGCCGGTCTCGTCGCCAAGCACAATTTCGAGGGCGGCCAGGCGGTGTACGAGATCGAGCGCGGCAAGCATCACGACCACATGGTCGACCTCGACAGCGGCCGCGTGATCGAGTTCGTCAGCGAGGAGATCGAGCGTCTGCAGCGCGAGATCGCCGAAAAGCACGGCTACGTGATCGAGGAGCACTCGCTGGTGCTGTACGTGCGGGCGAAGAAAAAGAAGTGAGCTGAATGGCGGTGGGAGATGAGCGGAGACGACTCACCGCTCGCTGCCCGCCGCTCGCAGCATCTGTGCTGCATGGGCCAGCGTTTCGCGCGTGATCTCGACGCCGCCTAGCATGCGCGCGACTTCATCGCGGCGCGCCTTTTCGTCGAGCGGGTCGATGCGCGTATGCGTACTCGCGCCGTCGCTGGACTTGGCCACGCGCAGGTGATGATGGCCTTGCGCGGCCACCTGGGGCAGGTGGGTGACGCACAGCACCTGGCGATGCGCGCCGAGCCGGCGCAGTTTCTGGCCGACCACTTCGGCGACTGCACCGCCGATGCCGGAGTCGACTTCGTCGAACACCATCGTCGCGATCGCATCCGCGCTGGCGTTGTCGGCGCCGAGCGCGGCGACTTCGATGGCGAGGCTGATGCGCGAGAGTTCGCCACCCGAGGCGACGCGCCGCAGTGCGCGCGCCGGCTGCCCCGGGTTGGCGCTGACCAGGAATTCGACGCGCTCCAGGCCTTGTCCGTCGGGCGTGGCCTTCGCCAGGGGCTCGATTGCGACAGCGAAGCACCCGCCGCTCATGCCCAGTTCGTCCATCAGCTGACTGACGCTCGTTCCCAGGGTCTGCGCGGCGGCGGCGCGTGCCGCAGACAGCTGCGCCGCGACAGCGCGGTATTCGCGTTCGACCTCGTGGCGTTCACGCTCGAGCCGGGCCAGCGTCGCGCCCGCGCCCTGCAGCGTTTCCAGCTCCCCGCGCAGCGTCTGCGCATGAGCCTTCAGCTCGGCGACGGGCAGGCGGTGCTTGCGGCCGAGTTCGTGCAGTTTCGTGATTTGTGCCTCGGTCTCGGCGAGTTTTTCGGGGTCGAGGTCGAGCGCGTCGCGGTAGCGCGCGAGCGCGCCGTTCGCCTCTTCGAGCTGCAGGCTCGCCGTGCCGAGCAGATCGCCGGTGGTGGCGAGTTCGGCATCGGACTGGGCAAGACGCGTGATTTCGCTGTGCGCGCGGTGGGCCAGGCGCAACAGGCTGAACTCGCCGTCGCCGTCGAGCAACTCGGCGAGCGCGCTCGTGCCCTGGATGAGGTGGCCGGCGTTGGCCAGGCGCTTGTGGCGTTCGTCCAGGGCGTCGAGTTCCGCGGGCTGCAGCGCGTGGCGGTCGAGTTCGTCGACCTGGTGCGCGAGCAGCGCGATGCGTTCGGAATGGTCGTGCTCGCCGTGCAGCTCGCGCATGCGAGCGTCGATCTCGCGCCAACGCGCGGCCAATGCGGCAACCGGCTGCAGCAGGGTGGCGTGATCGCCGAATGCGTCGAGCAGGGCGAGCTGGCTGGCCTTGTCGAGCAAGGCCTGGTGCTCGTGCTGGCCGTGGATTTCTATCAGCCGTTGCGCCAACGCCTGCATTTGCGCGAGCGTCGCCGGGCGGCCGTTGATCCAGGCGCGCGAGGCGCCTTCGGCGCGGATCACGCGGCGCAACTGGCAGCCGTCGGCGTCGTCGAATTCCTCGTCCACGAGCCATTGCCGGGCCGTGGGCGCATCGGCGAGGTCGAAATCGGCAATCAGCTCGGCGCGCTCGCAGCCTGCGCGCACGACGCCGGCGTCCGCGCGTTGGCCTGCCAGAAGCAACAAACAATCGACCATCAGCGACTTGCCCGCACCGGTTTCGCCGGTGACCACGGTCAGGCCGCGTTCGAAGCCGATTTCGGCCTCGCCGACTATGGCGAAATCCTTGACGAACAGCGTTTGCAGCATGGCAGGCGTGGCGACGTTTGGCGCGCGCACGCTAACACGCGAAGTCGATACAGCCAAGACCGCATGACCGCTTGAACCCGGCGCGGGAAAATCCATGTTGACCCTGGCGGTTTCCGTTGCTAGCGTCGGCACATCGCAACAGAAACGAGCCTATGTCTGCTCATTCCGGACATCGCCCGCCGGGCCATCACCTCGATTCGCGTGCACGTCAGTTGCTGCGCGCGCTGATCGCGCAATACATCGCCGATGGCCAACCGGTGGGTTCGCGCACGTTGGCGAAGCATTCGGGGCTGGATGTGAGCCCGGCGACGATCCGCAACGTGATGGCCGATCTCGAGGAACTCGGCCTGCTCGCCGCCCCGCACACCTCGGCCGGGCGCGTACCGACCGCGCAGGGCTATCGCATGTTCGTCGATAGCCTGCTCGAGCTGAAGCCGCTCGACGCGCCGCAGATCGATGCGTTGCGCCGCGAACTGCCCACTCAGGCGCCGACCCAGGATCTGCTCAACGGCGTGTCCTCGCTGCTCTCCGAGGTCACCCATTTCGTCGGCGTCGTCACCGTGCCCAAGCGCGAGGAATTCCCGTTCCGGCATATCGATTTCGTCGCGATCGGCGGCAACCGCGTGCTCGTCATCCTCGTCTTCGCCGACAACGAGGTACAGAACCGGGTGATCACGACCCAGCACGTCTATTCCGCCGCGGAACTCGAACAGGTTTCCAATTTCCTCAACGCCAATTACGCCGGCCTGCGCATGAGCGAGATCCGCGAGCGGCTCAAGCGCGAGATGCGCGAGACCAGCGCACGCCTGCATCAGCTCATGGTGGCCGCGGCAGATGTCACCCAGCAAGGGTTTCCCGATCAGGCCAACGCCGACATGTTGATCAAGGGCCAGATCAATCTGATGGGGGCGCAGGCGGCGGCCGACATGGATAGCCTGCGCGAACTGTTCGAGGCGTTTCAGCGCAAGCGCGACTTGCTCAATCTGCTCGAAAACTGCTCGCGCGCCGAGGGCGTGCGCCTGTTCATCGGCGAGGAGTCCGGGTTCAATCCGCTTGGTGCCTACAGCCTGGTGACTGCGCCGTACGGCGTCGACGGCCGCGTGCTCGGCGTGCTCGGCGTCATCGGGCCGACGCGCATGGCCTATCAGCGCGTGATCCCGGTCGTGCAGGCCACCGCGCAGATTCTGTCGGGGGCTCTGGCCGCGGCCTCTTGAACCGCGCGCGCATGCCCTCATAACCGGGTCGGGATAAAATGGATGGCTTGGGCAAGCGACTTCGGTCGCGGGCCCGTCATTGCCCGGATACCCGCGACGGGCTTCCGGGGGATCGACACGACCCTTCGAACTGTGGAGCGCTTGTGAGCAACGAGAACACCGACGCCGGGCAACCGGAAAACATCGCAGCGGATGGCGCCGCCGACTCCGCCTCGGGTGGCGACGAGCTGAACAAACTCGTCAACGAGTACGAATCCAAGCTCGGCGAAATGCGCGAACTGTTGTTGCGCGAACGCGCCGAGATCGAAAACCAGCGCAGACGCCTGCAACGCGACCTGGAGCAGGCGCGCAAGTTCGCCAACGAGCGCGTGCTCGGCGACCTGTTGCCCGTGTGCGACAGTCTCGAGCGCGGCGTGGCCGTGCAGACGGCCGATGCGGGCAGCCTGCGCGAGGGCATGGAGCTGACCCTGAAGGCGTTGCTCAAGGTGGCGGAAAGCAATGGTCTGAAGGCGATCGACCCGGTCGGCCAGCCGTTCAATCCCGAGCAGCACCAGGCGGTCAGCCTGGTCGAGGCACCCGGCGCCGCGCCGGATACCGTGGTCGCCGTGATCCAGAAGGGCTACGTATTGAACGAACGCCTGCTGCGGCCCGCACTCGTGACCGTCGCGAAGGTGCCCGGCGCTTGAATTGAAACAACGAATCCCTAACTACGTTGGCATCCGCGGCCGTCGTGCTGCACTGATATTTTCTGGAGATTGAAACATGGGCAAAATCATCGGTATCGACCTGGGTACGACCAACTCGTGCGTGGCCGTCATGGAAGGCACGACGGCGCGCGTGATCGAGAACTCCGAAGGCGACCGCACCACGCCGTCGATCGTCGCGTTCAAGGACAACGAGGTCCTCGTCGGCGCGACCGCGAAGCGCCAGGCGGTCACCAACCCGAAGAACACGTTCTACGCGGTGAAGCGCCTGATCGGCCGCAAGTTCACCGACGCCGAAGTGCAGAAGGACATCGGCCTGGTGCCGTACAAGATCAGCGCGCACGACAACGGCGACGCGTGGCTTGCAACCGCCGACAACAAGAATCTTTCGCCGCAGGAAATCTCGGCGAAGATCCTCATGAAGATGAAGAAGACGGCCGAGGACTACCTCGGCGAGAGCGTCACCGAGGCCGTCATCACCGTGCCTGCGTACTTCAACGATTCGCAGCGCCAGGCGACCAAGGACGCCGGCCGCATCGCCGGCCTCGACGTCAAGCGCATCATCAACGAGCCGACCGCGGCCGCGCTGGCCTACGGCATCGACAAGCAGGGCGGCGACCGCAAGGTCGCGGTCTACGACCTCGGCGGCGGCACGTTCGACGTCTCGATCATCGAGATCGCGAACGTCGATGGCGAGAAGCAGTTTGAAGTGCTGGCGACCAACGGCGACACGTTCCTCGGCGGCGAAGACTTCGACAAGCGCCTGATCGACTACCTCGTCGAGGAATTCAAGAAAGAGTCGGGCGTCGACCTGAAGAACGACTCGCTCGCGCTGCAGCGCCTCAAGGACGCGGCCGAGCGCGCGAAGATCGAGCTGTCGAGCGCGCACCAGACCGAAGTGAACCTGCCGTACATCACGGCGGATGCGTCCGGGCCGAAGCACCTCAACATCAAGCTGACGCGTGCCAAGCTCGAAGCGCTGGTCGCCGACCTGATCGAAAAGACGATCGCGCCATGCCGCACCGCGATCAACGATGCGAGCCTCAAGGTGTCGGACATCAGCGAAGTCATCCTCGTCGGTGGCCAGACGCGCATGCCCAAGGTGCAGGAAGCGGTGAAAACCTTCTTCGGCAAGGAGCCGCGCAAGGACGTCAACCCGGATGAAGCCGTCGCCGTGGGCGCGGCGATCCAGGGCGGCGTGCTCGGCGGTTCGGTCAAGGACGTGTTGCTGCTCGACGTCACCCCGCTGTCACTCGGCATCGAGACGCTCGGCGGCGTGATGACCAAACTGATCGAGAAGAACACCACGATTCCGACCAAGGCCGCACAAACGTTCTCGACCGCCGAGGACAACCAGACCGCGGTCACCGTGCACGTGCTGCAGGGCGAGCGCGAGCGCGCGAGCGCGAACAAGTCGCTGGCCAAGTTCGATCTGGCCGGCATCGAGGCTGCGCCGCGCGGCATGCCGCAGGTCGAGGTGTCGTTCGACATCGACGCGAACGGCATCCTGCATGTCTCGGCCAAGGACAAGAAGACCGGCAAGGAACAGCGCATCGAGATCAAGGCCGGCTCGGGCTTGAGCGAGGATGAGATCCAGCGCATGGTGCGCGATGCCGAGGCGAACAAGGAAGACGACAAGAAGTTCCACGAGCTTGTCGCTGCGCGCAACAAGGCCGACCAGCTCGTCCATGCCACGCGCGCGGCGATCAAGGAACACGGCGGCAAGGTCGACGGCGGCCAGATCGGGGCGATCGAAACGGCGCTGGCCGATCTGGAGAAAGTGATGAAGGGCGAGGACAAGGACGCCATCGAAGCCAAGTGCACGGCGCTGGAGCAGGCCGCACAGTCGCTGGCGGCGGCCGCGGCTTCGGCGGGTCAGGGCGGTCCGTCCGGGGATGCCGGCGCACAGGGCGGTTCCGCTCCGCAGGACGATGTCGTCGACGCCGAGTTCACCGAGGTCAAGGACAAGAAATAGTTATCCGGTCGGCGCTTCTTGCGCTGTCGGATAACTGCCCGCGTTCGAGCGGCGCTTCGCGCAGCTCGAACGCGGGCTTTGTTTGTTGGAAGCGGCAGGGCAGACTCTGCGGCTGTTGCCATCGGGGATGAAAATGGAAAAGAACAGGCTGGAAGCGTTCACCGACGGCGTGATCGCCGTGATCATCACGATCATGGTGCTCGAATTGAAGCCGCCGCACGAGGCGACGTTGGCGGCGCTGCTCGGCAACTGGCCAGTATTCGTGAGCTACGTGCTCAGCTTCGTCTACGTCGGCATCTACTGGAACAACCATCATCACCTGATGCACGCTGTCGAAAAGGTCAACGGCAAGGTGATGTGGGCGAATCTGTTCCTGCTGTTCTGGCTGTCCCTGTTTCCGTTCACCACGGCATGGCTCAACGAGGCGCATGGCGAAGGGGCCATGCATGAATTTCCGGCAGCCATGCCCGCGGCGTTGTACGGTTTCGTGCTGTTGATGGCTGCCGTGGCATGGGTTCCGCTGAGCCGCGCGTTGATCGCCTGCAACGGCGGCGCAAACAGCACGCTGGCTCGTGCGCTCGGCGGCGAAGCCGGCGACTGGAAGGCGAAGGTTTCGCCCGTTCTGTACGTCGGCGGCATTGTATTGGCGCTTTTCGCTCACATAGTCCCATCGACGACGGCGGCATTCTGGATGCCCAGGGTGTCCTGCCTGCTGTATGCCGTCGTCGCCGCGCTCTGGCTGATCCCGGACCGGCGCATCGAAAAGCATATTTCCGGAAATCCATGAGCAAGCGTTGCTACTACGAGGTCCTGTCCGTCGAACGCACGGCCAGCGACGGTGAATTGAAGACGGCGTTCCGCCGCCTGGCGATGAAATACCATCCGGACCGCAATCCGGGTGACAAGGCCTGCGAGGCGCATTTCAAGGAAGCCAAGGAAGCCTACGAGGTCCTCAGTGACGCGCCGAAGCGCGCCATGTACGACCGCCACGGCCACGCCGCGTTCGAGCAGGGCATGGGCGGCGGCGGTGGTTTCCATGCCGATGTCGGCGACATCTTCGGCGATATTTTTTCCGATATCTTCGGCGGCGGTCGCGGCGGCCGCCCGCGGCGTGGTTCCGACCTGCGCTACCTGCTCGACATCGATCTCGAAGAAGCCGTGTTCGGCGTCGACAAGGCCATCGACGTGCCGACGCTCGGCGCCTGCGACAAATGCGATGGCTCGGGCTCGGCCGACGGCAAGCTCTCCAGTTGCGCCACCTGCCAGGGCCATGGCCGCGTGCGCATGCAGAATGGCATCTTCTCGATCCAGCAGGCTTGCCCGCATTGCGGCGGCAGCGGGCAGTCGATCGCGAATCCGTGCAAGACCTGCCGCGGTGAAGGCCGTGTGCGCCGCGAGAAGCGTCTGGAAGTGAAGATTCCGGCCGGGGTCGACACTGGCGACCGCATCCGCCTTTCGGGCGAGGGCGAAGCCGGCCCGGCCGGTGCGCCGGCGGGCGATCTCTACGTCGAAGTGCAGGTGCGTGAGCACGCGATCTTCCAACGCCAGCAGGACGATCTCTACTGCGAGGTGCCGATCCGCTTCTCGCAGGCCGCGCTTGGCGCCGAGCTCGAGGTGCCCACGCTGGGCGGCGAGGCGTCGATCAAGATTCCTGCCGAAACCCAGACCGGCAAGCTGTTCAAGCTGCGCGGCAAGGGCGTGCGCAACGTGCGCAGCGGCCATGTCGGCGACCTGCTTTGTCGCGTGGTAGTCGAAACTCCGGTCAAGCTCAGCAAGCAGCAGCGCGAACTGCTGCAGCAGTTCGAGGACAGCTTCGGCGACGATGCGGCTGCGCACACGCCGCGCGCCTCCTCGTGGCTGGACAGCGTAAAGCAGTTCTGGGATCGCGTGACGACCTGATTCGCGCCCCTTCTCCGCACGGGAGCAGGAAGGCTAAGATGGCGGCATGAGCAAACCCGTCGACATTGTCGTCTACGGTGCCGCCGGCCGCATGGGTCAGGCGGTGATCCGTGGCGTGCTCGAATCGAAGCGGGCGCGTCTGTCTGCGGCGCTGGTGCGGCCGCGCTCGGGGCTGGCCGACGAACCGCTCGACCGCGTATTCGGCGCGCTGCCGCGCGATGTCGATTTCGCCACTTCGCTCGACCCCGACGTGGCTTGTGACGTGCTCGTCGATTTCAGCGGTCCGGTTGCGTTCGATGCGGCGCTGGCGCTGGCGCTGCAGCGTCGCGCCGCGTTCGTCAGCGGCACGACGAATCTGCGCGAGGAGCAGCACTCCGCGCTTGCCGGAGCGGCAGAGGTGATCCCGGTGCTTTGGGCGTCGAACTTCAGCCTCGGCGTCGCCATGCTTGCGCGTATGGCGCGTCGCGTGGCCGAGGCGTTGCCGGGCTGGGATTGCGAAATCGTCGAACTGCACCACAACCGCAAGCAGGACGCGCCATCGGGTACCGCGCTGACGCTCGGCGCGGCCGTCGCCGAGGGCCGCGGAATCGCGCTGGCCGAACATGCGCGCTACGAGCGCCGTGGGCAGGTCGGTGCGCGCGCCCCGGGGGAGATCGGCTTCGCCGCGTTGCGCGCCGGCGACGTGGCCGGTGAGCACACGGTTTTTTTCGTCGGCGAAGGCGAGCGTATCGAATTGGTCCATCGCGCCACCGATCGCGACATTTTCGCACGCGGCGCGCTGGCGGCGGCGATCTGGCTGGCCGGGCGAGATCCGGGCAGCTACAGTTTCGATCAGGTGCTGGCGCCGAAAGACGCGTTGTAGGATCGCAGCGCGCCGGCGTTCAATCCTTGTGCGCCGCGTTCTTGTCGCGGCTGGCGCCGAATTTCCTGTCCAGTGAGCCGAACAGCTTCTTGAACAGGCGCGAGAACTTGCCGCGCTGGGTCTTGCGCAGCTTCTCGTCCTCGCTGGTCAGCCAGGCCACCTGGATCACGCGACGCTCGCCTTCGTGCGGCAGATGGCCGTGGAACGAATTTTCCGCGCGCCGGAACACGACGAAATTTCCGTACAGCGGTTTGATCTCGGGCGCAACGAGATCGTCGATGTCGTCGACGCGGTTGAGGAAGCGCAGGCAGCCTTCACTGATGTCGGGCCATGATGGGTTGAGGTAGAGCAGGGCAGTGGCCACCTTCGACCTGCTGTCTGTGTGAATGGTGCCATGGCGTTTGTTGAGCAGGCGGCACAAGGTCACCAGGGTCGGGTATCGGCCCAGATCGTCGATGCCGAGGCGTGCGCCCACCGCGCTGGCGACCGCGGGATCCGTGAGTTCGCGAATCAGCGCGTTGACGCTGGGGCCGCAGTCCTTCTCCTCGTAGGGAAAGAAGCCGGCGCTCGGGTACTTTGGAAAATCCCGCTCGAGTTCGCTTGCCGCCGCTTGCGGCAATTGGTCGCGCGCCACGAGGAAATGGAATGGCGTCGCGCGCAGCAGCGTGTCTGCGCGATCCAGGCGCGCGGGATCGAACAAGACGGGTGAAGCAGTTGCGGGAGGCGCGACAGACATCGACAGGACTCGTTCACAAGCGGTTGGATTCTAGCGCCATCGCGACGAAGATTCCCCTGCACAGGCGCTTGTTGCGATGGACACGAAGCCCCTGCTGCCGGTATCATTCTCGCTCGCCCGCATGCCCACCCACGGTCCCGAGTCCGCTCAGGCCCGCGGGTGCCGCTGCATGTACTTTTGCGAGCATCCGCACTCGCGAGAGTCAAAAAAGCGGCCATCCGTGGCCGCACTTTTCCAACAAGCAGGCGACAGCAACATGACTCAGGCCATTCTCGCCCTCGCAGACGGCACTCTCTTCCACGGCACCTCGATCGGCGCCGTCGGTGAGACCGTCGGCGAAGTGGTATTCAACACGGCGATGACGGGCTACCAGGAAATCCTGACCGATCCATCCTACGCGCGTCAGATCGTCACGCTGACCTATCCGCATATCGGCAACACCGGCGCGAATGCGGTCGACGAAGAATCGGAAAAAGTGCAGGCCGCCGGCCTCGTCATCCGCGACTTGCCGCGCCTCGCCAGCAATTGGCGCTCGACCGAGAGCCTCGACGCGTATCTGCGTCGCCACGGCATCGTTGCGATCGCCGACATCGATACGCGTGCGTTGACGCGCCGGTTGCGCGACACGGGCGCGCAGGCCGGCTGCATCCTGGCCGGTGACGTGTCCGTCGAACGCGCGCTGGCCGCAGCGCGCGCGTTTCCGGGACTGGCGGGCATGGATCTCGCCAAGGTCGTTACCACGCAGGCGCCGTATCGCTTCGATGCGGGCAGCTACGATCTCGACCGCACCGCCTTCGCGAAGGTCGCGGGCACGCACCACGTCGTCGCCTACGACTACGGCGTGAAGAAGAACATCCTGCGCATGCTCGTCGATCGCGGTTGCGCGCTCACCGTCGTGCCGGCGCAGACGCCCATCTCCGACGTGCTCGCCCTCAAACCCGATGGCGTATTCCTGTCCAACGGCCCGGGCGATCCCGAGCCCTGCGACTATGCGATCGCCGCGGCGCGTGAAGTCATCAAGCGCAAGATTCCGCTGTTCGGCATCTGCCTTGGCCAGCAGATCATGGGCCTCGCCGTCGGCGGCAAGACGTTGAAGATGAAGTTCGGTCACCACGGCGCGAATCATCCGATCAAGGACCACGACGACGGCCGCGTGCTCGTTACCTCGCAGAACCACGGCTTTGCCGTCGATCCGGCCACGCTGCCCGCGAACGCACGCGTGACGCACACGTCGCTGTTCGACGGCTCGCTGCAGGGGTTCGCCCTGACCGACGCACCGGCGTTCTGCTTCCAGGGTCATCCGGAAGCAAGTCCGGGCCCGCACGACATCGGCTACCTGTTCGACAGGTTCGTCACGAATATTCAAAAGCAGAAAAGCGACGAAGCGGCTGTGCTCGCCACGATGACCGCAGTCATGGCCGCGACATCGTGAGGGAGCGCTGTTCTTGATCCTCGGGTTCCCGTTCGCCGCGGCGAAAGCCGGACGGAATCGCCCGAAGGGACGCGCGCACGATGCGCGCGTGTTCGCGAACGTACACGGAGGTGCGTCGAGCGAACCGCGGCCGGGTTTCGCGCACCGCTGCAGGCGGCACGGCATCCGGGGTGTATTTTTTTGGTTACTTTCCTTGCGCAAGCAAAAAAAAGTGACCCGCTCGCCGGACGCGCGCGGAACACCGAAGGGATGCGCCTTCAAGTTTGAAAGACGCTGACTGCATGGCATCCATGCAGTCTGGATTCCGGCAATCCATGCCGGAATGACAAGCAGAGAGCAAAAACATGCCAAAGCGTACAGACATTCAATCCATCCTCGTCATCGGCGCTGGCCCGATCGTGATCGGCCAGGCCTGCGAGTTCGACTACTCGGGCGCGCAGGCGTGCAAGGCGCTCAAGGCCGAGGGTTTCCGCGTCGTCCTCGTGAACTCGAATCCGGCGACGATCATGACCGATCCGGAAACAGCCGACGCGGTCTACATCGAGCCGATCAACCGCGCCACGGTCACGGCGATCATTGCCAAGGAAAAACCCGACGCGCTGCTGCCGACGATGGGCGGGCAGACCGCGTTGAACTGCGCGCTCGATCTGGCCGATGCGGGCATCCTCGACAAGTACGGGGTCGAATTGATCGGTGCCTCGCGCGAGGCGATCCGCATGGCCGAGGACCGCGAACTGTTCCGCGTCGCGATGAAGGAGATCGGACTCGAGTGTCCGCGCGCGGAAGTCGCCAGGACCTTCGAGCAGGCCGTGGAAATCCAGGCGCGCGTTGGCTACCCGACCATCATCCGGCCGAGCTTCACCCTCGGGGGTTCGGGTGGCGGCATCGCCTACAACCGCGAGGAATTCGAGGAGATCGTCAAGCGTGGCCTGGACCTTTCGCCCGTACACGAGGTGCTGGTCGAGGAATCCGTGCTCGGCTGGAAAGAGTTCGAGATGGAGGTCGTGCGCGACAAGGCCGACAACTGCATCATCGTCTGCTCGATCGAGAATTTCGATCCGATGGGCGTGCACACGGGTGACTCGATCACCGTCGCACCGGCGCAGACGCTGACCGACAAGGAATACCAGCGCCTGCGTGACGCCTCGATCGCCGTGCTGCGCAAGATCGGCGTCGACACCGGCGGCTCGAACGTGCAGTTCGGCATCAATGCCGAGAACGGCCGCGTCGTCGTCATCGAGATGAACCCGCGCGTGTCGCGCTCCTCGGCGCTGGCGTCGAAGGCGACCGGTTTCCCGATCGCCA
The DNA here is from genome assembly GCA_018240465.1 of Pseudomonadota bacterium. Taxonomy (GTDB): domain Bacteria; phylum Pseudomonadota; class Gammaproteobacteria; order Xanthomonadales; family Rhodanobacteraceae; genus Rudaea. Next base: position 110,787 of record JAFEFS010000100.1, read on the forward strand.
AGATCGCGGCGAAACTGGCCGTGGGCTACACGCTCGACGAGTTGCGCAACGACATCACCGGTGGCGCGACCCCGGCCTCGTTCGAGCCGACGATCGACTACGTCGTCACCAAGATTCCGCGCTTCGCCTTCGAGAAATTTCCGGCCGCGGATGCGCGCCTGACCACGCAGATGAAATCGGTCGGCGAGGTGATGGCGATCGGGCGCACCTTCCAGGAATCGCTGCAAAAGGCGTTGCGCGGCCTGGAAACCGGCAAGGACGGGCTGAACCCGACCGGCCTGGACTTCACCAACGCCGACGACGTCGCCGCGCTCAAGCGCGAGCTGCGCGAGCCGAAACCGGATCGCATTTTCCACGTCGCCGACGCGTTCCGCGCCGGCATGTCGCTCGAAGACATTTACATGCTGACCCACATCGACCGCTGGTTCCTCGACCAGATCGGCGAGTTGATCGAAGTCGAATCCGCGGCAGCCAAGGCTGGACTGAACGGCATCGATGGCGCGTGGATGCGCGCGCTCAAGCGCAAGGGCTTCTCCGACGCGCGCCTGGCTGCATTGCTCGACACGAACGAAGCCGCCGTGCGCACGCTGCGCCGCGCATTTAACGTGCGCCCGGTGTACAAGCGCGTGGATTCCTGCGCGGCCGAGTTCGCCACGACCACCGCGTATCTGTATTCCACCTACGAGGAACAGTGCGAGGCCGCGCCGACCGCGCGCGACAAGATCATGGTGCTCGGCGGCGGGCCGAACCGCATCGGGCAGGGCATCGAGTTCGACTATTGCTGCGTCCATGCCGCACTCGCGCTGCGTGAGGACGGCTACGAGACGATCATGGTCAACTGCAATCCGGAGACGGTCTCTACCGACTACGACACCTCGGATCGCCTTTACTTCGAACCGCTAACCCTCGAGGACGTGCTCGAGATCATCGATGTCGAAAAGCCCAAGGGCGTGATCGTGCAGTACGGCGGGCAGACGCCGCTCAAGCTCGCGCGAGCGCTCGAGGCGAACGGTGCACCGGTGATTGGCACGACGCCGGATTCGATCGATCTCGCCGAGGACCGCGAGCGCTTCCAGCAGATGGTGCAGAAGCTCGGTCTGACCCAGCCGCCGAACCGCACCGCGCGCACGCCGGACGAGGCGCTCGCGCACGCGCGCGAGATCGGCTACCCGCTGGTCGTGCGTCCGAGCTACGTGCTGGGCGGGCGCGCGATGGAAGTCGTGCATTCCGACGCCGACCTGAAGCGCTACATCACCGACGCGGTCAAGGTGTCGAATGATTCGCCGGTGCTGCTCGATCGCTTTCTCGACAACGCGGTCGAGGTCGATGTTGATGTCGTCGCCGACGCGCAGGGCAACGTGCTGATCGGCGGCATCATGGAGCATATCGAGGAAGCCGGCGTGCACTCGGGCGATTCCTCGTGCTCGCTGCCGCCGTATTCGCTGAGCGAGAAGGTGCAGGACGAATTGCGCGCGCAGGTGACGCGGATGGCGCGCGAGCTGAAGGTCGTCGGTCTGATGAACACGCAGTTCGCGATCGCGCAGGAGAACGGCAACCCGACGATCTACATCCTCGAGGTCAATCCGCGCGCCTCGCGCACGGTGCCGTTCGTGTGCAAGGCGACCGGCGTGTCGCTGGCCAAGATCGCCGCGCGCTGCATGGCCGGCAAGGGCCTGGCCGAGCAGGGTGCGACGCGCGAAATCGTGCCGGACTATTTCTCGGTCAAGGAAGCGATCTTCCCGTTCGCGAAATTCCAGAACGTCGATCCGATCCTCGGCCCCGAGATGCGCTCGACCGGCGAGGTGATGGGCGTGGGCCGCAGCTTCGGCGCCGCGTTCGCGCGCGCGCACGAGGCAGCGAACATCGCCGCGCCCAAGGTCGGCAAGGTGTTCGTCTCGGTGCGCGACGCGGACAAGCCGCGCCTGTTGCCGGTTGCGCAGGGCCTGCTGCGCCGCGGCTACAGCCTGATCGCCACGGCCGGCACGCATGCCTACCTCGCCGAACACGGTGTTGCCTGCGAGTACATCAACAAGGTGCTCGAAGGCCGGCCGCACATCCTCGACGCGATCAAGAACGGCGAGATCGTGTTCATCGTCAACACCACCGAAGGACGCCAGGCGATCGCCGATTCGTTCTCGATCCGGCGCGAGGCGCTGCAGCAGCGCATCACCTATTCGACCACGGTCGCGGGCGCGCGTGCGCTCGTGCATTCGCTCGACTTCCGTAGCGGCGGTGAGGTATACAGTCTGCAGGAGTTGCACCGGGAATTGATTGCATGAGAAACGAAGAATGAAACGTGCTCCGATGACCGCCAGGGGCGCCGAGCGCCTGCGCGGCGAACTCGATCGCCTGAAATCCACGGAGCGCCCGCGCATCATCGCCGCGATCGCCGAGGCGCGTGCGCACGGTGACCTCAAGGAGAACGCCGAATACCACGCCGCGCGCGAGTTGCAGGGCTTCATCGAAGGGCGCATCCAGGAACTCGAGGCAGCGTTGAGCTACGCCGAGGTGATCGACACTTCGCGCCTGAATTCCAACGGCAGGATCGTGTTCGGCGCCACCGTCGAACTCGTCGAGGAAGCCAGCGGCAGCGAAGTGACCTACCAGATCGTCGGCGACCTCGAAGCCGACATCAAGCAGCGTCTGATCGCGGTCAATTCGCCGCTGGCGCGCGCGCTGATCGGCAAGAGCGAAGGCGACACGTTCGAGTTCCAGGCGCCGAATGGCGTGAAGAGCTACGAGATCGTGACGGTACGCTACGAGATCTGATTGTGCGCGCGCCGCGATGGCGGTGCAGGAAAAAGCCGATGCGACTCAGCCTGCTGCTGCCTGCACGCAAGCGCGCCGAACGATCCGCGACACTGGCGCGCTGGATCGCACGCGGCAACCGCCTGGCTGATGCCGTCGGCGGGCGCGATGTCGTGCTGCACGAGTGCTTCGACGTCGGCGCTGCGACGCTGCCGGTTGCGGCGCTTACCCGCAGCCTGGATGGCGGCGATGCGGGCGGCGCGAAGTGGCTGCGCGCCGACCCGGCGTTCGTCATGGCCGATGCGGTCACCTTGCGTCTGCTCCAGTGCGGAAACATGGACTTGTCCAGCGAGGAAGTCGAGGCATTCGCGGAAGCGCTCAAGCCGTTGTTCGGCGACGCCGGAATGCCGTTCGATGCGCCGCATCCGCAACGCTGGTATCTGCGCTGCGAGGCTGGCGTGGGATTGCCGCGATTCTCTTCGCCCGACGACGCTCTCGGCGACGACCTTGCCCGTCACCTGCCGACGGGCGACGACGCGCGGCGCTGGCGCGGGCTGCTCAACGAGGTGCAGATCGTGCTGACGCAGCATCCGCTCAATGTCCGCCGCATGCGACGCGGCCTGCCGCTGGTCAACAGCCTGTGGTTCTGGGGCGCTGGGACCTTGCCCGAGTCCGTGCGCTGCGGGTTCGACCGGGTGTTCAGCGAAGACGAGGTTGTGGTGGCAACCGCAAGGCTTGCGCGCTGCGCGGCCGTCGGCGACCTTGGCGATGCGGCACGACAGTTTCCGGCGGATTCGTCCGTGCCGGAGCGCGACGGGGCACAGGCTTCGGTCCTGATCGATCTCGCCCGTCAACGCGATGCGCAGCGGCTCGATCGCGAGTGGCTGGGCCCGATCGATTCAGCGATGAAGCGTCATCGGGTCGGCACCCTGAACCTGTTCTGCGACAGCGGCGAGCGCTACGTCGTCAAGCCGCTGCATCGCTGGCGTTTCTGGCGCCGGGCGAAGCCGGCCGCGTGAACCGCAAGCCGCGCATCGAACGCCGTGCGGTGCCCGCCGTGGAGGCGGGCTGGCCGCCGTCGGTGCACCCGCTGCTGCGCCGGATCTTCGCTGCGCGCGGCATCGTGGCGCCGGAGGAAGTCGACCATCGCCTGACGGCATTGCTTGCGCCGGCGCAACTTGGCGGTGTCGGGCGTGCCTGCGAGTTGCTCGGGACCGCGCTGTGCGCGGATGCACCGATCGTAGTCGTCGGCGACTTCGATTGCGACGGCGCAACCGGCACTGCCGTCGCCGTACGCGGTCTGTGCATGTTCGGCGCGCGCCAGGTCGAGTACGGTGTGCCGAACCGTTTCACCCACGGCTACGGTTTGAGTCCGGCGCTGGTGGAAGAACTCGTGGCGCGCAGTCCGCGGCTCTGTGATGGCGGCCTGTTGATCACCGTCGACAACGGCGTCGCCGCGAACGCCGGCGTCGCCGCCGCCAAGGCGCGCGGCCTGCGCGTGATCGTCACCGATCATCACCTGCCCGGCGCGGCATTGCCCGACGCCGACGCGATGGTGAATCCGAACCTTGCCGGCGATGCGTTTCCGAGCAAGGCGCTCGCCGGCGTCGGCGTGATGTTCTACCTGCTCGTTGCCTTGCGCGCACATCTGCGTGCCCGCGGCTGGTTTTCCGGACGTGGCGTGCCCGAGCCGGACCTGTCGCCATTGCTCGATCTGGTCGCGCTCGGCACGGTGGCCGATCTCGTGCCGCTCGACCGCAACAACCGCATCCTCGTCGACGCCGGGCTCAAGTGTATTCGTGCAAGGCGGTCCTGTCCCGGCATCGTCGCACTGCTCGATGCGGGCAAACGCGATCCGGCGCGGGTGGTGGCCCGCGATCTCGGCTTTGTCGTCGGCCCACGCATCAATGCCGCCGGGCGCCTCGAAGATATCCGCCTCGGCATCGAATGCCTGCTGACCGACGATACGGCGCGCGCGCGCCAGTTGGCGGCGCAGCTGTCGGCGATCAACCACGAACGCCGCGATCTGCAGGCCAACATGGTGGAGCAGGCCCAAGCTTCCGTGGAAAATTGGCTGGCCCGGCACGGCGCCGATTCGTTGCCGGTCGGCATCGTGCTGTTCGAACCCGAATGGCATCACGGTGTCGTTGGCCTGGTTGCGTCAAAGCTGAAGGAGCGGTTCAACCGTCCGGTGATCGCCTGCGCGCCGGCGGGCGAGAGCAGCGACGAGATCAAAGCGGCCACGCGATGGCGGCCGGGCTGAGCCTGCATCGCGCGGACCTCGCCCGCTTCGGCGAATTGTTCGATGCCGTTGCGTGCGAACGCATCGCGCCGGAGCAGCTCGATTGCGTGCTGCTGACCGACGGCGAACTCGCTGCCGGCGACTTCACGCTCGAACTTGCCGAACAATTGCGCTACGCCGGGCCTTGGGGGCAGGCGTTTCCCGAACCGCTGTTCGACGGTGAGTTCACGCTGGCCGACTGGCGCGTGGTCGGCGAAACGCATTTGCGCCTGCGCCTGCGGCACCATGGCCTCGCCGCGCCGCTCGACGCGATGTGGTTTGGCGGCTACGACGGTACGCCGCCGCCGTCGCGCGTGCGCACCGCCTACGCGCTCGACGTCAACGAATGGAACGGCACGCGTCGGCTGCAGCTGCTGTTGCGCCACGTCGAGCCTGCGTGATCCGTCGCGCGCCGGAATTTGCTATCCTTCGCGACCGACTTTTTTGATTGCCCGGACCATGATCGAAACCAACCCCATCCACGCCCGCATTGCGGACCTGCGGGCGCGCGTCGCCTCGCTTCGGGGGTATCTTTGACTACGAGACGAAAGCCGAACGTCTCGAAGAAGTAAGCCGCGAACTCGAAAACCCGAACGTCTGGGACGATCCCGAGCGCGCGCAGAACCTGGGCAAGGAACGTGCCTCGCTGGACAAGATCGTCACCGGCATCCGCGAGCTGAGCGAAGGCCTCGGCGGCGCCGACGAGCTGCTGCAGCTGGCCGACGCGGAAAACGATGAAGGCACTGCGCAGGCCGTGTCCGACGACGTCGACAAGTTGTCGCGGCACGTCGAGTCGCTCGAGTTCCAGCGCATGTTCTCGGGCAAGATGGATTCGCACAACGCCTTCGTCGACATCCAGGCCGGCGCCGGCGGCACCGAGGCGCAGGACTGGGCCGAGATGCTGCTGCGCATGTATCTGCGCTGGGCCGAGCACAAGGGCTGGAAGGCGGAGTTGATGGAAGCGTCCGCGGGCGAAGTCGCCGGCATCAAGAGCGCGACGTTCCGCGTCGAGGGCGAATACGCCTACGGCTGGCTCAAGACCGAGATCGGCGTGCATCGCCTCGTGCGCAAGTCGCCGTTCGACTCGGACAACCGCCGCCACACGAGCTTCACCTCGGTGTTCGTCTCGCCCGAAGTCGACGACGACATCGACATCGAGATCAATCCGGCCGACCTCAAGACCGACGTGTATCGTTCCTCGGGCGCGGGCGGCCAGCACGTCAACAAGACCGAATCGGCGGTGCGCATCACGCACGTGCCCTCGGGCGTCGTCGTCGCCTGCCAGACCGAGCGCTCGCAGCACGCCAACCGCGACCGCGCGATGAAGATGCTGAAAGCGAAGCTGTACGAGCTCGAGGTGCAGAAACGCAATGCGGAGAAGGACAGGCTCGAAGCGACCAAATCGGACATCGGCTGGGGCAGCCAGATCCGCAATTACGTGCTGGATCAGTCGCGGATCAAGGACCTGCGCACCGGCATCGAGCGCAGCGATACGCAGAAGGTGCTCGACGGCGACATCGACGAGTTCATCGAGGGCAGCCTGAAGGCCGGTCTCGAGGCCGGCGCGAAACGCATCGACGCATAAGTTTTGCTTTGGACGACATCAGATGAGTGGCAACGAACCGCAAACGACAACCGACAGCGCGCCGGCACAGGACGAAAACAAGCTGATCGCCGAACGCCGCGAGAAGCTGCGCGCGATCCGTGCGCAGGGGGTGGCGTTTCCGAACGATTTCGCGCCGGATGCTTTCGCCGGCGATCTGCAAGCCGAGTTTGAAGGCAGGACGGCCGAGGAGATCGAGGTTGCCGCGAAGCGCGTGAAAGTCGCGGGACGCATGCTGCTCAAGCGCGGGCAGGGCAAGGTCAGCTTTGTCCAGATCCAGGACATGAGCGGCCGTGTCCAGCTCTTCATCCAGGCGAATGCGGTCGGTGATACCTACGAGGCGTTCAAGACCTGGGACATCGGCGACATCATCGCCGCGGAGGGTGCGCTGATGCGTACCAAGACCGGCGAGCTCAGTGTAAAAGTGGACAAGTTGCGTCTGCTGACCAAGTCGCTGCGCCCGCTGCCGGACAAGTGGCACGGCATGGCCGACGTCGAGCAGCGCTACCGTCAGCGCTACGTCGACCTGATCGTCACGCCCGAGTCGCGGCGCGTGTTCGAGCTGCGCTCGCGCATCGTGCGGCATATCCGCAATCTGCTCGATTCCAAGCGCTTCCTCGAAGTCGAGACGCCGATGATGCACGTGATCCCCGGCGGCGCGACCGCGCGGCCGTTCGTCACGCATCACAACGCGCTCGATCTTGACCTGTACTTGCGCGTCGCGCCGGAGCTGTACCTGAAGCGCCTCACCGTCGGCGGCTTCGAGCGCGTCTACGAGATCAACCGCAACTTCCGCAACGAGGGCGTGTCGACCCGGCACAATCCCGAGTTCACCATGCTCGAGCTGTACCAGGCCTACGCCACGTACAACGAAATCATGGACATCACCGAAGAGATGATCCGCACCGCGGCGCGCGACGTGGTCGGCAGGACCGCACTGACCTGGGAAGGCCGCGAGATCGATGTCGGTCCCGCGTTCCGCCGCTGGTCGATGATCGATGCGGTGCTCGAACACAATCCGCAGATCGCGCGCGCGGACATGCGCGACCGCTCGAAGATCGCCGCGCATGCCGAGAAGCTCGGCGTCCACGTCAAACCCGGCTACGGCTGGGGCAAGATCGTGCTCGAGATTTTCGAGAAGACGGTCGAGCAGACGCTGATCCAGCCGACCTTCGTCACCACTCATCCGACCGAAGTCTCGCCGCTCGCGCGCGCGAACGATCACGATCCCGAAGTCACCGATCGTTTCGAACTGTTCATCGGTGGAAAAGAGATTGCGAACGGATTTTCCGAATTGAACGATCCTGAAGACCAGGCGGCGCGCTTCAAGGCGCAGGTCGAGGCCAAGGATTCGGGCGACGACGAAGCGATGCACTTCGACGCCGACTACATCCGCGCGCTCGAAGTCGGCCTGCCGCCGACCGGCGGCCTCGGCGTCGGCATCGACCGTCTCGTCATGCTGCTCGCCGACGTGCCCTCGATCCGCGACGTATTGCTGTTTCCGTATATGCGACCGGAAGCGTAGGATTTATTCGAAAAGTGCGGTCGTGGATGGCCGCTTCTTGATCTCGCGATCAGGGACGAGCGCAGGAGTAAATTCATGGGCAAGCGCGATCCACGAATCGATGGGTACATCGCGAAATCGGCCGATTTTGCCCGGCCGATCCTCGAGCATCTGCGCGCGGTGATCCACCAAGGCTGCCCTGAGGCCGAGGAGGCGATCAAGTGGGGCATGCCGGCGTTTCTCTACCACGACCGCATTCTCTGCGGCATCGCCGCGTTCAAGCGGCACTGCGCGCTCGGCTTCTGGGGCGTCCGCGGAATTGTCGGCAACGAGGACAAGCGCGATGACGCGATGGGCCAGTTCGGACGGGTCGTCTCGCTCAAGGATCTGCCGTCGAAGAAGGCGTTGATCGGCTATGTGCGACAGGCGATGACGCTTGGCGACGAGCGCGCCGCGGCACCGCCCAGATCGAGGAAGGCGCCGAAGCCGGCGCCGGCGACGCCGGACGATCTCGCCGCAGCGCTGAACAAGAACAGGAGGGCTGTGGCAACTTACGCAGCCTTCAGCGCGAGCTGCAAGCGCGAATACGTCGAATGGATCACCGAGGCCAAGCGTGCGCAGACGCGCGAGAACCGCATCGCGCAAGCGGTTGAATGGATGGCCGAAGGCAAGCAGCGCAACTGGAAGTATAAGCAAGGCTGAATTCGCGCCTCGAAAGTTTGCGCTGACTGAATTCTCGCAGCGGCGTGCGCGACAGGCGCAACGCCTAGTCCTGTCGACGCGTATGAAAACGGCTCTTGTCCCCGCTGCGCGCGCGGGAAAATAAGGACGAGAAGGACCTGCGCCGTGCCGAAGCCGCATTGTGCGATGCGTTCCGCGACGCCGATGCGAAGACGATCGAACGCATCGAGGACGAGCGCTACACGTTGACCGACTCGCGTGGCACTGTCACCGGCCGCGACGGCGATGTAGGCGAGGCGACTATGCGCGATCCGCGCTGCGGCGAATTCCGCAACCACAGCCAGAAGATGCGCTTCTGCGGCGACACCGCGATCGTCAACGGCGTCACCTCGCTCAAAAGTGAGTCGGGCGGCAAGGCCTTCAGTGGTGACTTCCAGTTCACCGACGCCTGGGTCAAGCGCAATGGCGAATGGAAGATCGTTTCCAGCCACGCCTCGCGCTTGCCGGCGAAGCAGCCTTAGGGCGGGTCATCGCGCGTCTTTGCGGTAGATGCCGTCGAACGCGGTCGTCCAGGTCTTGCCGTCGTCGTCGGAAGACTCCCAGTGCTGGCGCACGCTGCCGTCCTTGGCCGGCGTCCAGGTGATGCGCTGGCGTTGTGGCTTGCCGGTCGGCGCGTTGTTCTTCGTACCGGCGAGCGCCATGCTGCCGTCCACGATGCCGCCTTCGAGATGCAGCACGCCGTTCGGCTGATTACCAATCCAGAACTGATGCCAGCGTTTCGTGTCGGAATCCCAGGCGTTGTAGCTGACGCCGTTGCTACCTTTGGCGCCGGTCCAGTGCTCGCTGATGCCGCAGCCGTCGCTGATCGCCTCGATGCGGCTGTGGCCCAGTACGGTCTTGCTGCTGGGGTCGCGCACTTCCCATGTGCCGATCCAGAAATCGAACTGGTGGTATTCGCTCGCGCTTGGCGGACAGCCCGTGGTGGCTGGCGGCGGCGCGGCAAGCGCGCTGGACGAGGCGGCAAGAACGGCGGCGGTCAGCAGGCTGCGCATGGGTGGTGTCCTCGAGTTGTCAGCAACGATGGGATATCGGGCAGACTAGGTGTTGGCGTTGCAGAGCTTATCGATTTTGGCTTTGGGGCCACGCAGCACATTGTCGATGTAGTAGCCGGCCAGCGTGCGCACGAAGCCCGGGTTGGCGTGGATCAGCAGCGGTTCCGCATTGGCGATCCAGCCGTCGATGCAGGCACTCTTGTCCTTGCTGCTCGCCGCGCAGTCGAGCAGGTTCGCATAGGCGCGGTGGTAGATCCCGAACTGCGCGCACGGCATCGGCGCGCCGTGGCCGGGTACGAGCGTGGTGAACGGCACGCGCTCGAGATCGGCCAGCGCCGATTTCCAGCGCGCGGGGCAGGCGGTATCGAACAGCGGCACGGGCAGGGTGACGAGATCGCCGGCGGCAAGCGTACGCGTCGCGGGATCGTAGATCCAGACATCGCCGGCGGTCACTGCATGTGTCTGCAGATGCACGCCGAAAGCACGTCCGGCGATGTGCCGCGTGCTCGACTTGTCGATCACCTCGTCGGGATACAGCGCGCGGCCGGTATCGATAATCGCGATTTCATCGCGGTACGCCTGTGTGGTTTTTTCATCGGTGTCCTGCGCGATCGCCTCGGTCAATTGCTTGCGATAGTTGGCGAGGAAGCCGCCCATCGCTTCGTCGATCGCGACACTCGCGTAGACGCGGACCTCGGGATACGCGGCGCGGATGCGCGGATTGCCGCCGACGTGGTCTAGATGCCAGTGGCTGTTGATCACGGCCTTGATCGGCAGCTTCGCGTCCCTCGCGTAGTCGAGGATGCGCTGGGTATGCTCGGCGTGGCGGCCGCTGTCGAACACGACGAGGCCGTCCGCGGTGCGGAAGATCAGACTGTTGCCGTCGGGCTGGCGGCCGGGAACGAAGGTGCCGGGGATCAGATCGACGCCAGGGGCGACCGATGTCGTGTCGACGGCGCCGGCCTGCGCCGACGCCAGAAGCGCGAAGCTGGTGAGCAGGACGTTTCTCATAGCCGCTTCCCTTGCTGCGAGGTGGTCAGGCTACGGCCGCGCCTAGCGTCCGGGAACTGCCGGAAGTCATCCCCCGCTGCCAATCACGCGGGCAGAGCACGTCGTCGACCTCAAAACCATTTCTTCCACTTGAAGATGACGAGCGGCACGATCACGCTGACCGTCATCGCGGCCAGCGCCATCGCGTAGCCGTGTGGCCAGTCGTACTCGGCTATCGACTTGAAATTCATGCCCCAGATGCCGGCGAGCGTCATCGGCCCGATGGTCACGACCGAGACGATCGTGAGTACCTTCATTATGTCGTTCTGGTTGTTGTTGATGAAGCCGAGCACGGCGTCGAGCAGGAACTGCAGGCGGTCGGACAACTGCTGGTCGAATTCGTTGAGCGAGCCGATGTCGGTCTGCATCGTCTTCAGCCGTTGCAGATGCTTCTTGTCGATCCAGTTCGGCGCGGACTCGCAGAGGTAGGCGATGACGCGCGACACGCCGAGCATCGCTGCGCGCAACTGCACGATCTGGCGTTGCATCGCGCCGACCTTGAACAGCGTGCCGCGCAGCAAGCCGCGCTGACCGCGCTCGTCGGCGAACACCGCGCGCGACAGCTTCGACATTTCGCCGCTGGTTTCCTCCATGCGGTCGGCGGCGACATTGACGATGGCTTCGATCAGCGCAATGAAGGTTTCGATGCTGCCGTTCGGCGCGTCCGCCGCCGTGGCGAGCTTGCTCGTGTGCGCGAATGCGAGCGACTCGGCGTAGCGGATCGAGACGAGCAGCTTCGGCGTAAGCACGAAACCGAGCGGGGTCATCGCACCCCTGCCGGCTTCGGCGCGCGCGAATGCGGGAACGTTGAGGCGCAGGATCTCGTTGTCCGCATGCAGACGGCTGGACAGCTCGATCGCGCTGATCTGCTCGCGCTGCGGCAGCTTTGCCCCGAGCAGGCTTTCGGCATGCCCGCGTTCCGCCGCATCGGGATCGAGCAGGTCGAGCCAGACGGGTGTGTCACTGGGCGCTGCGGCACCGGGTTTCCATACGCTGCAGGCAGCAGGGTGCGTGGTGTGGATCGTCAGCATGGATTTTCCTCTACCATTGCGCTTCGGGTACAAGCATAACCCGGCGTTTGTCAGGAACTTCCAAACTGCAACCAGGATTCAAATGACCACGACCTTGCTGATCATCGCTGCGACCTGCGTCGTCTCCTTCCTCGGCTTCAGCAACGCGCAACTGATCGACAAATTGATCTTCTGGCCGCCTGCGGTCAAACGCGGGCAGTACTATCGCTTCCTCAGCCATGCGTTGATCCACGCCGACGGCGCACACCTGTTGTTCAACATGATCACGCTGTACTTCTTCGGCAGGGCGCTGGAAGGATTCTACGAACAAGTGCTCGGGCCGTTCGGCTTTGCCCTGTTCTACGCGGGTGGGGTGGTCGTATCGATGCTGCCGAGCTACGTCGCGAACCGGGACAACCCGGCCTACCGCAGCCTCGGCGCTTCCGGCGGCGTGTCAGCCGTGCTGTTCGCCTTCATCCTGCTCAGCCCATGGTCGCGGATCTATGTCTGGTTCCTGCCGATGCCGGCGATCCTCTACGCGGTGGCCTATGTGGCGTATTCGATCTACATGGAGCGCCATGGCCGCGACAACATCAACCACAGCGCGCATCTGTGGGGCGGCGCCTACGGCGTCGTGTTCACGCTGCTCGCCGAACCACGCGTGTTGCCGGCTTTCCTGCAACAACTGGCCAGCCCGCGGTTCTGATTCGCCGGACGCCAAATCCGGTACTCGTCACTCACAGGAGATTCTGCATGGGCACCAAAAGTATCGCCGTCATCGTTGGTAGCCTGCGCAAGGAGTCGTGCAGCCGCAAGATCGCCGAGAACCTGATCGCCCTTGCGCCGCCGTCGCTCGCCCTCGATATCGTCGAGATCGGCGACCTGCCGCTGTACAACCTCGACCTCGAAACCGATGCACCGCCGCAGGCTTGGCGGCGCTTCCGCGACCGGATGCACGCGATGCAGGGCCTGTTGTTTGTCACTCCGGAATTCAATCGTTCCGTGCCCGGTGCGCTGAAGAACGCAATCGACGTGGGCTCGCGCCCGTACGGCAAGAGCGTCTGGGGCGGCAAGCCCGGCGCGATCGTCAGCGGCTCGATCGGCAACATCGGCGGCTTCGGCGCCAATCACGCACTGCGCCAGTCCATGGTTTTCCTCGACGTGCCTCTGTTGCAACAACCCGAAGTCTACCTCAGCGGTTTCGACAAATTGATCCAGGCCGACGGCACTCTGCTGCCGGTGACGGCCGAGTTCCTTGGCAAGTTCATGCAGGCGTTTGCTGCCTGGGTCGACAAGATTGCCCGGCCCTGAGTGAAGTTTTGTGAACGCAGCCGCTCAGACTTGATTTAGCGCTGCGGGTGTATATTTTTCGCACATCCCACGAGGCGGAGTGCGCCATGAATGCGGTCATCAAGTCCTCAGCCATCGCCTTGCTCGCCGCGACCGGCCTTGGTCTCGGCGGTTGCGTCTACTATCCGGTACGTTCAGGCGTCGTCTACGACGGTGGCAACGGCAACGCCGTTGTCGACTACGACGACAGCCGTGCTGACTATTACGCACCGGCGCGCGCCTACTACGGTTACTACGATCCGTATTGGTACGGCTACGGTTCGGGCTGGTACGGGCCGGGCTGGTACGGCTATGGGCCGTCCATCAGTCTCGGCTTCTACGGCGGCTATTGGGGTGGCCACCACTACCATGGGCCCTGGCGTGGGCATGGCGGCTGGAGCAGCCACTCCGGCGGCAGCGTGCGCAGCGCCGTGCCTTCGCATCGCGGCTCGCGTCACTGACGGGCGGCACCGTCGCCGGCCGGGACTTCCCCTGCGGAATCCTCGACCTGATCCCGTGGCCTGCTCGCGCAGGCCGCGGGTCGGGTATTGCGCCGCAGATCGGCGGATCAGCGATAATCCCAGCGCGCGTACTGGTGCGCCGAGACACGCGCGCCGTTCTGTGCGACAAAATCGAAATCGTTGACCAGCGGTGGAAACGCCTTCGCTTCCTCGCGGCTGATCGTGCCGTCGTGATTGCTGTCCAGCGTGGCGAACGCGGGCTTGGGTCCGTATTGCTCGGGAGCGGGCATGCCGGTGCGCACCGTGACCTCGCGGCCTTGCGCATCGGTGACGTGGCCCACTGCATCCTGGGCGAAGCAGGGCGCCGTGGCGATGGCGAGGATCGAGGCAGCGATCGCGGCACGTGAGACGATATCCATGGACATTCTCCGGTTGGGAACTGACAAATTGTTTCGACTCGAATGGGTACGCCGAGTTCTGCATTGCATGACTGCCGGATAACCGCCGCATGTTGAGCCTGAGTCTGCAGCAGGCCCGCAACCTGCATCTCGCCGCGCAAGGCCTGCTCGCGCCGACGCGAGCACGCGCGCGGCGCGCGTCGGTGCATATGGCGATCAAGCGCATGCGTTTGCTGCAGATCGACACGATCCACGTCGTCGCGCGCAGTCCGTATCTGGTCCTGTTCTCGCGTTTGGGCGACTACGACACACGCTGGCTTGACGAGGCGCTCGCGCAGGCCGATGTTTTCGAATGCTGGGCGCACGAGGCCTGTTTCGCGCCGATCGACGACCTCGGCCTGCACCGCCACCCATCGCCGATCCGCGGTGGGCATTGGGCGCACAAGAATGCGGCGCGCATGCAGCGCGAGCAGCGCGCCGAGATCAAGGCGCTGATCGAGCACGTGCGTGCGAACGGCGCGGTGAAGTCATCCGACTTCGAGCGCCAGATCAAGGGTGTCGGTGGCTGGTGGAACCGCTCGAACGAGAAGCGCTGGCTCGAGGCCGCTTTTGTTCTCGGCGAACTGATGATCGCGCGGCGCGAGAATTTCCAGCGTGTCTACGATCTCACCGAGCGTGTGCTGGCACGCGCGAAATCCATCGATGTCGACACGCGTGCCGACGAGGCGGACATCCGCCGCGAGTTCCTGCTTGGCGCCGTGCGCGCGCTTGGCATCAGCCAGGCGCGCTGGATCGATGACTATTTCCGCCTCAACAGGAAATTCAAGGATGCCGCGCTCGACGCGCATGTCGAGGCGGGCGAACTGATCCGCGTCGAGGTGCGTGGCTGGGACAATCCCGGCTACGTGCACCGCGACCATGCGCCGCTGCTCGCCCGCGCCGCGCGCGGCGCACTGCGCGCGACGCACACCACGCTGCTGTCACCGTTCGACCCCGTGGTCTGGCATCGTGAGCGCGCGAGCGCGATGTTCGCCTTCGACTACACGATCGAGTGCTACCTGCCTGAACACAAGCGTCGCTACGGGTATTTCGTTCTGCCGATCCTGCACCGTGGCCGTCTGGTCGGCCGGCTCGACGCGAAGGCGCATCGGGCCGGAGGCGAGTTCGAGATCAAGGCGATTTTCCTCGAACCAGGAACCGACCCGGATGACGTGCTCGTCGCCGCGGTCGCATCGGCGATCCAGCGTGTTGCCGATTGGCACGGCACGCCGAAAGTGAGTGTGCGCCGTGGCGAGCCGAAAGCATTCGCGGCGCGGTTGCGCGCGGCGCTGAAGAGCCGCGGCCCGGGCTGACCGCGCGGGTCCGTGCGACCGTCCGCGACTAGTGGCTGTTTTCTCCGGGTCGCGGCGCACAGGCCTGCACGAGCACGCGGTTGCGGCCCTGGTGCTTGGCTTTGTAGAGCAGCGCATCGGCCTGCTGGAGCAGCGCGGCGGGCGACGAGACGCTCCTGACGTCAGCGGTCACGCCGCCGCAGCTGATGGTGATGACGGTGCTCCGATTCGCGCTGGCGCGCGCTAGGTTCAGCGCGGCCACTTCGCGGCGGGCCTGCTCCAGCACGTTTTCGAGATCTGTCCCGGTCGAGAGCAGAAGGACGAATTCGTCGCCGCCGTAGCGCGCGGCAACTTCGCCGCTGCGTCTTGCCGTGCGGGCGAGCACCTGCGCGATCTCGCGCAGCGCTTCGTCGCCGGCGCTGTGCCCGTGGCGGTCGTTGTAGCGCTTGAAATGATCGACGTCGATCATCGCGAGGTTGAGCAGCTCGCCGGCGCGCACCGCGTGCCACCATGCGCGCTCGAGAGCCAGGTCGAAGCGGCGTCGGTTGGCGATGCCGGTGAGGCCATCGCGGTCCGCAAGCTGTTCGAGTTCCTTGCGTTGCGCGACGAACTTCAGGTGGTTGCGCACACGCGCATGGACGATGGCCGGTCGGATCGGTTTGTGCAAATAGTCGATCGCGCCGAGCGACAGCCCGAACTCCTCGCTGCCGGTTTCGGTGGCAGCGGTGATGAAGATCACCGCGGTGGTCGCGGTGTGGGGTTCCTGGCGAAGCTTCTTCATCACCTCATAGCCGTCCATCTGCGGCATCGAGACGTCGAGGAGGATCAGGTCGATGTCGGGTTCTTCGCGCGCGCGCGCGATTGCGGATTCGCCATCGCGGGCCAGGATGATGCGACAGTCGTCCTGCAGCAGTTCGGCCAGCAAGGTGCGGTTGATGCGGTCGTCGTCGACGATCAGCACGGTGGGTGGCACGGTCGTGCTCATGTCGGCGGGGTTCCGGCATTGGCGTCGCGATCGACTGCCGTGCGAAGTCGCTGCAGCGCATGCCGTGCATCGTCGAGTTCGAGACGATCGAAGTGCAGGCGCGCGGCCGCGGCCAACGTGGTCAGCGGCGTGTCCGCCACGTGCGCGGCGATCTCGGCGAGCAAGGCCTGGGCCGCGTAGTCGCCGGACGAGATCAGCGGTTCGACTTCGTCGATCAAACGCGAGGCGGCCGCCACGTCGCCGACGCGCGGGTTTGACGGCAGCTCGGGGTCGCGCGCAAGCACATCGCCGATTTCGGCCAGCACCGCTTCGAGCTGGTGGACGAAATGCCATACGTATCGCGTGGCGTCCGGCAGCATGCGCCGGGCGGCGTCTTCGAGTTGCGCGGCGGCCTTGCACAGATCTTCGGCGTGCAGGTAGGAAGCGGCGCCGTACACCACGTGTGCCTGTGCGGCGACCGCGGCCAATCTCCCATGGCGCTGGTCGTCGGCCAGCTGCATTGGCATGCTGTGGAAGTCCTGGACGAACCCGCGCAGCAGGCGAACCAGCAGCTCCCGCCTGCCGCCGAGATGTTCGAGTGCGGCCTGGAGATCCAGCCGGGTCGAAAATGCAGGTTGGTCTTGCACGTCACCGTCGCGGCTGCGGGCTGCCGTCGTATCCGGCGGTACCCGGCCGGCGCCGGTCTGCGGCAACGGCGTCAGCATCTGCGCCAGGGTCGCGTACAGCGTCGCGTCGTCGATCGGTTTGGTCAGGTGGGCGTTCATGCCGGCCGCGGAGCTGCTTTCGCGGTCTTCGGTCCGCGTGCGCGCGGTCAGGGCGATGATCGGCAGATTCGCCCAGTGTCCGTGCATGCGGATCGCGCGCGCGGCAGCGAGTCCGTCCATGCCGGGCATGTGGATGTCCATCAGCACCGCATCGTAATCGCATTCGTGCATCCGCTCGAGCGCATCGCGGCCGTCGACCGCGGTTCCGACCTGCATGCCGGCCGCGAGCAGGAAACCACTGGCAACTTCGCGGTTGAGCTGATTGTCGTCGACGACGAGGATGCGACGACCGGCGAGGGCTTGCGTCACGGGCCGTGGCCTTGCGTCCGCTGCCGTCGCCTTGCCCGCTTGCGCCGGCACCTGGTCGTCGGCGAGCCGCGTGTGGCGATGCGCATCGACCGCCTGCGCGCCTGCTTCGATCGTGAAATGGAACGTGCTGCCGTGGCCGGGCGCGCTCGATACACCGATCCGCCCGCCCATGAGCTCGACTAGTTGCTTGCAGATAGCCAGCCCGAGCCCGGTGCCGCCGTAGTGGCGTGATACATGGCTGTCGGCCTGGTGGAACGCGTGGAACAGCCCCGCGATCTGGTCCGCATCCAGGCCGATGCCGGTGTCGCGCACCGCGAAGGACAGGGTCACGCGGCCGCTGGCGCTGCGGCCCGCGGCTTCGATCGACACCGTGACCTCGCCGCATTCGGTGAATTTTATCGCGTTGTTCACCAGGTTGATCAGCACCTGGCCCAGGCGCAACGAGTCGCCGACCAGACGCTTGGGTACCCCCGGAGCAATCGAGTAGGCGATCTGGAGCCCTTTCTCCTCGGCTTTCACCGCGGTCACGGAGGACACCGATTCGAGCACGGCTTCCAAAGTGAATTCTGCTTCCTCGAGTTCGAGCTTGCCGGCTTCGATCTTGGAAAAATCGAGAATGTTGTTGATGATCGTGATCAGGGTCTGCGCCGAGGCGTTGACCTTGTCGAGATAGGCGCGCTGTTCCGGCGCCAAGTCGGTGCGCAGGGCAAGTCGGGTCATTCCCAGCACGGCGTTCATCGGCGTGCGAATCTCGTGGCTGACCATCGCGAGAAATTCGCTCTTCGCACGTTCGGCGGTTTCGGCCGCCTCCTTGGCGCGCTGCATCGCCTCCGCCGCCAACCGGGATGTGGTGATATCCCAGCTGACGCCGAGCACGCGCAGCACCAGGCCGTCTTCCGCGCGAAAGATCCGCGCCTGCGCACGCAAGTGGCGCTGCTCGCCGTCGGCGCGCACGATGCGGAATTCACTGTGGAAGGAGGGCACGATCGTGCCGGCCAGAGCGGCATCCCACTCGGCATGCACGCGCTGTACGTCGTCCGCATGCAGCAACGAAAGCCACTGATCGAGGCTGCCGTCGAATGCGCCGGGCGCGAGTCCGTAAAGCGCATGCATCTGCTCGTCCCAGAAGAAGCGTGCCGCGGCCAAGTCTGGCAACTCCCATACGCCGATGCCGCTGATGCGGTTCGCCAGTTGCAGGCGCTGGTTGAGCTGGAGAATCGCGTCTTCGCCCTGTCGCCGCATCGTGATGTCGGTGTGCGTGCCGACGACGCGCAGAGCCTCGCCGTTCGCGTCGCGTTCGATCACCTTGCCACGATCGTAGATCCAGTGCCAGGAACCGTCCTTCGCGCGCATGCGATGCTCGAGCGCGAAGTCCTGCGACTCGCCGCGCAGATGGTGTCGCACGATCTCCCAGCAACGCGACAAATCGTCCGGATGCACGCGATCGGACCAGTCGGCGACGGAGGATCCGACTTCATCCTCGGCGTAGCCGAGCATCGCCTTCCACTGGCGCGAGTAGAACACCTGGCCGGAGCGCAGGTCCCAATCCCAGATGCCGTCGCCGGAGCCGTCGAGCGCAAACTGCCAGCGCGCCTCGCTGCGGCGCAGCGCAGCCTCGACCTCCTTCATTTCGGTGATGTCGCGCGCCATGCTGAGGAATACCTCCCTGCCGTGGATGAGCAGGCAGGAAACGCGCATTTCGACCGGGAACTCGCTGTCGTCCTTGCGGCGACAGCAGGCAAGCAACGTATTGGCGTCGCCCGGCCCGATGCGGGAGAGGAGTTCCTCGAATCGCTCTTGGCCAGGATCGATGATGAGGTCGGTGACACGCATGCGCAGCAGTTGCTGGCGCGAGTAGCCGGTATTCCGGCAGGCACGCAGGTTGACGTCGAGGATGCGCCCCTTGCCGTCGTGCAGGAAGAAGCCGTCGCCGGCGTGCTCGATGAGCAGACCAAAGCGTTCTTCACGCAGGCCCAAGCAGTATTCGCCGCCGTTGAGGTCGAACCCGGTCGAAATCGAATGGGGCTCCCTGCCGGCTGACCGTCCAGCCGGATTCGATACCGATGATTTCCCAACCTTGCCTTTGTCGGTGGTCACGACCTCATCCTGGCGCGACTGCCTGCCGTGAACGCTTGGCACCCAAGTCGACCAGCGGGCATCATGCCCCGCGTTGCGCAGAGGTGCAATCGGGCAAGAAAAAACCGCGCCGTGGCGCGGTTTCAGTGTGACGTGACGACGTCATTGGTGGTGTAGTTCCCGGGTAGAGGGAACTTCCCTGCCACACGGGCATTGCCACCGTGGGCGTGATTCTACACTGGTCGCGCATCCGAGGGAAAATGGGCCGCCCCCGCGCATTTGCTCGCTGCCACAGACCATGAACGGTCGGCGGTTCGATCCTCAAACACGGAATCGAACAGGCCAGTCACTTCAATCCATACCAAACGCCACGCCCGCTGCCGTGCTGCTCCAGATGGTTGCGTTCGGTCAGGTCGCGGAAGTGCTGCTTCAGGGTGTTCCGGCTGACCCCGGTCAACTTGATCGCATCCATCATCGTGACGCGCCCGTGCTCACGGGCGAACTCCACGATTTGCAGTGACAGATCAGGCAGCGCGGCCAGCACGATCTTTTCGCGCTCGACCTTCTTCTCCAGACGCCGAACCTGCTCAGCCAGAGAGCGCAGGAAGAACAGCAGCCACGGTTGCCAGTTCGGGGCGTCGGTGCGGATCGTGCCCTGCGTCTGCCGCAACGCGAGGTAGTAGCCTTCCTTGCTGGCCTCGATCACACTTTCCAGCGAACTGTACGGGACATAGGCGTAGCCCGCCTGTAGCAGCAACAGGGTCGTCAGCACGCGGCTCAAACGCCCGTTGCCATCCTGAAACGGGTGGATTTCGAGGAACACGACCACGAAGATGCCGATGATGAGCAAGGGATGCAGCACGGCTTTTTCGCGCTCATCGCTGACCCATGCCAGCAGCTCAGTCATCAAGCGCGGCGTGTCGAATGGCGTGGCTGTCTCGAAGACGATGCCTATTTGCGTGCCGTTCTCATCGAAGGCCGCGACGCTGTTCGAGTTGGTCTTGTAGCCGCCCCTATGCCACTCGTCCTTCTGGCTGTACTGCAGCAGGATCTGATGCAGCTGCTTGACGTGGTTCTCGGTGAAGGGGATGTCCTCCCATGCCCGGAAGATCAAATCCATCAGCTCGGCGTACCCGGCGACCTCCTGCTCATCCCGTGAGTCGAACTTCTTGATGGCGAGGTTGGACAGCAGCCGCTCGACCTCCCGGTCGGAGAGCTTGCTGCCTTCAATGCGAGTGGATGAGCCGATGCTCTCGATGGTGGCCACACGCCGTAACGCCGACAGGCGGTCGGGTGCAAGCGTGCCCAAAGCGCGCCACGCACCTTTGAATTCGTCGATCCGGGCGACCAGGCCCAAGACCTCCGGCGTGATCTGGAGGGTGTCGGTTCGGAACATAAACCAATAATACACCCATTTACACCCATTTCAACAAGCGGCAGAATTGGGCGTAAATGGGCGTAGAAATGGAGGAGCGCCCTCGGGGATGGGCCTGCGACTATCACCGCCACGAGCTCCATGCAGGTTTTGCATGGAGATCACGACGATGCCCCGAAATTGCGCGCACTGCGGCCAAGCCTTTCAGCCCCGCCCCCAAGTCCCGAACCAGACCTACTGCTCGTCCGCCGAATGCCAACGCGCTCGCAAGCTGCGCTGGCAGCAGCACAAGCTTCGCACCGATCCGGACTACCGCGACAACCAGCGTGATGCCCAGCGCGCGTGGTTCGACCGGCATCCCGACTACTGGCGTGCCTATCGTGCCGACAATCCCGATGCCGTGAAAGGTGGTCAGAACGGAAGCGCCAATGGCGTGGGCAACGGTCTTGCAAAAATGGACGTGTCAATTCTGCCGTCTGGCCTGTACCGGCTGCGGCGAATTCCCGCGCCTTTCCCAGAGGAAGGCGATGCGTGGCTGGTCGAGATCACGCCCGTGAGCATCGATTGCGCCTGCAAAAAGGACGTGTGCAAAGAGATGACTTGATCGACGCCTCGGCAGCCGGTCGCTATCGTCGTTCCCAAATGTGTTCTCGATCACCCTGCGTGGCAACGATTCAGAGTGCGTGCGTCACTGCCTCTCGGCAGCGCCATTGCCATTGAAAGGAGCAGACGGCCCGAGAGCGACTTCGACAATTTCAGCGAGCGACCGGGCACCATGCAACTGCAAGATTCATCGTCGGACAAATCCGAATCACCTCCTGCGTACCGAGCCGCGCAATACGTGCGCATGTCCACCGAGCACCAGCAATACTCGACGGAGAACCAGGGCGACAAAATCCGCGAGTACGCCGCCCGGCGCAACATTGAGATCGTCCGCACCTACGCCGACGAGGGCAAGAGTGGGCTGCGCATCGATGGCAGGCAGGCTCTCCAGCAACTGATCGCCGATGTGCAGGCGGGCAAGGCTGACTTCCAGATCATCCTCGTCTACGACGTCAGCCGCTGGGGTCGGTTCCAGGACGCCGACGAGAGCGCCTACTACGAGTACATCTGCCGCCGCGCCGGGATTCAGGTGGCCTACTGCGCCGAGCAGTTCGAGAACGATGGGTCGCCCGTGTCCACCATCGTCAAGGGCGTCAAGCGTGCGATGGCGGGCGAATACAGCCGCGAGCTGTCGGCGAAGGTGTTCGCGGGCCAGTGCCGCCTGATCGAACTCGGTTTTCGGCAAGGCGGGCCAGCGGGCTACGGCCTGCGGCGCGTGCTGATCGACCAGTCCGGTTCCGTGAAGGGGCAGCTTTCGCGCGGCGAGCACAAGAGCCTGCAAACCGACCGCGTGATCCTGCAACCCGGCCCCGACGAGGAAGTCGCGGTCGTGAACCAGATCTACCGCTGGTTCGTCGAGGGCAACCTGTTCGAATCGGAAATCGCCGACCGGCTCAACGTCAAGGGCATCCAGACCGACCTCGGGCGCGACTGGACGCGGGCCACGGTGCGCGAGGTGCTGTCAAACGAGAAGTACATCGGCAACAACGTCTACAACCGGCGCTCCTTCAAGCTCAAGAAGGTGCGTGTGGTGAACCAGCCGGAGATGTGGATCAAGAAGGAAGGCGCGTTCGAGGGCATCGTGCCGCCCGACCTGTTCTACACAGCGCAGGGCATTCTGCGCGCACGGGCGCATCGCTACACCGACGAGGAACTGGTCGAGAAGCTGCGCCGCCTGTTCCAGCAGCATGGCTACCTCTCGGGCCTGATCATCAACGAGACCGAGGGAATGCCTTCGGCAGCGGCCTACGCGCACCGCTTCGGCAGCCTGATCCGCGCCTACCAGACGGTAGGCTTCACGCCGGATCGGGACTATCAGTATCTGGAGGTCAATCAGTTCCTGCGCCGCCTGCACCCGGAAATCGTCAGCCAGACGGAGAAGATGATCACCGAGGTCGGCGGCACGGTCGTGCGCGATCCGGCGACCGACCTGCTCACCGTCAATCGCGAGTTCACGGTGTCGCTGGTGCTCTCGCGCTGCAACGTGCTCGACGATGGTCGCCGTCGCTGGAAGGTGCGCTTCGACACCAGCCTGACGCCGGACGTCACGGTCGCCGTGCGGCTGGACGACAGCAATCAGGCTGCGCTGGACTACTACCTGCTGCCGCGCCTGGACTTCGGCCAACCCCGCATCCATCTGGCCGACCACAACAGCATCGAGTTCGAGAGTTACCGCTTCGACAGCCTGGACTACCTCTATGGCATGGCCGAGCGCAGCCGTTTGAGGAGAGTTGCATGACGAAAAAGCACCACGCCACCGACTTGCAGATGATCCCGGTCGATCAGATCGCCGTGCTCAACCCGCGTGACCGCAATGGCCGGGTGTTCGAGGAGATCGTCGGCAACATCAAGAGCATCGGCCTGAAGAAGCCGGTCACGGTCACTCCCCGCGATGGCCTGGAGGACGGCAAACGCTTTCTGCTGATCTGCGGCGAAGGCAGGCTCAAGGCCTTCCGGTCGCTCGGCGAGAAGCAGATTCCGGCGTTGGTCGTCGCGGTGAACGACGAGGACGCCTTCATCATGAGCCTGACCGAGAACATCGCCCGTCGCAAATACAGCGCGCTGGAGCTGCTGGTGAGCATCAAGCAGTTGAACGAACAAGGCTACGACAAGCGTGTCATCGCCCAAAAAATCGGCCTGAGCCTCGATTACATCAAGGGCATTCTGCTGCTGTTCGAGAAAGGCGAGGAACGCCTGCTGGCTGCCGTGGAGTCTGGACGCATTCCGCTCAATGTCGCCATCACCATCGCAGGCGCAAGCGACGAGGAAGCCGTGCAGGCTGCATTGCAGGACGCCTACGAAAGCGGCCAGTTGCGCGGCGGGCAACTGATGCAGACGCGGCGCGTGCTTCAGCGACGCAATACCTTGGGCAAGACGCTGAAACACCGGCCTGCGCGCAAAGGCGCGGCAGTCACCACCTCCAGTCTGGTGCGCAACTACCAGAACGAGGTCGAGCGCCAGAAGCTGACCATCAAGAAAGCCGAGTTCACG
>JAFEFS010000010.1 GCA_018240465.1 Pseudomonadota bacterium
CCGCACTGCGCGCGATGCCGCAGCGCGTGATCCATCAGCACGAGCGCAACCATCGCCTCGCCGATCGGCGTCGCGCGGATGCCGACGCAGGGGTCGTGGCGGCCGATCGTGCGCACGTCGATGGGCTCGCCCGCGAGGTTCACGCTGCGCCCTGGAATCAGGATGCTCGAGGTCGGCTTGAGTGCCATCGAGGCGACGATCTGCTGGCCCGAGGAAATGCCGCCGAGAATGCCGCCGGCGTGATTGGACAGAAAACCCTGCGGCGTGATCTCGTCGCGATGCCCGCTGCCGCGCTGGGCGACGCAGGCGAAACCGTCGCCGATCTCGACACCCTTGACCGCGTTGATCGACATCAGCGCCGCGGCGAGGTCCTGATCGAGCTTGCCGTAGATCGGCTCGCCCCAGCCCGGTGGCACGCCGTCGGCGACGACGGTGACGCGCGCACCGACCGAGTCGCCCGACTTGCGCAGCGCGTCCATGTACTTTTCCAGTTCGGAAACCATCGCCGCGTCGGGCCAGAAAAACGGATTATCCTCGACCACATTCCAGTCGAACGCCTTCGGCACGATTTCGCCGATCTGCGAGAGGTGACCGCGCACGGTAACGCCGAAGCGCTGCCTGAGCCATTTTTTCGCGATCACACCCGCGGCGACACGCATCGTTGTCTCGCGCGCGCTCGAGCGCCCGCCGCCGCGCGGATCGCGGATGCCGTACTTCTGCCAATACGTGTAGTCCGCATGCGCAGGACGGAACGTCTGCGCGACTTCGGCGTAGTCCTTCGAACGCGCGTCGGTGTTGCGGATCAGCAGCGCGATCGGCGTGCCCGTGGTCTTGCCTTCGAAGACCCCGGAAAGAATCTCGATCTCGTCGGCCTCGCGCCGCTGCGAGGTGTAGCGCGATTTGCCGGTCGCGCGGCGGTCGAGGTCGCGGCGGAATTCTTCTGCAGCGATTTCCAGCCCCGGCGGGCAGCCGTCGACGACGCAGCCGATCGCGGGGCCGTGACTTTCGCCGAAGGTCGTGACGGTAAAAAGTTTTCCGAAAGAATTGCTCGACACACTCGACTCGCTTTTGATTTCCTTCTCCCGACGGAAGAGGAGAAGCTAGCGCTTCTTCAACACCGCCTTGATCGCCTTCGCATGCGCGACGATTTCCTCGCGCGCGATCGCGAACACGCCCATTTGTCCGACCTCGAACTCGATCCAGTTGAGCGGCAGCTTCGGCAGCAGTTCGCTCAATGCGCGCTCCGATTCGCCGACTTCGACGATCAGCATGCCACCCTTCGACAAATGCGCCGGCGCCTCGTCGAGGATGCGCAGGGCGAAATCGAGGCCGTCGTGGCCTGCCTTCAAACCCAGCGCCGGCTCATGGTCGTATTCGGGCGGCAGCGCGGCGAATTCGTCCTCGGTGACGTAGGGCGGGTTGCTGACGATCAGATCGTAGACCTCGCCCTTGAGTCTGGCGAACAGGTCGGACTTGACCGCGCGTACGCGGTCTTCAACGTTCTGAAAGGCAATGTTCTCCTTCGCCAGCGACAGCGCTTTGTCGCTGACGTCGACGAGATCGACGTGCCAGCCCGGATTGTGCGCGGCCATCGCGATGCCGATGCAGCCCGAGCCCGTGCACAGGTCGAGCGCGCGATGTACCTCGACATTGTCCAGCCAGGGCGAGAAGCCGTTCAAGATCATCTCGGCGATCGGCGAGCGCGGCACCAGGGCACGCTCGTCGGACTTGAACTTGAGCCCGGCGAACCAGGCCTCGCCGGTCAGGTAGGCGACCGGCTTGTGTTCCTTGACCCGACGCTCGATCAGCTTGAGCACGGCCTTCTTCTCGGCTGCGGTCAGCCTGGCCGAGCCGTAGGCCGGCGACAGATCGTGCGGCAGATGCAGCGTGTGCAGCACGAGGTGCGTGGCTTCGTCGAGCGCGTTGTCGTAGCTGTGGCCGAAGGTCAGCCCGGCACCGGCGAAACGGCTCGCGCCGTAGCGGATCCAGTCGATGATCGTGGAAAGTTCGGTGGTCATGGCCGAAGTATACCGAATCGGCCCCGCTATAATGCCGGCATGACCTCGCCTGCTCCCGCCACGCGTCCGAATGTCGCCCTGCTGATCGTCCTCGCGGCCGTCGTCGCAGCCTTCGGCCTGTGGCTCGGCAACCGCTACGCGCACCCACCGGCGCAACCGAAACTCGCCGGCGCCCTGCTCTATCCCGCGCCGCGCACGATCCCCGACTTCCAGTTGCAGCAGGCAAATGGCAAGCCGCTGACGCTGGCCGATTGGCGCGGTCACTGGAACTTCGTCTACTTCGGCTACACGACCTGCCCCGACGTCTGCCCGACCACGCTGGCCGAACTCAAGGCGGCTTGGGCGTCCTTGGGCAAGCGCGGCGCGCAGGACAAGCTGCGCGTCGATTTCGTTTCGGTCGATCCCGAGCGCGATACGCCCGACACGCTGGCCAAGTACGTCGGCTTCTTCAGTCCCGACTTCCTCGCGGCGACCGGCACCGACGCCGAACTGAGCAAGCTCACGCGCGCGCTCGGCATCGTCTATTCACGCACGAAGAAGGACGACGGCAGCATCGAAGTCGATCATTCCGGATCCATCGTCATCGTCGATCCGCAGGGCCGCCTCGTCGGCCTGTTCCGTCCGCCATTCGCGGCAAAGGATCTCGCCGACGACATGACCACGCTGGCGAACTTGAAATAACGAAAGCGTTTAACGCAGATCAGAGCGGATAAAGAGCCGATCAAGGCGGATGAAAATACTGTCAAATCTTGATCCGCATTTATCCGCTCTCATCAGATTTTATCCGTGTTAAAGATGCTCTGCTCTCGACCATGACCCTCAGCCTACTCCTGCAATACCTGCTGCCGCACCGCGCACTGTCGCGCGTTATCTACCGGGCGACACGCTGGACGTGGGCGCCGTGGAAGAATTTCCTCATCGACGCCGTGGTGAAGAACTACGCCGTGGACATGGGCGACGCCGCGCAGCCCGACCCGCGCGCCTACGCAAGCTTCAATGCGTTCTTCACGCGTGCGCTCGCGCCGGGCGCGCGCACCGCGCCGGTCGATCCGCGTGCGCTCGCCTGCCCGGCCGACGGCAGGATCAGCCAGGCCGGAGCGATCCAGGGCGGGCGCATCTTCCAGGCCAAGGGCTTCGACTTCAGCGTCGCCGAACTGCTCGGCGACGAACTCGAAGCGCAAAAGTATACTAGTGGACAATTCGCCACCGTGTACCTGTCGCCGCGCGACTATCACCGCGTGCACATGCCGCTGGCCGGCACGCTGCGCGAGACCGTGCACATTCCCGGCCGCCTGTTCAGCGTCGCGCCGTTCACGGTCGAAGGCGTGCCGCGGCTGTTCGCGCGCAACGAGCGCCTGGTCTGCCATTTCGACGGCGAGCACGGGCCGTTCTGCGTCGTCATGGTCGGCGCCATGCTCGTGTCGAGCGTGGAGACGGTGTGGAGCGGCCTCGAGATCCCGCCTTACGCGAACACGATCACGCACAAGGACTGGCGCGAGAAACACATCCGCCTCGAACGTTGCGCCGAAATGGGCCGTTTCAACATGGGTTCGACCGTGATCCTGCTCAACGCGGCGCCGCTCGTCTTCGAGCCGCGGATGACTGCCGGCGCCACGATCAAGGTCGGCCAGGCCATGGCCCGCTTCGCGTGACCGGTCCGGGCAAAAAACAAACGCCCGCAATGCGGGCGTTTTTCGTCGTTTCCGCCGCGCATGGCCTGCGCGGTGCGGCGTCGGCGCGTCAAGGCGTCGGCACGCTGCGCACGCCCTGTGCCTCGAAGTCGTAGGTCGTGCCATTCAGGCGCACGCTGTCGATCTCGCCGTGCCAGGGATAGTCGCGGCCCTTGCCCACGCCAAAGCTGATCATGGTCGCGTTGTAGGGCGGTGACGTCAGCAGCGTCTTCACCTGCGCGAACGTGCAACGCGGACCGTTGATGCCGCAATTTGCCGCCGTCGCCGGGCTGTTGAATGCCGACCCGGTGAGTCCCCAGGCGTTGCTCGTATCGGCAGCGGCGTCAATGTAGCCGCTCCACGCATACGCCGTCGAATTGACCGTGGGTGAATAGTTCAGAGTCGAATAGCCGGAACCGACGACGCCCTTGGTCCACAGTTCAATCTGAATCGACGGCATGTTCGCGGCGCCACTGGCCGCGTCGATGTTTTCCTGCGTCGTCTTGACCACGTAGCCGACCTGACTGACGGTCGCAAGCGCCGTACCGGCAAAGGACACTTGATCGCCGAAATGGACCTTGTCGCTGCCACTGCCGACCGTGATCTCGAGCGAGCCGGTGCCGAGCGGCGCGGTGCCGTCGTTGCGCAGCTGCGCGGTCGCGTTGCCGACCACGTCGCGCGCGATCGTGCCCCAGTTGAGACCCTGACCCGCGCCGTTGGCGACCGCGGGCATTACCGCCGCACGGAAGTAGCCGGTCACGTCGATCGTCAGATCCAGCTGCGCGGCCTCGGCGAGCACTTTGAATTCCTTGCCTTGCGGACACCCGGTCTGGCACAACGGAATGATCGCCGAGGCACCGCTGAAGAATATCTGGCCGGGCTGTGGCGCTCCGGTAACGGCCGGGCTGAACACCGCGATCGACGCGTTGGGGACGGTTCCGTCCGCGGCCCAAACGCGCAAATCGCCCTGGGCGGTCGCATCGAGCACTCCGATCGTCGTCGCGAGCGCGGCGGCGCCGGCGGGAATTCCGCAATCACTCGCCTTGCCGCCCTGCCCGGCGAAGCTGGCGGCAACGCCGTCGAACGCGGTCGTCGAATTTGCCGCGAGCGGACCCGAGCCGCCGTAGGACTGGCGCGTATCGACGATGCGGCACGGTGCGATCGGCACGTAGACCAGATCCTGCGCGGCGTCGCCGAGCGTGTTCGGCGTCAGCGCGGGGGCGACCCGCATGCTGCTGGTCACATCGGACCAGCGGCTGTCGCCGGCAGCGCCGGCCTGGGCGGAAACGAAAAGGCATAGTGCATTGATGCCGGCGGCAAGCGCCGCCGTCCGAATTGCTTTCATCGAAGAACCCTCTTGCGAAATGACCTTGAACCGGCAGCCGTGCCGCTGCCGGCCCGGCCCGGTGGACGGGCTCGGGATCTCGGCGACGGAACACGGTGGACGGGCTTCGCCCTCGTACTGCTCCCTGCCGCATGGGCGAGCGGTGCGGCAATCCTTGCGCTGCACGCGGCAGCAGCGTCCCGGAGTTTGTGTCGGTCGACGCGAAAATGTCAATCGCGCGGTGTGGCGGTGCGGCGAAACAGCTTCTGCACGCCTTCGACGAAAGCGGGCTGCCAAACGTCCCAGTCGTGCCCGCCACCGAACACGCGCCAGTCGGCGGCGACGCCCGGCGTGCGCACGAGCTTGTTGTAGACGACGGCGGTTTCGAAATCGAGGTCGTGGCTTGCGTCTTCCGCTGCACGATTGACATGCTCCTTGTCGCCGACCGCGAGGAACACGCGCACGGGGAAATGCGGATCGAAGCGCGGCAACGCGGCGGCATAACTCAGGCTGCGATAGCGGTCCTCGTCGAAGCGCGCGCTGCCGACGCCGAAGGCGCCGTATTCGCGCGTCGAGGAATCCTTCGGCGGCAGCGGATGGTAGACCGCGGGACTGAGCACGAGTGCCGCAGCGAACAGCTTCGGATGAATGATGACGTAACGCAGCGCGCCCGCGCCGCCCATCGAGTAGCCGCCGACCGCGCGTGCGCTGCGCTCGGCGACGGTGCGGTAGCGCGCATCGATCGCTGCAACCAGATCGCGCGTCAACGCCGTCTCGACCGGTCGGCCGGGATGGTCGGTGCCAGTGTAGGCGGAGTCCACATACCAGTTGCCGCGACCGGACCATGGCGCATCCGGCATGACGACGATGAGCGGCGGAATTTTCCCGGCAGCGATCAGCACATCGAGATCGTTCTTGACGTGTGCCCATGCGGTCATCGAATCGCCGCGTCCATGCAGCAGGTACAGGCTGGGATAGCGCTGCGTCGAGCCGGGGTATCCAGGCGGCAGGTAGATGCGATAGTCGATTCTGCCTTCGAGCGCCGGCGAGTACGCGCCGGCCTCGACGATTTCGCCCTGTGGTGCAGCGGAAGCGTGGCGCGTGGGCGGCGCCGCACAACACGCAAGCAGCAGCGTCGGCAGCATGCATGCGCATCGCATGGCGAACGACGCGTTCATTTTGCTCGGCGCTGGACTAGCGCGTGCAGACGCCGACCTGGAGCACGCGCCCGGGATGCACGTTGCCAACGTCCCTGGGCTTGATGCCGTTGGCGTGGGCCAGCTCGTTGGCGTTGCCGCAGCCGAATTTGCGCGCGATCGAGCTCAGCGTCTCGCCGCGACGCACGACGTAGGTCGGCGCGGCCCTGGAGCGCGCCTTCGCCACCGGCGGTGGAGGCGGCGGTCTGCGCGTCGCACTGACGAGCGCGGTCTGCACCGGCGTGGCCAGCACGGCCTCGTGCAGGTCGCTGGCAACCGAGCCCCACACGCCGCGCATGCAGTTCTTTTCGTACAGCGTGACGAGTTGCAGTGGCACACGCAAGGGCGTCGATGCCGGCAACGGCTCACGCGGATCGACCGAAGCGTTGAGGTTGCGCAGCGTGCGGAACCAGCCATCGTGCGCGTTGCCTTCCGAACCCAGGCACACGGCGAGTTCGGCCAGCGACGCCCTCTTCTGCAGCACCAGCGTGCCGGGGCGTCCATCGATCTTCGGAAACACCAGATTGTATTTTTCCGGATGCAGATATAGCCATGCCGCGGCAAGCACGACCGGCACGTAATCGCGCGTCTCCGGCGGCAGCTGGGCAAAAATTTCCGGGTCCCAGAAACTCGCGTCGGGCGCGTTCTTGGCCAGTCGTTGCATGCGCCCTTCGCCACCGTTGTACGCCGCGATCACCATCTCGAGATTGTTGTTGAGGATCGCGAGCTGCTCGTTGAGGTAGGCAGCGTTGGCACGCGCCGCAAGCTGCGGGTCGTAGCGCTGATCGAAACCGTCGACGAAGCCGAGGCCGAAGCGCTGCCCGGTGGCCGGCATGAACTGCAGCAGGCCCGCCGCGCCCGAGCGCGAATAGGCATGCACCCGCCCGCCCGACTCCTTGGCCATGATGCCGAACAGGATCGCCTCGGGCAGCTTGGCCTTCTCGTACTCCGGCCACATCAGGTAGCGCATGTACTGGTAGTTTTCGTAGGTGTCCATCAGGAACGGGCGCAGCGTGGTCAACCACTCTTCGAGCGCAACCTTGACCGGGCCGTTGAGCGTCATCACCTCGGACAACTCGCGGCCCTTGAGCAGCGTCACCGTACGGCTCACTTCGGGCACAGCCGCGGCGACCGCGGAGATCTCGCCCGCATTCGTCGTCGCCTCCGGTGTCGTCGCCTCCTCGCCCGCAGGCGCCGCAGCCACCGCCTGTCCGGACATGCGCGCAAATGCCACATCGAACTTCGCCGTGTCGCAGCCGTGCGTCTTCGCGCAGAGCGCGGCCGCGTCCTGCGCGTCGTTCCACGCCCACTGGTACGACGCCGTCGCCGCAGCCTCGTCGGCCCTGAACGTGGCCAGGTCGCGCGCGGCGAAGTAACGCTTCTCGTCGTCGGCGAGGCGCGTGTACAGCGCAGCGACCGCTGGGCTCGGCTTTTCCTGCCCGTTCTTCGCCGACTGCTTCTGCGCCGGATTGCCGGCACACCCGGCAAGCGCGATCGTCACCACAACCGCGACACTCAAACGAAAATTCAACATTCCGATCACCCGACGAAGAAACGCGCACACGTTACACAGCGCGCAGCGATGCGACAACCCTTGATTCACGACCACGCTCATCCATTCAGCCGCGGTTCGCGGGATCGAACGCATGTCGCGGCGAAATTGCTTTGTCGCGGCACACCGGGTCATGCGAATATTCACGCGGAGTTTTCGACGGACACGGGGTAGCAATGGCCAACGACATCCTGCTCGGCAAGAGCCAACTGGCGGGCAGCAAATCGCCGGACGTGTTTCTGCACGCGAAGTACGGCAACCGCCACGGCATGATCGCGGGTGCGACCGGCACCGGCAAATCGGTGTCGCTGATGGTCATGGCCGAGGGTTTTTCCAAGCTCGGCGTACCGGTGTTCCTCGCCGACGTCAAAGGCGATCTCGCCGGGTTGTCACAGGCCGCCGTAGTCAACGACAAACTCCAGTCGCGCCTCGACAGGCTCGGCATCACGAATTTCACCCCGAGCGCGAATCCGGTGATTTTCTGGGACATCTACGGCAAACTCGGCCATCCGGTGCGCGCGACCGTGTCCGAGATGGGCCCGACCCTGTTCGCGCGCCTGCTCGAACTCAACGACGTGCAGTCCGGCGTGCTCGAAGTCGTGTTCAAGGCCGCCGATGACCACGGCTGGCTGCTGCTCGACCTCAAGGACTTGCGCGCGCTGCTCAACTTCGCCGCGGACAAGGCCAACGCCAGGGAACTGTCCGCGCAGTACGGCCTGATCAGCCCGACCTCGATCGCGGCGATCCAGCGCTCGCTGCTGCAGCTCGAGAATGCCGGCGGCGATGCGTTCTTCGGCGAACCCGCGCTCGACCTCGCCGATTTCATGCGTCAGGACATGTCCGGGCGCGGCGTAGTCAACATCCTCGCCGCGGATCAACTGATCCTCAAGCCGATGCTGTACTCGACCTTCCTGCTCTGGCTGTTGTCCGAGCTGTTCGAGAAGCTGCCCGAAGTCGGCGACCTCGACGTACCCAAGCTCGTGTTCTTCTTCGACGAGGCGCACTTGCTGTTCGACGACTGCCCCCCTGCGCTGCAGAAGCGCGTGGAGCAAGTCGTGCGCCTGATCCGCTCCAAGGGCGTCGGCGTGTACTTTTGCTCGCAGAACCCCGACGATGCGCCCGACGTCGTGCTCGGCCAGCTCGGCAACCGCGTGCAGCACGCGCTGCGCGCGTTCACGCCGCGCGACCAGAAAGCAGTCACCGCCGCCGCGCAGACGTTCGCGCCGAATCCGGCGCTCGGCGACATCACCCAGGTCATCGGTCAACTCGGCGTCGGCGAAGCGCTCGTTTCCACCTTGCAGGAAGGCGGCGTGCCGCTGCCGGTCGAGCGCGCGCTGATCGTGCCGCCGGCCTGCCGCATCGGCACGATCAGCGATGCCGAACGCGCGACGATCCGTTCGCGCTCGCCGGTCGGCGGCAAGTACGACACCACGGTCGATCGCGAATCAGCATTCGAGATCCTCACCCGGCGCGCCGGCAATCCGGCAGCGCAGCCGGCAGGCAACGGCGACGCCGCGAAAGGCGACGCGCAACCCGGCGTGATGTCCGGCTGGGGCAAGGCGATCAGCGATGCGATGTTCGGCACGGGGCGTCGTCAGGGCATGATCGAGACCATGGCCAAGTCGGCAATCCGCAGCGGCGGCGGCCGCCTCGGTACCGTGCTCGTGCGCGGCGTGCTTGGCTCGCTACTGAAGAAATGACCGTGCTTGTCCGATCCGTTGCCGAAAGCACAAGAGCCTGGATCGCGAAGCACGCGGAGAAAGGCTCCAGATCGATGTTTTTCATGCTTCGTGTTCTTCGTGGTCCGATCTTTTCATCCGCGGATTGCCGATTGGTCGTATACGTATGGAAATAGCCACGACCGCAACAGCCGTTGACGCGCGCGCCACAGCATCGGCCACGGCGCGCCCATGAGCCGCTGGCGCCCGCCGCAGGCGGCCTCGACCGCGATCATCACCGCGGACGGACAAGCGCGGCTCAAGGCCGAACTCGACGAACTCTGGCGCCTGCGCCGGCCGGAAGTGGTCAAGGCGCTCGCCGCCGCCGCCGCCGAAGGCGATCGCTCGGAGAACGCCGAATATACCTATCGCAAGAAGCAGCTCGGTGAGATCGACCGGCGCGTGCGCTACCTTTCCAAACGCCTGCCTGCACTGAAGGTTGCCGACGCCCCGTCCACCGACCGCGGCGCGGTCTTCTTCGGCGCCTGGTTCGCGATCGAGGACGAGGACGGTGGCACGCAACGCCTGCGCATCGTTGGCCCGGACGAGACCGACGCACCGAAAGGCTGGATCAGCATCGACTCTCCGCTCGCGCGCGCGGCGCTGAAGAAGCGCGTCAGCGACGAATTCGAGGCGCCGCTGCCGTCGGGCAGCAAACGTTTCGTCGTGACCGAAATCAGTTACACGGGATAGCGTCTGCGCGGACAGGACGCGCCCGCTCGCGACGAATCAGCCCGGGGCATGAGGCGGTGTGGCCTCGATCGCGGCGAGATCTTCGCGCACGCGATCGATCAACCGCTGCGCCGGCCGTTCGGTGGCCGCCACATCGGCGAGCGCTCGCTGCAGCAGCGTAGCGGCCTCGACACGATTCGCCTGCGCCGCCTCCTTCAGTGTTTCCGCAACGATCGCGCTCCCTTCTCCGTACAGCGTGATCGATTGCGCCAGTGCGAGACGCCATTGCGCTTCGGCGTCCCCGGCGCTCGCCCGCGCACCGAGCAGACGCGCCAGCGCACGATGGCTGTCAAACGCAAGCGAACTCAACGGCCGGCCCTGCGTTTCCAGGGTGGCGAGTACTTCGCGCCAGAGCGTTTCGCTGGCGTCGCCATGCTCGGCTTCGGCCAGCCAGGACAGAATTTCCGGCAACTCCGCGAGCTGGTGTTTTCGCGCACTTTCGACGGCGTCGCGCAACAGCGCGGCAGCGCTCGCATCGCCGCGCAACCAGGCCGCGCGCGCCATGCCCGCACGCAAGGCCAAGCCGCGCGGATCGTCCGCGCCGACGTAGGCCTTCAGCGCCTCGGCAAATACCGGCAGCGCCGCCTTGGGCTGTTTCGCATCAAGATAGGCACGGCCCAGCTCCGCGGCATTCGCAGCGCGCCGGAATGCGTTGCCGAATCTGGGGTCGGCGAGCAGGGCATCGGCCTGCGCCAGCGTGGCGATCGCGGCGTGGGCCTGGCGCGCCTCGCGCTGCACCTTGCCGAGCTTGGTCAGGCTGTCGGCAAGATCGCCGCTGACGCCGAACAGGCGCCGCGTACGCGCGACGAGACGCTCGGCAAGACTCACGGCCGCTTCGGGCCTGCCGCGTTTCGCAGCGACGACGAGCTGGTCGGCAAGGATTTCCGTGCGCAGCGGGGCGGTCACCGGCATCATCGCAACGTTGATCGCGTAGACATGTTCGAGCGCGGTCTGCGCCGCGGCGTAGTGCCCGACCAGCAGTGCCGCCTCGAACGCGTGCCAACGCGCCTGCGCCGTGCGCACAGAAACTTCGCCGTAAAACGCGGCGGTGCGCGCGGGTATCGCTTGCTCCAGACGATCGTAGTCGAGCAGATCGCCGGCGGAGCGCGCGAGCAGTGCGCGCGCATCCTCGATCGCTATGCGGCGTGCTTCGTCTCCCGGCACAACGGCGGAGGCATTCTCCAGCACCCGCCGCGCCGTGGCGTAGTCGCCGGTGGAAATCAGGCTGAAGAACCATTCCATGCGCGCATCGTGCAGATCGGCGGGGGCCGCGGAAGGCATCTTTTCCAGCTCGGCCACTGCCTTCTGCCCCGCCTTGGCGGAATCGCGCACATCACCGGCCACGCGGAACAAGCGCCCAAGCGTACGGTACATCTTGACCTTGGCCGGGGGCTGGCCTTGCAGTTCGACGTCGATACGATCGAGCGCGGACTCCGCAAGGTCCAGAACATTGGGTGGATGGCCGCCATTGCGCCATGGCTCGGCCTGGGTGAACGCATGGATCATGAATTCCTGCACCGCACTGGCCGTAGCCGCTTCAGTCGCGGCGCGAGCTGCCTGCCGGCGGGCGATGCCGGCCTGCCACAGGCTGAACGCGGTGGCCACCACGAGCGCGATCGTGACGGTCGCAGCCAGAGCCACGCCGATCCGGTGACGCTGCAGGAATTTGCGCAGACGATATGCGGTACCGGTGCCACGCGCCTTGACCGGCCGGCCTTCGAGATGGCTGCAGAGGTCGGCCTTCAGCGCTTCAGCCGACGCGTAGCGGCGCTCGGGTTCCTTGGCCATGGCGGTTTGCAACACGTGGTCGAGATCGCCGCGCAACGATCTGCCGCGCATCCTGCGCTGCCTGGCGGAGCCGGGCCCCGCCCGTTCCGCCAACGAACTCGCGGTCATCGGCTCGGTGTGCAGGATGGCTTGCTCCAGCGACTCGTTGCGGCGCAATCGGTACGGATTGCAACCGGTGAGCAATTCATAGAGAACGACGCCGAGCGCGTAAACGTCGGTGGCGGTGGTGACGTTGCCGCCGAGGAGTTGCTCCGGCGCCGCGTAGTTCGGAGTGAAAAATTGCAGGCCCGCACCGGTCGCGTTGCCGCCGCTGCTCCCTTCGAGCACTTTGGCAATGCCGAAATCGAGCAGTTTGGGGATGCCGTCGTCATCGACCAGGATATTCGACGGCTTGATGTCGCGGTGCACGACGAGGTTGCGATGCGCGTACTGCACCGCGTCGCAGACCTGCGCGAACAACGCGAGCGTCGCAGCAACATCGAGCCGGTTCTCCACCACGTAATCGGTGATCGGCACGCCGTCGACGTACTCCATCACGTAGAACGGGATATTGGCCTCGCCAACTCCGCCATCGAGCAGGCGCGCGATGTTGGGGTGCTGCAGGCGTGCGAGAATTTGCCGCTCCTGACGAAATCGCCGGATCAGGCCCGGCGTCGGCAACGACACCAGCTTCAGTGCGACGAGTTGCTCGAATTCGCCATCGCTGCGTTCGGCCAGGTGCACCTCGCCCATGCCGCCGCGAGCGATCAGCAGAAGCAGGCGATACGGGCCGAATCGGCGCATGCCTGCGTCGCGGCCATCGTCCTCGCCGGCGATCCACGCCTGCACGCCCGCAAACGGTGGATCGGGCGCTGACAGGCCGCTCGACCGCGTCGGCTCATCCTCTTGCAGTGCGTCACGCAAACGCGCGAGCAAGTCGGAGCGGTCGGCACACCGCCCGACGAGAAAGCTTTCCCGTTCGGACGCCGGCAAGGCGCGCGCTGCGCCGAGCAGCATCGCAAATTTGCGCGGACTGTCCGGTTCGCCGAAATGGTCGGTGTACGAACTCATGCGGGCATCCGCGTGCGAGGCGCGACCATGATATCGCGCGTTCAACCGCAGCGCATGGCTGGCGGATAGGATCGCCCGGCGCGACAGGCACGAAAACAGGGGGTGACCGCATAAAACGATTCATCTTCGTTGCCGGCGTGCCATCCCGGAATGCCGGACAGCGGCAGCGGGCGCAGCTCCAGCGGATCGTTGAGCAGCTTGCCGGCATCGATCGCGAGCGCCAGGCGCTCCGGCATGTCCGCGCACGGCGCGATCGCGATGGCTTTGCCGACCAGCAGTTGCGCTGGCTGCAGCGCATGCTCGAGCAGTGCGTGGCCGAACACGTCGACGCGGATGCGGCCGTCGCTCCACGCGGCCCGCTCGCGCCAGAACAGGCCATGCCAGTCGTGCGCGTTCCACGACGCGAGCAGCGCGGGGTCGTCGATCTGCACGATCACGCCGGCTTCGTCGAAATGGGTCAGCGCACACTGCGCGCGCGTGCGCTGGCGCGGGCCGACCGCCACGATCCCGGCCAACTGGCGCGCGTTGAGCGCCTGCTTGATCGTAGGATAGCGCAGCCAGATCAGCGCATTGAGCAGGTCGTGCCAGTTCCCGGGCCGGGTCGCGATTTCGCCGCGCGTACCGATGCGCTCCTCGTAATGCAGGCCGTCGCGCAGCAGTTCGGCGCTTTGCTCGATGAAATGCGGCAAAGTATTCTTTTGGACATTGTGCAGTTTTCCACGCAATGCGTCGATCTCTGCGACCGCGGGCCACGACGGCGAGCGCAGCAGCGCGCCGAATTCTTCCCAGAACATCAACGGCGGCCGGTCGAACACGGTCGCGTCGACCGCCGCGCGCGCCGGAGCAACGAAACGCACGACGCCGTCAAGCCGCCAGGCGGCCGCTCAAATCGTGCTCGTCCGCCGCCTCGACGAGAACGTCGACGAACTGCCCCGGCTTGAGCTTGTGCCCATCCAGGACATGCAGCAGGCCGTCGATCTCGGGCGCATCGGCCGCAGTGCGTGCGACCGCGCCGTCCTTGCCGACATGGTCGACCAGCGCCTTCAGCGTCGTGCCGATCTTGCGCTGCAAGCGTGCCGCGCTGATTTGCGCCTGCCGGGCCATGAAGCGCTCGAGACGCTCCTGCTTTACCTCCTCGCGCACCGCGCCGGGCAATGCGTTGGCTTTGGCGCCGTCGACCGGCGAGTAGGCGAACGCGCCGACGCGATCGAGCTGGGCGGCATCGAGGAAATCGAGCAGTTCCTCGAACTCGGCCTCGGTCTCGCCGGGAAAGCCGACGATGAACGTGCTGCGCAAGGTGATCTGCGGACACGCCTTGCGCCACGCCAGTACGCGCTCCAGCGTCTTCGCGCTCGCCGCCGGGCGCTTCATCAGCTTGAGGATGCGCGCGCTGGAATGCTGGAACGGAATATCGAGGTACGGCAGGATTTTCCGTTCCGTCATCAGTTCGATCACTTCGTCCACGTGCGGATACGGGTAGACGTAGTGCAGGCGCACCCAGGCGCCGAGCTCGCCGAGCGCAGCGCACAATTCGGTCATGCGCGTGCGCACTTTCCCATTTTTCCACTCGCGTTCGGCGTATTTGAGATCCACCCCGTAGGCGCTGGTGTCCTGCGAAATCACGAGAAGCTCACGCACGCCGTTCTTCACGAGCCGTTCGGCCTCGAGGAGCACTTCGTCGACCGGGCGCGAGACCAGATCGCCGCGCATCGAGGGGATGATGCAGAAGGTGCATCTATGGTTGCAGCCTTCGGAAATCTTCAGGTAGGCGTAGTGCTTCGGCGTCAGCTTCACGCCGACGTCGTCGTTCGTCGCGCCGCGCTTGCGTCTGGCCGGCAGCAGGTCGAGGTGCGGATCGTGCTTCGGCGGGAGCTGCGCGTGCACCGCGTTCATCACGCTGGCGTAGTCCTGCGGCCCGCTGATCGCGAGCACGTCGGGATGCGCCTCGCGGATCACCTCGGCGCGCTTGCCCAGGCAACCGGTGACGATGACCTTGCCGTTCTCTTCCAGTGCCTCGCCGATCGCGTCCAGCGATTCCCGCACGGCGGCGTCGATGAAGCCGCAGGTGTTGACCACGACCACGTCCGCCGCGTCGTAACTCGGCACGATCTCGTAGCCCTCCACGCGCAGCTGGGTGAGGATGCGCTCGGAATCGACCAATGCCTTGGGGCAGCCCAAACTGACGAAACCGACTTTCTGTGTATTCGAAGGCATGAACTTGATCACATTCTGAAACTCGGGAATTATACTTCAGACGACATTTCGCCCCGGTGGGCATGCGGTGCCCGGGACGACCCGGCCGGATTGGCTGCAGGAGCCCTCTCCGTGCGTTCGGTGGCATACGCTCCTGCACAGGCTCAGGGCAATCGCGAATGGATTCAATTCGGACACGGCTCGCCAACCCGGAACGGGCCTTGCGCAACACAGCCACGCGTTGTACCGCATTCGCACTCGCCACCCTGATCTGCCTCGTCGCCCCCGCTCGTGCCGACGACGTACCCGTGCGTGCCCGGGCCGTGGCCACGGCGACACGGTTGTGCGCGCAGGCCGATACCGCCCTGCACCTGTTGCCGCGCATCGCCTGGCAGCTCGGCGGTCTGCGCGCGCGCATCGATGCCGAGCATGCGCTCGCCTTGCTCTACGCCGCGTTTTCGGACGACGTTCTCGCGGATCGGTACTGGCAGGCGATGGACGACGACGCACGGGTCGCCGGAGACGACCAAATCCACGGCATCGGCCTGATCGCACGCATCCAGACCGTACTCGCGAAGGGCGACTACGCCAACGGCCATGCCTTGACCGACGAGTTGATGCAGCTCGCCCGAACAAGCGCGAGCGACGGACTCGCCGCCGCCGCCGAGGAATACCAGGGCGTGTTCGACCGGCGCCGCGGCGATCTCGACGCCGCGCTCGCGCACCAGTCCGTGGCCTTGGCCTTGCGCCGCAGGCTCGGCGACGCGGCCGGCGAAGCCACCGCGCTGACCAACCTCGGCACGATCGCGCGCGATCAAGGCGATTTCGCGCGCTGTCTCGACTACTTCCTGCAGGCGCTGGAAATCCGCGAGCGCATCGACACGCGTCTCGATGTCGCCTATCGAAACGTCGCCCTGCTCTACCGCGAA
Source organism: Pseudomonadota bacterium (assembly GCA_018240465.1). GTDB lineage: Bacteria > Pseudomonadota > Gammaproteobacteria > Xanthomonadales > Rhodanobacteraceae > Rudaea. The sequence goes on from JAFEFS010000010.1 coordinate 16,171, forward strand.
CTCGACGACACGCTGACGACGCAACGCTATTTTGTCAACGCGGTCGAGGCGGCGACACGCTATGCACAGCCCGGCTACTACGCGTCGGTGCAAGGCGCCTACGCCGGATTTCTCAATGACAAAAGCGACTACGCCGCCGCGTTGACCGCGGCGAGCGAAGCGCTGGCGATCAGCGAGGCGCTCGCAAACCGGCCTTCGATCGGCTTCGAGCACCTCGAGGTGGGGCGCGCCCTGCTCGGCCTGCGCCGGCCGAACGACGCCACCCCGCATTTCAACGCGGCGCTCGCGATCGGGCGCGAGATCGACCAGCGCGAACTGGTCGCCCGCAGCGAACTGGCGCTCGCCGAAATCGCCGTCGCCCACGGCGATCTGACCCATGCCCATGTCCTGCTCGATGAAGTGTCGCCGCGCCTCAACGCCGCGGGATTGCGTCCGTATCTCGCCCAGGCCTACGACCTGCGCGACCACCTCGCCGAAGCGGAGAACGACCCGGCGACGGCGCACGAATTCACCCATCGGCATGCGCGATTGCGCGACGAGCTGATTGGTGTCCGCTCATCCCGTTTGCTCGCCGCAATCGAGATCCGCCAGGTGCGCGAGCAGAGCCGGCAACAGCTCGAACTCGCGACGCGCACCAACGAGCTGCAGGCCGAGCGCATCGAGCGGGGCAGGAACGAGCGCTGGTACGGCATGGCGGCGATCGCGGCATTGATCGCGACCCTGGCTGTCTTCGCCATCCTTCTGGTACGGTTGCGCCGGCTCAATCTCGCCCTGGCCGGGCGCAACCAGGAAGTCGACCGGCAGCGCACGGCATTGAGCGATGTGAATCAGAAACTCGAATCGCAAGCACGTTCGCTCTACCAGGCCACGATTATCGACCCGCTGACCGGCGCGCACAGCCGCTCCTACATGCTTGGCGAACTCGACAGGCTGCTTGCCGACTGCCGCAGGATGCAACGGGACCTGACCCTGCTGTTGATCGATTTCGACAACTTCAAGCTGGTCAACGATCGCTACGGCCACCTGGCCGGCGACCGCGTGCTGGTCGAAGCGGTGCACTTCATCCGCGGCGCACTCGAAGCCGACTGCCTGTTCGGACGTTTCGGCGGCGAGGAGTTCATGGTCGCATTCGTCGATCGAGACGAGACGGAGAGCCGGCGGATCGCCGAACGCATCCGCCATGCCGTGGCCGAAAACATGGCCGGCGTCGACCCGCCGGCAACGATCAGCGTTGGCGCGGCGATGTTGCGCCAGATGCCGACGGTCAATCAGGTCGACCTGCTCATCGATGCCGCCGACCGCGCGCTCTACGCGGCGAAGCAGGCCGGGCGCAACCGGGTGGGCGGATTCCGGTCCGCTTGACTTCGCCGGCCACGGATTTACGCTGACTGCCGGTACTTCGGAAGACGGCCATGGGCGACACGATCCAGATCGGCACCACGCGCACGCAATGCATCAGCGCCTACGTTGCAAGGCCCGCGGGCAAGCCGCGCGGTGGCCTCGTCATCGCCCAGGAAATCTTCGGTGTAAATGCGCACATGCGCGACCTCGCCGACCGCTTCGCCGCGTGCGGCTACGTCGCGATCGCTCCGGCGTTCTTCGATCACGTCGAGCATCGCGTCGAACTCGAATACGATCCGGCGAGCTGGACCCGCGCGCGCGCGCTCGTGGCGCAGACCCCGTTCGAGCGCGTGGTCGAGGACGTCGCCAGCGCCGCGGCATCGATCGCCTCGGCGGGAAAAATCGGAGTGGTCGGTTATTGCTGGGGCGGCACGGTCGCGATGCTCGCAGCGATGCGCCTCGGCCTGCCCGCAGTCAGTTACTACGGTGCGCGCAACGTGAACTTCCTGCACGAGCCTTTGCGCGCGCCAGCGATCTTCCACTTCGGCGACCGCGACAAATCGATTCCAGCAGAAGCGGTCGCCCGCCACCGCGCCGAACTGCATTTCGCCGATGCGGTGCCGCGCGAACAGCGCGAGCTCGAGATCTACACCTACCCGGCCGACCACGCCTTCAATCGCGATGCGACCGCGGCGAGCTACGATGCGGCCAGTGCCGCACTCGCGCTGCAACGCACACTCGCGTTCTTCGCTCGCCACCTCGGAGACGGCGGATGAACGAAACGGCATTCGAACTGCATCCCCAGCTCGCGGCGGACACGCATTTCGTCGGCACCCTCGGACTTTCGCGCGTGCTGCTCATGGACGATGCACGCTTCGCCTGGCTCATCCTCGTGCCGATGCGCGCCGGCATGCGCGACTGGATCGACCTGCCGCATGCGCAGCAGCACCAGCTGCTCGACGAGGTCGAACTGTGCTCGCACGCCCTGCGCGCGCTGGTTCGGCCCGACAAGCTCAACATCGCCTCGCTCGGCAACATGGTGGCGCAACTGCATGTGCACGTCATCGCACGCCATGTCGATGATGCCGCCTGGCCCGGACCGGTCTGGGGCGTCGGCGCGCGCGTGCCCTACGGGGCCGGCGCCCTGACCCGGCGAAAGGCCGAACTGCTCGCCCTGCTGCACGCCGCATCGCAGGGATGAGCGAGGCGCGGGTCGAGCCGCTCGGCGAGCGCGCGCTGCTCATCCAATGCGGCGACACGATCGATATTGCGGTCAACGCACGCGCGCTGGCGATCGCGCACGCCGTCACGCGCGCCGGGCTACCCGGCGTCCTCGACATCGCCCCGGCCTATGCCAGCGTGTGCCTGCGCTACGACCCGCGCGCGTGGGCCGATGCGAGCGATGTCGACACGCCCTGCGCACGGCTTGTCGCGGCAGTGGATGCCATCGTCCAGTCCCTCGTTTCCGCCGATGGAGCGGGTTCGGGTGAAGGCGAAGCGCCACGATGGACGGGCGAAGCCACGCACGCCGAGTCGCGTCCCTCCAAGCAAATTTCCACCACGACGCACGACGAGCGCGCACTGGAAATCCCCGTGATCTACGGCGGCGACTCCGGCCCGGATCTCGACGCGGTGGCCGCGCACGCCGGAATGTCGCGCGAAGCGGTGATCGAATGCCACACCGCCGCGGAATATCGCGTCGCCATGCTCGGCTTCGCGCCGGGCTATCCGTACTTGCTCGGGCTCGATCCCGCCTTGCACACGCCGCGTCGCGCCAATCCGCGCACGCGCGTACCGGCGGGCTCGGTCGCGATCGGCGGCGCGCAAACCGGCATCTATCCGCGCGAGTTGCCGGGCGGCTGGCAGATCATCGGTCGCACGCCGCTGGAGCTGTTCGACGCCGCGCGCGCGCCGCCGGCGTTGCTCGCACCCGGCCAGCGCGTGCGCTTTCGGCAGATTCCGGCGTCCGCCCCCGAAAACAAAACGCCAGCTTCGATCACCACCGGCCAGCGTGCCCGACACGATCGGGCGCGCATCACCGTGCTTTCCCCGGGCTTGCTGACCACGGTGCAAGGCGGCGCGCGCCACGGCTTCGGCGCCCTCGGTGTCGGTGGCGCGGGCGCGATGGACGAAGTGTCGTTGCAACTGGCCAATCTGCTGGTCGGCAACGCGCGCGATGCCGCCGCGCTGGAAATCACCCTGCGCGGCCCGCGCCTGCGTTTCGCGCACGACGCGCTCATCGCCATCACCGGCGCGGATGTCGACGCGCGCTGCAACGATGAGCATGTGCCGCACTGGCGGCCCGTGCTGCTGCGTGCCGGCAGCGAACTCAACCTAGGCGGCATGCGCTGCGGCACGCGCGCGTACCTGGCGGTGGCCGCAGGCATCGATCTGCGCGCCGTGCTCGGCAGCAGCAGCACCGATGTCAACGCCGCGCTCGGTCCCTTGCAACGCCCGCTGGCCGCCGGCGATGAACTGCACTGCGCCGAGGCGACACATCCGTTGTGCAGCGAACTGTGGCGGGCATGCGCGACGCACCCATGCGCCGGCGTGGCCGGGCAACGGCATGTCGTCGCGTCGCGTTGGTCGCTCGATGCCGCAGCGTGGTTCGATGCCACCGCGGCGCGGCCGATCCGCGCGCTCGCCGGCAGCCATTTCGCCCATCTCGATTCCGCGTCGCAACGCGCTCTGTTCGGCGCGACATTTCGGGTCGGCGTCGACTCCAACCGCGTCGGCTGTCGCCTCGAAGGTGCGTCGCTGCGGCTGACCGCGCCAATCGAAATGATTTCCGCGGGAGTCGTGCCCGGTACCGTGCAACTGCCGCCCGGTGGCGTGCCGATCGCACTGACTGCCGAAGCGCCGACCAGCGGCGGCTATCCGCGCATCGCGCAGATCGTTGCGGTCGACCTGCCCCATCTTGCACAACGCCGCCCCGGCGACGTCGTGCGCTTCGCACAAACCGATCTCGCCGATGCGCAAATGCGCTATCTTGAACGCGAACGCGCGCTGGCGACCTTGGAGCATCATCTGCGTTGGCGTTTGCGCGAGGCCTGGTAGAGCAAATGAAGAAACCAAAATGGAGCCTGTCCCGCTGTTTTTTTATCCGCGTCCGTCCGCGCCATCCATAGCAAACCGATTCTGATCCTATGATCATTGACCTCAACTGCGACATGGGCGAATCCTTCGGTGTCTGGAAGATGGGCGACGACGCCGGCGTGATGCCGTGGGTCAGTTCGGTCAACATCGCCTGCGGCTTCCACGCCGGCGATTTCATGACGATCCAGCGCACGGTCATCCTCGCCGCCGAACACGGCGTCGCGATCGGCGCGCACGTGTCCCTGCCCGACCTGCAGGGTTTCGGCCGGCGCGAGATGGCCCTCTCGCCGGCCGAGGCGCACGCGGCGACGCTGTACCAGATCGGCGCGCTCGCCGCCTTCGCCCACGCGCAAGGCCAGCGCCTGCATCACGTCAAGCCCCATGGCGCGCTGTACAACATGGCGGCGAAGGATGCCCGGCTCGCCGACGCGATCGCCCACGCCGTGCGCGACCTCGATCCGCGATTGATCCTCGTCGGTCTGGCCGGCAGCGCCTTGCCGCACGCCGGCGCGCAGCTCGGCCTCGTCGTCGCCCACGAAGCGTTCGCCGATCGCCGCTACCGTGCCGACGGACTGCTGACACCGCGGCACGAGGACGGCGCCGTGATCCACGAGGTCGACGCCGCAGTCGCGCAGGCGATCCAGATCGCCACGCAAGGCAGGGCACGAACCCGCGACGGCAAACTCGTCGACATTCGCGCAGACACCCTCTGCGTGCATGGCGACCGGCCCGACGCGGCAGCATTCGCACACCGGTTGAACGAAGCATTGCACAAGGCGGGCGTCGGCATCGGCCGCATCGCCGCGTAGGCGCGCGGACACTCGCTGCCACCGTCCCGACGCGCGATTGCCCGCGGCAATGGCCTGCGGAAAACACGAAGGAGGAGAACGTGAACTATTGGCCATTGATCGGCATCGCCGTCGTCGTTGTCGGCTTCGCGCTCAAGCGCAACCCGGTGCTGGTCGTGATCGCCGCGGGTGTCGCCAGCGCGCTCGGCGCGGGCATGAGCATCGGCGACCTGCTCGTCCTGCTCGGCGATGCCTTCGTCAGCAACCGCGCGCTGCTGCTGTTCGTGCTGACCTTGCCGGTCATCGGACTGCTCGAACGCTACGGCCTGCGCGATCACGCGCAGGCGTGGATCGGGCGTTTCCACAAACTGTCGCTGACGCGCCTGCTCGTGAGCTACCTCGCCGGTCGCCAGGTGTTGTCGATGCTCGGCATGATCGATCTTGCCGGGCATGCGCAGACCGTGCGCCCGCTGGTCGCGCCGATGAGCGAGGCCGCGGCCGAGCGCGGCACGCCACTCGACGACGCCGCGCGCGAGGAAGTGCGCGCGCTCGCCGCCGCGACCGACAATGTCGGACGCTTCTTCGGCGAAGACGTGTTCCTCGCCTTCGGCGCGGTGCTGCTGATCCAGGGTTTCTACGCGCGCAACGGCATCGAGCTCGAACCCTTGCACATCGCGCTGTGGGCTTTGCCGACCGCGATCTGCGCGTTCGTGTTGCAGGCCTTGCGCATTGCATGGACGCAACGCTCGCTGGCGCGTCGCTATCCGAACGCGACGCCCACCGGCAAGGGCGACCTCGCGTGATCCACCTCACCCATGTCTACTGGCTGCTCGGCGCATTCCTGTTCGTTGCTGCCGCGTACAACCTGCGCGAACGCCACTGGTCAGCGGCGGCGCTGTGGGCCATCGTCGGCTGCGCATTCCTGTTCGGCGATCAGATTCAGCAGGCAAGCCAGGCGCATGTGCGCTGGCCGGCGCAACTGATGGGCCTCGGCGTCATCGCGCTTGGCGTACTCGCGGCGGCGGGCAAACCGCTGGCGCACACGGAAGATCGTGCGCTGAGCCTGGCCGCGGCGGCGCGCCTGGGCAATCTGCTGTTCGTACCAGCGCTGGCGATTCCGTTCGTTACGCTTGCGTTGGTGCTGGCCGCTCCCTCCCTCGCCCGGCGCGGCATGACGCTGCTCGATGGCACGCAGACGACGCTGATCGCGCTCGGCACGGCATGCGTTGTGGCGCTCGGCGTCGGCCTGCGCACGACCGGCGCACGCACCACTGAAGGCCTTGCCGAAGGGCGCCGCCTGCTCGACATCCTCGGCAGCCTCGCGCTGCTGCCGATGGTGCTGGCCACGCTCGGCAGCGTGTTTGCGGCGACCGGCGTCGGCGATGTCGTTGCCTCGATCGTGTCGGCATTCGTCCCGATCGACAGCCGCATCGCCTGTCTGCTCGCGTTCGCGCTCGGCATGGTGCTGTTCACGATGATCATGGGCAATGCCTTTGCCGCGTTCCCGGTGATGATGGCCGGGATCGGCCTGCCGCTGCTCGTGCACAGGCACGGCGCCGCACCCGCGGTGCTCGGCTCGCTCGGCATGCTCACCGGCTACTGCGGCACGCTGCTGACGCCGATGGCGGCGAATTTCAACATCGTGCCCGCCGTGCTGCTCGAACTGCGCGACCAGTACGCGGTGATCCGCGCGCAGTGGCCGACCGCACTCGCGCTGCTCGTCGTCAACGTGGTTCTTATGGCGGTGTTGGTATTCCGATGAAGCACGCGCAAAAGAAACCGCCGACCGTGCTGGTGACCGGATTCGATCCGTTCGGCGGCGAGGCCGTCAACCCTTCGTTCGAGATCGCGCGCGCACTCGATGGCGAACTCGTCACCGGCCATCGCATCGTCGGCGCGGAACTGCCGACCGAGTTCGCGCGCTCGCTGCCCGCGCTCGATGCGCTGTTGCGCAAGCACCGGCCCGTTCTGGTCATCGCGCTGGGTCAAGCCGGCGGACGCAGCGGCATTGCGCTGGAACGCGTCGCGATCAACCTGATCGACGCGCGCATCCCCGACAATGCCGGCGATCAGCCGGTCGACGTGCGCATCGCCGCCGCGGGCGCCGCCGCGCATTTCACCACGCTGCCGGTCAAATCCATGCTCGCCGCGCTGCGTGCCGCGCACATCCCGGCGGAACTGTCGCAAACCGCCGGCAGTTTCGTCTGCAACCAGGTTTTCTACGGGCTGATGCACCGTCTCGCGCGCTCGCGCAGGCGCGTGCGCGGCGGCTTCGTGCACGTGCCGTACCTGCCCGAACAGGCACGGAAATTTCCCGGCGCGGCCAGCCTGCCGCTGGCAACGATGATCGCGGCGCTGCGCCTGTGCGTGGAAACCGCGCTGATCACGGGCGATGACCTGCACTATGCCGAAGGCGCCACGCATTAGGGCATTTTCGATTCAAGCACTGAAACCTTCCGCCCGCAGGCGAATCGTTTCGCTGCACAACGAATGCCGTCACGATCCGCGTCGCTGAGGCGGCGTTGCGAACGACGTGTCCGGCGCCAGTCGCGCACGCAAAAACGAACGGCGCCACGATGGGCGCCGTTCGAAACACGTGATCGAAGCGGTCAGTGCTTGTTCGGATCGGATTCCGGCGCGGGTGCCGGGGCCGCCGCAGGCGCGGCCTGCGCATCCGCTGCTGGCGCCGCGGCCGGCGCTGCCGCTGCCGGCGCCGGTGCGGGCTCCGGCTCGGTGTAGACCTGCTCCTTGCCGTCCACGTCGAGATAGACCGGCAGCGACATGCGCTTGCCGGTGACGTAGATCATGTGCCGCTGTTCGTCGTTGGCCTTCTCGGCCTTCTTCACGAGGATGCCCTGGAGTGGCTTGTTCTTGTCCTTGCCGTCCTGGTAGAAGCTGCCGACGGCGCCGTACATGCCGACCTTGTCTACCGTCAGCGCATCGCCGACCTGGTACTTGCCGTCCTTGGTGATCTTGATGATGAGCTTGCCGTCTTCGATGTCGCGCGCAAGGCTGGTGCCTGCGAAGGCCAGGCAGAGTGCCGCGGCGAGAATGGTGATCGTACGACGCATGATGCTTCCTCCGGTTGAACGCTGTGACTACTTCTTGCCGTCATCGGCAATCTGGATGACCTTGAGCCGATCGTCGTTGTCGAGCACGTAGGCCTCGGCCTTGAGGTCGCGCGCGATGCCGGCGAGGCCGGCGACCTGCGCATTGGTGACCTTCTGCTTCTCGCCGCGCTTGAGCAGGATCGTGCGCACCGGCGAGCCGGTGTCGTTGCGGTAGCGGATGTGGTCACGCAGCGTCTGCACGTCGAGCGTGGCGCCGTCGAGATCGAACTGGCCGTCCTTGTCGGCGCGCACGACGAGGTCGTACTGGGTCGGCGATATGGTCGGCTCGGAAGTGCCTTCCTTGATGTTGTCGCGTCCGCAGGCGGCGAGCGCGGCCAGCAACAACGCGAGCGCCACGAGCTTCAGACCACGAGCGGAAATGATGTTGTGCATGTGCCTTGCGTGCCTCGGATTCGTTGGATCGATCGTGATCGTGACGGCCGAAAATGACTCCAGCCTGTCCGCATCATGCCTGCGGCAAGGTGACCCCGCGCTGACCCTGATACTTGCCGCCGCGATCGGCATAGCTTACCTCACAAACCTCGTCCGATTCGAAGAACAGCATCTGCGCCACGCCTTCGTTGGCGTAGATGCGCGCCGGCAGCGGCGTGGTATTGGAGAATTCGAGGGTCACGTGGCCTTCCCACTCCGGTTCGAGCGGGGTTACGTTGACGATGATCCCGCAGCGCGCATAGGTGCTCTTGCCCAGGCACACGGTCAGCACGCTGCGCGGAATGCGGAAGTACTCCACCGTGCGCGCCAACGCGAACGAGTTCGGCGGAATGATGCATTCGGGCGCCTTGACGTCAACGAAACTGCGCGAGTCGAAATGCTTGGGGTCGACGATGGTCGAGTTGATGTTGGTGAACACCTTGAATTCGTCGGCGCAGCGCACGTCGTAACCGTAGCTCGAGGTGCCGTAGGAAATCAGCTTGCCGCCCGACGCATTGACACGCACCTGCCCCGCTTCGAACGGCTCGATCATGCCGTGCTTTTCCGCCATGCGGCGGATCCAACGATCGGATTTTATGCTCACCAACGCTCCGGCTTCGGCTCGACGAAAGGGATGTCATCATACGCGTTGCCGCGCCCGGACTGTAGGGCTTGGTCGAAGCCCGCCCGCTGTCGTACCCTGCCGTTCACTCGCCTTGCCCGGAATCGCGACGTGGCCGCCGTCAATCTGCGCAACATCAGCAAGCGTTACGCCGACGGACGGGTTGCGGTCCGCGATTTTTGCCTGCGCGTGGACGATGGCGAATTCGTCGCCCTCGTCGGCCCTTCCGGCTGCGGCAAGTCGACCATGCTGCGCATGATCGCCGGGCTCGAGACGATTTCCTCCGGCACGCTCGAAATCGGCGGCCGGCCGGCCAACGACCTCGCGCCAAATGAGCGCGACATCGCCATGGTGTTCCAGAACTACGCGCTCTACCCGCACATGACGGCGCGCGAGAACATGGCCTTTGCCCTGCGCATGGCCGGCAAACCGGCGGCCGAAATCACGCGCCGGGTCGAGGAAGCGGCACGGCTGCTGCAGCTCGAACCGTTGCTCGCGCGCAAGCCCGCCGCACTTTCCGGTGGCGAGCGCCAGCGCGTCGCGCTAGGCCGCGCGCTCGTGCGCGAACCGAAGGTGTTCCTGATGGACGAGCCGCTGTCCAACCTCGATGCGAAGCTGCGCGCGGAGATGCGCGCGTCGATCTCGCGCCTGCACCGGCGTCTGGGCGTGACCACGGTCTATGTCACCCACGATCAGGTCGAGGCGATGACCATGGGCGACCGCATCGTGGTCATGCGCGACGGCGAGGTCCAGCAAGTGGCGACACCGATCGATCTCTACGAGCGGCCGGTCAACAAATTCGTCGGCGGCTTCATCGGCTCGCCGGCGATGAGTTTCCTCGCCACGCAATGGAGCGGCGGCGCGTTTGTCGGCCCGGGATTCCGCATGCAGCTGCCGGACACGCGGCGCACAGCGCTGCGCCTCGCCGATGCGCAGGAAGTCTGGCTCGGCATCCGCCCGGAATCGCTCAGCCTCGCCGACGCGGGCACGCCCTCCGCGCACTGCCGTCTCGGCGGCGTCGCCGAAGTCGTCGAGCCGCTCGGTGCGGAAACGATACTCGGAGTCGGCATCGGCGAGGAGCGTGTCGTCGCGCGCATCGAGGGCCACCTGCGCCTGCGCGCCGGCGAACGCGTGACACTCGCGCTCGATCCGGTTCGCGTGCATGTGTTCGACCGCACCAGCGAGCTGAGCCTGGAAGCGGCTGTGTAGCGCCTGCGCCTATCCGGCTGGCGAGAGAAGGCTCAACGCCGCCTCGATTTCGGCGCATCGACGCGGATCGGCGAGCACGTCCGCCACGCTGCAGCCGGAAGCGGGCAACGCCACGATCAACGGTTCGGGCGAGAGCAGGCAAGCGGACATGGTGCGCAGGACTTCGAGCAGCGCATCCTGCGCGTGGTGGGATCCGCGCACCGAGATATTCAGCGTCAGCACGGGCTTGTGCGGGAACTCGACTCCGCCGACGAGCCAGTCGAGCAGGTTCTTGAACGCCCCCGGCACACCGTGGGCATATTCCGGGCAGGCGATCAGCAAGGCGTCCGCCGTCGCGACCCGAGCACGCAATCGCGCAACCGGCTCCGGCAACGCAAGCGCCTCCGTGTCGGGATTGAACGCGGGCAGTTCCGCCATGCCGCGATACAGCTCCAAATCCAGCCCCGCCGGCGCCAGCCGCTGCGCCGCAAGCAGCGCCGCCGTATTCGCCGACGTACGCCGCAAGCTGCCGGAGAGGCAGAGGACCTTCTTCACCCTCACGTGTTCTGCACGACGATCTTCGGAAAACTCATCGCCTTGCTGCGCGCGCGCAGGCTGAGCTGCGCCGCGGTCCGGCGCGCGATCTCGGCGTAGGCCTGCGCGAGCGCGCCGTCCGGATCGGCGGCGACCGTCGGCGCGCCGCCGTCGGCCTGCTCGCGGATGCGGATGTCGAGCGGCAGCGAGCCGAGCAGCGGCACGCCATACTGCTGCGCCATCGCCGCACCGCCGCCGGCGCCGAAGATGTGCTCGGTATGGCCGCAGTTCGTGCAGGTGTGCAGGGCCATGTTTTCGACGATGCCGAGCACCGGCACGTTGACCTTCTCGAACATCTTCAACGCCTTCCTTGCATCGAGCGTCGCGATGTCCTGCGGCGTGGTCACGATCAGCGCGCCGGACACCGGCACCTTCTGGCACAGGGTCAACTGGATGTCGCCCGTGCCGGGCGGCAGGTCGATGACGAGGTAGTCGAGGTCGACCCAGTTGGTGTCATTGAGCAGTTGCGTCAGCGCCTGGGTCACCATCGGCCCGCGCCAGATCATCGGCGTGTCTTCTTCGATCAGAAAGCCGATCGACATCGTCGCCACGCCGTGCGCCATCTTGGCCTCGATCGTCTTGCCGTCCTTGGAATCGGGCTTGCCCGACACGCCCATCATGCGCGGGATGCTCGGGCCGTAGATGTCCGCGTCGAGCAGGCCGACCTTGGCGCCTTCGGCGGCGAGCGCGAGCGCAAGGTTGGCCGCGGTCGTCGACTTGCCGACTCCGCCTTTTCCGGAGGCCACCGCGAGGATGTTCTTCACGTTCGGCAGCGGCGTCAGTTCATTCTGCACCTTGTGTGCATGCACGCGCGAAGCAATGCTGACCGCGACCGATGCAATCGCCGGATTCGCCTTGAGTGCCTCGCGCACCTGCTGCGCAAGGCCGGCTTCCCACCGCGCGGCCGGATAACCGAGCACGATGTCGATCGCGACCTTGTCGCCGTCGGCGCCGATGCCCTTCAGCGCCCCGCTCTCGGCCAGCGTCTTGCCGGTGTGGGGATCTGCGATGGCGCCGACCAGGCGTTCGGCCGATTCCTTGATGCTATGCGTCATGGACAACCCGCGAAAACTGGATAGGATCGCCCATTGTAACCAACCGTGCGCGACCGTATCGATCGGCCGCGCCGTGACCGGGGCCAAACATCAACCAAGGGAGTCGCCATGCGTCCATACATTTTCCTCCTCGCCACCGCGGTCGCCGCGTTCCATGCCGAAGCGGCATTCGCCCTCGATGCGTCCCCGGTCGGCATGTGGCGCACCATCGACGATGCGACCGGCAAGCCGAAGTCGATCGTCGAGATCAGCGAAGTCAACGGCGAAGTGACCGGCAAGGTCAGGGAAATCCTGCAATCGGACAAAGGCCCGAATCCGGTCTGCGACGAGTGCGAAGGCGAGCGCAAGAATCAGCCCGTCATCGGCATGACCATCATCTGGGGCATGAAGAAGGACGGCGATGTCTGGGACGGCGGCACCATCCTCGACCCGAAGAACGGCAAGACCTACGGCTGCAAACTCACGCCCGCCGCCGACGGCAAGACCCTGCAGGTGCGCGGCTTCAAGGGCTTCTCGCTGCTCGGCCGCACCCAGGTGTGGGAGCGCGTTTCGCCCTGAGCGGCACTGCGAATCGTCGGCAACACCCGAAGACGCGGCGGCAAGATCGGCGCGACAAGCCCTCACTCCGTCGCGGCAAAACCTCGCCGGCCTGCGTCCGATGCCAGCGGGTGGTGTAGCGACCTACGCGGCGGCTATCCGATCCAGCGCGGCAGCAAGGTGTCCCACGGTTCGATCGACGTGGCGCAGCTTGTCGAGGCCGAACAGGCCGATGCGGAAACTCATGAAGTCGGCGCGCTCAGCGCATTGCAGCGGCACGCCCGCGGCGGTCTGCACGCCGGCTTCGATGAACTTCTTCGCATTCTGGATGCCCGGGTCGGTGGTGTAGCTGACGACGACGCCGGGCGCCTCGAACCCGGTCGCCGCAACACTCGGAAAACCGCGCGCCGCGAGCAGGGCGCGCGCCTTCGCGCCGAGCTCGAACTGCGCGACGCGCGCGGGCGCGAGGCCCCAGTCGAGCGTTTCGCGCATCGCATCGCGCAGGCGTACGAGGCCATCGGTCGGCAGGGTCGCATGATAGGCATGCCGACCCGTCTCGTAGCCCTCGGCGATCTGCATCCATTTCTTCAGATCGCAGGCGAAGCTGTTGCTCGTGGAGTTTTCGATCGCCGCGCGCGCGCGTTCGCCGAGCATCACCATCGCGCAGCAGGGGGTGCTGCTCCAGCCCTTTTGCGGCGCGCTGATCAGCACGTCGACGCCGGTGGCCCGCATGTCGACCCAGGCGGCACCCGAGGCGATGCAGTCGAGCACGAACAAGGCGCCGACTTCACGCGCGGCGGCGGATACGGTTTGCAGATAGTCGTCCGGGAGGAGGATGCCGCTGGCGGTTTCCACATGCGGCGCGAAAACCAGCCCGGGCTTTTCCGCGCGTATCGCGGCGGCGACCTCGGCCGCGGGGCATGGCGCCCATGGCGCCTGCGCGGCGTCGGACGATGGGCGCGCCGGACAGACGATCGCGCTGCGGCCAAAGCCCCCGGCGTCGAAAATCTGGCTCCAGCGATAGCTGAACCAGCCGTTGCGCACGATCAGCACTTTTTCGCGATTGCCGAACTGGCGGGCGACCGCTTCCATGCCGAAGCTGCCGCTGCCGGGCACGATGACCGCGCTGTGCGCGGCGTAGACCGACTTGAGCATGCCGAGGATATCCTGCATCGCGCCGACGAAGCGTCGGGACATGTGGTTGAGCGCGCGATCGGTGTAGACGACCGAGAATTCGAGCAGGCCGTCGGGATCTACGTCGGGAAGCAAGCCGGGCATGGAATCTCCGTGATCAAAAGGGGGTGTGGATTTTCCGCCGTTCAGGTCGCGCGCACGACCAGCCGGCTCGGCAGCGTCTCGGACGCCACCTTCTCGCCGCGAAACAATGCCAGCGCCTTGCGCGCGAGCAGCACGCCGCCCTCATGCCAGTTCTGGTGCACCGAAGTCAGTGGCGGGATAAAGGCTGCTCCCAGGGGAATGTCATCGTAGCCGATCACGGTCACGTCCTCGGGCACGCGCAGACCGGCCTCGATCAGCGCGCGCACGGCGCCCATTGCGAGCAGGTCGTTGATCGCGAACACGGCGTCGAAGTGCGTCTTCCTGCGCAGCAGCACGCGCACCGCATCGAATCCGGACTCGGCGGTGAACGCCTTGTGGTTGACGACCAGCGGCGCAATGCCGTACGCCTTCAGATGGGTGACGAAGCCGGCGTGGCGCTCGGCCATTTCGGCGTGGTCGGTGTCGCCGAGAAAAACCGGATGATGGCGGCCGAGTGAGACGAAGCGTTCGGCCGCGCTTGCTCCCCCCTGACGATTGTCGCTGCCGACGACGACATGCGCGTCGTCTGCCCCCGGCGCGCCCCAGACCACCATGGGCAAGCGCAGGCGGTCGAACAGATGCACGGCCTGCTGCCTGGCGCCCTGGCCGAGCAGGATCACCGCATCGGCGGCCTGCACCGCCGGGGCCAGCGCGCCCTGGCGGGTGGTGGTCAGCAGTACGCTGTAGTTGGCCGTCGCCAATTCCTGGGCGATGCCGCCGAGCAGCTCGAGCGGATACGGATCCGACATCGGCCGGTTGACGCTCGGCTTCATCTCGACGATCACCGCGATCGTGTGGCTCTGCCGCAGGCGCAGGTTGCGCGCGCTGACGTTGAGCTTGTAGCCGTGCTCGGCGGCGAGCGCACGCACCTTGTCGCGCGTGCCCGCGGCGACGATGCCGTTTTCGCTGAGCGCGCGCGAAACGGTGATCTTCGATACCCCCGCCAGCCGGGCGAGATCGGCCATCGTCAGCGCGCCCGCGGGCGCGGCGGCGGCTTTGTCGTTGCGTCGGGATTTGTGCATGCGGTGAATCGAATCGTGCGATCGGCGTTGCCGAATCCGGATTCCTAGTGTCGCGTTTCGCTGTCGCGCCGTCTATTGCGTGACGGGCGCCGCATGTGCATCCGCAGCAACAGGTATCGGTATCTTGATATCGGTAACATTCGATGCTAGCGTGCGCCTCCAGTAGCCGTCCGGCGACAGACACGCAGCAGCGTACCGGCCGGGCGCACCAGGGAGATCGGATGCCACAGCACCAGTCCGCCACGCACAGGCCTGCGCTTCCGCCGGGGCAAACCGCCGGCGGTGCCGCGTTGCCCGCTGCGGGCGCATGGCGCATCGCGCAGGCGCAGTGGCTGCCGGCACAGGCGGCGCGGGACGAAACCCTGTTCGCGCTTGCCGACGGCGCGCTCGGTGTGCGCGGCGGATTCGAGGAGTCTTCCAGCCCGACCCAGGGCACGTTCATCGCCGGGGTCTGGGAGCGCAACGCGATCCACTATCACGAGCGCCACCACGGCTTCGCGCGTACGACCGATACGCGCGTGCCGGTAGCCGACGCGACCGCGATCCGCATTCTCATCGACGAGGCACCCGCCGATCCCGCGCACGGCGAGGTGCTCGCGTTCGAGCGCACGCTCGACCTGCGCACCGGCATGTTGTCGCGTCGCCTCGCGTTCCGCACGGCCAGCGGCGCGACGTTGGAAGTGCAGGCGCGGCGCATCGTGCCGTTCGCGCATCCGGGCTTGCTCTGCATCCACTGGACCCTGCGCTCGATCGACTATACGGGCGCGGTCACGATCGAATCCTCGATCCTCGGCAACGTCGCCGCCGCAGCGCAAGGCGACGATCCGCGCTTCGGCACGGGCGCCGGGCTCGCCTTGCAGATCGCCGACACCTCGGCCGATGCGCACGAGGCACGCCTCGCGCAGCACACACGCGCCAGCGCGATCGGCGTCGCCTGCGTGCAACGCCAACGCGTCACCGGCGCCGCGTTTTCCGGCGGCGCCACCGATGCCGGCAGCGCGCGCCAGCGCTACACCGCGCGGCTCGCGCCCGGCAGCGAGATAGCGATCGAGAAATACGCCGCCTATGCGTGGACCCAGCCCGGCGGCAGCGAAACCGATGCAGCATTGTATAAATCCGCGCAAAGTACACTCGATGCGGCGATGGCGCAGGGTTTCGATGCGCTCGCGCGCGCGCAGGCGGCCGAATTGGCCGCGTTCTGGAACGACGCGGCGATCGCGATCGATGCCGCCGCGATCGACTCCGTCGCCGGCAACGGCGACGAGCAGGCCCTCGCCTTCAATCTGTTCCACCTGTTCCAGGCGGCGAACCGCGACGGCCGCGGCGGCATCGCGGCCAAGGGTCTGACCGGCGAAGGCTACGAAGGCCACGTGTTCTGGGATTCGGAAACCTTCGTCCTGCCGGTGCTGGCGTTCACCGCACCGCGACTGATGAAGCCGAGTCTGGTTTGGCGCTACCGCACGCTCGAACGCGCGCGCATCCACGCCCGCGAGATGGGCCAGGCGCGCGGCGCGCTGTATCCGTGGCGCACGATCGCCGGCGACGAGTGCTCGGCGCACTATCCTTCCGGTTCGGCCCAATACCACATCAACGCGGCGATCGCGCTTGCAGTGCGCCTCTACGTCGAGGCGACGGGCGATACGGCGTTCCTTGCCGAAATGGGCGCGGAGATGCTGATCGAAACCGCCCGCATCTGGCTCGAGATCGGCTTCTTCAACCCGCGCCGCGGCGGCGCATTCTGCATCTGCGCGGTGACCGGCCCGGACGAATACACCGCGCTGGTCGACAACAACTACTACACCAACCGCATGGCGCAGGAGCATTTGCGCTTCGCCACCGCGGTGGTGCGCCAGCTCGCCGCCGAATCACCGGATGTCTACGCCGCGCTGTCGCGCAAACTCGCGCTGGACGAATCCGAAATCGATGCGTGGTCGCGCGCCGCGCAAGCGATGTACCTGCCCTATGACGAGGCGCTCGGCATCGTCGCCCAGGACGATGCTTTCCTCGACAAGCCGCGCTGGGACATCGCCGGAACGCCGGCGGAAAAATTCCCGCTGCTGATGCACAACCATCCGCTGAATCTGTACCGCTACCAGGTGTGCAAACAGGCGGACGCGCTGCTCGCCTTCGTCCTTGCCGACTCCGCGCACATCGATGCCGCGGTCAAGCGGCGCAGCTTCGACTACTACGAAGCGATCACCGCGCACGACTCGACCCTGTCGCCGTCGACGTTCGCCATCCTTGCCGCCGATCTGGGTCTTCTCGACAAGGCGCAGGCGTATTTCCACGAGAACCTGCGCATCGACCTCGACGATCTGCACGGCAACACCAGCCACGGTGCGCACATGGCGGCGATGGCCGGCAGCTGGCTCGGTCTGGCCTGGGGTTTCGGCGGCCTGCGCGTGCGCGCCGGCGTGCTGCATTTCGCTCCGGCCCTGCCGCCGGGCTGGCGCGGCTATCGCTTCGGTCTGGTCTGGCAGGGGCGCAAGTTGACGGTTTCCGTCGACGCGAACGGCGCGACCTACGCGCTGACCGACGGTGCTCCGCTCGATATCGTCCACGGCGCGGAACGCGTGAAACTCGGCCCCGCCCAAGCGCGCACGCAGGCTTTCAAGCCTTCGCCCGCGGCGCAACCTGTTCTCCTGGCGACAAAACCGTTGGCGCAGAAGGAGTTTGCCGCTCCGATTCCCGGCCCGTTCAAGGCACTGATCTTCGATCTCGACGGCGTGCTTGCCGACACCGCGCATCTGCACCACGCGGCATGGAAGCGCCTCGCCGGCGAACTCTGCCTGGCGTGGAACGATGCGATCGGCGAGAAGCTCAAGGGCGTCGATCGCACGACCTCGCTCGACATCGTGCTCGGCGACGCGGCGAAAAAGTATACTTTCGCGCAGAAACAGGAACTGGCCGAACGCAAAAACGGCTATTACCGCGCCACGATCGCGACGTTCTCGGCGCAGGACCTGCTGCCGGGCGCACGCGCCGCGCTGCTGGCCGCGCGCGCCGCGGGTTTGAAGATCGCGCTCGCCTCGGCGAGCCGCAGCGCGCGCGAACTCATCGAACGCATGGGCGTGGCCGGACTGTTCGACCACATCGTCGACTCGGCCACGATCGCACGCGCCAAGCCGGACCCGGAAATCTTCCTGCGCGCCGCGCAGGCGCTCGGCGTCGCGCCGGCCGACTGCCTCGGCATCGAGGACGCGCAGGCCGGCGTGGCCGCGATCAAGGCCGCCGGCATGGCCGCGCTCGGCATCGGTGACGCGCAAGCGTTGCGTGCGGCCGACGCGGTGTTGCCCGACCTCACTCATTTCGATCTAGGGAAGTTCGTTGTGAACAAAAAGCCTGTAGACGCTGTAGCTGCAAAGACCTGACCGTCGCGGTTCCGCATGCAGTACACGGATCGTCGACGACAACAACTACATGTACATACCTTGGAGGGAGAACCCATGAAACAGACAAGCACACGCCACCCTAAAACGCACCGCCCGAACACCCTCAGGCTCACCCTGACCACGGCCATTCTCGCCGCGCTCAGCCCCATGGTCGTGGCCGCCGACGCCGCACCCGCAGCAGCGGCGGCGGATCCACAGGCCGCGTCGCCCGACCAAGGCAAGAACGCCGCCAACGCCGCAGCCAAGGATACCCAGTCCCTCGAAGGTATCGTCGTCACCGGCACCGCGACGGCCGGCGGCGTGAAGAAGCTCGATGCGAGTTTCATCATCACCTCGGCCAATGCCGAGCAGATCAAGCAGGCCAACCCGAAGAGCACGGCCGACCTGCTCAAGATCTCGCCCGGAATCTGGCCGGAATCCTCGGGCGGCCAGACGGGCGCAAATATCGAAATCGCCGGCTTCCCGGGCGGCGGCGACGCGCCGTTCTTCACCATGATGGTGCAAGGCACGCCGCTGTACGGCATGTCCTCGCTGTCGTTCATGGATTCGAGTTCGCTCGTGCGTCTCGACGATACCGTGGACCGCGTGGAAATCATCCAGACAGGCCCCGGCGTGTTGTACGGCGCGGGCCAGATGGGCGCGACCGCAAACTTCATCCTCAAGCAGGGCACATCGGAACCTTCCGGCTCGATCGCCGTGACCTACGGCGACGAGGGCATGTACCGGGTCGACGGTTTCTTCGGCGGCAAGCTCGCCGAAGGCTGGTACGGCAGCATCGGCGGCTTCTGGCGCCAGTCCGACGGCGTGCGCAGCCCGCAGTTCAAGGCCGACGACGGCTACCAGTTGACCGGCACGCTGACCCACGACCTCGACAACGGCTCGGTCATGCTCTGGGCACGCACCCTGCAGGACAAGAACCAGTTCATGGTGCCGACACCCCTGATCGAGGATGCACACGGAAACTTCTCGAAATACCCGGGCTTCGACGTACTGACCGACACCTACGGCAGCCGCGCCATCCAGAATGTGCAGCTGATCAATCCCGCCGGCGGCTACGAAAGCGCCAATCTCGCCAACGGCCGTGGCGCCAACATGAATTTCTTCGGCGGCAACTTCGACACCGAGTGGAACGGCTGGCAGATTTCCGACAAGTTCGTATGGAGCGGCGGCAATCTAAATACCAATGCGCTGTTCTCGGGGCCGAACCCCAAGCCACTGGGCGATTTCGTCTATGGCTGCAACTGGTCGGGGGCCGCGGCGTCGGGCTTCTGCGACAGCACCGGCTCGATTACCGACGGCAACACGTTCAATCTGCCGCTGAGCACCAACGTCAATACCAGCGGTTTCCCTCTAAGCCAAAGCATCATCACGCAGGGCTGGTGGTTCATCCAGAAGGACCTGCGCAACCTCAACAACGACTTCCGCGTCAGCAAGGAAATTTTCGATGGCAACACGCTGACCGCCGGCGTGTACCTCGCCCACTACACGGACGACGACAACTGGTCGCTCGGCAACCCGATGCTGATGACCAACACGCCGAACGCGCAACCGATTCCGCTGAGCTACCAGCAGGGCGGCAACACGTACTATCTGACCAACCCGCAGGGCATCTACTACAATTCCGGCCCCGGCTACAGCTACAACATCGTCGAGCACGGCACCGGCAACAACAAGGCGTTCTACCTGGCCGACTCCTGGCGCCTGTGGGATCGCTGGCTGCTGGATGTGGGTAGCCGCGTGGAAAACATCAGCGTCAACCAGCG
>JAFEFS010000011.1 GCA_018240465.1 Pseudomonadota bacterium
CAGCGCTCCGGTGTTCTCGGCGTCGAGCAGCAGGCCGAGTGCGGTGCGGTCCTTGATCGAGCCGCCGGGGTTTGCGAACTCGCATTTGGCCAGGATCTCGCAGCCGGTCCGTTCCGAGGCGCGGCGCAGTCGAATCAGCGGGGTGCGGCCGATCGCATCGGCCAGGTCTTTGCGGATGTCCATGCCCGGAAGGGTATTGGCATGGCGGGGAATTTGAAACACCGCGGCGGCCAGCCAGTTGGCTGGCGAAACCGCGAAACGCGTTTGCGTTTTTGATAACTCGTCGCATATTACCTTGGGTTATCAGGCCAAAAACGCGCCAAAAATCATGCGTTTGGCCGTCTAAACGTCTGGACGCCCAGATAACCAGTGGTTATGATGCTTGACATCAATCGGGAGAATTTCATGGCATTCTCGCATTCCGCTCGCTGTTGTCGCTGTCGACCCGCCGTTTCGCGCCTCGCCGGATCCCGATTGCGACCGCCTTCGAGTACCTCGTCATGACCTTGACCCAGCTCCGTTACCTCGTCGCCATTTCCGATGCCGGCCTCAACATCACCCAGGCCGCCGACCAGGTCCACGCCACCCAGCCGGGTTTGTCCAAGCAGCTCAAGCAGCTCGAGGACGAGCTTGGATTCCAGCTCTTCGCGCGCAAGGGCAAGAGCCTTTCCGCGATCACGCCCGCCGGCCAGCAGGTCATCGACCGCGCACGCATCATCCTCGCCGAAGCGCGCAACATCCGCGCGCTCGCCGCCAACCTGCGCGGTGACGACAAGGGCGAATTGACGATCGCGACCACGCACACGCAGGCGCGTTTCGTGCTGCCGCACGCGATCGCCACGCTCAAGCAGCGCTATCCCGCGGTCAACGTCCATCTCAAGCCGATCGGCGATGCGCAGGTCATGGGCCTGTTCGAGCGCGGTCAGGCCGATCTCGCCCTCATTTCGACCACCGGCGCCTTGCCCAGCGACGGCCTCGCCGTGCCGCTGTTCCGCTGGCGCCGCGCCGTCGTCGTGCCGAACGGACACGCGCTGGCTGAACTGAAGCGACCGCTGAAATTGTCTGATCTCGACGGCGAGCCGCTGGTCAGCTACGAATCCTCGCTGCGTCCGGAATCCTCACTGCGCCGCGCGTTCGCGGCGGCCGGCATCGTGCCGCGCTTCTCCTGCACCTCGCGCGACGCCGACCTGATCAAGACCTACGTGCGTGCCGGACTCGGCGTCGGCATCTTCGCCGACATGGCGTTCACCGACGACGATGCGCGCGACCTGCGCCAGGTCGATGCGGGCGATCTGTTCCCCGAGTGCACGACCTGGCTCGTCTTGCGGCGCGATCGCGTGTTGCGCGCGTACGCGGGCACGCTGGCCGAGCTGATTGCGCCGCAGATCGACCCGCGCGACCTGCAGCGCGCACTCGCCGGCGAAGAACCCGCGGAGTGGCCGCTGCCGCCGTACTGGAGCGAACTGCAGAAGAAGCTCGTCGCCAAGGCGGCCTGACTTCGCCTCGTTGCTGGGTTAACCTGCGGGCCTCTCGGTCTGCAGGAGTTCCGGCGATGAAGTACCAAGGTGGCTGCCATTGTGGTCAGGTCGCGTTCGAGGTCGAAGGCAATCTCGAAGGCGTGATGAGCTGCAATTGCTCGATGTGCCAGCGCAAGGGTGCGCTGATGTGGTTCGTGCCGCGCGAGAATCTGCGTGTCACGCGCGGCGACCGCACTATGTCGAGCTACACCTTCAACAAGCACGTCATCCAGCACAAGTTCTGCCCGGCCTGCGGCATCCATCCAATCGGCGAAGGTACGGATCGTTCCGGCAACGCAAAGGCGATGATCAACGTGCGCTGTCTCGAGAATGTCGACATCGCGGCGCTGCCGGTGACGCA
>JAFEFS010000012.1 GCA_018240465.1 Pseudomonadota bacterium
CAATCCCAACATCCCGCTGGCGCTGGAATATTCCGAGACCACCGGCGTCGTGCGCGCGCTGGTGCGTGGTGGGGCGAAGTACCAGCAGATGCTGATCGATGCCTTCGCCGAGCATGTGCTGGGTGTCAAAGCCCATGCCCAGAAAATCAAACCGCCGACCCTGGATTTGTCGATGTTGCGCACCGGCTTCGACGTGCCGGAGGTGTTCGAGGATGGGTTTTCGCTGGTGCAACTCAAGGCGCTCACTCTCCTCAGCCCGGGCGGTGATCTGAAAATCGAGTGCACCGCGATGCAGGCCAGTCAGCAGCGTTCGGTGCATGAGTTGCTGAAGGAACAACTGCCCGGCCCGTTGGAAGGCAACTGGGCGGTGACGGCGGCGCAGGTCAATCTGTACTACCCGCCAGAGCCAGGACGCACACGGCCCAAGGTGGTCAGCATCGAAGTGACCAGCAAAGGGCGGCTGAACCTCAACAAATTCGACGCCAAGATGCAGGCGCAACTGGAAGGCTATCTGGTCGCGGTCGGCATCTTGCAGAAGGGCCAAACCCTGAGCGCGCACGAAATGCCGCCGGAAACGGATGCCGTTGGTTCAACCCCAGTGATCGAGGACTGACGATGGCGACGCACGACGCTTGGGCCTTGATCTGCCGCCTGTTCGCGGGTGGCACGCCTGTACTGCGCGCCATGTTGTCGCCGCGCGAGGCAGTGGCGCTGTCCATACTCGGCAAGGCGGTCAAGCCGACGGTCATGGATCAGTCCTTCGTGCTGTGCCCGCACTGCCAACAGCATCGGGCGCAGGTGTGGAGCGATGGTCGTGGCGGACGGATGTGCCGTTGCCCGGACTGCGGGCCAGTGACCGTCGAGGCCGCCGATGGTGCGGCGCTGGTCTTGGATGAGGATTGGCTGCGCCAGAAGATGCGCCTCGCGCTCGGTATTGAAAGTCGCGATGGCATCGATGACCTCGGCGGCGGAGCGTGGCGGCTGGGCGATGCCCGGCGTTCGCCGGTGCTGCTGGCGCGCGATCTGACGCGGGTGCTGCACGAACCTGCGCTGCTGGAGCGGGTGCGCGTGGCGGGCGGTGACATCCGGGTGATCACGCCGAGGCCGAGCACGACGCGCGGAGCGCCCTTCGGCGCGGGCGTCGAGTGGTTGGCGCTGGAGGAGCGCTTCGCGTTCTATGGCGGCGGGATCACGTTCATCGCCACGCCGTCACCCGTGGCGCAAGCAGTCGCCGATCCGGCCACGCCAGTGAACGGACCGTTCTCGGCGGACTTCAGGTGGGCGACGCTGCCGGATGTTCAGGCCACGCCGATCCAGTTCACCAAAGGTCAGGCCAGCGTGTTCAAAGCTCTCTGGGAACTCAAGGGCGTCGAGGTGGATGGCGAAAGGGTCATGCAGCGCACCGGCCAGAAGAGCGACAAGCCCATCGACCTGTTCAAGATCAAAGCGAAAGACAAGGGCAATCCTCTGCATGCGGCACGGCTTGCGGCCTACGGCGCACTCGTGGTCACGCAGCGACGCGCGGGGCTATATGCGATGCCGTGTGCGGCAGCGAGAAAGGAGGTTGTCATGACGTGAGCACACCACCCGACGCGCCGAGGCTCGCGCGATTTCAAGAGCCTGACCTTTTCAATTTTTGGAGCATTTGAAATGAGCAGAAAAAACCAATGGGTCGTACCCGTCAACGGCGGTGATCAGTGGGGCGTGCGCGGTGAAGGCAACGACCGCCTCACCTCCGTCCACGACACGCAGCAACAGGCGATTGACCGTGCGCGGGACATCGCCATCAACCAGCAGAGCGAGATGTTCATCCAAGGTCGTGACGGCCAGATCCGTGAGCGCAACAGCTACGGTCATGATCCGTTCCCGCCCAAGGGCTGATGTTGGGGCTGGCCTCGCGGGTTTGCACGGGCAATCTGGAACAGCAAACCCGCGAGCCAACCATTCCCACCGGCACACGCACAAACCATTGACGGAAAACGCCGCCTGCGTGTGCCACGGCGAAGAAGTTGGCGCAGGTTTCGAGAGAAGATAGGGCGAAACAGGGGCGAACCGGGCCGGTCATGCCGCTCACGGGCGGAGCGGCTGGCACATGCAAAATGGCCCGGAACCCCGCGCGGCTTGGGGAACCCACAAACGAAAACGCCCAACCGAGAACGGTTGGGCGCTGAATAGTGGTGGAGTGGAGGAGGATCGAACTCCCGACCTTCGCATTGCGAACGCGACGCTCTCCCAGCTGAGCTACCACCCCGTAATTGGATGAATCTTCAGGCGTCCTGCCGCAAGTTCCGTGAAAACGGTCGCGGCATAGCCGCGCCACGTTTCCCCAATCGGCGACGATGCCGCCGATTCGTTGACGCATCCCGCGCCAAGGTTCAGCTTTGTGAGCCGCGCATGATACAAGATGATGGCCGCCGCGCCAAGCCTTTAATTCGCTGCGAGAATTTCGCGCAACGCAGCGTAGTCGTTGGCGAGCGAATCGGCGTGTGCCGGCCGCGCAAGCAGCGCGGCGAGGCCGGGTGGTAGCGGAACCGCCATGCCGATGAGCGGCTCGACGATGCTGTCGAACTTGGCCGCATGGGCAGTGGACACAATGGCCCAGTCCTCGATGGACTTCGCGCTGCCGTTCGCGCGCATCGTATCGAGCAGATGCATCGCGGTTGCCGTGTGCGGGCAGAGAACTTCGCCGTGGCGCGCGTGGCGTTCGCGGATCGTCGCGCGGATTGTTTCATCGTCGACCGACAGCGAGACGAACTCGCGGCGCAACGCGGCGGCATCCGGGTAAAGCCAGGTCAGGCGCTCGAAGTTGCTCGGCGCGCCGACATCCATGGCGTTGGCGATCGTCGCCACGCTCGGCTGCGCGCTGTAGTCGGCACCGGCGAAGAAGTCCGGCAACACGCGGTTGGCGTTGGTCGCCAGCGCGATGCGTCCGATCGGCAGGCCACAAGCGCGCGCGAGCACGCAGGCGACGGCATTGCCGAGGTTGCCGGTGGGCACCACGAAGTTCAGCACCACGCCGGTCGCGTGGAGGTGTCGCAGCGCGGCGTCCGCGTAGTACGCCATTTGCGGCAGCAGGCGACCGAGGCTGATGCTGTTGGCGGAGCTGAGCGGCGCGATCGCACGCAATTCACCGTCGCTCAGTGCCTGCTTGGCCATGCGTTGGCAGTCGTCGAATGCGCCGTCGACACGAAATGCGCGCACGTTGCCGCCGAAGCAACCGAGCTGATGCGCCTGGCGCGGTGAGACGCGGCCGTCGGGGTAGAGGATCGCGACCTTGAAGCCGGGCAGGTTGGCGAATGCGGCACCGACTGCCGCGCCGGTGTCGCCCGACGTAGCGACGACGATCGTGAGCGGCTTGCCGCTGTCGCGCGGGAGGCGCTGCATGCACGCGGCGAGGAAGCGCGCGCCGAAGTCCTTGAACGCGGCGGTGGGGCCGTGGAACAGTTCGAGCACATGATCGCGCGGTGTCGCCAGCGGATGCAGTGGCGCGGGGAAGGTGAAAGCTTGCCTGCAGATCGCCTCGAGTTCGGTGGCTAGCGCGTCGCCGGCGAAGAACGGCGCGAGCAGGCGCGCGGCGACGGCCGGCAGGTCGCTGCAGCCGTCGAATGCGGACGGTGCGAGCTTCGGCAGCGACTGCGGCACGTACAAGCCGCCATCGGGGGCCAGGCCGGCGGCGAGCGCAGCGGAGAGTCCGGGCGCGGGAGCGTGGCCTCGTGTGCTGATGTATTTCATGCGATGACGTGTGCTGCGGGCCCGTTGACAGGCGAGACGAAGGATTCGCTGGCGAAGCCGGCTGTGGCGAAGGCGGTTTGCATGGCCGGTGCGGCGGCGTCGGCCTCGGCGCGCGATTCGAACCAGGCGAACACGGACGGGCCGGCGCCGGAAATGCTCGCGCCCAGCGCGTGGTGATCGAGCGCGGCCTGCCTGACCCGGCTGAAGCCGCCGATCAGCGGCGCACGGCGTGGTTCGACGAGCACGTCGTTCAGGCCGGCGCGGACCAAACTCGCATCGCCGCGCTGACAGCCGGCGAGAACGAGGGCGAGGTTTGCGCTCTGGGCGACGAAATCGCCGATCGCGTACGCGCCTTTGAGCGCCGCGCGCGCGCGCCGCGTTTCGAGCACCGCGTCGGGATGGACGAGCACGCTGTGCCAGCCTTTCGGTACGGGAATCTTGACCAGATGGTCGAGCGTGGCGAGGACGACGCCGCCGAGCAGCATCGGCCCGATGTTGTCGCCGTGACGGCCGCCGCTGGCGACGGCTTCGCCGGCCAGCGCATGGGGGTACAGTTGTTCGGCAGTGAGCGGCGCGTCGAGCAGGGCATTGGCGGCAATCAGCGCGGCAACGCAGGATGCGGCCGAACCGCCCATGCCAGAGCCGAAGGGAATACCCTTGTCGAGTTCGATTTCGAAGCCGAACGGCAGGTTCAGCGCTTTGCGCAAGGCGATAAGAGCAGCGCCGGCCGTGTTTTTTTCCGCATCCAGCGGCAGCGCGACCGGCGCGTTGCGGATCGCGGTGATGCGCACGCTCGCCTCCGCGATGCGGCGCACCGTGGCGCGGTCGCCCGCACCGGCAAAGCTCTGGCCGAGAATGTCGAAGCCGACGCCGAGGTTGCCGATCGAGGCAGGCGAAAACGCCGTGGCTTGCATCCTCATACACGCGCACCGAGCGAGGCGGCGACGCGC
Organism: Pseudomonadota bacterium; assembly: GCA_018240465.1. GTDB lineage: Bacteria > Pseudomonadota > Gammaproteobacteria > Xanthomonadales > Rhodanobacteraceae > Rudaea. Next base: position 4,683 of record JAFEFS010000012.1, read on the forward strand.
AGCAGGTCGGCGAACACGCCGGCGGCGGTGACGTCGGGACCGGCACCCGGGCCTTGGATCACCATCGGATTGCTGTTGTAGCGCTTGGTCGAAAACTGCACGACGTTGTCGGTCAACTGCAGGTTGGCGAAGGCGTGCGAGCGCGGCAGTTCGACGAGGCCGACGCTGGCCTTGCCGTCGCGGTCGAGCTGGGCGACGTAGCGCAGCACGCAGTCGCGTGCCTTGGCGTCGGTGTAGCGTTTTGCGGTCGAGGCGTCCAGTTCGGAAAGACGCGACATGAACTCGTCGCGCCCCGTGGCGAGCAGCGACGCGGGCACGAGGTTTTCCACCGCGACGTCTTCGAGCGACAGTTCGCGCCCTGCCTCGCGCGCCAGGATGACCAGCTTGCGCGCCACATCGACACCGGAGAGATCGTCGCGCGGATCGGGCTCGGTGTAGCCGAGCTGGTGCGCCTCACGCACCAGTTCGGAGAACGGCGTCGTGCCATCGTAACGGTTGAACAGCCAGGCCAGCGTGCCGGAAAAGATGCCAGCCACCGCGGTCAGCTCGTCGCCGGTATCGATCAGGTCGCGCAACGTCTGCATCACCGGCAGACCGGCGCCGACGGTCGCCTCGTAGCGGAAACGGCCGCCGCCTTGCGCCGCGGCGGCGCGGATCGCACGGTAACGTTCGATCGGGCCGGCACCGGCCTGCTTGTTCGGCGTGATGACATGAATACCTGCGGCCAGCCATTGCGCGTACTTCGCCGCGACTTCGTTGCTGCCGGAGCAGTCGAGGATCACCGTATGCGGCAGGTGCGCGGCGATCAGGTGGCGCATGAAGCCGTCGATGTCGTTGCTGACGAAGTCGCCGTCGCGATCGCGCCAGTTCGCGCCGAGGTCGAGCTCGTCGGCGAGCAGGTACTTGGTCGACAGGATCGCGCGCAGACGCAGGTCGAGCCCGGCCTCGCGACGCAGGCGCGGCGCCGCGGCCGAGATCTGGTCGAGCAGGGCGGCACCGACCTTGCCCGGGCCGATCAGGCCGACCGAGATCGTCTGCGGCGAAAGCCAGAATGCGGCATGGGCAGCGCGCAGCGCCAGCGTCGCCTGCTGGTTCGATATCGCCACCGAGATGTTGCGCTCGGAGGCACCCTGGGCAATCGCGCGGATGTTGATGTGCGAGCGTGCGAGCGCATCGAACAGACGTGCGGCCACGCCGGGAACGCCGGCCATGCGGTCGCCGACGACCGCGAGCACGCTGATGTCGCGCGACACCTGCACGCCGTTGATCTGGCCTGCGTGCAGCTCGCGCGCAAACGCGCCTTCGATCGCGGCGCGCGCGGTGTCGGCCTCCGCGAGCTTGACCACGCAGCAGATCGAATGCTCGCTCGATCCCTGCGAGATCATCACCACGGATACGCGCGCGGCGCGCAGTGCGGCGAAGACTCGCTCGGCCGTGCCGGGCACGCCGATCATTCCGGTGCCTTCGACGTTGAGCAGAGCCAGCCCGTGGGCGAGGGTGAGGCCCTTGACCGGGCCATTCTCGTCGCCGGCCGCGTCGATGCGCGTACCCGGAAGTTCGGGCTTGAACGTGTTGCGGATCAGGATCGGCAGGCCGCGAGCGATCGCCGGCGCCATCGTTTGCGGGTGGATCACCTTGGCGCCGAAATAGGCCAGTTCGCAGGCCTCGTTGTAGCTCATCGCCGACAACGTGACCGCCTCCGGCTCGATGCGCGGGTCGGCGCTGAGCACGCCGTCGACATCGGTCCAGATATGCAATTCCTCCGACTTGTACAGTGCCGCAAAAATGGCACCGGAGTAGTCGCTGCCGTTGCGGCCGAGCACGGTATCGCGGCCGTCCTCGTCGCGTGCGACATAACCGGTGACGACGAGGCGTGATTGCGGATGCGACTGGCGCCATTGCGCCAGGTTGGACTCGGTTGCTTCCCAGTTGACGGCGACGCCGAGTTCTTCGTGGCGCACGACCAGCACTTCGCGCGCGTCGCACCAGGCGTAGTCGGAACCGAGCGATTGCAGCAGGGCATGCAGTAGCCGTGACGACCAGACTTCGCCGTTGCCACTGATCGCCTCGGCGACGCCGTGGCCCGCGCCGCGCAGCACGGCGATTGCGTCGAGTATCCGTGCGAGTTCGTCGAAACGCGCGTTCAGCCATTCCCGTGCCGGTGTGGCGTTGCCCGCCAGGAGCGCCGCCGCGGTGTCGAGATGGCGTTGGCGCAGGACTTCGAATTGCTCGTGCCAGGGTTGGTTGGCCGCGGCGGCATTGACCAGCGCGAGCAGTGCGTCGGTCACCCCTGACATTGCTGAAACGACAACAACCTGGGTCATTTCGGGTCGGGCACGTACCAGGTCAGCAACATGGCGAATGCGTGCCGCATCGGCCATCGACGTGCCGCCGAACTTGTGCGCGACGTTGGTCAACGTATTGACACGCCGTGACGGTGACTGACCCGTTGCGACGGGGTGGGGCGGATGAGCGAGCATGGTCATGTAACCTCCGGGGAGGCCGCGCATTCTACCGGAGGAGGCGGCGCGATCCGCATCCTCGTCGAGGTGCGGGGCCGTGGCTTGGGGAATTCAATCGCACACGACGGGCCGCACTACACGGGTAGTGGTAATGGCCGTCGTTGCAGTCGTCGTGCTGTGGTGCATGGTTGTAGTGGAACCGATCCACGGCCGTGCTGTCAAGCCATTTGGCCGTCTGGACGGCCAAATATCCGGCTCGGTGCCGGTGCTCGCGCCATGGGTCAGGGAAGTTTCGCGTTGAGAGCGTCGAACAGCAATGGTTTGCGCCAGCCCTCGAGCGCGCCCGGCCAGACGCGGTCGGTGAGCAAAGCCTCGATGTGGCGGCGCGGGCAGAGCAGGCCCTCGGGCAGGTTCAGTCTCCGGGCGACGTCCGCTACGGCGTCCTTCATCGCGGTCAGTGCGCGTTTCTCAGCAGACGACATCGGTGGCGGAATCGGCAACGTTGCGACATCGTCTTCGTCCGGCGGCATCTGCAGCAGGGCAAACAGTTCCGCGCGCTGCGGACCGCGCAAGGCGCGCAGGCCCTTGCTGCGCTCGAACAGTTCGTCGGCGTCGGCCGGCGGCCGCTGCGCGAAATCGAGCGCATGGGCGTCGTCGAGCAACCAGGAGCGCGGCCTGTCGTGGCGACGAGCGGCAGTCTCCCGCCAGCGCAGCAGGCGTCGCAACAGGATCTGGCTGTGGCGCTGCCAGTCGGCGGCAGTGCGGAAGGCGCGTTGCGGCTGCGGATCGGGTGGCGCGTGGCGCACGCGCTCGACCATGCGCTGGCAGTCCTCGGCCAGCCATTCGCTGCGCCCCGACGATTCCAGCGCATCGGCCAGACGCGCATGCAGTTGCGGCAGCCATGCCACGTCCTGCGCGGCGTACTCGAGCTGCGCGGCACTGAGGGGGCGTTGCAGCCAGTCCGAGCGCGTCTCGGATTTGGGCAGGTCGACACCGAACAGGGCGGCGACGAGCTTCTGGTAGGAAACGCCGAAGCCGAGACCTGCCATGGCGGCGGCGATCTGCGTGTCGAACAGATTCGCCGGACCTTCGGGCACGATGCCGGCGAGCGCTTCGAGATCTTCGCTCGCGCTGTGCATCACGCAAACGCGGGACGGGTCACGCAGGATGGCACCGAGCGCGGCGTGCTCGCCGAGCCGGGGCGAGTCGAGCAGCGCGACCGCGTCGCCGAGCTTGATCTGCACCAAAGCGAGAATCGGCGCGAACGTGTTGGTGCGCATGAATTCGGTGTCGAGTGCGACGACCTCGTGGTTGGAACGGAGGGTGGTCCATTCGGTCAGCGCGGTGTCGCTGTCGATCCAGATGTGCATCGGGAGCCTTGTTTGCGCGCGCGGCGGCGGGATGGGGAACTGTGGTGCGCGTGCGCAACGGTTGCGGGTTGCGGCACGCGGGCGCATAGCCTAAGGTTCCACCGCAAGAATGTCAGCCGATTTTTCCAGCAGCCTCTTCGATGCCAGGTAGCGATGTCGTCAACAAACAGACTGCGCTTGGCGGTGCCGCAGGCATCGCCCTGCTGCTGTTCGCGCTGACCTGGCGTTTCTTCCCGGGCATGCCGGCGCCGCAATCCGTGCCGGCGTTGCCCGCCGATACGGCCGCGCAAAGCCGGCCGTTGGTCGTCGCGCAGGCGCAACCGTCCGCCGCAAGCGTCTCGGCATCGACCGCGGAGCGCGAGCGGGCCGCGCAATGGGGGCCGCCGATCAGTCTCGCGCCGCCGCCGCCGCCCGCGCCGAAGGAGATCGCGGCCTTGCTGAAGAAGGCCGACGACGCCTTTGCGAAGGGGCGGCTGCTCGACGCCAAGGATGGCGCGCTGGCGTTGTACCGACAGGTGCTCGAAGCCGACAGGCGCAGCGCGCCGGCGAAGGCAGGGGTGGAAAAAGTGCGCAATGCGGTGCTGCAACAGGCCAGCGACGCGCTCGATCGTGGTGACGAGGATGAATCCGCCCATGCCATCGCCGCGCTGCGCGACGAGGCGCTCGACAGCGAACATGTCGACGAACTGCAGTCGCGCCTGAAGAGGCTGCGCCAGACCACGCCGCTGCTGACGCGCGCGGCCGGAATCCTGCATCGCGAGGCCAGGGATGACACCGAAGCGACGAAGAACCGCAACGAAGCGCTCGCGGTCTATCGCCAGGTCACCAAGATCGATCCGGGCAACAAGCTCGCAGACCAGGGTCTGGCGCAGATCGAGCGCAGCTATCTGGATCGTGCGCTTGCCGCCGCGGCACAGGACGACTACGCCGGCGCCGATGACGCGCTGCGCGTCGCATCCGCGATCCGGCCCGGCTCGCAACAACTGCTCGACACGCGCAGCCAGATCCAAGGCATCCGCGAGCAACGCGCGAGCGCGGTAATGGCGCAGGCCAATTCGGCGCTCGACGCCGGCAACGCGGACCTCGCGCAACTGCTCGCGCAGCGCGCGCTCGGTTTGAGCCCCGACCTCGCCGGAGTCGACGCGTTCAACGAGCGCCTGCGCAACGCGCGTCTGTATGCGAGCTACAAGCCGGGGCAGGTTCTCAACGATCCTTTCGTCGACCGCAACGGCAGGGCGCCAGCGCTCGTTGTCATACCGATCGGCAGCTTCCTGATGGGCTCGTCGGCGACCGAAGCAGGGCATCGCAGCACCGAGGAGCCGCAGCACGAGGTGAAGATCGCGTTGGGCTATGCGCTCGGGCGCGACGAAGTCAGCGTCGGCGAGTTCCGCGCGTTCGTCGATGATGCGAAGTACGTGACCGACGCGGAGAAGCTCGGCGGCTCGACCGTTTACGACGAGGACTCGGGGCGCACGATCGAGCGCCGAGGTGTCAGTTGGCGCAACGATTACAGCGGCGCCGTTGCCGGCGACGATCTGCCGGTCGTGCACGTGTCGTGGAACGACGCGGTGGCGTACGCACAGTGGTTGTCCGCGCGCACCGGCAAGCGCTACCGCCTGCCGAGCGAGGCCGAGTACGAATACGCGCTGCGCGCCGGTACGACGACGCGCTACTGGTGGGGCGACGGCAATCCGCCGCCGCGCATCGCCAACCTGACCGGCGACGGCGACAAATCGCCGATGCAACGGCGCTGGACCAACGCGTTCCCGCGTTACAGCGATGGTTACTGGGGGCCGGCGCCGATCGGCAAATTCCCGCCGAATCCGTTCGGGCTGCGCGACATCGACGGCAATGTCGCCGACTGGATCGAGGACTGCTGGCACGACAACTATCTGCGCGCTCCGGCCAACGGCCGCGCCTGGGTAAATCCCGGCTGCCAGCGTCATGTCGTGCGCGGGGCATCCTGGGGCAGCGCGCCCGACCAGGCGCGCTCGGCGTTCCGCACGAGCCTGCCGGTCGATGCGCGCAACGCGCAGGTCGGCATCCGCGTCGCGCGCGACCTGTAGCACTTGTGCGCCAGGTATATCGCCCTCGCCCCGATCCATCGGTCGCGGCGAACCGCGGATCGGGCGAGTGACGAATGCGTGTGTGATTTGGTCGATCGTGTGCCGCGACATCCGGCTTTGCCGCCAGTGTTTCCGGCGAGGCCGTCACAGGGGCGTTTGGCCGTCCCTGGGCGTATGATCGGCGCCATGCAGGGAGAACCGAGGGTGTCCGAGCAGGTGCTGATCCGGAAACTCATGCCGTTGGCATGGGGGTTGGCCGGACTCGTAGGCTTGCTTCTGCTCCTGATCGGAGTGGCGTTGCAGGTGCAACTCGCGCTTGCGGCACTTCTCAACGGGGAAAGCGCCTGGTCGAAGGCGCAAAAGCAGATCGTCGTCGATCTCCAGACCTACGCGGTGTACGGCGCCCCCGAAGCTCTGGACAGAGTTGAGCGCAATTTCACCTTGCTCGGCTATGACCGTTTCGCCCGTGACGAAGCACTCAAACCGGACTATGACCACGCCGCGGTCGTGCGGGCGCTGAGCCATGGCAACGTCGTAGGCGATGTGGTTCCGGTGCTCATTTTCGTGTTCCGCTACCTGCAGGGCGCGCCGTTCATGAACGAAGCGCTGTCCGCATGGCGTTCGACTGATTCGTCGATCGACGAACTCGGCGCCATCGCTGGCGAGTTGCGTAGTGAGCGCCATTCGCAATCCTGGGACGAACGCAAGCTGTCGCAGAAGATTGCCCGTATCTCCATGTTGAATGACTACATTCAGCCACGCGCCGAACTGTTTTCGAGAGCGGTATCCGGCGGCGCGATCTGGATAGCTCGCCTGCTGTTTTTCGGAGTATGCGCAATAGCGATCCTGGCTTGCCTGTTGTGGCTGAGCATCGCGCGACGGACGATGGCGAAAATCCATGGTACGGAGGATCGCTACAGGGTGTTGTTCGACAACGCGCCGGACGCGATCGTCATGGTCGACGAGAACGATGGCTTCGTGCTCGATGCCAACCGCACCGCCGCGAGCTGGTTCGGACGCGAGCCGCAGGAACTTGTCGGCAGGCGTTTCGTCGACATGGTTGCCAGCAACTCGGAGGAGGAGGCGCAGACTTCGACGACCGACCTGCTGTTTTCATTCGATGGCACATCGCGCCCGGTGGAAACCCAGTCGAGCCTGGCCCCTTGGGGCGAGAAGTCTGTCCGCCAGGTGATCATCCGCGATGTTTCCGAACGAGTGGCTATGGAGCAGGAGCGGCTCATCGCAGCCGAGGCGCTCGCTTCGGTGGCGGAAGGGGTGATCATTGCCGATGCGGCACGCAAGGTGATTGCGGTCAACGCTGCGCACACCGTTCTGACCGGCTTCACCGCCGAGGACCTTGCCGGATGCCGCATCGACGATATTCGCGTCATGCCTAGGGGTGAATCGCTGCCGCCGTCGCTGTGGCTGCAGATCGAGGCGATGGGTTCCTGGGTCGGAGAAGTCCGCGCGCACCGACGCGACGGTAGCGTCTACGACGAACGCTTGAGCATCAGCGTGATTCGTGACACGCAGGGAAGGGTCCTGCGCTTTATCGCGATGATTTCCGACGTCACCGCCGCGAAGTCGGACCGGTTGCAGCTGGAATATCTGGCCCGGCACGATCCGCTTACCGGCTTGGTCAACCGCGTGCAGTTCGAGGAGCATTGCACGCATGCGATCGCGACTGCCGAACAAGCTCGCGAGGCGGTATCGGTATTGTTCATCGACCTCGACGCGTTCAAGGCCGTCAACGACAGTTTCGGCCATGCGGTCGGCGATCGCCTGCTCGCCGTCGCTGCCGAGCGTGTAACCAGGCAGCTTGCGCCGCTTGACGTGGCAGGGCGCATTGGTGGCGACGAGTTCGCCGTGCTGGTGCGTGGGCTCGGCTTGCGCGAGGATGCGGTCGGTCTCGCGAACCGTTTGCTCGCAACTCTTTCCGATCCGTATCGCATCGACAACAACGAGATCGTTATCAGCGCCAGCATCGGCATTGCCGGCTATCCGCTCGATGCGCTGGACGCCGCCACGGTGATTGCCAACGCCGATGCCGCGATGTACGTGGCCAAGACCGAGGAGCGCAACGGTATGCGCTTCTACACGCCGATCATGCATGCGAAGGCGCGCAGTCGCCTGCAGATGGCGGCTGAATTGCGCCAGGCGCTCGCGCGTGACGAATTGCGGCTCATGTTTCAGCCGAGCATCGAGTTACGCAGCGGGCGGATAATGGCAGTCGAGGCGCTGCTGCGTTGGCAGCATCCGTCGCGTGGGATGATTGCGCCGGCCGAGTTCGTGCCGGTGGCCGAGAGTCTCGGCGTAGTGCGCCAGATCGACCAGTGGGTCATGCGCGCAGTGCTCACGAAGCTCATGGAGTGGAACCAAATCGGAATGCCGCCGATCCGCGTGGCGATGAATGTCTCGGCGAGCTGGTTCGGGCATCATGCATTTGTCGAATCGTTGAGTCGCGCGCTCATGGAAACCGGCGTGTCGCCGGCGCAACTGGTACTGGAAATCACCGAAAGTTCGGTCCTGCGACTCGGTGAGGGCACTGACCAGATAATGCATCGGTTGCACGCGCTCGGCGTCAGCGTGGCGATCGATGATTTCGGCACCGGCTATTCGTCGCTTGCATACCTGAAGTTGCCCGCGATCAGCTGGCTCAAGATCGACCGTTCATTCGTGCGCGGCCTGCCCGATGCGAATGACGCGGCAATCATTCAGGCCATTCTTGCCGTCGCCAAGAGCCTGGGCCTGCGCACTGTGGCCGAAGGCATCGAAACGGAAGCCCAGCATGATTTCCTGTCGCGTGCCGGCTGCATCGAAGGACAGGGTTACCTTTACTCGCACCCGCTGGGAGCGGCGGAGATCGAACGTCTGCTGCTGCCGAATCCGAATCTGGTCAAGGCGCGCCTGCAGCTCGTCTCGTCGGATGAGTCGTGAACTCTGGGTTGGGCAGGCTTCCGCAGCGGGCATGGGTTCGCAGCCGTCGCGGCGGCTTGGCATCCAATGACGTGCCCGACCAGGCGCGCTCCTTGGTGACGATGTGTGTATGTGTAGCCGGTACGCGCATCGCTGACGATTTGTTGTAGGCTGTTCGCGCCTCGCAGCGGCACTAGTTGCCGCCCTGCGTCACGGCGGGGGGTAAGTTATTCAATGCAACATATTGATTTATTTTAATTAAATTTTCGGCGCGAGTTTTGCTTTAGGCCCTTGGTGCAGGATTTTCTGCCAGGCAACTAAGGCGTAGTCGCCGTGCTTACTACCAATTTTCTGCCGGATTTGGACATTGCGACCCGCACCATGGAAACGGCGCGGTTCGGTCAACGCTTTCAGACGCCTATGAACATAGTGGTTGTCGACGACCAGCATTCCGCACGCTTGATGATGCGCAAGGTGGTAGAGGGCATCAGCCAGGACGTGCGCGTGTTCGATTTCGGCGATCCGATCGTTGCCCTGAAGTGGTCGAAGACCCAGCGGATAGACCTGCTTCTGCTCGACTATCGCATGCCCGGCTTCGACGGACTCGAGTTTGCACGCCGCTTTCGTCGCTTGCCGGCCAACCGCGATGTGCCGATCGTCCTGATCAGCGTGGTCGGCGATGAACCGCTGCGCCAAGCGGCGCTGGATGCCGGTGTGATCGACTTTCTGGTCAAGCC
>JAFEFS010000013.1 GCA_018240465.1 Pseudomonadota bacterium
ATCGCCAGCTGGAACGTCAATTCACTCAATGTGCGCCTGCCGCATCTGACGATGTGGCTCGGCGAAGCGCAGCCCGACATCGTCGCGCTGCAGGAAACGAAGATGGAGGATTCCAAGTTTCCGCGCGAAGCGATCGAGACCGCGGGCTACCGCGTCGCGTTCTCGGGGCAGAAGACCTACAACGGCGTGGCGATCCTCGCGCGCGAGGAGCCGCGCGACATCGTCACCGACATCCCGGGTCTGGACGATCCGCAGCGCCGCATCCTCGTCGCGAGCGTGGGCGATCTGCGCATCGCCGATCTCTACGTCGTCAACGGCCAGGATGTCGGCACCGACAAATACACCTACAAGCTGGACTGGCTGGCCAAGGTGCGCGCGTTTCTTGCAGAAGAAATCAGGCGCTACCCGAACCTCGTCGTGCTCGGCGATTTCAACATCACGCCGGACGATCGCGACATCTACGATCCGGTCGCGTGGAAGGAGCAGATCCTCTGTTCGACGCCGGAGCGCGACGCGCTCAAGGCGATCGTTGACCTCGGCCTGCACGACACGTTCCGCCTGTTCAACGACGAGGCCGGGCACTACTCGTGGTGGGACTATCGCCAGGCCGGCTTCCGCCGCAACCTCGGCATGCGCATCGACCTCGTGCTTGCGAGCGAGGCGCTGCGCGCGCGCTGCCGCGCGGCGAATATCGACCGCGTGCCGCGCACCTGGGAGCGGCCGTCCGATCACACGCCGGTGCTGCTGGAACTTGATTGAGAAAATCGTTCGCGCCTTCGCGTGAAACGACTGATTCCGGCCAGCAAACGGAACCGCGAATCGCGGGTGTAGAATTTCCCGATGACGGATTTTTCGCACGATGACGATTGGCCCGCCGAACTCGACGACCACGAGCTCGAGGAACTCGACCAGTTCCTGCGCGCGCACGCGGGCGAGGATCACCTGCTGCTCGACGGTGTGCACGGCTTGCTCACCGCGATCGGCATCGGTCCGGACAAGGTGTCGCCCGACGAGTGGCTGCCCGAGGTCCTGCACGAGCCGTTTGCCGACGAGGATGAGGGCCGACGCGTGCTCGAACTGCTCGCGCGCCTGTCGGAAAGCGTCGGGGCCGAGGTCGAGGCCGACAACTACGAACCCATTCTCGGCGAGATCGAGCTCGACGACGGCGACACGGCCTTGTCGGCGCTCGGGTGGTGCGAGGGGTTTTCGCGCGGCGTCGACTTGCGTGCACGCCTGTGGGAATCGCGTCTCGGCATCGATTCGCACCTGACCGAGCTGCTCGGCCCGATCATGGCGCTCGCGGTCGAGGAAGGGGTGTTCGCCACCGACGCGGATTTCGCGCCGCTCTCCGAACAGGAATACGACGACTGCCTGGCGCAGCTGCCGGCCGCGGTCGGCGCGGTCGCGCATTACTGGGTCGATGCGCCGCTGGCGCCGGAAGAACTCTCCGGTTCGCCGCAGCGCGCTTCGGCCGGGAGCGAACCACGGCGCAAGCGCCTGGGTCGCTGGCTGCACTGAGGACACGCGCGCATTTCGCGGGATGCACGTCGCGGTCGCGCAGGGGTGACTTTCGCAACAGGACGCGAGCGGCAATAGCTGGTACAACGTCGCGACCGAGCTCGTTCCCGTTTCGTCCAGGAGAATTCCGATGCGTCGTCTGCTTCTGGCCAGCGCCTGTGCGCTCGCCTGTGTTTCGCTTGGCAGCACCGCTGCCGTTTCCGCCAAGGACGCCGCGCCGACGGCAAAAACCGCCGTAGCGGCGCGCCCGGCGCCGGACTGGGTCAAGCGCAGCAACGAGCTCGCCCAGCCACTGCTCAAGGCGCAGGCGGAATTCGCACCGGAGTTCGCCTCGTTCTTCGGCTTGCCCGGCTACGACGATCGCGTTGCCGATCTCGGTCCGAACAACGGCGAGCGCCAGCGCGCGGCCTTGCGTGGCGCCAAGGACACGCTGCAGAAGGATCTGCAGACCGAAGAGAACCCGTTCGTCCGTCAGGACATCGACATCATGCTGCACGCCGCCGATCAGCAGATCGAAGGCAGCGAGCTCAACGAAAAACTGCTGCTGCCGTTCACCGACGTCGGCCAGCTCGTGTTCCAGGGTGAGCAGGCGCTGTTGCAGGATCAGACCGATCCGGCGCGGCGCGCGAAAGCGCTCGCGCGCCTGCAGAACTATGTCGGCCTCCACGCAGGTACGACGCCGATCGCGACTCTCGCGCGCCAGCGCTACGAGGAACGGTTGAAGAATCCCGCACTGCTCAAGCCGACCAAGCTTGAAGTCGAACAGGCGCTGCGCAACGCCGACACCTATGCCGCCGGCATCCGCAAGTTGTTCGGCAAGTACAAGATCGAAGGCGGCGACGCCGCGCTCGCGGCAATGGACCGGCAACTGCGCGACTACACCGAATGGATGAAGAAGGACGTGCTGCCGAATGCGCGCAGCGACACGCGCCTGCCGCCGGAGTTGTACGCTTTCCAGCTCAAGCAGGTCGGCATCGACATCGCGCCCGAGGTACTGATCCAGCGCGCGCAACTCGAATTCATGGAGACGCGCAACGCGATGCAGCAGCTCGCGCCGCTGGTTGCCAAGGCGAAAGGCATCCAGGCGACCGACTATCGCGAGGTGATCCGCGCGTTGAAGAAGAAGCAGCTCGACAAGAGCTCGATCGAAGGCTTCTACCGCAATACGGTCATGCCCGAGCTCGAAAAGCAGATCGCCGCGAACAAGGTGGTCGACCTGCCGCAGCGGCCGATGGTCATGCGCCTCGCCTCGGAGGCCGAGTCCGCCGCACAGCCGGCGCCGCATTTCCTGCCCGCACCGCTGATCGGCAACACCGGCCAGCAGGGGCAGTTCGTGCTGCCGCTCGGCAATCCCGCGTCGGCCGGCAAGGACGGCAAGAGCGCCGCCTACGACGACTTCACCTACGAAGCCGGCGCCTGGACGCTGGCCGCGCACGAAGGCCGCCCCGGCCACGAATTGCAGTTCACCGCGATGGTCGAGCGCGGCATCTCGCTCGCGCGCACGCTGTTCGCGTTCAACAGCGTCAACGTCGAAGGCTGGGCACTGTACGCGGAAGCCGAGATGGTGCCGTACGAGCCGCTCGAGGGTCAGCTCATTGCACTGCAACTGCGCCTGCTGCGCGCCGCGCGCGCGATGCTCGATCCGATGCTCAACCTCGGCCTCATCGACCGCGAGCGTGCGGGCCAGGTGTTGACCGAAGATGTCGTCCTGTCCGAGCCGATGGCGCGCCAGGAACTCGACCGCTACACGTTCAATGCGCCGGGTCAGGCGGGCAGCTATTTCTACGGCTACAGCCGCATCATGCAACTGCGCATGGAAACCGAACTCGCGCTCGGCAAGCAGTTCGACCGCCGCGCCTACAACAACTTCCTGCTCGACCAGGGCCTGCTGCCGCCGGACCAGCTCGCCAAGGCCGTGCGTGAGCGCTTCATTCCGGCGCAGCGCAAGGCCAAGTGATGCACCGGCGCGGGGCCGTCAACTTTCGTTGCACGGCCCCGTTTCGCGCAGTTCGATGCTGCACCACTCCGCGGCCGGGCAGTTCGCGGCGATAGCGAGCGCCTCGTCGCGATTCACGTTCTTGAGATGGTAGAAGCCGCCGACGATCTCCTTGGCTTCGGCGAACGGGCCGTCGACCACGTTGGTCTTGCCGTTGCGCTTTTCGATGCGCGTGCCGCGGGCAACGCTCTTCAGTGACTGTGCGGCCTCGAGCACGCCGCGTTCCTTGAGGCTGCCGGCGTAGGCGACCATGCGATCCCATTCCATCGCCGCCTGCTCGGGCGGGCGGCCGGCACGGCGATCGGCGCGTTCCATGATCAGCATCAGGTAGCTCATATTCGTCTCCGGGAATGGAATGGCTCGATCGAACGATCGCATCAGTGGATTCGGGTTGCGGACCGGCTGCATTGCTCCGCGCGTTCGCGCATCAGGCGCTGCTCGCGCGCATTGCGTGTCAGCTCCGAGGCGCGCTCGAATTCCGCGCACGCCTCGTCGAAACGGCCGAGTTTTTCGAGCAGATCGCCGCGCACGGCCGGCAGAAATTGATAGTTGCGCAACGCGGGTTCCGCGACCAGCCGATCGACCAGGTCGAGGCCCGCCTGCGGCCCGAATGCCATCGCGATCGCGACCGCGCCGTTGAGCTCGACGATCGGCGACGGTGCGATCTGCGCCAGTTCGGCATAGAGCGCGGCGATGCGCGCCCAATCGGTTTCTTCGGCGCGGCGCGCACGCGCATGGCAGGCCGCGATCGCCGCCTGCAACTGGTAGGTGCTGCGGTCCTGGCCGAGTTTTTCCGCGCGCGCCAGCGCCTTGAGGCCGCGTTCGACCAAGAGCCAGTCCCAGTGTGCGCGGTTCTGTTCGAGCAGCAGGATCGGCGTGCCGTCCTTATCGCTGCGCGCGTGCAGGCGCGAGGCCTGGATTTCCATCAACGCCACGAGGCCGTGCACCTCGGCATCGTGCGGCGCGAGTTCGGCGAGGATGCGGCCCAGGCGCAGCGCTTCCTCGCACAACGCCGGACGCATCCAGTCCTCGCCCGCGGTCGCCGCGTAGCCTTCGTTGAAGACGAGATAGATGACGTCGAGCACCGAGGCGAGACGCGAGGCGCGGTCCTCGCCGCGCGGCAGTTCGAACGCCACGTTTGCTTCCGCCAGCGTGCGCTTCGCGCGCACGATGCGCTGCGCGATCGTTGGCTCGGGCACGAGGAAGGCACGCGCGATCTCCTCGGTGGTCAGGCCGCCGAGCAGGCGCAGGGTCAGCGCGACCTGCGCCTCACGCGACAGCGCGGGATGGCAGGCGGTGAACATCAGGCGCAGCAAGTCGTCGCCGATGTCGTCGTCGAGTGCGGCGATGTGATCCTCGGCGCGCGCTTGCTGCTGCTCGTCGAGCTCGCGTGCGATCTGCGCGTGCTTCTCCTCGGCAAGCTTGCCGTGGCGCAGGCGGTCGATCGCACGATTTTTTGCCGTGGCCATCAGCCATGCCCCGGGGTTGTCGGGAATGCCCTTGTCCGGCCATTGCTCGAGCGCGGTGACCAGTGCGTCCTGGGCCAGCTCCTCGGCAAGACTGATGTCGCCGCCGAGCATGCGCGCGAGCACGGCGACGACCTTCGCCGACTCCATGCGCCAGAGCGCATCGATCGTGCGCCGCGTACGTGCCTGATTGTCCGTCGCCGTCATGGCGACGGATCAGAACATCATCGCGCCGATTGAGCAAGAGCCGGAGGTTGCCGATCCTGCGCGCGCGTCAGTGCGCGCC
>JAFEFS010000014.1 GCA_018240465.1 Pseudomonadota bacterium
GCGATCAGCGCGCGCGTGACGACGAACACGTCGCCGGGATCGTTGCCGTCGAGCTTGCGGCCGAAGTACAGCCGCGTGCCGTCCGCCGACAGCGAGGCGCGGGTTTCGGATGCGGTGGTGTTGATGTTGGCGTTGGCGATGGGCTGCGGCGCCGACCACGCGGAATGCGTGTCGGGGCGCGTGGCGACGTAGATGTCCTGATCGAACGCGGTGCCGCCGGCGCGGTTGGAGCTGAACACGATTTCGAGGCCGTCCGCGCGCACGTTGGGCATGCGATCGTCCGCGGCCGTGGACAGCTCGGCCACGCGCACGCCGGCGGTGACGCTGCCGTCGCCGAGCACCTGGCTCATGTAGATGTCCTGGCCCTGGCTGTCGGGATAGCCCGCGCTGGAGAAAAACAGGAACTTGCCCTCGGCCGTGGTCACCCGCGACGGACTGAATTCGGCGCCGGCGGTATTTGGACCGTTCGGATAGCAGCCCAGGTTCTTCGGCGCCGACCAGACGTGCGGCGAGGTTTCCGTGCTGAGGAAGATGTCGCCGGCTGAAGGGCCGCCGGTCGGCGGCGGTGGCGGCGTGTCGCCGGGATAGCAGTCGTCCGTGGTCTGCTGCGAGCTGACGAACAGCAGCGCTGCCGCGATCAACCCGAAGACGGGCCGTCGTACCTGCTTGGAATTTTTCATGTGCATGCCCCTCGTTTCTGGTTGCATTCAATGGCGAGAACGGCGTCGCGGCACTCAGTGCTGGGTTGCGCGGGCGCGGTCTGCGGCGGGGATCGGCGATCCGGGCGCCGGCGCGGTCCCTGCGTGACCGATCACGGGCAAGCCAGTCCGCTGACGCCGCTCAGGCGGACGAGGTCCATCGAGCCGCTCGTATAACCCGGCATGATCGGACTCCATTGTGCGGTGGCGTTGTTGCAATCGCTGAACTTCAGGGTGAGCGTGCCCCAGTTGGTGCGCACGATCTTGTTTTTGTCGAAGTTGGGCGGGAACAGGCCGCCGCTACCCGATTGCATGGTCAGTGTCGCGGTGTCACCCGAGTAGGTGCCCTGGCCGACCAGCCAGAGATTGTTGCCGGCGTTGTCGTAGACGTACCAGAACGCCAGCATGCCGTTGTTCGGCAGCACCTCGACGTTGAACCCGTGACCGGATTGCGCCGGCAGGTACCACGATCCGGTGATGCCGGGCACGATCGAGAACGCCGGCGGCGAGGAAGAATTCGCCTGCACCACGATAGTGCCAGTCATGCCCGAATACTCGTACGGTGTGCAGTGGTAGCCGAAGGTTCCGGCCGTGTTGAACGGTGGCGTGGTGTATCTCCAGGCACTCCTGATGGCCTTGCCGCTGGAGAACAGGCCGGGCGTATCCGACACCACGTTGGTGTCCATTTCTTCCCAGCCCCCGTAGCTGAAAGTCACGGTGTCGCCCTGGTTGATGGTCAGGGACGAGGGCGAAAAGATGGGCACGTGATCGGGCGCGACTGTGACGGCGTGGTCGGCCGCCCACGGGGTGTAGTCGCGGCGAGCAGCAGCACGATCAGGGAGAGAAGGCCTTTGCACATGGACGGACTCCTGTGAGAGGCGAAGGAAGGCGCTGCCGCACCAGCGCCGCGCAAGCCATGCAGCGCCGGCGAGCAGGGTCGCGAGCAGGGCCAGCATCGACGTTCCGGGCCCGGGCACGATTTGCGATGCCGGTCGCATGGCTGATGCCGGCCGCGGACAACATCGCCGCGGCGAGCATCACGGTCGCCGCCGGTGCGGCCCCGGCGTGTCCAATTACGGGCAGGCCAGTCCACTGACGCCGCTCAGGCGGACGAGGTCCATCGAGCCGCTCGTATAACCCGGCATGATCGGACTCCATTGCGCCGAGGCGGTGTTGCAGTCGCTGAACTTCAAGGTGAGCGTGCCCCAGTTGGTGCGCACGATCTTGTTCTTGTCGAAGTTGGGCGGGAACAGGCCACCGCTACCCGATTGCATGGTCAGTGTCGCGGTGTCGCCCGAGTAGGTGCCCTGGCCGACCAGCCAGAGATTGTTGCCGGCGTTGTCGTAGACGTACCAGAACGCGAGCATGCCGTTGTTCGGCAGCACCTCGACGTTGAACCCGTGGCCGGATTGCGCCGGCAGGTACCACGATCCGGTGATGCCGGGCACGATCGAGAAGGTCGTCGTTGAAGAATCCCCCTGCACGACGATGCTGCCGGTCATGCCCACCGACTTGTGCGGCGTGCAGGAGTAGCCGAAGGTGCCGGCCGTGTTGAACGGTGGCGTGGTGTATCTCCAGGCACTCCTGATGGCATTGCCGCTGGAGAACACGCCTGACGTATCCGACACCGCGTTGTGCGGCATGTCCCCGCCTGCGTAGGTGAAGGTTACGGTGTCGCCCTGATTGATGGTCAGGGACGAGGGCGAAAAGGTGAGCGCTCCGCCGGGCGCGACGGTGACGGCGTGATCGGCCGCCCACGCGGGTGTGGCCGCGGCGAGCAGCAGCACGGATAGGGAGAAAAGGTATTTGCACATGGTCGGACTCCTCGAGGGGTTGAAGGAAAGCGCTGGCATCAGCGCCGGGTTGCGCGCACGCCGCCGGTGCGCCGCGCAAGCCACGCGCCGCAGGCGAGCAGCGCTGCGAGCAGAACCTGCATCGGCGTTCCCAGCCCCGGTGCGGATTGTGTCGATCCCGGCGCCGCGATCAGCGCGCGCGTGACGACGAACACGTCGCCGGGATCGTTGCCGTCGAGCTTGCGGCCGAAGTA
>JAFEFS010000015.1 GCA_018240465.1 Pseudomonadota bacterium
CTCCGACGTCATCGTCGATGTCGTCGGCTGGCTCGCACCCCCACAGTAGCGAACCCTCACGGCGCTGCGGATCGTCTCCGCAGCGCCGATTTTCCCGCGCCGCGATTTTGCGCCGCGCCTTGCATTGACAGCGGCTGTGCCGAGTAGTATCAACCCGGGAAGTTCGGCAGGCGTTGTACCGGCCTGTCGGAACAGGGGAATTGCGGGACGGGGTGGATAGGAGAGCACAGAGGCAAGATGTCCGTGACGCAATCGCGACCCGATTGCAGCACGAAGTATCGCCGTTCATCGGGGACTGGATGTAGCTGCCTTATTCAACATGCCGGGACGGTGTCGAATGGCATCAATCGAGTAACCAGTTGGTCGAACTTGCTGCGCGGCGCGCAGCAGACTCTCGTGCTTATTTGTCGGTGGCGAAGGCCACTCGGGGTTGTTCTTCCTATATGGGGTTGAAGGCAATGATGATACTCAGGCGTTTTGGCTTGACACCGCTGGCTGGGGCATTGGCACTGACTCTGGGCTCTGGGATTTCGACGCAGATTTCGTTCGCCGCGCCGTTGAGCGTGGGCACCGAGTCGCAGGCTTCGGCAGCGAGCGCCGGCACGGGCACACCCACCAAGAGCGCGGCGTATGTCAAGGAAGAACGCTCCGATTTCGGCGAGCACAGCCACGCTTCGCGCGTCGTGCCTCTCGATGGAGACGGCCGCGGCCGCTATTTCGTCATCCTGCAGGGCGATCCGGTCGCTTCGACTCCCGGCCTGCCGACGGTGAAAAACAAGAAGCGCAAGGACATGCATTCCCACGCTGCGCAGAACCGCCTCGCGGAACTGCAAGCCCAGCAGTCCAGTTTCGTTTCGTCCCTCGCCTCCACTCTGGGGCGCACGGTCACCCCTCTTCTGCAATACCAGCACGCGCTGAACGCCGTGCTCGTCGACCTGACTCCCGAGGAAGCGGCCCGGGTAGCCGCACAACCGGACGTACTGCAGGTCAATCGCGAGCAGGTCAAGGAACTCAAGACCTACAACACGCATACGCTGATCGGTGCCGACACGATCTGGGCCGGTACTTCGACACCGGGCGGTCTCGCCTCGAAGGGCGAAGGCATGGTGATCGGCGAAATCGATTCCGGCATCAACTGGACATCGAAATCGTTCGCGGCGACCGGCGACGACGGCTATACCGCGACCAACCCGCTCGGCACGGGCGCGTTTCTCGGCAACTGTCTTGCCAATGGCACGGTGAAGAACGGCTACACGAGCAAGGGCACCGATCTCAATCATTGCAACGACAAGCTGATCGGCATCTACAACACCGAATACAGCGGATCGACCTACAACCCCGCGTCGGGACAGGATCTCAATGGCCACGGCAGCCACACCGCCAGCACCGCGGGCGGCAATGTGGTCAATAGCGCGCCGTATGGCGGCGGCACGTTCAATCTCTCTGGCGTCGCACCACACGCCAACATCATCGCCTACCTCGCCTGCGGCACGCAGAGCTACTCCTGCTATGACTCCGGTCTGGCCGCCGCGTACGACCAGGCGGTCGCCGACGGCATCGTCGATGCGGTGAACTACTCGATCGGTGGTCCGGAAGATTCGCCGTGGACCAGCACGATCCAGCTCGCCGCGCTCAATGCCATGGATGCCGGTATTTTCGTCGCCCAGGCCGCCGGCAATGACGGCCCGACCGCGAGCAGCATCGACGGCAACGCCTCGCCGTGGACGACGACAGTCGCTGCATCCTCGCCGGCGAAGATTCCGTCATTCTCGTTCAGCCTCGCCTCGGTCAATGGGTCGACCAGCGGCCTGCCCGCCAACACGCAGGGCCTGGCGGCAGTCCCCGGCTCCGCACCGGCACCGACACAGGCTTACCCCAACCTGCCGCTGATCCAGAGCCCGACGTTCGCCAACGGCAGCACCGACGGCTGCTCGTCGTTTGCAGCGAACACCTTCAGCCGCAGCGGCGTCGGCGGCATTGCCGTGCTGCGCCTGGACCAGAATGCGAGCAGTTGCGGCAGTGCAACGCGTCGCGTCAATGCGGCCAACGCCGGCGCCGTCGCCGTGGTGTATGTCGATCCGAATTTCATCGGCCTCGGCGCAACCGGTGCATCCTACTCGGTGCTGATGTCCGGCTGGCAGGCCATCCAGAACACGCCGGGCATTGACCTTGGCACCAACGGCAACGCCACCGCGTCGCTCGGCTATCCGGTATCGGCCAATACACGCACACCGGATCTCGTCACGACCTACAGCTCGCGCGGACCGGTTGCGTTCAACGAGCTCAAGCCCGACATCACGGCGCCCGGCGACAACGTTCTCGCCGCCATGTCGCCAACGACGACCACCGGCTACAGCCCGGCTAACCAGGCCGCCAGCAGCGTCATCTACGGCGTCGAATCCGGCACCTCGATGGCGACACCGCACATCACCGGCTCGGCCGCGTTGGTGCGTGCGATCCAGCCCAGCTGGACGCCGATGCAGGTGAAGTCCGCGCTGATGACGACGGCGACCAAGGCCTACACGTCCGATGGCAGCGCCGAAGCCGACCCAACGGTGATCGGTGCCGGCCGCGTCGACCTGACCGCGGCTACGCGCGCCTCGCTGCTGTTCGACGAGACCAAGGCGAACTTCGTCTCGGCCAACCCGGCCACGGGCGGCGATCCCGCAACGCTCAATCTGGCCAGCTACTACGCCTTCAACTGCGTGAACACCTGCGTGTTCCCGCGCACGGTCAGCTCGGCGCTCGCCGTCGGCGGCAACTGGACGATCGCGGTGACGGGCTTGCCGGCCGGCAGCTATTCGCTCGACAAGACGAGCTTCGGCTTGAGCGCGGGGGCATCGACGTCATACACGCTGACCATCGACGCCAAGCAGTTGGCCGGAGGAGTGTGGTACTACGGCAAATTGACGCTGACTTCGAGCGATTCGAGTCTGCCCGTGCAGCACCTGCCGATCGCGATCCGCCCTGCGACTGCGGCTTTGCGCGTCAGTCCATCTTCGCTGGGCACCCATGCCGCCGTCGGCCAGACCGTCACCCAGCCGGTGACGATCAGCAATGCCGGCAATCCTGGCTTGAACTGGAGCATTCCGACGAACACGTTGAAGGCCACGCTCGTCAACCGGCCGTTCAACACCACCACGGGATATCCGGAGCGCACGATCGTGACCTCCGCCAATTCGACGCAGACCACTTCGACCAGCGTCAACAACTACTATCAGGCGGACTACATCGACATTTACGGCAGCGGCACCACGCTGGCAGAGGTGGCGGTGCACGGCTTCGGATATTCCTCTTCCGCCGGGACCTACCCCTCGATCGCGACGATCGCGAGCCAGCTCTCGCTGCGTGTGTGGAACGACAACGGCAGCGACCAGCCTAATGGCAGGCCACTCAGCACCGTCTCAGGCGATCAGCCTGCGTTCTTCGAGTTCCCTTCCACTGCTGGCGGACTTGGGCCCGCGGCAGCCGGCGTCAGCTATCCCGGCACGAAAGGTGTTGACGATATCATCGACCTCGATCTTGCGACGGCCGGCGCGTCGCCGCCAGCGATGCCTGGCGGTCGCTACTGGCTCACCCTTACCCCATCCATCACCTCCACTTCGGGTTCGGGCACCAATATCACCTCGACCAACTACTGGTACAGGGGCATCTACTCCGACACGACCAAGACGCCATCGGCGCAACTGGCGATCCCGAACAGCACCACCGCTGCGAACAAGGCATGGAGGGCCCTCTCTACCGTGTCCGGGACCGCTGCGTATACCGGCGTAGCGATGAAAGTCGTGGTCAATGCCGCCTGTTCCGCGCCGTGGCTGAGCTACGATTCGACCAGCGGGTCGTTGGGACTGAATGGTTCGCATGCGGTACAGGTCAGCTTCAACGCGACCGGCCTCGCCGTCGGCACCTACAAGGCCTATGTCTGCATCAGCGCCAACGGCACATCGCCGACGAACCCGTTCACCGCGGATGAAGACGCGATGCTCGTCCCGGTGACATTCACCGTCGTCGCCCCGCCCGCATCGCCGACCTGCACCGCGTCGCCGAATCCGGCCGGCGGTTCGCAAACGGTAACGATCAGTTGCAGCGGCGCGACGGTCGGCACGACCAACACCATTCCCGGCGCGACTTGCTCACCGAACCCGACCACGAACGGCTCCTTCACCTGCACCGGCACCGGTTCCGCCATCGGCAGCAACCCGCTGCTGACGACGTCCACCGCACAGGGCGACTCGGCCCACGTCACCGTACCGCTGACGATCGACACGACTCCACCACCGGTCCCGAACTGCAACGCAGTGCCGACTTCGGCAGCGACCGGTGTGCCCGTTACCGTCACCTGCACCGGTGTCGAACAGGGAACGACAAACAGCTTCCCCAGCGTTTCCTGCTCGCCCAACCCGGCTGATGCCAGCGGCACGATCACCTGCTCCGGCAACAGCCAGGCATTCGGTACGAACCCCGTGCTGACTTCAACCGATGCAGCGAGCAACAGCAGCCACAGTACGGTCAACTTCACCCTGCTTGGCCAGTACACGGTGACCACCACGATCAGCGGCGCCGGCGGCACGGTGTCGGCACCGGCGCAGTCCCCGGTTGCCCCAGGCAGTTCGACCACCTTCACGGTCACTCCTCTGAGCGGCTACTCGATCGCGTCCGTCACCGGCGATACCTGCACGCCGAGCGTGCAGAGCGGCAGCACCTGGACCACCGGGCCGATCACCGCCAATTGCACGATCACCGCCTCCTTCGCGCAACTGGC
>JAFEFS010000016.1 GCA_018240465.1 Pseudomonadota bacterium
CTACTTCGGCGGCCTCGCCATCGAGGAAGTCGCGCAGGCGCTGGGCCTTTCGCCGGCCACGGTCAAGCGCGACTGGACCATGGCTCGGCTGTTCCTGCGCCGCGAACTCGATGCGGCGCAGGTCGAGCCGCACTGAGCGGAATTGCGGCGCGGTGTGCGGACGCCCCAGCGTCGGACGGCAATCGTCATCATTGCCCAAACGGGTCCTTGAGTGCATCGGCGGCGCCGCCGTCGGGCGTCCTATCCCGCGTCCGCCGAGGAGAAATGGGCTGCCGAACGCGCCGACGCGGCGATGGAGTTTCGCCGCGTCGGCTGTATTTTGTCACTGAGGCGGGCGCCGTCGGCGCAGACCCGCGCCGGCGAGCAGCGCGGCGAGCAAGCCCAGCATCCACACCGACAAGGCCGGCGCGGCCACGGCAGGTTGCCCTGCGACGTTCACCGTCAGCGTCGCCGCCGCCGTCGACGGTGCGTGGGTCACGTCGCCCGCATAGTTCGCCGTCAGCGTGTGCACGCCCGTCGTCGTGAACGTCGTTGTGCAGTTTCCTGCGCCGGTGGCGTTCAGCGTCACCGTGCAGATCACCGTGCCGCCGTCGCGTACCGCCACCGTGCCGCTCGCCGCTGGTCCGCCCGAGGCCACCGTCACGCTCACCGTCGCCACTTGGCCCACCGTCGCCGGGTTCGGCGTCACGCTCAGCGTCGTCGTAGTCACGCTCCGACTCTCGCTCGCCGTCACCAAGACGGCGGCCGAGGAAGTGGCGAAGTTGGCGTCACCACTGTAGGTCGCCCGGTACGAGTGCCCGCCGGCCGTGATCGCATTTACTGTGCAAGTCGCCGTGGTTCCTGCCAGCGCTACTGGATTCGGGCAGGAGGGTATCGGCGTCACGCCGCCTTCGAGGAAGATCACGCTGCCGGTCGGCACGCCGCCCGCGCCGGCCACCGTTGCGGTCAGGGTCACGCTGCCGCCCGCCGACACCGGGCTCGGTGTCGCGGTCAGCGCGGTCGTCGTCGCGGTCAGAGACGTAGTGTCTACGCTGACGTCCAGCACGGCGGTTTGCGCGGCGTATGTGGTGTCGCCGGAGTACACGGCGATGAGATGGTGCTGGCCTTTTGCAGCGAACGGGACGGTGCAGTCCGCATCACCAATGCCTGAAAGCGTGCAATTGACTGACTGCGGGTCGGCGTTGAAACCACAAATCGGCGCCTGACCGGGATTCGGATTGGACGTGCAGCTTTCGACGCTGGCTTGCAACGTCACGGTCCCCGCCGGCGGCGTGGCGCCCGCAAGCGCATGTACAGCGACGTGGTAGGTCGCGCTCGCCCCTGACGCCGTCGTCGCCGGCCCGGTCAGCGTCATTGACTGGTTGCATGTTCTGTTCCACGGCGCCGTATTGCCGAACACCGCTGAGTTCCACGCCGTATTGGTCGCGCTATTCGCACTCAGATTCAGCGCATTCGGACAGAGGTCCGACGCGCCGGCGAGAAGTCTATTGCTCGTAGGCGGATCTTGTACTGCGCCGCTGAACTGGTTGTTGTCGATTTGCAAGGTCAGCAGGGCGGACAGGTTCGTGACGACGGGCATCGGGCCGCTGAACCGGTTCGAGCCGATGGCGAACGAACTCAGTTTGGTCAAGGCGGAGATATTCACCGAGCCGCTGAGTTGGTTCATCGTCGCATCGAAGCTCTCAATGCCGGTCGGCAGGGCCGGCAACGGACCGGTGAGCTGATTTTGGCTGGCAGCAAAGCCGATCAATTGGCTCAGCGCGCTCAGCGGCGGGATCGGTCCGGAAAGGTGATTGTTGGAGACGACGAATCCCCGCAGCGAGCCGAGGCCGCTCAAGTCCGGAATCGGTCCGCTGAGCTGGTTGTTGGCGACACTGAATGCCTGCAGCGCGGGCAGCCCCGTCAGCGGCGGAATGCCGCCGCCGAGCTGGTTGTTGGTCACGTTGAAAAGCGTCAGGTTGGCATGCCCGGCCAGCGCCGGGATGGGACCGGTGAAGTCGTCCTGGTCACCATGGAACTCGACGAGCGCCGAAAGTTGTCTCAAGTCTGGCAGCGTGCCACCCAGACCCGGATTCGCGCTGACGTCGAACACCTGCAGTCCGACTAGCGCGTCGAGCGATGACAGCTTGCCGACCAGGTTATTGTTGCCAAGCTGGATCGCGGTCACGTGGACCACGCCGTCGACGGCGGTGCAACTCACGCCGAACCAGCCGCAGCCGTTCGAGAGGGTGGTATCGAGCCAATCGGGATTGTTTCTCCAATTGGCCCCGCCGGCCGAGTTGTACAACGCCGTGAGGGCGTCGGATTCAGCATCCGGGATGCGGCAAGTTTGATCCCAGGGCGACATGCCGGTGGCGGCATCCAATCGCGCGTTGGGACCCGTTGCCGTGTCGCGGCTCAGCCCGTTCGGACAGATGGTCGACTGACCCGGAGCCAAAAAATTGGTGCCTAGCACCGGGATCGGCGGCACACCGACGAACCGATTGCCCGCGATCTTGAACACTTGCAGAGCGGGCATGGAATGAAGGTCGAACGGAAGAGTGCCGTTGAACTGGTTGTTCTCGATATCGAACACCTGGAGTTGACGCAAGGTCGGAAAGGCGAGGATCGCGCCGCTCATTCGGTTGGAGGCTGCTTTGAAGTCAGCCAGATCGGGTGCGCGATTCAGGTCCGGCAGCGGGCCGTCGAGCAGGTTGTTGGACACGTCAAGCCCCTTTAGTCCCGGATTCAAAAGGGGAATGTTTCCCGTCAGCTGATTGTTTGGGACGAGAAAAGTGGTACCGGAAAAGCCAGGCGACCCAGGGCCGACCGAGAATCGAGGGAGATTGCCAGTGAGCTGGTTGTTGCCGGCCGAAAAAGTGATCAGATGATCGCCCAAAGCGGGAATGCTGCCGCTGAGCCGATTTGCATCGACGACGAAAGACTGCAGGCTCGGCAGCCCGCTCAGCGGAGGAATGGGGCCGGTTAACTGATTGAAGCTTGCGTCGAAATTAAACAGCGACGACAGACTGCTCAGAGTTGGAATCGAGCCGCTTAATTGGTTGTTGCTTACGCTGAATCTCTGCAAATTCGTCGTCGTGCTCAAATCCGGTATCGAACCGTTGAGCTGATTCTTGTCGGCAATGAAAAAGCTCAATGAGGTCAGGCCGGCGAGCGACGGAATACTGCCGCTGAGCCGATTGTCGTCGGCCAGGAAATTGCTCAATGAGTTCAAGCCGGTCAGCGCCGGAATGCGCCCACTGAGTTGATTGGCGCTGACGATGAAAGAGGTCAGCGACGTCAGGCCGGTCAGCGACGGGATAGTGCCGGTCAGTTGATTCCGGGTCGCAACAAACGAGGTCAAGTGCGTACTTGCGCTCAAGTCGGGAAGACTGCCCGTCAAATTGTTTTGATCGACGCGGAAGCTCTCGATGAGGGGCAAATTCGCCAGGCTCGGAATCGGACCGGTCAAAAGAGGGTTGTTCGTTACCTGGAAGGTCTTCAAGGCAGGCAGGTTCAGCGCCGGAAGCGATCCGGTCATGCCGGCCTTGGCCGAGCTTTCGGCATCGGAGAATTCCTGCAGCGCGGTGAACGCATCCAGGCTCGGCAAAGTGCCCGTCAGATTGTTCCCGACAAAATGCAGCTTGACCACATGCGCGGGACCGGAGGTGACATCGCAAGTGACCCCGAACCAGCTACAGCCGTTGGTAGTGGTAACGGGGGGGCCGAACAACGAGGGCCAGTCGGTGTGATCCA
>JAFEFS010000017.1 GCA_018240465.1 Pseudomonadota bacterium
CGCCTCGCGCAGAATCTTGACCATCTGTTCTTCAGTGAATCGTGCCTTCCGCATAGACTCCTCGCTTCGTTGGCGGGAGCCATCTTCTCAACTTTCAGCCGGTCCGAGAATCGCCGGGCAGGTCAGTCCATGCACGAGCGGTCAGCCTGTGCTTGACCGGAACCAAAAAGAAACCATAATGGTTCCGGCGATTGCTGGAAGGAAGCTTGTGATGCCAACCAACCTGACCCTAAAGAACATCCCCGATGAAGTCTACGACCGGTTGCGCTGGTCCGCCGAGACGCACAGGAGAAGTATCAACAATGAAGCGATCGTCTGCCTTGAAGCTATTTTGGCCCCGGCGCGTGTTCCAGTGTCCGAACGAATTTCGAGGGCGCGAGGACTCCGAGCCGGCTTGCCCAAGAAATTCAAAGCGAAGGAAGTCGACAGATTGAAACGAGAAGGTCGTCCGTGATCATAGTTGACACCAATATTCTGGCCTATCTCTACCTGCCAGGAGAGTTTACGGAGCACGCAGAGGCGCTGTTGGTGAAAGAACCGGAATGGGCAGCTCCAGTTCTATGGCGGAGCGAGTTCCGGAACATCCTGACCGGGTATATGCGCCGCGGAACATTGAGTGCGAATCAAGCATTTGCGATCCAGCAGGAAGCAGAAAGTCTCATTGCCAGCAACGAGCAATTCGTTGACTCTGGCGCGGTGCTTCAGTTGGCAAACAGCAGTGATTGCTCCGCGTATGACTGCGAATTTGTCGCTGCTGCTCAAGCGCTGGGGGTCGGTCTCGTCACGATGGATGGAAAGCTCTTGAAGGCTTTCCCCAAGATTGCGAAGCCGCTCTTTAAGGCAGACTTGAGTTAGGCGGCCGCGGAACGCGGTCCGCGTGAATTGTTAGGTGCTTGCGGCATGAACACTGCCGCGCTCGTCTTCGCGGCGGCGGATTGCAACGAGCCCTGATCGTCACCTACGACGACGACCGTACGGCTATGCGATCCATCGGCATGTGCTCGCGCAGGACGAGACGATCCGCGATCCGGTGCGCGCGAGCCGATGCGGTGCGCGACGAACGCGGACGGACAGTGCGCTGTCCGCGAGCTGTCCGTCCGCGCTGACGGACAGTAAGTGGATCCTCAAGCGCGGCAGAAAATCCAGCTTGGGCAAGGGGTTGAAACGGTTGCCATGATTGGCACGAGGATTGCTTCTGCAGGGGTGTAGCAACTTTCAGAGAAGCGCGACCCCCATGATTCGAGACACTTCCGCGCAGGACCGCCGCATCGAGATCGCGCAGCCGCGCGTCAACAAACGTTGGCTGGTCATCGGTGCGGTGGGTGCCGCGGTGCTCGTCGCGCTGATCTGGCTGGTGCCGTCGGTCGCGCGCCTGATCTCCGCAGGCACCTCGGCTTCCGCCGCCAGCTTGCGCATCGGCGAGGTCAAGCGCGGCACGCTCATTCGCGACGTGTCCGCGCAGGGCAAGGTTGTCGCCGCGCAGGCGCCGACGCTGTACGCGACTGCAGCGGGCACGGTCACGCTGCTCACGCATGCGGGCGACAAGGTCGACAAGGGCCAGGTCCTCGCCGAGGTCGACAGCCCCGAGCTGACCAACAAGCTGCAGCAGGAACAGGCCACGCTGGCGAGCCTCGAAGTGGACGTCGGCCGTGCCGGCATCGACGCACGGCAGAAGGAATTGTTCGCAAAGAAGACCGTCGATTCGGCGCGGATCGATCGCCAGACCGCGGCGCGCGAGGTCGAACGCAAGGCGCAGGCGTTCCAGAAGGGTGCGATGCCCGAGATCGAAGTGCTGCGCGCGAAAGACGATCTGGCCAAGGCCGAACTCAACGTCAACCAGGCGCAGGCCGATGCGCGCCTGCAAAACGAGACGGCGGCGTTCGACGTCAAGACCAAACACCTCGCGTTCGACCGGCAGAAGTTGCTCGTCGCCGACCTGTCGCGCCAGGTCGAGCAACTCAAGGTGCGCTCGCCGGTTGCCGGCCAGGTCGGCCAGCTGCTCGTGCAGCAGAAGGCCAATGTGCCGATCAACACGGGGCTCGTCACCGTCATCGATCTGACTTCGCTCGAAGTGGAGTTGCAGGTGCCCGAAGTGTTCGCCCACGACCTCTCGATCGGCATGCCGGCGGAAATCGCCGACGGCGCACAGAAGTACAAGGGCGAACTGTCCGCGGTGTCGCCGGAAGTGGTCAACGGCCAGGTCGTCGCGCGCGTGCGCTTCGCCGCCGACAAGCCTGCCGGCCTGCGCCAGAGCCAGCAACTGACCACGCGCATTCTGATCGACGAGCGCCCGAACGTGCTCATGGTCGAACGCGGTTCGTTCGTCGACACCGGCGCCGGCCGGACCGCCTACCTCGTCCACGACGGCATCGCCGAGCGCAAGGCCATCCAGATCGGCGCCACCAGTCTCAATGCGGTGGAAATCGTCTCCGGCGTCAAGGAAGGCGACCGCATCGTGATCTCCGGCACCGATGCGTTCAAAGGCGCCGAGAAAGTGGTCTTGAACTGAATCCCGCGAACCGACTCAGCCAGCAGGAATTACCCATGCTAAAGATGCAGCATTTGTCGAAAGTATACCGTACCCACATGGTCGAGACTCACGCGCTGCGCGACTTCTCGATCCACGTGCGCGATGGCGAATTCGTCGCCGTCACCGGCCCCTCCGGTTCGGGCAAGACGACCTTCCTCAACATCGCCGGCCTGCTCGAGGAGTTCAGCTCGGGCGAGTTCTGGCTCGACGGCGTGGACGTGCGCGGCCTCGGCGACGATGCGCGCTCGAAGCTGCGCAACGAAAAGATCGGTTTCATTTTCCAGGGCTTCAACCTGATCCCCGACCTCAACCTGTTCGACAACGTCGATGTGCCGCTGCGCTATCGCGGCTTCAACGCCGCCGAGCGCAAGAAGCGCATCGAGGAGTCGCTGTCGCGCGTCGGCCTGTCCTCGCGCATGAAGCACTATCCGTCGGAGTTGTCCGGTGGCCAGCAGCAGCGTGTCGCGATCGCGCGCGCCTTGGCCGGTTCGCCGCGCCTGCTCATGGCCGACGAGCCGACCGGCAATCTCGACTCGCTGATGGCGCGCGGCGTGATGGAACTGCTCGAAGAGATCAACCGTGCGGGCACGACGATCATCATGGTCACTCACGACCCCGAACTCGCCGCGCGCGCGCAGCGCAACGTGCACGTGATGGACGGTCAGGTCACCGATTTTGATACCGAACCCGCGTTGCGCGTAACGACACGCAAGCCGGATGCTGAGGCGGCGGTGGCCTGATTCTTCTTCCTTCCCCAGCGAACGGGGAGGGGCAAAGCAAAGGAACGAAGATGTTTTCCTACTATCTGCAACTCGGCCTGCGCAGTCTCAGGCGCAATCCGGTTCTGACCGCGCTGATGGTGTTCGGCATCGCGCTCGGCATCGCCGCGAGCATGACCACGCTGACCGTGATGCATCTGATGGGCAGCGATCCGATTCCGTGGAAGAGCGACAAATTGCATTACGTGCAGTTGGACAACTGGAGTCCCGACAGGCCGTACAACGATGACGGCCGCTCGCCCGACCAGGTGACCTATCGCGATGCGGTCGCGCTGATGGAAGCCGGCAAGGCCGACAAGCAGGCGGCGATGTACAAATTGTCGTTGCCGGTGCAGCCCGCGAATCCCGAGCTCAAGCCGTTCCAGTCGCTCGGGCGCGTGACCTATGCCGATTTCTTCGCGATGTTCGAGCCGCCGTTCGCCTACGGCAGCAGCTGGAACCGCGATCAGGATGCGCAGCATGCGCGAGTCGTCGTGCTCGGTCGCGACATGAACGAGAAGCTGTTCGGCGGCCAGAACAGCGTCGGCAAGACGGTGCGCCTGGACGGTCAGGACTACACGATCGTCGGTGTGCTCGGCGAGTGGAAATTGCGCACCCGCTATTACGACCTCACCAACGGTGCGTTCGCCGACCCGGACGATTTTTTCATGCCGTTCACTACCGGTATCGACCTCAAGCAGCGTTCGACCGGCAACAACAGCTGCTGGAAGGAACCGGGCGACGGCTGGGATGCCTATCTGCAATCGGACTGCGTGTGGATTCAGATGTGGGTACAGCTCGACTCGCCGGCGCGTCTGGCTGACTACAAATCGTTCATCGACTCCTATGTCAACGAGCAGAAGAAATCCGGCCGCTTCCCACGTCCGCTCAACAACCGCTTGCCCGACGTCAACGAGTGGATGGTCGACCAGAAAGTCGTGTCGAGCGATGTGAAGGTGCAAACCGGGCTGGGCTTCGCGTTTCTCGCGGTCTGCCTGGTCAACACGATCGGCCTGCTGCTCGCCAAGTTCACGCGCAAGGCGGGGGAGGTTGGCCTGCGTCGCGCGCTCGGTGCGAGCAAGCGCGACATCTTCACCCAGTTTCTGACCGAATCGGGTGTGGTCGGCCTGTCCGGCGGCGTTCTCGGTCTCGTATTGACGGGGTTGGGCCTGGTTGCGGTGCGCAGCCTGTACACGGACTACAAGAGCGTCGCGCAGCTCGACTGGACGATGATTGCGATGACGGTGGTGCTTGCGGTCGCGGCCGCAGTACTCGCCGGCTTGTACCCGACCTGGCGCGCCTGCCAGGTGGCGCCGGCCGCACAGTTGAAAACGCAATAGCCGGCGATGGACCGGGCAACCCGCCGCAATCATCGCAGGTGCACACGCGGCAGCGTCGCGCCGCGTGCGCTTGCTTCGGCAACCCCTGAGGCTGGCGCGCCCCGCGCCGACATGCCCTTCGTCTGAGAGGTGTTCATCATGGAAATCCGTCCCATTCTTTCCGCCCTGATGCGCAGCAAAGTCGCGATGGTCCTGATCGGACTGCAAATCGCGCTGACGCTGGCGATCGTGTGCAACTCGCTGTTCATCATCAAGCAACGGTTCGAACACATGCAGCGACCCAGCGGCATCAACGAAGCCGACACGTTCTGGTTCGGCAGCAGCGGTTTCGGTCGCGGCTACGATGCGCGTGCGACCCAGCTCGCGGACTTGCAACTGCTCCGCCGATTGCCCGGCGTGGTCGATGCCTCCCCCGCGTGGAGCGTGCCGCTGAGCGATGGCGGCTGGAGTACCGGCATGAACCTGCAGCCGAAGCAGAAAACGTCGACGGCGGACACGGCGCTGTACATCGTCGACGATCACGCCGTGAATACCTTCGACACGCACCTCGTCGCCGGCCGCAATTTCAAGCCGGAGGAAGTGGTCAACGCCACGTTCGGCGACAGCCTCCACCCGGCGGCCATCATCGTCACCAAGGCATTGGCGGACAAAATGTTTCCCGATGGCAGCGCGCTCGGCAAGCAGGTGTATCTCGCCGAGGATCCGCCGACCAGCACAATCGTCGGCATCATCGATCGCATGCAACAGCCGTGGGCGACCAGCGAAAGCATCGAATACACGACACTGGTGCCGGCGCACATGCCGTACGGCAACTTCACCCGCTATGTCGTGCGCGCCGAACCCGGTCGCCGCGACGAGGTGATGAAGCTCGTCGAGCAGAAGCTCGTGGAATCCAATCCCAGCCGCATCATCGGCAAGATGCGCACGATCGAACAGACGCGCAACGAGGCGTACTCGAGCGATCGCGCGATGATGATCATTCTGGGCACCGTGATCTTCCTGCTGCTGGCAATCACCGCGCTCGGCATCGTTGGCATGGCCAGCTTCTGGGTCGCGCAGCGCACCAAGCAGATCGGTACGCGCCGCGCGCTCGGCGCGACGAAATTCGACATCCTGCGCTATTTTCTCACCGAGAATTTCCTGATCACGAGTGCGGGGCTGCTCGTCGGCGGCTTGCTCACCTACGCGCTGAGCCTGTGGCTGTTGACCCACACCGACGGAGCGAAGCTGCTGCCCTGGTACTACGTGCCAGTCGGCTTCCTCTGCCTGTGGCTGCTCGGCCAGCTCGCCGTGCTCGGGCCGGCGACGCGCGCCTCGCGCGTGCCGCCGGCGGTGGCGACGCGCAGCGTCTGAGCTTGTGCCCGTCCTGCGCGCGTGGCACGAGCGCGGGATTTCCGGCTATGCCGAAATCGCCAGTTTCTCGCTGCGATAGATGCGCGTGGTAACGAGGTAGACGAGCACGGCCGCGAGCGTGGTGCAGGCGAAGCACAACGCGAGCGCGGTGAAGTTGACCGCTTCGCCGCGCAGGAAGCGCGTCAGGGCGATCTGCTGGCCCATCAGCGGCACCGCGTACATCCACGTCTGCGGCTTGAACGGCAGCACGGTCAGCAGCATCGTCGGAATCGCCGGCACGAAGGTGAGCAGGCCGAGCCAGGTCTGCGCCTCGCGGTAGCTCTTGGCGAACGCGGCGACCATCGTCTGCAACCCGGCCAGAAGTGCGGCGAGCGGCAGCATCACGAACAGCCCGCGCGCGAGGAAAGCCAGGCCGAGGTGCAACTCCATGCCGAGCTTGTCGGTCGGCAGGAAATGGCCGGCAACGGCGAATGCGATCATGCTCAGCAACACGGTGGTCATCGAGAACGCCGTCGTCGCCGCCAGCTTGCCGGCGAGAATCTTCCCTCGCGCAACGGGAGTGGCAAGCAGAGGCTCCAGCGACTGGCGCTCGCGTTCACCGGCGGTGGTATCGATCGCCAACGCCATGCCGCCGATCAGCGCGCCGAGGATGAAGAAGTAAGGCAGTATGCCGAACATCTGCCCCGAGCGGCTCTGCGGAGTGGACTGGTCGCGTTCGGCGACGACGACCGGTTTCATCACGCTGGGCGACAGGCCGCGCGCGAGCAGGCGCAGCGCGCCGGTGCGTTGGCCGTAGCCGTCGAGCGCGGCCTGCACGCGGCGTACCGCGCTTTGTGCGTCGCGCTGCGATTCGTCGAAGACGACGTCGACCTGGGCCGGCTCGCCCTTGTTCCAGCTTTCCGCGTACTGCGGCGGAATGCGCAGCACGACGTCGGCGTCCTGTTCGCGCACCGCGCGCTCGGCGTCGGCCGGGCCGGGCCGGATCTCGACGCGCTGCTGCTTCAGCGCCTGGATCAGGTTCGGCGCATGCTCGGCGCCGATCACCGGCAGCTTGAGCGGCGCTTCCGCCTTCTCGATTTCGCGCGAGACCAGCGTGTTGATCAGCACGACGAACAGCAGCGGCCCCATCAGCGGGCCGGTGACCAGGGTGTTGATCACGGTGCGCTTGTCGCGCAGGTTCTCGCGCACTTCTTTCAGGAAAACGATCAGGGCGGCGTTCATGCGGCAAGTCCCTCGTCGGTACCGATCAGCTTG
Source organism: Pseudomonadota bacterium (assembly GCA_018240465.1). Classification (GTDB taxonomy): domain Bacteria; phylum Pseudomonadota; class Gammaproteobacteria; order Xanthomonadales; family Rhodanobacteraceae; genus Rudaea. The sequence continues at coordinate 7,236 of JAFEFS010000017.1, forward strand.
ACGAAGGCGTCTTCGAGATTCGCCTCGCCGGTCTGCGCGCGCAGCGCGTCCGGCGATTCGTCGGCGACGACGCGGCCGCGTGCGATGACGACGATGCGGTCGCACAGCGCGGCCACCTCCTGCATGATGTGGCTGGAGAACAGCACGCAGCGGCCTTCGTGTTTCAGTTGTTTCAGAAATGCGCGCATCGCGCGCGTTGCCATCACGTCGAGGCCGTTGGTCGGCTCGTCGAGGATCACGTTCTTCGGGTCGTGCACGAGCGCGCGCGCGATCGCGGTCTTCACGCGTTGGCCCTGGGAGAAGCCTTCGGTACGGCGTTCGGCGATGTCCTCCATCTCGAGCGCGCGGATCGCGGCATCGCTGCGTGTGCGGATCGTGGCCTGGTCGAGCCCGTGCAACTGGCCGAAGTAGGCGATGTTCTCGCGCGCGGTCAGGCGTTTGTACAGCCCGCGCGCGTCAGGCAGCACGCCGAGGCTGCGGCGCACGGTCAGCGGATCGCTCGCCGCATCGACGCCATCGACGAGCACCTGGCCCGAGTCGGGCCGCATCAACGTGTACAGGCAGCGCAGCGTCGTCGTCTTGCCGGCGCCGTTGGGGCCGAGCAGGCCGGTGATCTCGCCGTCGCGCGCGCTGAAGCTGACGCCATCGACGGCGACAATCTTCTTCGCGCCGCCGCCAAAGGTCTTGTGCAGGTTGTTCACTTCGATCATGGCGCGGCTCCGTTGAAGTCGATGAGTGCGGGCAGCGGGCCGAGCGCATCGGCGCAGGTCGCATCCAGCGTCTTCGGCGCGAGCTTGTCGATGAACTCGCCGACCAGCTTCGGGATGCAGCCGCGGCCGATGACGTTGTGGCCCTGGCCCTTGGCGACGATGAGTCTGGCGTTGTCGAGTCCTTTCATCACCTGCTCGCCGTAGCGCGGCGGGGTGACCGGATCGAACTCGCCTTCGAGCACGAGGATGGGCTTGTCGGATTTCAGCGGTGAATGGAAATCCGCCGGCATCACGCCGTGCGGCCAGACCGCGCACATCGCCGTGATCGCATCGGTCAGGCTGGTGCCGAGCAGCGTGTTCGCATCGACCGGATCGGGCTTGATCAGGTCGGCGTCCTCGCTGCAGACCACCGAGGCCTGCATGCCGCCGTTCATCGTGCCGGACATGCCGTCCTGCAGCAGCCGCGTCTGTCCCGCGAGCGGCGCGTAGTTGCCTTTCAGGCCTTCGGCGATCGACAGCGGCAGCAGCGCGGCGGTCTCCGGCGAGTAGGCGAACATGCGCACGAGGCTGGCAAGGCGGTTCGCGCTCAGGCGCAGCCCGGTCGGCTGGAACGTGACCGGATCGCGAAACGTTGCGTCCCGCGGCTGCGCGCGCAGCGCGTCGCGCAGTTGAACGAGGCTGGCGTACGGATCGCCGAATGCCTTCGCGCAGGCCGCATTCTTCGCGCACAGGGCGAACTGCGCACGCAATGCCGAATCGAGGTTCTGCGCGAAGCCCTGGCCGAAGACCAGCTCGTTCGGCGCGACCGAATCGAGCACGACGCTGCGCACGCCGGCGGGGTAGCGCATCAGATACTGTTGTGCCATGCGCGTGCCGTACGACACGCCGACGAGATCGAACTGTGGTGCGCCGAGCGCGAGACGCAGATCCTCGAGATCGCGTGCGGCGATCGTGGTCGTGTACTGGCGTGGGTCGGCTTTCTTCTCGACCTCGGCGAGGCACTTCGCCACCGCCTCGCGCAACTTCTGCGTATCGATGCCGTTGTCGGTTTCGCCGACCTGGGTGCGGTTCTTTTCGTCGTCGCGGGTCGCCTCGCAGTCGAGCGGATGCGACTCGCCCGTGCCGCGCTGGTCGAGCAGCAGGATGTGGTGATGCTTGCGCAGCGGGGCGAGCGCGCCCGCGATCTGCGGATACGTCTCGACCGCCGCCTGGCCGGGGCCGCCAGCGAGGAAAACGACGATGTCGCTGTCGGCGCGCGCGGCCTCGCTCTTGATCAGGGCAAGGTGGAGATCGATCCGGCGGCTGGCCGCGTCGTCGCGCCGATTTTCGTCGCGACGTTCCGGCACCGAGAACGGTGCGCAGAACGCGGCGGTCGTCGCGCCCGATTTCTTCTGCGGCAGCTCGCAGGCATGGAACGCGAGCGTGCCGAGGGTGAATTCACGCGCGTTCGCCGGAATCGCCGCCGCCGCTGAGTGCGTACCGCCACTGTCGGCGTGCGGCGCGGCGAAGAATTTCCATGCCAGCGCGCCGGCTGCGACCAGCAGCAGCGCGAGTCGGAACAGGTTCTTCTTGTCCATGTGTCAGTCCTTTCCCGGTTGAAAAATCGACTCGATCGGCAGGCGAAAAAGTCTGGCGATGCGGAACGCGAGCGGCAGGCTCGGATCGTACTTGCCGGTCTCGATGGCGTTGACTGTCTGCCGCGACACGTCGAGCTTCCCGGCCAGATCGCTCTGCGACCAGCCGCGCTCGCCGCGCAGTTCGCGCAGCTTGTTGTTCATTCGCCGCCGGACCCGATCCGCCGCCGGCGCAGGGCAAAAACCAGTGCGGTCATGGCGAAGGTGGCGGCAAAGGTAGTGAATACGGCCGCGCCGGATGCATCCGCCTTGCCCCACCACGCCCACAGCGCGACGATGCCGAACAGCAACGCGAGACCGATGAAGCGGTAATGCGCCGGCAGGCCGTCGATGTCGTCGCAGCCGCTGCCGTAGTGCCGCGCCATCCACCACTGCACGGCGCCGTAGCTAAGCAGCATGATCGGAAATACCCAGATCAGCAGCATGGGCGCGGCGTCCTGCGGAACCGCTTTGGTGATGGCAAGAAAGCCGCCGATCAGGCTGAACACGCCGACGATCGCGCTGCCCGCGCCGAGGCCGATCAGGTGCGTGCGCTGCTCGAGTTCGTCGCTCTGCCAGATGCGCCGGCCGAGCAGCCAGACGATGTAGAGCAGCGGCAAGACGGGAATCAGCGCATAGACCGGGCGCAGCATTGGATCGCCGGCGTGGCGCGCATGCGGAAGCAGGGCGATCACGAGCGCGACGTACACGGAACTGGCGGCGAATACGCGCAGATCGTATTGCGTCTTGGACAATCGCGTCATTGCAGCTCCCCACGGCATTGGATCGGTATGTCAAGTGTGCTTGACACGCACATGCTGCGCCAGGGTGGGGGAATTGTCAAGTATCCTTTACATCGCGAAACACCTTCGCGATGGCGCACGCAAAATCAGCGCGACGAAACGTACTTCTCGCGGCGGATATGCGGAATCGGCAGGCCCGCTTCCTTGAGTTGGTTGAACGACTGGTCGACCATGTCCGGATTGCCGCACAGATAGGCGATGTCGCGTGCCGCGTCGGGTTTGACTTCTTCGAGCGCGACCTGCACGCGGCCGCTGCGGTCGTGCGCGCGCGGTTGTGTGCGCGGCGTGCGCGAGAAGCAGGCGTAGAAGCGGAACCGTGGATGTTCGCGCGCGAACGCCTCGAACTCGTCGCCGTAGAGCAGTTCGGCTTCGTTGCGCGCGCCGTAGATCAGCGCGACTTCGATGTCGCGCTTGGCGAACAGCGCCTTGAACTGCGGCAGCATCGCGCGGTACGGGGTCACACCGGTGCCGGTGGCAACGAGCACGTAGCGTGCGTTGGCATCGTTGTCCATAAGGCAGAAGCGTCCGTAGGGGCCGCTGGCGTCGATGGTTTGGCCCTGTTCGAGATTCTTGAAGATGTCCGTCGCCGCGCCGCCGTCGACATAGGACACGGCGATCTCGAGGCGATCGACCGCCGAGCCGTCGCCCGCGCCGATCGTCGCCACTGAATAGCTGCGCTTGGTCGGCTTGCCGTCGGCGTAGTGGAAATGCACCTGCACGAACTGGCCGGGCAGGAAGGCGAACGGCGCGCCGTCGGCGCGTTCGAAAACGAGATGGCGCACCGCAGGCGCGAGCATGCGGCTGTCGGCGAGACGCAGGGAGAAGTGTTCGGCCACGGAGGAATCGAATCCGCAAAATCAAAGACCGCTATACTACGCGCTTAGCCTCGCCAAAGCAGCCATGAGCAACGCTCCCGCACCCGTCCCGGCGCTCGAAGTCGCCGATCTGCGCAAGACCTACGCCACGGGCGTCGAAGCACTCAAGGGCATTTCCCTGATCGTTCAAGCCGGCGATTTCTACGCCCTGCTCGGGCCGAACGGCGCGGGCAAGTCCACGTTGATCGGGATCGTTTCCTCGCTGGTCAATCCGAGCGCGGGCGATGTGCGCGTGTTCGGCCACTCGGTGCGCAGCGAGCGCAGCGCCGCGATGCAGATGATCGGCCTCGTGCCGCAGGAGATCAATTTCAACCTGTTCGAGACGCCGCTGGACATCTGCGTCAACCAAGCGGGGTTCTACGGAATCGAGCGCGATGTGGCGCGCGCGCGCGCGGAAAAATACCTCAAGGAGCTTGCGCTGTGGGACAAGGCGCGGGCGGTGACGCGCACGCTGTCCGGCGGCATGAAGCGGCGTCTGATGATCGCGCGCGCAATGATGAACGAGCCGAGGCTGCTGATCCTCGACGAACCGACCGCGGGCGTCGACATCGAGATCCGCCGCTCGATGTGGAAGTTCATCGAAGGCATCAACGCGGCCGGCACGACGGTGATCCTGACCACGCACTATCTCGAGGAAGCCGAGCAACTCTGCCGCAACATCACGATCATCGACCACGGCCAGGTGATCGAGAACACCTCGATGAAGAAATTGCTGTCCAAGCTCGACGTCGAGACCTTCGTATTCGATCTCGCCAACCCGATCGACGGCCTGCCGACGATCGATGCAGTGAAGCTCACGCATATCGACGCGCACACGATCGAGGTCGAGATGTCGCGCGCGCACGACCTCAATTCCGTTTTTGCGGCCTTGTCCGCGCGCGGGATCATGGTCAACTCGATGCGCAACAAGGCCAACCGCCTCGAAGAGCTGTTCGTGCGGCTGGTCGAGGGCAACCTCGGCGGTACCGGCAAGGAAGCCGCATGAGCACGATTCAATTGAACGGTTTGTGTTTCATGCAAATGCAAGAAGAAAAAGACAATCGGGGTCGCGCGCTGCTCGCGCGACATGTTTGCCGGTCGGCGGTGGCATGAACGCGCACGGCAATCTCGTCGCGCTCGGCACGATCGCGCGCCGCGAAGTCATGCGCATCCTGCGCATCTGGTCGCAGACGCTGCTGCCGCCGGCAATCACGATGACGCTGTATTTCATCATCTTCGGCAGCCTGATCGGCAGCCGTATCGGCACGATGGCGCAGGGCATCGGTGGCGCGCCGATTTCGTACATCGAGTACATCGCGCCGGGCCTGATCATGATGGCGGTGATCCAGAACGCCTACGGCAACATCACCAGTTCGTTCTTCAGCGCCAAGTTCCAGCGCTTCGTCGAGGAGATGCTGGTATCGCCGATGCCGAGCTGGGCCATCCTCGCCGGCTACGTCACCGGCGCGGTGCTGCGTGGTTTCATGGTCGGTGTCATCGTGCTCGCGATCAGTCTGTTTTTCACCAAGATCCATCTGTATCACCCGCTGGTCATGCTGAGCACGTTTTTGCTCGCCGCGGTGATCTTCGCCCTGCTCGGCTTCGTCAACGCGATCTACGCGCGCAAGTTCGACGACATCGCGATCATCCCGACCTTCGTGCTCACCCCGCTGACCTACCTCGGCGGGGTGTTCTACAACGTCGCCCAGCTGCCGTCGCCGTGGAAGGAGATTTCGCATCTCAATCCGATCCTGTACATGGTCAACGCATTCCGCTACGGCCTGCTCGGCGTCAGCGACATCGACCTGACCTGGGCTTACCTGATCATGTTCGCGTTCGTCGTTGGCCTCGGCGTGTTGTGCATGAGCCTGCTCCACCGCGGCGTCGGCTTGCGCTCGTAGACTGCGCCGCGACGGTGCGGTAATCGAAGGCCGTTCTTGCCGTATTTCCGGGTGAGCGACGACACCGCGTCGGTCGCATCCAGGAGAGCCGCAATGAACGTTTCGAACCTCGTTCTCGCCACCGCGTTCGTCGCGGCGAACGCGGCTGCCGCGCAGCCGAGTGCAGGCCTCGATTCCGTCTCCGTGCGCGGCGAGCGCATCGTCATCGCGTGCGCTGCTCCGTTCACGCCGAGCTTCGCCGCCGTCGCCGAGCTGATCGACTCGAACAATGCCACGCTGATCCACGCCGAACGCGAGCGTGTGTTGCACACGGTCACGCGTTTGTGCATGCGCGGCGTCGGCTACGTCGCGTTCGTTCGCGACGAGGATTCGACGTCGCCTGCGTTGGCCCAGGTCCAGCCCTGAGACCCGGCGCCCGCAAGGAGAGCGCGTCATGTCGACCCCGACCTCACTCGTATTCAAATCGGCCACCACACTGCTGGCGATAGCGGTCTGCGCTGCCTGCACGTCGCAAGTGCACGAGCGTTCCGCGGCCGCCGACGTGTTCGTGCCATGCTGGGGCGATGCCCCGCCGCGCATGCGTCATGTCGATTGGGCACTGAGCCAGCGTGGCCTCGCGCTGGACCTTCCAGCCCGCGAACAGATGCTGCGCGCCGCGCAGCGCATATGTGCCACCGGCGCCGCGCATGCCGACTTCGCGCTTCGGTCCGGTTCGTCGCCGGCGGACGAAGGCTGGCTCAGTCACGCCGGCGGACCCTGACCTTGCGCGTCGGCCAGCGGCGCGGGCCGTTGGCCAATCAATGCGACACACGACCGGGCGTTGCGGTGAACCAAAGGGTCAGTCGCAGCGCGCGCCGTCGCCGTCGGGGCGGCATTGTGGCGGAAAGTCGTGCGCGCGCCAGTAGTCGAGGATGTGGGTGTTGCGCAGGTAGTCCTGGAATGCCTGCGTGCGGCGCAGCGCGGCGTATTCGGGCTGCCAGGCCAGCAGGAAATATGGCGGCGGATGGTCGCTGTGCAGCATGTTCTCGAAGGCGGCGAGCACGGCCTGCGCGTCGTAGCCCGCGGGATCGAGCAGGCGCGAGAAGTTGTAGCGGCCGGTGACGTGCTCGGATTCCCCGATGGCTTTGCGCGCCTGCGGCCACCGCGAGGCGTCCTGCAGCGCCGCCGTGACGGCGAGATACGAATCGCGGAACCCCTCTTTTTCGGACATCTGCCCGGCGCATTGCTGCGCTTGCGCGAAATCGTGGCGCCAGACCGCGTTGTGCCAGCGCGCATAGGAAGCATTCGTGGGCTCAGTGAGCTTGAGGACGACATCGAAGGCGATCTTCGCCTCGTCGTGCCGGCCGAGCGCGTCGAGCACGTGTGCGCGGTACTGGCTGGCCGGCGGAAAAATCGGGTCGGAGCGATAGGCGGTCTCGAACTCGCGCAGTCCCTCCTCGAGATAGCCCACGGCCGCCAAGTGGAAAGCATAGTCGGTGCGGATGGTGACGTCGGTGGGATCGAGCGCCAGTGCGCGGCGGTGTTCCGCGATGCAGGGATCCCACTCCAGGCGCTTGCAGGCCTGCTGGGCGAGCGCCTCGTGCGCGTCGGCCAAGTCGGGATCGAGTTGCAACGCGCGCGCGGCTTCGCGCTCCACTTCGGCCCGTTGCTGATCGTCGAGAACCTGCCACCAGGACAGGTAATGCGCCAGCAGCCCGTGCGCGCGTGCGTAGTCGGGCGCGCGTGCGACCATTTCGCGCAGCGCCGCGAGCGCCGCGGCATGGCGCGGCCTGCCCGGCGTCAACTCGGGCCGGAGCAGCACGCTGCGCAGTTCGAGGTATTGGCGATACAGGGCCGCGTCTTCGCTGCTGGCAGGCGTTTGCGCGGCCGCGAGGCCCAGCCGCAGCGCCAGCGCGCCGGCCACGGCCTGCGCGATCTCGCTCTGCATGGCAAAGATGTCGGACGACTTGCGGCCGTAGTTCTGCGCCCAGATGGCTTTGCCACTGGGCACTTCGAGAAGGCGCAGGTCGATGCGCAACTGTTCGCCGTTCTGGCGCAGGCTGCCCTCAATTGCATGGCTGACGTGCAATTGCTGGCCGAGCTGTTCGAGGTCGAGCTTGCGCTCCTGGGCGAGCCTGGCGGAGGTCTGCCCGATCAGCGCGAGACCCTCGATGTGCGCGAGCCGGGTAATCAATTCCTCGCTCAGGCCTTCGGCCAGCGCAGCGTCGGGGGCGGCGCTACGCAGTGGTAGTACAACCAACATTGGCGGCGAAGCCTTGGTCGGTGTTTGCGTCGGCAACGGCGTCCGGGGGGACGGCCAAAAGCCGATCGCGCCTGCGAACAGCAGGCACGACGACAGCGCCGCCACCGGCCAAAGCCAACGCCGCGCCGCGGGTTGCGCAGGCGAATCACGCAGCGCGGTGATGTCGGTGCGCGATGGGGGTGCTTCGTGCCCGGATGCGCGCGGCGGCCCGGAAGGACTCGGCGCGCTCGCTGGGGGTGATGGCGTTTCGTTCGGTGCCGGCGGCGCGTCGGTTTCCACCGCCGGCCGGTCCACGGCCGGTATTTCCTCCGACACGCCGGCAGCGCCATGCACAGGCGCACGCCGTTCATCGAAGCGCGTTTGCGCCTCGAAACGATAGCCGACGCCGTGCACGGTCCTGAGGTATTGCGCATTGTGCGCGTCCTCGCCGAGCGCCTGGCGCAACAGGGTGACAATGCGATTGAGCGTGCCGGGGGTGACGTGGTGATGGCCCCACACGGCATCGAGGATCTCGTCGCGCGTGAATGCGCGGCCGGGCTGCCGCGCGAGCAGCGCGAGCACTGCGAACGCCTTCGGTTCGATCGGGATTTCGCGCGCATCGACGAACAGACGCCGGCCGGCCAGGTCGATTTCGACCCGGTCGAACGAAATCCAGCCCGATACGGCGTCGTTTTCCCCGCTGGCCAAGCGTCCCCTCCTTTGCCGATCGCAAACACGATTCCGAGGATACCAAGGCGATGCCAGACCCCGATGTCCTTGCGCCGTTGCTCCTGTCTTTTGCCGTCATTCCCGGTTTCGTCGAAATGACGGCAATTTTCGGCGCTCCCCAAGCTTTTCCCAAGGGTTCCCTCGTGCCGGCACAAGCGATTCCGGGCGCCGGCATCAAGCTTCGCGCGGCGCGGATGGCGACACTGGCTGCGTCCCGGCGCAGACCGCCGGAACTGGGTCGAAAACCACCCCGCGCACCGACAAAGAGGATACTCCAATGAACGCCAGACTCATCGCCATCATCGCCGGTTTCGTCGCAATCAACGCCCACGCCGCCGACCATTCCGCCCTGTCCACCGTCGACGTGCGCGCCCAGGCGACGCTCGTGGTCGACTGCCGTAACCAGAAACTGCCGGGCCGCGACGCCGTGGCCGAAGTGCTCGGCACGAACAACGCTGGCGCGATTTACGCCGGCCGCGAAACCCTCGTGCGCTATGCCCATCGCGAGTGCATGCACGGCGCCGGCCATGTCGCCTTTGTGCGCGACGGCAGCGTCGCGACGCCGTCGCTCGCGCTGGCTTCGAGGTAAGCCCCCATGAACCGCGCTCACATCATCGCCGTCATCGCCCTGCTCGCGGGCGCTGCCGATACCGCCAACGCCCAGAGTTTCGGACCCTGGGGCAGTCCGCAGCCCGTCGCGGCGATCAATACGGCCGCCGCGGAAGGCTGTCCGATCGAATCGCCTGACGGTCTGGCCCTGTACTTCGCTTCGAGCCGCGCCGGGGGCCTGGGCAAGCAGGACATCTGGCGCACGTTCCGCGCCACGGTGTCCTCGGTCTGGGGGGCCGCCGAGAACCTCGGCGCGCCAGTGAACACGCCCGAGTTCGACTACTGCCCGACGCCGATCGCCGGCAATGCGCTGCTGTTCGTCAGCTCGCAGCCGACCGCGGACGACTGCTATCCCGGCGACACGCCACCGCCGCCACCGACCGGCGGCCCGTCGGCCGGCGACATCTTCCTCAGCACGGAAACCTCGCCGCACGTCTGGTCGGCGCCGAAGAACCTGGGCTGCTATCCGAACGGTCCAAATACCGCCGGCGCCGAATTCAGTCCGTCGCTGGTGACCACGGCCGAGGGCAAGTTCCTGTTTTTCTCCAGCGCGGGCTATCCCGACAGCCAGGGCCAGGACATCTACGTGAGCCAGCAGCTCAACGACGGTACGTTCGGGCCGGGCGTGCGCGTGGCGGAGCTGTCCACGGCGGCGGACGACCGCATGCCCAACGTACGCGCGGACGGGCTGGAAATCGTGTTCAGTTCCAACCGTGCCGGAGCGACCGCGTTCGACCAGGATATCTACGTCGCCACGCGTCCCAATACCCACTCTCCATGGTCGGCGCCGCAGCGCATCGGCAATCCGGCGATCAACACCACCGCATCCGAAACCCGCGCCTCGCTGTCGGCGGACGGCACGCGGCTGTACTTCGGCCGCAAGCTCGACGGCAACGATCCCGGCGACGTGTTCGTCGTCACGCGCGCGCTGATCGC
>JAFEFS010000018.1 GCA_018240465.1 Pseudomonadota bacterium
GCCGGGTCGATTGCCGCGGTCGGAATTTTCTGGTCGATGTATTTTTCGATGTCGGGCAGGCTCTGCGCGTACATGTCGCAGGCGAAGCTGATCGCGTCGCCCTCGGCGCCGAGGCGCGCGGTGCGGCCGATGCGGTGCACGTAGTCTTCAGCGTCCTGCGGCAGGTCGTAGTTGTAGACGTGGCTGACGTCGGGGATGTGCAGCCCGCGCGCGGCGACGTCGGTGGCGATAAGGATCTCGATGTCGCCGCGCTGGAACTTGCCGAGCAGGCTCTGGCGCTTCTTCTGCGGCACATCGCCCGAGAGCATGCCGACGAGGAAGCCTTGCCGTTCCAGGCGCCGCGCGACCTTCTCGGCGGCGACCTTCATGTTGACGAAGATCATGCTGCGCTTGGCTTCGGATTTCGACAGCAGGCCGATCAGCAGCGGAATCTTTTCTTCGCTGGCCGGGAAGTACATGATCTGGCGCACGCGGTCGGCGGTGATGTTCTCGGTCTCGACGGTGAGCTGTTCGGCCTCGTTCATGTTCTCGTAGGCGAGCTCGAGCACGCGGTGGCTCAGCGTCGCCGAAAACAGCAGGCACTGGCGCAACTCGCGATCGGGCAGGCGGCGCATGAGGAAGCGCACGTCCTTGATGAAGCCCAGGTCGAACATGCGGTCGGCCTCGTCGAGCACGAACACTTCGACTGCCTTGAACGAGAACACATGCTGCTTGAAATAGTCGATCAGGCGGCCGGGCGTGGCGATGATGATGTCGACGCCGGCGCGCAGGATGTCGCGCTGCTTGTCGTAGTCGACGCCGCCGTAGATCAACGCGGACTTGAGCCCCGTGCCGCGGCCGATATGCTGGAAATCCTTCTCGATCTGGATGGCCAGTTCGCGCGTCGGCGCGACGATGACCGCGCGTGGGTCGGTCGGCCCGCGCTCGGGCAGAGCGGGTTTGGTCAGCAGGCGCTGCATCGCGGCGACGAGGAACGCGGCGGTCTTGCCGGTGCCGGTCTGCGCCTGGCCTGCGATGTCGCGGCCTTGCAGTGCATGCGGCAGGGTCAGCGCCTGGATCGGTGTGCAGCGGGTGAAGCCCGCGGCATGCAGGCCGGCGATCAGGCTGGGATGCAGGTCGAAGCTGTCGAAGAAGGTATCGGTAAGAGTCTGGGCAGGCATGGATTCGTATCGGTGGTCACGCGGGAGCGGGCGCGAGCAGCGGGGTATGGTGCTTGAAAACCGGCGGAATCGTCCCCAACTCCTGCCAACCCCGCGCTTTGCGTGGCGCCGCTTGAAAAGCTTCCGCGCTTCGGCTGAAATGGGGGCAAGCCCTGATGATTCCAGTCGACGCCGCGATCGCGTAGCGGGTAATTGTAGCGCAAGCCGGACCTGCGCGCCGCATCGGCGCGTCCTTTCCCCCAAATGTTTCCGCCGGAGCCAGCCGTGAGCCACCAAGCCATCACCCATGTCAACGACGACCAGTTCGATGCCGAAGTGCTGAAGTCTGCCGAGCCCGTGCTCGTCGATTTCTGGGCCGAATGGTGCGGCCCGTGCAAGATGATCGCGCCGATTCTCGACGAACTGGCCGACAGCTACGCCGGCAAGATCAAGATCAAGAAGATCAACATCGACCATAACCAGAAAACCCCGCGCAACTACAACGTGCGTGGCATCCCGACCCTGATGATCTTCAAGGACGGCAAGGTTCAGGCCACGCAGATCGGCGCGGTCGGCAAGAAGCAGCTCGAGCAGTTGATCGACAAGGCGATCTGAATATCCGCCGCCGCGCGGGGGTGGACCGGCATGGCCAGCGGCATCGCAAGGGCCGCGGCTTTGTTCCCTCGCGTGCGGCCCGATCGCGCCGGTCCGAGCCGCGGCCGGCCGGTTTGTGTGCTGGACGCACGTTGCCCGAAGTGCTAAGGTACCTTGCATCAAGGGGCTCGAAAGTCCCGCTTGGTTTACTCGACCCCACGATTGCATCGCCGCCCCGCCTGAAGCGGCCACGGCGTCGAACCTTCAGAAGATTCGGTTGCGCAGGTTCCGGTTTGCTCGTGCGCGCAAGCTGGCATGCGCGGCGACAACCGCACCCATCCCCTCATTTCCAACGGCACCACAAGGTCTGCCCGTGTCCGAAACAGAAACCAAAGAAACCGGCGGCGAGAGCCGCAACTCCCCATCCGAAAACGTCGTTGCGTCCACCGCGCAGGGCGGCGGCGAAGGTGAAGCCTCCAAACAGCAGGGCGAGCGCCGCGACGACCGCCGTGGCCGCGGCCGCAACCGCCACCGCAATCAGCAGCGCGGCAACGGCAATCCGAACAATCGCGGCGGCGCCAACATCGATGCCGACGAGGAATTCGTCGAGATCCAGGGCCCGAACACCGGCGTCGTGATCGATCTCAACGAACTCAAGCGTAAGCCGGCGCACCAACTGCTGAAGATGGCCGAGGAACTCGGCATCCAGGAAGGCGCCGCACGCGCGCGCAAGCAGGACGTCGTGTTCCTGATCTTGAAGGCGCATGCGCGTAGCGGCGGCAGCATCTATTCCGAGGGCGTGCTCGAGATCCTGCAGGACGGCTTCGGCTTCCTGCGCACGCCGGACGAATCATACCTTGCCGGTCCCGACGACATTTACATCTCGCCCTCGCAGATCCGCCGCTTCAACCTGCGCACCGGCGACAACCTGACCGGCCGCGTGCGTCCGCCGAAGGAAGGCGAGCGCTACTTCGCCCTGCTCAAGGTCGACACGATCAACGGCGAACCGCCCGAGGCATCGAAGAACAAGGTGCTGTTCGAGAACCTGACGCCGCTGTTCCCGCGCAAGATGTACCACCTCGAGCGCGGCAACGGTTCGAGCGAAGACATCACCGGACGCATCCTCGACCTCGTTTCGCCGATCGGGCGCGGCCAGCGCGGCATGATCGTCAGCCAGCCCAAGGCCGGCAAGACGATGATGCTGCAGAACGTCGCCCAGGCGATCGTGCACAACTACCCCGACGTGCATCTGATCATCCTGCTGATCGACGAGCGCCCGGAGGAAGTCACCGAGATGCAGCGCACCGTGCGCGCCGAAGTCGTCTCCTCTACCTTCGACGAGCCGGCCATGCGCCATGTGCAGGTGGCCGAGATGGTGATCGAGCGCGCCAAGCGCCTGGTCGAGCACAAGAAGGACGTGGTCATCCTGCTCGACTCGATCACGCGTCTGGCGCGTGCCTACAACACCGTGGTGCCGTCCTCCGGCAAGGTGCTCACCGGTGGCGTCGACGCCAATGCCCTGCAACGTCCCAAGCGCTTCTTCGGTGCGGCGCGCAACGTCGAGGAAGGCGGTTCGCTCACCATCGTCGCCACCGCGCTGGTCGAAACCGGCTCGAAGATGGACGAGGTGATCTACGAAGAGTTCAAGGGCACCGGCAACATGGAAGTGCACCTCGACCGCCGCATCAGCGAGAAACGCGTCTATCCGGCGATCAACATCAACCGTTCGGGCACGCGCCGCGAAGATCTGCTGATCGAACCCGACGTGCTGCAGAAGATCTGGATCCTGCGCAAGCTGCTGCATCCGATGGACGAACTCGCCGCGATGGAATTCATGCTCGACAAGATGAAGAACACCAAGTCGAATGACGAGTTCTTCAATTCGATGAAGCGCTGAACGCGAAAAGACCCGACCCTTTGGGGTGGGACAAAGAGCCCTGCTGGCGCCTTGATTTTCAAGATTTTTCGGCCTGCGGGGCTTTTTTATGCATGAAAAGAAGCCGCTCGGCTTTTTTGCACGAGTGATTGCCTAACTGTGCCCTTCAGTCGTCTCATTGGCAGGACCGTGTGGAAATCGTGGAGAAGAGATAGCAATGGCGCCCGGTTTGCCAGGCGAATTTTCAGGCGATATGCCGGAAGGCACCGAGCAGACGGAGCAGGCGGCTGCGCGCGAAGAAACCATCGCGGATCTGTTCAAGGAACATAACCGAGCCCTGCACGCGTTCCTGATCACCCGGTTGCGCGATGAGCATGAGGCTCGTGAGGTCGCACAAGAAGCCTACGTTCGCATGCTGCAGCTGGACCAACCGGGAGCGGTCGGCTTCCTGCGTTCGTACCTGTTCAAGACCGCGGCAAACATCGCGATCGATCGCGCGAAGCAGCGCAACACCCGGGCGAGGCTGCTGGAAGCAGAGGCTCTCGAAGAGCCCGTCGACCAACTCTCGCCGGATCGCCATCTGCTCAGCGTCGAGGACATGGAAATTTTCAAGCGGGCCTTGCTGGAATTGTCTCCCAAATGCCGGCGCGCATTTTTGCTGTATCGGCTCGAAGAGTGGAGCGACGTTCAGATCGCGGAGCGATTGGGCGTCCAGCCACGCATGGTGCGCCACTATCTCACCCATGCGGGGTTGTACTGCCGTCTGCGCATCAAGGGACTGTCCCCGGAACAAGCCAAGGTGGCCGCGCGATGAACAACCCGATTTCAAACACCAAAACTTCACAGAATGCGCCAACCGATGTCGATTCGGTTCGCCTCGGCGAAGCCTGGAAATGGGTTCTGCGTCTGCGCGAAGATTCCGTCGATCAGGACGATCTTGCCGCATGGTTGCGCTGGTACGAGGCAGACGCGCGCAACAAGGACGCGTTCGAAGACATGCAATCGTTCTGGCAGCAAGCCGAGCGCGTGGTCGAAGAACCCAATCCGCTGGCGCCGGAATTGTGGCTTGGCGAGCTTGCCAAGCCGCATCGTCCGAATGCTTCCGCAGCGAGAATGCGTGCCCGGCCCGCGTCGGGCAGAGGTCCGACAGCCGCTCGCCGCAGGAGAAAGTTCTTCCTGGCAGGCGCGGTGTTGGCCGCCGCATTCTGCGGATTGTTCCTCGTATCCGGATGGATGCCGGGCCTGATCCGCAATCCGGCGGCGAAAGTCGAAGCGGAAACCGCCTCTGTCCCGCCGCCGCCAGTGGAAGAGGCTCATCTTCCCGATGGTTCGCGCGTCGAATTGGCGCCAAAGTCGCAGGTGGCGGTGCTGTACGACGACAAGCAGCGCCTGCTCGAAATGCAGAAAGGCGAAGCCTTCTTCAAAGTCGCTCACAATCGCGAGCGGCCTTTCGTCGTCAAGGTCGGCAACATCAACGTGCGTGCGGTCGGCACGGCGTTCAACATCCGCAGTGCGGCAGGCCGGGTGGTGGTGACCGTTACTGAAGGCACGGTCGACGTGTATCCCACGGCTGCGAAGTCCAAAGCGCAAGCGCACGGCGAGCCACCCGCCGACTCCATTCGCGTGAAAGCCGGCAGCGAAGTGGTCTGGGCGCCGAATGCGCCAGGGCCCGTCATCGCTTCGATAGACACCTCGCACGCATTGTCGTGGCGCCAGGGTCGCCTGGATTACATCAACGAGCCGTTGAGTGCCGCGATAGCGGACATCAACCGCTACTCCAATCGCCGCATCATCGTGCGCGATGATGCGGTCGGAAAGATCGTGTTTTCCGGAACCGTCCTCGCCAACAGTACCGATACCTGGATCCGCGCCTTGCCGACCTTGTTTCCCATCGACCTGCAGACCAACGAGGCGGGAGACGTCGTTCTGGCCAGCCGCACGCTTGCGGGCAGGGATCGTTCGGACGAGCCGAAAGCCCAATAGCAGGCTTACGCGGCTTCGGCGGGGATATCTGCCACGTTCGCGAAATATTTTTGCAACGTTGTTGCCTAAATCCACGGCTTGATCGTCTAACCCCTGCTCGATGGGCAATGTCTCCATCGCAAATGGGAGGAAACGTTCGATGAAACTGACGCCGTTCCGCAAGAAGACACAACCGTTGCAAAGGCCGTTGCGTTGGCCCTGTTCTCGATGCTGCCCTCGGTGGTTCTCGCGCAAGTGCTGGACAAGACGGTCGATGCCGATGTGACCGCACAACCGGTGTCGACGGCATTGATCGCACTGTCGAAACAGGCCGGCGTGCAGATACTGATGCCCGGCAACGAGCTCGACAAATTCAGCACAGCGGGCCTGCACGGCCGCATGTCGTTGCGCGAAGCGCTGAGCAAGTTGCTTAGCGGCACGCGCTTCGGTTTTCACCAGGCAGGCGACAACACGATCGGCATCGATACCGCGCCAGATTCCACGCAGCGCGCGACACCTGCAGCTGCCGGCGCAGCGGGCGTGGCGCAGGAAGCGGCCGCGGCGACGGCATCGGCGCAGGCAGCGGCTCCGTCCGCGGCAAAAGCGGACGGTGCGACCGTCATGGGCAGCGTCACCGTCACCGGCTCGCGCATTGCCCGCAACGATTTCCAATCCGACAGTCCGATCTCGACCATCGACAGGGCGGCGATCGAGGCCAGCGGGCAGCCATCGCTCGATCGCGTATTCGCCTACATGCCGCAATTCGCCGGCGCTCAGGGCGCCAGCGAGGTCGGCGACGCACAAGCCGCGATCGGATTCAGTGGCGGCCAGGCTTACTCCGATCTTCGCGGAATCGGCCCCAACCGGTCCCTGGTGCTGCTCGACGGCAGGCGCTTGATGCCCTCGGCGCCGGACGGGTCGATCGACCTGAACACCATTCCCATGGTGATGATCGACAATGTCGAAGTCATCACCGGTGGCGCATCGGCCGCCTACGGTTCGGATGCCATCGCTGGTGTCGTCAACTTGAAGCTCAAGCAGAAGTTCAGCGGAATCGAGCTGAATGTGAAGCATGGCAGCACGACCAAGGGCGACGGCGAAACCAATCAATACAGCGCCCTTTTCGGCGGGAACTTCGCCGACGACCGCGGCAACGCCATGCTCGCACTCGAATATTCCGATCGCGCGACCGTCGACGGCTCGACGCGCCCGTTCTTTTCGCAGATCCGCCAACTGGCCCGGCCGCCGGAAGGTATCATCGCGGCGGGGCTCTACGGCGGCGGCGCTCCGACGATAGCTGCGGTCAATTCGGTGCTCGCAGGCTACAGCGGCACGACGCCGATTGCGGGAAGCGGTCTCTACAACGGCGCCATCGGCGTGAATACCGACGGCACGATATTCACCATGGGCGCCGGGAAGAACTGCGTCCAGAACTACAAGGGCCTCGGCACCGTCAAGGGCACGAACATCAGCGCGGATTGCACCAAGGTGCAGGTGGCGCTCGGCCAATACTTCGCCGTGCAGGTGCCGTTGACCAAGAAAAATGTATTTTCCCGCGTCAATTACGATTTTTCCGACAGCGTTTCGCTGTACAACCAGTTCAATTTCACCGAATCGTCGGCGGTCGACCAAACCTCGCCCGGATCGAGCAAAACGGCGCTTCCGCTGATCATTCCGCAGAACAGCCCCTTCGTGACGGGGAATGCCGGGCTGCAAACCATCCTGTCCTCGATTTCGCCCGCGCCGACCAAGTCCATCATCCTGACAAAATTGATGGTGCCGTTCGGCAACCGCGTGGAAACGTTCAAGTACGACGTCTGGCAAGAGCTGCTGGGATTGAAAGGGGATATTCCCGGAACTCGCCTGAAGTGGGATGTCTACGGCTCGTTCGGCCGCAGCCAATTCTCGAACGATGTGCATGGCGACATCAGTCTTTCCGCGATAAACAGCATTCTGGGCGGCACGGCGAATTACAAGGGCAATGCCGGGAACTGCATCGGCTACGCATGGAACGCGCTGGGCAACAATCCCATCAGCGCGGGCTGTCTGGAATATGCCGGCCGCAACGACCATAACTCGAATACCCAGACGCAGAAATTGGTCGAAGCGACCGTGCAAGGCCCGCTCTTCCATCTTCTCGACGGGGAGACCGAGTTCGCGCTTGGCACCGATTACCGCCAGGTCGACTTCAACTACAAGCCGGACTCCATTTTCGTCACCGGTGATTCGCTGGCCTACGGTTCGCAGACGAGCGCCTCCGGTCAGCAAAAGGTCGGCGAGGTTTTCGGCGAAATGCTGTTGCCGCTGCTGATCGAGCGGCCCTTCGCCAAGGAACTCACCTTCGATCTCGGCTATCGTTACTCCAAGTACGACTCGTTCTCGGGCAAAAGCACATGGAAGGCCGACATGAACTGGAGTCCGATAGAACAGATGCATGTCCGCGGCGGTTACTCGGTTGCCGTTCGTGCTCCGAGCCTGCTGAATCTTTACGGACCTCGTACCACGAGCAACCTTCCCATTGGCACGACCCCGCATGCGGGCGATCCCTGCGACGTCAACAGCGCACTGCGTACCGGTCCGAATGCCGCCAAAGTGCAGGCGCTCTGCGTGGCGCAGGGCGTCCCGTCGTCATTGATACCGTCGTACAGCTACACCATTGCCTCGGTTGACGGCGTCGATGGAAGCAATGCCGATCTGCTGCCGGAAAAAGCGAAAACCTGGTCGCTCGGCACGGTCATTCAACCGGATTTCGACAACAATCTGTTTCACAATCTTCAGTTTTCGATCGACTACTACAACATCAAGATCTCGGATGCCATCGGCACGCTCGCGCTGACCGACATTTTGCCGCGGTGTTTCAACGCGGATGGCGTGAGCAATCCGGATTATTCGCTGTCGAATCCCTATTGCCAGCGGATCACGCGCGATCCGTCCTCGGGAAACATCATCCGGGGACAGCAAGGCTTGTTCAATTTCGGCCGCTATTCGCTCGATGGCATCGACGCGCAGGTCGACTGGCGTTTCGCGCTGGAAGACCTGGGCGCTTCTTCCAGTGCCGGCAACATTCAAATCGCTTCGGTCGTTTCTTACCTCAAGAACTACAAAGTCGCAGGGCTCTTCGGCACGCCGACTTACAACTACGCCGGCAGCATAGGCTTTGGCCTTGATGGCGGAGACATTACGCATCCGCACTGGAAGGCGAATACGGCGCTGACGTATTCCAGAGACGGATTCAGCACCTCGTTCCGTTGGCGCTACATCGGCAGCATGATCCATTCGGACCGGGTTCAAAACCCGACTTCCACGGCGCCGGGCGTGCCGTCTTATAGCTATTTCGACATCGACGCGCACTACACGTTCGCAAAAAACTATACGGTTAGTGTGGGCGTAAACAACCTCAGCGGCAAATCGCAGCCGCCATTCGTCAGTGCGGCGCCGTTGACGACGGATGCGGCAACGTATGACGTCATCGGACGGACCTGGTTCGCGTCGGTCAGGGCGAAGTTCTGAGGAGCGGTTTGAAATACAAGATGGCGAGGCTTGGCGGTGAGGTTCTTTTGCCTATAGATCTTTCCGATTTCCCAGATGGTTCTCCTCGCCATCGAAAATGAGCTCGAAAAAAGGCCGGCCGCATGGCCGGTTTTTTTTCATATAAAGTTCATTGCTCCCCGCTTAGGCTTGCGGCCTTGCGACTGCCCGATTCCCGAATGCGCGCCATCTTTCTTCTACCGATCTACGTGCTGTCGTTCGCGGCGACCGCTGCGCAGACGCTGCCTGCAACAGACGCCACGCGCGTATCCGCGCCAACGCTCGACACCGTGCTCGTCAGCGGCGAACAGCCGGGCCCGGGGTTGTGGAAGGTGATGCGTCGCGACAGCGACCACGTGCTGTGGATCCTCGGCACGCAGGCTCCGCTGCCGAAGACGATCAGCTGGCGCTCCAATGAAGTGGAAAAGATCATCGCCTCCGCGCAGGAAGTGCTGACCGACGCCCGGGCCGAACTCAAGGTCGGCTTCTTCCGCTCAGTGTTCCTTCTGCCCGCTGTACTCGGCGCGAAGAAGAACGCCGGCGGCAAGACACTCAAGGACATCCTGCCACCCGACCTGTACGCACGCTGGCTGCCGTTGAAGCAGCGCTACCTCGGCAAGTATGACGACGTCGAACGCCTGCGCCCGATCCTCGCCGCGAACGAGCTATACGGCAAAGCGATCGGCAAGTCGGGCATGACCAACAAGAACGCGCTGTGGCCGGTGATCGAGAAGATCGCGAAACAGCACAAGGTGCCGGTCAAGGAAATCGACGTGCCGATTCCCGTCGACAACGCACGCCAGGCAATCGACGACTTCAAGAGCACCGCTGGCCAGCTCGACATCGACTGCCTGGCGACGACGATCGCGCGGCTCGAAACCGATCTCGACGCGATGCGCGCACGCGCCAATGCCTGGGCCGTCGGCGATCTGGAAAAACTGAAGAGTCTGCCGTATCCGGACCAGCGCGCGGTCTGCCTGAATACCCTCGCCGCGAATGCGAACCTGCGCGAGAAGCTCGATGCAGCGAAGCAGCGCATTCGCAGCGAGTGGCTCGATGCCGCCGAGACTGCGCTGTGGAACAATGCGAGCACGTTTGCCGTATTGCCGGTCACCGAATTGGTCAGCTCCGACGGTCGCCTCGCGATGATGCGGAAAAAAGGCTACCTGGTCGAAGAACCACAATGATCTTCGCTGGGGCGCAGTCTATGCGAGTCGCTGTCCCGGCACGGTTGCATTGAGCAACCAATCGATCACGGCGCGCAGCGCGTCGCGGTGGCTCGCGCCTGCGGCGAGTGCATTGTCATAGGCCTGCAATTGCGCATGCGCACTGGTGCCACGCGCGAGGATCGTGCGCAGCGCGCGCAGCGATCCGTCCGGGTCGAGCGTTTGCGCGTCGGGTTTCACCAGTTCCAGCGCTTCCTCGACGAGTTCGGCCGCCGGCACGGTACGCTCGCGCGTCTCGTCGATGAACTCGGCCTCGATGCCGTAGCGTTCGGCACGCCAGCGGTTTTCCTCGATCAATCGGCGCGTTGCCGAGCTGCGTTGCGCGCCGAGCTCGGGCAGGCGCAGATGTGCGCTGACCAGGCAGCGGAACAGCGTCGCCAACGCGATCGTGTCGGCCGCGCGCGTGCAGCTGTCGGCGATGCGCAGTTCGAGGGTCGGGTGTCGGGGTGACGGACGGATCGTCCACCACAGTTCGCCGCCGTCGCGGATGCTGCCGGCGCGCCTGAGGATCGCGACGAAGTGCTGGTACTCGGCTTCGTCGGCGAAGAAATCCGGCGTGCCCGTGCGCGGCCACTCGGTGTAGGCCGACTGGCGGTAGGAAAACATGCCGGTGCGGCGCAGGTTCCAGAACGGCGATGCGGCAGACAAGGCGAGAAACAGCGGCAGCCACGACAGCATGCGGTTCATAAGCTGTACGCGGTCGACGCCCGGCACGCCGATATGCACATGCAGGCCGCAGAAGAATCCGCGCAGGCCGACGATCTGGTATTCGTCGGCGAAGCGCCGGTAGCGTGGCTTGTCGGCCTGCACCTGCTGCTGCCAGCGCGCGATCGGGTGCGAGCCGCAAGCGATGATGCCCAGGTGCATCGCCTGCGCGATCTCGGCGATCTGCGCGCGCAACGAGATCACGGTGTCCAGCGCGTGCGTGGCGTCATCGAAAATCGGCGAGACGAGTTCTACCTGCGCCTGCTGCAACTCGAAGGCGACCGCTTGGCCGAGTCGGCGCTGGCATGCCTTGACGAAGGTCTTCGACACGCGACCCGGAGAGCGGCCCGTACGCAGGTCGACGAGAAAGAATTCCTCCTCGACGCCGAATGTCGGCGCGTCGGCGCGCGTTGCGGGTACGCGCGCCGACGCTTTCCTTGCACTCACGTGCGCAAGGCTCTCAGCGCGAGATCGGGCCGCGCCGTGCGCGCGACCGTGGCGAACGGACCGGGCGGTTCGCACAGGTGCAGCAGCGCTTCATCGATCGCTTCGAGACGAGTGATGATTTCGCCATGGCCCTCGGCCAGCGCGTTGCGGATCGCATCGAGCAGAGCCGGGTCGGCCTCGATGCGTTGCGCCTGATCTGCATGCTGATGCCTCCGCAGCCAGGCGAGGAAGGCGTAGAGGTCGATGCGCGTCTGACCTTCGCGCAGGAACAGGAAATCGGCGAGCAGACCGAACAGGTTGACCAGGAAGCCGGCGGGACGCGCGTCCGCTTCCGGGGGTGTGGGCATGGTTTGCTGTGTCATTTTCCATCTCCTCTTGATCCGCTTGCGGGCGGGGTCTTAACGGCGTCGAACTACGGCTAGTTCGATTCTGGCAAGCGCGCCGTGAAGAAAACGGAAAAAACATGATGGAATTGTGTGTTGTGCGCTAACGCGCTTCGCGCCCGGCAACCTTGTGCCAGCGCTTGCCGTGGGCGGCTTCGAACTCCGTATCGGAAAGTGGAATCACCGACTCGCCATTGCGCAGACGCCACTCCGAGCCGAGAGGCAGGGCAGTTGCATGGCCATGGTCGTCGACGCTGACCGGTTGCGTGTGAACCAGTATCGTGCGCAGGCCGTGCTCATCCTCGACTTCGAAGGCTCGCGTCTCGATATGCGTTTTCGCACCCATCGCAATCTCTCCCGCGAGCGGTTCGTGTCAACCCGGCGCGATACGGAATTCCAGCGTCGCCCCGACTGCGCGTTGCCATTCGGTATACAGCCGCTCGCGCTGATCCTCTCCGAGTTCGGGCGCGAAGCTGTGGCCGATCGCCCAATGCCGTGCGATCTCCCCGCGACTTTGCCAAAAGCCCGTCGCAAGACCGGCGAGATAGGCGGCGCCGAGCGCGGTCGTTTCAAGTTGCTTCGGCCTCTGCACCGGCACGCCGAGCACGTCGGCCTGGAACTGGGCGAGGAAATCGTTGGCGATCGCGCCGCCGTCGACGCGCAGCGTGGAAAGTTTGATGCTCGCGTCGGCCTGCATCGCGGCAAGCACGTCGCGCGTCTGGTAGGCCATCGATTCGAGCGCGGCGCGCACGAGATGCTCCTTGCGCGTGCCGCGCGTCAGGCCGAAGAGCGCGCCGCGCACGTCGCTGCGCCAGTACGGCGCGCCGAGGCCGACGAAGGCCGGCACGAGGTAGACGCCCTCGTTCGACTTCGCGCGCCGCGCGTAGGCTTCGGAATCCGATGCGGCATCGATCAGGCGCAGCCCGTCGCGCAACCACTGGATCACCGAGCCGGCGACGAAGATCGAGCCTTCGAGCGCGTACTCGGTTTTGCCGGCGATGTTCCACGCGATCGTCGTCAGCAGCCCGTTGTTCGACGCCACCGGCTTCGTGCCGGTGTTCATCAGCATGAAGCAGCCGGTGCCGTAAGTGTTCTTCGCCATGCCGGCGTCGAAACAGGCCTGGCCGAACAGTGCGGCCTGCTGGTCGCCGGCGACGCCCGCGATCGGGATCGAGCGGCCGCGCGCGAAATGCGTGGTGTGGCCGTAGACCTCGCTCGACGCGCGTACCTCGGGCAGCATCGCGCGCGGCACGCCGAACAGCGTGAGCAGGTCGTCGTCCCAGCGCTGCTCGTGGATGTTGTATAAAAGTGTGCGCGAGGCGTTGCTCGCGTCGGTGACATGCGCCTTGCCGTCGGTGAGATTCCAGATCAGCCAGGTATCGATCGTGCCGAACAGCAGCTCGCCGCGCTTCGCGCGCGCGCGCGCGGGATCGACGCGGTCGAGGATCCATTTGACCTTGGTCGCGGAGAAATACGCGTCGACCAGCAGGCCCGTGCGCGCGCGCACGAGCGCGTCGTGGCCGGCGGCGATCAGCTCGTCGCAGATCGCGCGCGTCTGCCGCGACTGCCAGACGATCGCGTCGTGCACGGGCTTGCCGGTCGCGCGCTCCCAGACCACGGTCGTCTCGCGCTGGTTGGTGATGCCGATCGCGGCGATGTCGATCTGGCCAAGCGCGCGCTCGGTCGCGATCGCTTCGGCGACCGTGGCTTCGACGCTGGCAAGGATCTCGACCGGATCGTGCTCGACCCAGCCCGGCTGTGGAAATTTCTGCGCGAACTCGCGCTGCGCGCTCGCGGCGATATCGCCGGCATGGTCGAACAGCAGCGCGCGCGAACTCGTCGTGCCCTGGTCGATGGCGAGGATATAGGAGTTACCCATGTTTTCTTTCCTTGCAAAATGCAGGCAAGAGATCGAACCACGAAGAACACGAAGAGAGAAAAAAGCCAAATTTGTCTTTTCTCCGTGTTCTCCGTAGCTCAAGCTTTTCGCTTCAGGCGTAGAACGCCTGCCAGAAGCCGGCCGCGAGCAGCATGCCCACGACCGGCGCGACGACCGGTACCCAGGCGTAGGCCCAGTCCGAATCGGCCTTGCCCGGGATCGGCAGCAGCGCGTGCGCGATGCGCGGACCGAGGTCGCGCGCGGGGTTGATCGCGTAACCGGTCGGCCCGCCGAGCGAGAGGCCGATTGCGACGATGAGACCGGCGATCGCGAACGGCGCGAGGCCTTCGGTCATCTTGTTCGCGCCGATGATCAACACGCCGAACATGAGCACGAAGCTGCCGATCATCTCGCACAGGATCGCGGCCGGAAAATTGCGGATCGCCGGCGTGGTGCAGAACACCGCGCGCTTGGCGAGTGGATCGAGATCGCCTTTCCAGTGCGGCAGATAGGCGAGGTATGCGAGCGTTGAGCCGACCGCCGCGCCGGAAACCTGTGCGGCGACATAGCCCGGCACCTGCGCCCACGGAAACTTGCCGAGCGCGGCCAGCGCGATCGTCAGCGCGGAATTCATGTGCGCGCCGCTGCCGCTGGGTGCCGCCGTATAGATGCCGAACAAGACGGCCAGACCCCAAGCGACGGTGATCACGATCCAGCCGCCGTGCTGTGATTTCGAGTGCGGCAGCAGCACGCCGGCGACCACGCCGCTGCCGAGCAGCATCAGCGTCGCGGTGCCGAGAAATTCGCCGAGATAGGGACTCATTGTTGACTTACCTCCTCAAGGGTGCCTGCAAGATACATTTCCAGCCGCTGCCGCTGTTTTACATCGAAACGCAGACCGAGCTTGCTGCGCCGCCACAAAACATCGTCGGCGCTGCGCGCCCACTCTTCGCGCACCAGATAGTCCACTTCGGCCTGGTGGAGGTTGGCGCCAAAGCATTCGCCGAGATCGTCGAGCTTGCGCGAGGCACCGGTGATGCGCTCGATGCGCGTGCCATAGGCGCGCGCGTAGCGCAGCGCGAGGTCGTCTGGCAGCCACGGATAGCGGCGCGCGGTCGCGAGCAGGAACCGAGCGAAGGCTTCTTCGCCCGAACGCTGCGCGTCGGCGAACTCGCCGCCGGGCAGGCGCACGCGTTCGTCCGCGGTCCAGGCGCCGCGCGTGTTGCCGAGCGCGGGTGCGAGGCGATCGAGCGCGTCCTCGGCGAGGCGTCGATGGGTGGTGATCTTGCCGCCGAACACGTTGAGCAGCGGCGCGCCCCGATTTTCGTCGGAGCGACCATCATCGAAATCGAGCAGATAGTCGCGCGTCACTTCGGATGCGCTGACGCCTGCTTCTTCGAGCAGCGGGCGCACGCCGCTGTAGCTCCAGATCACGTCGGCCGGCGCTATCGAGCGCGTGAAGTAGCGGTTGGCAGCGGTACACAGGTAGGCGATCTCGTCCGCATCGATGCGCACCGATTCGGGCCTGCCGGCGAATTCGATGTCGGTCGTACCAACCAGGGTGTAGTCGTGCTCGAACGGAATCGCGAACACGATGCGCCGGTCGGCCTGCTGGAACGTGTAGGCGTAGGGATGATCGTAGAGCTTGCGCACGACGATGTGGCTGCCCTTGACCAGGCGCAGCGTGTGCGCATGCGGCAGGTGCGCGACCTTGTCGAGGAAGCTCGCGGCCCACGGTCCGGCGGCGTTGACCAGCGCGCGCGCTTCGATTTCGCGCATCGTGGCGCCGCTGCCGCGCAGTTGCGCCCGCCACGTTTGCGTGCCGCGTCGCGCGCGCGTGCAACGCGTGCGCGTGAGGATTGCCGCGCCGCGCGCCTGGGCATCGAGTGCGTTGAGCACGACCAGGCGTGCGTCATCGCACCAGGCGTCCGAATAGATGAAGCCGGTCGCAAACTGTGGCTTGAGCGGCGCGCCGGCGACATGCTCGTGCAGGTCCGCGCGGCGCGAACGCAGCAGCGTGTGCGCGCGGCGCCGGCCGAGACGATCGTAGAGCAGGAGCCCCGCGCGGATCATCCACTCCGGGCGCAGATGTGGCTCGTGCGGCAGCACGAAGCGCAGCGGACGCACGATGTGCGGCGCCGAGTTCAGCACCACGTCGCGTTCGGCCAGCGCCTTGGCCACGAGCGAAAATTCGTACTGCTCGAGATAGCGCAGGCCGCCGTGGATCAGCTTGCTGCTCGCGCTCGAGGTGTGCGCGGCGAGGTCATCCTGCTCGACGAGCAGCACCGATAGACCCCGCCCGGCCGCGTCGCGCGCGATCGCCGCGCCGTTGATGCCGCCGCCGACGACGAGCAGATCGAACCGGTTTTCCGCCTTTGTCCGCACGCCCGCATCTTCGCAGATCCGGAAGGAGGCGAGAATCGTACGCCGTCGCCGGCGATGGCGGCACTATTGTTTCGCGCGCGGATGGAACACGAGCGGTTGGGCGTCGCCGGCCGGCAGGGCTGACGGCGCACAGGTGCCGCAACTCGCGCAACCACCGCCGTTGCCGCAACCGGCGCCACGGGCGACCTGTTGCGGCGCCAGCTTCGCACCGAGTGCGCGAAGCGCGGCATTCGACGAAGTGCCAAGCCACTGCGCAAGCCTCGCCTGCGCAGCGCGATAGCTGCGCGGGAACAGGCGTCGTGCGGCGAACCACAGGCTCCACGCGAGGATCAGCGCGATGGCGAAAGATTGGAAGATTGCGTAGCTCATGCGCCGATGGCCTTGGCGATCTGGTACGTCGCGAGCGAGGCGATGTAGGCGAGGCCGAACAGATAGCCGGCGAGCACGACGACATTGCGCATCGATCCGGTTTCGCGCTTGACCGTGGCCAGCGTGGAGATGCACATCGGTGCGAACACGTACCAGGCCAGCAGCGACAGCGCGGTCGCCAGCGACCACTGCGACGCGACGACGGCTTGCAGTCCGGAATCGGCGCCTTCTCCGGCCAGCGCGTAGACCGTGGCCAGCGATGACACCGCGACTTCGCGCGCGGCGAGTCCCGGCACCAGCGCGATGCAGATCTGCCAGTTGAAACCGAGCGGCGAGAAGATCGCATGCAGCGCGCGCCCGATCATGCCGGCGAGGCTGTAGTGGATCGCGGGTTCCGACGCACCCGCGGGCGGCGCGGGGAAACTCGACAGGAACCAGAGCAGCACGGTCAGCGCGAGGATGACGCCGCCGACGCGCTTGACGAAGATCATGCCGCGCTCGTACAGGCCGATCGCGATGTCGCGCGGATGCGGCATGCGATACGAAGGCAGTTCCATCATCAGCGCGTGCTCGCTCTGGTCGCGGCGCAGGCGCTTGATCACCCAGGCGACGGCGAGCGCGCTGACGATGCCGGCGACGTAGAGCGTGAACAGCACGATGCCCTGCAGGTTGAATACGCCCAGCACCGTGCGCTGCGGAATGAATGCGGCGATGAGCAGTGCGTACACCGGCAGGCGCGCCGAGCAGGTCATCAACGGCGCGATCAGGATCGTGGTCAGGCGATCGCGCGGATCGGGAATGCTGCGCGTGGCCATGATGCCCGGGATCGCGCAGGCGAAGCTCGACAACAGCGGGATGAACGAACGTCCGGTGAGGCCGGCCGACAGCATCATGCGGTCGAGCAGGAAGGCCGCGCGCGGCAGGTAGCCGGATTCCTCCAGGCAAAGTATAAAAAGGAACAAAATCAGAATTTGCGGCAGGAACGCGAGCACGGTACCGAGGCCGGCGAACACGCCGTCGACAAGCAGGCTGCGCAAGGCACCTGCGGGCAGCGTGTCGCCGATCCAGTTGCCGGCCGCCTGGATGCCGTCGGCGATACCGTCGTGCAAGGGCGTGGCCCACGAGAACACGGCCTGGAAGATCAGGAACATCACCACGGCGAGAATGGCGAGCCCGAACACCGGATGCAGCACGATGCGGTCGATCGCGTCATCGACCGCGGCGGTGCGGCGCGGGATGCTGACCGTGGCCGCGAGTATCGCGCGCACTTCGGCGTGCAGGTCGGGCAGAGCGGCGAGCGACGAGGGGCGAGGGGCGAGGGGCGAGGGCTGGGTGGAATCCATCCGTTCGATCAGCGCATTCGCGCCGCCGTGCCTGACCGCGACCGTTTCGACGACCGGCATGCCGAGCATTTGCGACAGCGAGGCCGTGTCGATGCGAATGCCGCGGCGGCGCGCCGCATCCATCATGTTGAGCGCAAGCAGCATCGGCCGGCCGAGCTGCGCGATCTCGAGCACGAAGCGCAGATGCAGGCGCAGGTTGGTCGCGTCGGCGACGCAGACGATCAGATCGGGCACGGCTTCCTGCATATGCTGGCCCATGACGACGTCGCGCGTGATCGCCTCGTCCGGGCTGGTCGCAGCGAGGCTGTATGCGCCGGGCAGGTCGAGCACGCGCACGCTGCGTCCCGAGGGCGCGGTGTAATGGCCTTCCTTGCGCTCGATCGTCACGCCGGCGTAGTTGGCGACCTTCTGCCGCGTGCCGGTGAGCAGGTTGAACAGCGCGGTCTTGCCGCAATTCGGATTGCCGACAAGGGCAACCTGCAATTGCGCACGGCCGTGCGATGCGTCCATGCGCAGCGGTGCGGCGGCGGCGTTCACGCTGCCGCCTCCGTCGTGATCGTCACGCGCGCGGCTTCCGCGCGGCGCAACGCGAAGCGCGTGTAGCCGATCTGCACGAGCAGCGGATCGGCGCCGAGCGGGCCGCGCGCAACCAGGCGCACCGGCTCGCCCGTGACGAAGCCGAGATCGCGCAGGCGTTGCGCGATCCGGTCTCCCGGCCCGTTGTCGTTCACTTCAAGCACCGTGGCCGAGGCACCCATCGCCAGTTCCGAAAGCAGCACGTCAAGCCTGCATCTAAATAAGAATGGTTCGCATTATACTCTTGTTGCGGCAAATGCGCAGGGTGTGTCGTATCGCCGCGGCGGTTCCGGGCCAGTTCGATTCTCGCCGTCCGGGGGCGCCCGGCGCGGGCTGCGCTTGTATCTTCTTGACGGTGAAACACGACCTGTGAGACGGTCGGGTCGAAGTGGATTTCCTCAATCGCAGGACGCAGATGACCGCCACCGCAAATTCGCGATCGGTGTTGAAAGGCAACGCAGGGTCCTGGCGATGGCGATGGTGACAGCGGAAACGGCGGCGCGCGGCAAGTACGATGTCATCGTGGTCGGCTCCGGTGCGGGCGGCGGCCAGACGGCCTACACGTTGTCGATGAACGGCGCGAGCGTACTCATGCTCGAAGCCGGGCGCCGCTACGATCCCGAGCGCGAGACCGCGATGTTCCAGACGCCCGAGATGGCGCCGTTGCGCGCCACGTCCACCCCAGAAAAACCGTTCGGCTTCTATGATGCGACGGTCGACGGCGGCTGGCAGGTTCCGGGCGAGCCGTACACGCAGGCGAGCACGGAGAAATCGCGGCGCTTCGAGTGGTGGCGCGCGCGCATGCTCGGCGGACGCACGAACCACTGGGGACGCATCGCGCTGCGCAACGGCCCGTACGACTTCAAGCCGTACTCGCGCGACGGACTCGGTTTCGACTGGCCCATTTCCTACGAGGACATGGCGCCGTACTACGACAAGGTCGAGATGCTCGTCGGCATTTACGGGGCGAACGACGGGTTGGAAAACACGCCGAATTCTCCCGATGGCTGCCTGTTGCCGCCGCCGAAGCCGATCGTCAGTGATCTGCTCGTGCAGAAGCACACGGCGAAGCTGGGTTTCCCGACGGTCGCCTGCCATCGCGCCGTGCTCACCGCGCCGCTCGACTGGAAGAACGCACCGGCGAAGCTGCATCCGGGCAACGCGGTCGCGCAGGACATCCTCGCGCGCGACATGCGCAAGCGCTCGCCGTGTTTCTGGGCGACGCCCTGCGGTCACGGTTGCTCGATCCGCGCCAACTACCAGTCGACGACCGTACACCTGCCGCCGGCGCTCGAAACCGGCAAGCTCGACATCGTCACCGACGCGATGGTTGCCGAGGTCGTGCTCGCCAAGGACGGCCGCGCCTCGGGCGTGCGCTTTGTCGACAAGCATACGGGGGCCTCGCGCGAGGCGCGCGCGCGCGTCGTCGTGCTCGCCGCGAGTGCGTGCGAAACGGCGCGCATCCTGCTCAACTCGAAGTCCGCGCAGTTTCCCCAGGGCCTGGCCAATTCCAGCGGCAAGGTCGGCAGGTACATCATGGACACGGTCGGCAGCGATCTCGACGGACAGATTCCGTTGCTCGAGAATCTGCCGCCGCACAACGAGGAAGGCGCCTCCGGCCTGCACATGTACGTGCCGTGGTGGGGATACCGGATGCAGAAGGCGCACAAGCTGGCGTTTCCGCGTGGCTACCACATCGAATTCACCGGTGGTCGGCGCATGCCCGGCTTCGGCACGGCGGGCGGCCTCGAATGGCTGAGCGGCGGCAGCTATGGCGCGAAGTTCAAGGAGGACGCGCGCCGCTACTACGGCTCGTTCCTCGGTTTCTCCGGCCGCGGCGAGATGATCCCGAACGAGCAGTCGTTCTGCGAGATCGATCCGCAGGTGAAGGACAAGTGGGGCATTCCGGTGCTGCGCTTCCACTGGCAGTGGTCCGAGCACGAGATTCGCCAGGCGCGGCACATGCAGAAGACCTTCGCCGACTTGATCGAGTCGATGGGCGGGCGCGTGAAGGGGCAGGCGCAGACCACGGGCGACGGCGCCATCCACGCCGGCGGCAATATCATCCACGAGGTCGGCGGCACGCTGATGGGCAGCGACCCGGCGAAGTCCGTGCTGAACAAATGGTGCCGGGCCTGGGACGTGAACAACCTGTTCGTGACCGACGGCGCGCCGTTTCCCTCCAACGCGGACAAGAACCCGACCCTGACCATCATGGCCAACGCCTGGCGCGTGGCCGACCACATCCTCGAGCGCATGCAGCGCAAGGAGCTGTGAATGGACCGACGCACGAGCCTGCGCTGGATGCTGGCCGCGGCGGCGTCGCTGCCGCTCGGCGACGCTCGGTTTTCTCCCGCCCACGCGGCCGCCGGCAAGTCGGCGGTGCCGTACGGCGCGGACCCCGGGCTGCTCGAGATTTATCATCCGGGCGACCTGTGGCCGTTGACGTTCACGCCGGCGCAGCGCGCGCAGGCCGCGCTGCTGTGCGATGCGATCATTCCCGCCGATGCGACCTCGCCGAGCGCATCCGCGGTCGGCGTGGTCGACTTCATCGACGAGTGGATCAGCGCGCCGTACCCGCGTCAGCAGGAAGATCGCAAGCTCGTGCTCGAAGGTTTTGCCTGGTTCGAGGCCGAAGCCTCGCGCCGCTACTCGAAACCGGCGGCGGCGCTGAGCACGGAACAACGGCACGCGATCTGCGACGACATCTGTTACCTGCCCAAGGCGAAGGCGGAGTTCGCCGAGGCGGCGAAATTCTTCGCCCGCTTCCGCGATCTGACCGCTGGCGGCTTCTACACCACGCCGCAGGGTCGCAAGGATCTGCAGTACGTCGGCAACGTGCCGTTGAAGCAGTTCGACGGGCCGCCGCGGGAAGTGCTCGAGAAAGTCGGTCTGGCCTGAACAGGTTGCGAATGATCATGGCGCGAAAACTGCGAATGGGTTTGATCGGTGGCGGCCCCGGTTCATTCATCGGCCGCATCCACCGCGTCGCCGCGGAACTCGACGGCGAGGTGCAGCTCGTCTGCGGCGCATTCAGCAGTTCGCCCGAGCGTTCGCGCGAGGCGGGCGAGGCATACCATCTGCCCGCCTCGCGCGTGTACGCGAGCTATGCGCAGATGATCCAGGCCGAGAAGGCGCTGCCTGTCGGCGAACGCATGGACTTCGCCGCAGTCGTCAC
>JAFEFS010000019.1 GCA_018240465.1 Pseudomonadota bacterium
AAGCAGGCGCGTGCGCTCGTCGCCTCGGGGCGGCTTGGTGCGATCCGCAAGATCTACGTCGAGTATCCGCAGGGCTGGCTGGCCACCGATCTCGAGCGCAGCGGCCAGAAGCAGGCGAGCTGGCGCACCGATCCATCGAAGTCAGGTGCGGGCGGCGCGATCGGCGACATCGGCACGCACGCGGCGCACCTTGCCGAGTACGTGAGCGGCCTGCGCATCACCGAGGTCGATGCGACGCTGCAAAGTGTCGTGCCCGGGCGCCGGCTCGACGACGATGCCGCGATGTTGCTGCGCTTCGCCGGCGGCGCAAGCGGCGTGCTGTTCGCCACGCAAGTTGCGGCAGGCGAGGAGAACAATATCCGCATCCGCATCTACGGCGAGAAGGGCGGCCTCGAGTGGCAGCAGGCCGACGCGAATTCGCTGGTGCTGCGCCTGCCCGATGCGCCGGTGCAGGTGCTGCGCACCGGCAGCGGCTATCTCGATCCGCTCGCCGCCGCCGGTGCGCGCACGCCGCCCGGTCACCCCGAGGGCTACCTCGAAGCATTCGCCAACATCTACACCGCGTTCTGCAAGGCGGTGCGCGACTACGAGCACGACCCCGACATCGATGTGCGTAACTACGATTTCCCGAACGTCAACGACGGCCTGCACGGCATGGCCTTCGTCGACACCGTCGTCCGTTCCTCCCGATCCGACCAGAAGTGGACTGCTTTCTCATGAAGACGATCAAAGGTCCGGCCATTTTTCTGGCCCAGTTCATGGGCGACAAGGCGCCGTTCGATACGCTCGAAGGCATCTGCAAATGGATGGCGTCGATCGGCTACCTCGGCGTGCAGATCCCGAGCTGGGATGCCCGCTGCATCGACCTGGCGCGCGCGGCCGGGAGCAAGGCGTATTGCGACGAGATCAAGGGTGTCGTCGAGTCGTGCGGATTGAAGATCACCGAATTGTCTACGCATCTTCAGGGGCAGCTCGTCGCAGTGCATCCGGCCTATGACATGCTGTTCGATGGCTTCGCGCCCGAAGCGGTGCGCGGCAATCCGCGCAAGCGCACCGAGTGGGCGGTCGAGCAGCTTCGCCTTGCCGCGCGCGCAAGTGAGAACCTCGGCCTGACCGCGCATGCCACGTTTTCCGGCGCGCTGCTGTGGCACACGTTCTATCCGTGGCCGCAGCGTCCGGCCGGGCTGGTCGAGGAGGGTTTCGCCGAACTCGCGCGGCGCTGGACACCGATCCTCGACGCGTTCGACGAGGTCGGTGTCGATGTCTGCTACGAAATCCATCCCGGCGAGGACCTGCACGACGGCGTGACCTTCGAGCGCTTCCTCGAAGCGACCGGTCGGCATCGTCGCTGCAACATGCTCTACGACCCGAGCCACTTCGTCCTGCAGCAGCTCGACTACCTGCGCTATATCGATCACTACCACGAGTTCATCCGCATCTTCCATGTGAAAGACGCGGAGTTCCGCATGTCAGGCAAATCGGGCGTCTACGGCGGTTACCAGGGCTGGGTCGATCGTCCGGGTCGGTTCCGTTCGCTCGGCGACGGCCAGATCGACTTCAAGGCGATCTTCTCGAAGTTCGCCCAGTACGATTTCCCGGGCTGGGCGGTGGTCGAGTGGGAATGCGCGCTCAAGCATCCCGAGGACGGCGCGAAGGAAGGCGCCGCATTCGTGCGCGACCACATCATTCGCGTGACCGGGCATGCCTTCGACGATTTCGCCGGCGCGAATGCCGACCACGACTTCAACCGCAAGGTGCTCGGTCTGGCGTGATGGACATCGGCGTCGATCGCATGGACGAATTTGTCTCGAATCTGACGGAGGACGGAAGACCATGCTCGCAAAGATGATGAATTCGCCGCTGCTCGTTTCCTCGATCCTGCGCCATGCGGCGGCGTACCACGGCGATACGGAAATCGTTTCGTGCAGCGTCGAGGGCCCGATTCATCGGTACAACTATGCGGATCTGAATCGCCGCAGTTGCAAACTTGCGAATGCCTTGTGCAGGCTCGGCCTGCGCTTTGGCGACCGCGTCGGCACGCTGGCGTGGAATGGCCATCGCCACCTCGAGCTTTACTATGGCGTATCGGGGTCCGGCCTGGTCTGCCACACGATCAACCCGCGCCTGTTCCGCGAGCAGATCGGCTACATCATCGACCATGCCGGCGACAGCGTGATTTTTTCCGATCCCGTTTTCCTGCCGATTCTCGAAACGCTGGTCGACCGGCTCGCCGGCATGAAGGCCATCGTAATCATGACCGACGTCGCGCACATGCCGGCGTCGGAAAAGCTGCCGAACCTCGTTTGTTACGAAACGTTGTTGTCGGCAGAGTCGGACGATTTCGACTGGCCGGTCGTCGACGAGAACACGGCCTGCGGGTTGTGCTACACCTCGGGCACCACCGGCGATCCCAAGGGCGTACTCTACAGCCATCGCTCCGCCGTCCTGCATGCCATGGCGGTGGTGGTGCCCGACGTGTACGGTCTTTCCGCGGCGGACAGCGTCCTGCCGGTCGTGCCGATGTTCCACGTCAACGCCTGGGGCTTGCCTTTCGCCGCGCCGATGGTCGGGGCGAAACTGGTCATGCCGGGACCGAACCTCGACGGCGCAAGCCTGCATGCGCTGTTCGAAAGCGAAGGCGTGACCCTCACTGCCGGCGTGCCGACGGTCTGGCTCGGCCTGCTCGACTGGATGGATTCACAGCGCAAATGCTTCTCGACGCTGAAGCGCGTGGCGATCGGCGGTTCCGCCGTGCCGCCGGTCATGATCCAGCGCTTCCAGGATCTGGGCGCCACCGTCCGCCATGCCTGGGGCATGACCGAGACGAGTCCGGTCGGGCTCGTCGCAACGCTGTTGCCCAAGCATGCCTCGCTTGCGCACGAGCAGAAGCTCGCGCTGGCATCGAAGCAGGGGCGGCCGATATTCGGCGTGGAGTTGCGCATCGACGGCGACGACGGCAGGCCGGTGGCGTGCGACGGCAAGGCGTTCGGCGCGCTGCGCGTGCGCGGGCCCTGGGTCGCGGACGGCTACTACAACGTCGCGGAAAGTCCGGCTCACTCCGCCGGCTGGTTCGAAACCGGCGACGTCGCGACGATGGACGAGGACGGCTTCGTGCGTATCGTGGACCGCAGCAAGGATGTAGTGAAATCCGGCGGCGAGTGGATCAGCTCGATCGAACTCGAAAACATTGCGCAGGCGCATCCGGCCATTCGGGAAGCGGCAGTCGTCGCGGTTCCGGACGCGCGCTGGGGCGAACGCCCCGTGCTCGTCGTGGTGTTGAAACCTGGCCAGGGTTTCGATCATCAGGACATGCTCGACCTCTACGCAGGCAAGGTGGCCAGATGGAGCGTCCCCGACGCGGTGATCAGCGTCGATGAGTTGCCGCATACCGCGACCGGGAAGCTGCGCAAGGTGGAGATCCGGCGGATCGTGCTCGGCGAGTATGCGCGGCGTGCTCGCGTGACATGAAGGAAGCTGTGACCCTGGTTTTCGACCGCTACACCCTCGCGCTCATCCTCACGGTGATCCTCGCCACGCTGCTGCCATGCCGCGGCCAGGCCGCCGGGGTGTTCGAGATCGTCACCAACCTTGCGATCGCGTTGCTGTTCTTCCTGCATGGCGCCAAGCTGTCGCGCGAGGCGGTGATCGCCGGTCTGACCAACTGGCGCCTGCATCTGCTCGTGCTCGCGTGCACCTTCGTGCTGTTTCCGCTGCTCGGCACGCTGACGCGGTCGCTGGTCACCGGCATCGTCGGCACGCAGCTCGCGCTCGGCATCCTCTTTCTGTGCACGTTGCCGTCGACCGTGCAGTCCTCGATCGCGTTCACCTCGATCGCGCACGGCAACGTGTCTGCGGCGGTGTGCGCCGCGTCGGCATCGAGCCTGCTCGGCATTTTCATCACGCCGCTGCTCGTCGGTGTGCTGATCCACACGAATATGGGCAGCGCGGGGCCGGCGCCGATCGGCGCGATCCGCAGCATAGTGCTGCAGCTGTTCGTTCCGTTCGTCGCCGGGCAAGTCGCGCGGCCGTGGCTCGGCGGTTTCATCGACCGGCACAGGAAGCTGGTCGGCTTCGTCGATCGCGGCTCGATCCTGCTCGTCGTCTACACCGCATTCAGCGCGGCCGTCGTGGCCGGGCTGTGGCAGCAGGTATCGCTGCGCGCACTGTTGCTGCTGCTCGTGCTGTGCTGCGTGTTGCTCGCGATCGCGCTGCTCGTGACCTCGCAGCTTGGCAAGCGCCTTGGTTTTTCGCGTGAGGATCGCATCACGATCCTGTTCTGCGGCTCGAAGAAGAGTCTCGCCAGCGGCGTGCCGATGGCCAACGTGTTGTTCGCCGGTCAGGCGGTCGGCGCGATCGTGCTGCCGCTGATGCTGTTCCATCAAGTCCAGTTGATGGTCTGCGCGGTGCTGGCGCAGCGCTACGCACGCCAGGCTGCCGCGGCCACGGTGACGGATGGTTTGCGATAAACACAACGCGGCTCGGCGATAATGGGTTTCCACATTTGGTTGGAGTCTTCCGAAATGAATCCCGTTTTTCCGCCTCGCGCCGTGGTGGCGGTTCCGGTTGCCGGCACCGACCTCGTGTTCCCGGTCCACCGCATCTACTGCGTCGGCCGCAACTACGCCGCGCATGCGCGTGAAATGGGCGCCGACCCCGCGCGCGAGCCGCCGTTCTTCTTCTGCAAACCGGCCGATGCGATCGTCAATGTCGCGCCGGGCGCGATCGGCGCGTTTCCGTACCCGAGCGAGACGAAGAATTGCCACTACGAGATGGAACTCGTCGCCGCGATCGGCAAAGGCGGCCGCGACATTCCGGCCGAGCGAGCGCTCGATCACGTCTACGGTTACGCGCTCGGCCTCGACATGACGCGCCGCGACCTGCAGACGCGCATGAAAGAAGCCGGCAAGCCCTGGGACATCGGCAAAGGTTTCGATCACGCCGCGCCGATCGGACCGATCCATCGCGCTGCGGATGTCGGTCACCTCGCGCGCGGCGCGATCTGGCTCACGCTCAACGGCCAGCCGAAGCAGAAGGGGGATCTTTCCGACCTGATCTGGTCGGTGGCCGACACGGTGGCGTACCTGTCGAAGTTCTTCGAACTCGTGCCGGGCGATCTGATCTACACCGGCACGCCCGAGGGCGTCGGCGCAGTGGTCAAGGGCGATCGCATGCGCGGCGGCATCGATGGTCTGGGCGAATTCGAAGTCGCCGTCGTCTGAGTTCCGGGAGACATCATGAAACTCTACAGCTACTTCCGCAGTTCGGCCTCGTATCGCGTGCGCATTGCGCTCAACCTCAAGGGCCTGGCGTACGAATATCTGCCGGTGCATCTGGTGCGCGACGGCGGCGAGCAGCACGCGCCGGCGTACCGCAGCCTTGCGCCCGAGGGTCTCGTGCCGGTGCTCGCCGACGGCGACCTCGCTGTGCACCAGTCGCTCGCGATCATCGAGTATCTCGACGAAACCCATCCGCAGCCGCCGCTGCTGCCGCCCGACGCCGCCGGTCGCGCGGCGGTACGCGCGATCGCGCTCGACATCGCCTGCGACATTCATCCGCTTGGCAACACGCGTGTGCTGAAATGTCTCGCCACGAACTGTGGCCAGGACAAGGAAGGCACCGACGCCTGGATCCGGCATTGGATCGGCACCGGCTTTGGCGCGCTGGAAACCCGGCTCGCGCAAGACCCGGCGCGCGGCGCGTTCTGCCACGGCGATGCGCCGACGCTGGCCGACATCATGCTCGTGCCGCAGGTGTTCAATGCTCGCCGCTTCGGCGTCGACATGAGCCGATTCCCGACGATCGCCGCGGTCGATGCGCGCTGCGCCGAACTCGCCGCATTCGCCGACGCTGCGCCGGCGCAGCAGCCCGACGCGGAGTAGACGGCGCACTTTCGGCACTGGACATCGCGATGCGGTCCGCGCAGAGTGACGCTCCATTTTTCCAGGAGTCGCCATGTCGCGCATCGCCTTCAAACCCCTGTTTCTCGCCGTTGCCGTCGCCGGTGGTGCCTCCGCGTTCGCACACCCCGCAGACGATGCCGCCACGCGCGTCAAGGCGCTGAACGCGCTGCTCGCCGAGCAGTGGGAGTACACGCTCAAGCACCAGCCCGAGTTCGCCACGATGCTTGGCGACTATCGCTACAACGACCGCTGGAGCGATGCCTCGCCCGCCGCCGCGCAGCAGCAGAAGAAGGACAACGAAGCGTTCCTTGCGCGCTTCAAGGCCATCGATACGAGCGGCTTCGACGAACAGGACCGGCTCAACCAGCAACTCATGCTGCGCCAGCTCGGCGACAACATCCGCAGCGTCGAACTCAAGCTCAACGAGATGCCGCTGGACCAGTTCAACGGCCTGCATCTGATGTTGCCGCAGTTCGTCTCGATGGTGCCGTTCGAGACGACCAAACAGTACGAGGACTATCTCGCGCGCCTGAACTCGCTGCCGGTACTGTTCGACCAGATCACCGAGACGTTGAAGCAGGGCGAGCGCGACAAGATGCTGCCGCCGCGCTTCCTGCTCGAGAAGGTCGTCACCCAGATGCGCGACATTGCCAAGCCCGCCGGCGAGGACAGCGTGTTCGGTCGCCCGGTCGCGAAGTTCGCCGACGGCGTCGCCGAAGCCGACCGCAAGCGCCTGCATGACGCCATTCTCAAGGCGGTCGACGAGAAGGTGCGCCCGGCGTATACGAAGCTCGCCGATTTCGTCGAGAAGGACTATGCGCCGAAGGGCCGCACCGAGCCGGGCATGTGGGCGCTGCCGAACGGCGATGCGCTGTACAAGTTCTCGGTCGAGCAGCAGACGACGACGAACAAGTCGCCGCAGGAAATCCACGAGCTCGGTCTCGCCGAGGTCAAGCGCATCGAGGGCGAGCAGCTCAAGATCGCGCAGAAGCAGGGCTACAAGGACCTGAAGACCTTCCGCGAGGCGATGGACAAAGATCCGAAGACGCACGCGACCTCGCGCCAGCAAATCGTGGATTTGTATAAAAAGTACATCGCGCAGATGGAGCCGAAGCTGCCGCAGCTGTTCGGCCTGTTGCCGAAGAGCGCGGTCGAGGTGGTGCCGACGCAGGAATACCGCGAGAAGGAAGCCGCTGCCGCCGAGTACAACCAGGGCACGCCCGACGGCAAGCGTCCCGGCCGTGTCTACGTCAACACCGGCGATTTCCAGAACCGCTCGCTGCTCAACATCGAGACGACGGCCTATCACGAAGGCGTGCCCGGCCATCACATGCAGATCTCGATCGCGCAGACCCTGCCGGGCCTGCCGCCGTTCCGCCAGCAGGCCGGCTACAACGCCTACGTCGAGGGCTGGGCGCTGTACGCCGAACGCCTCGGCGAGGAAGTCGGCTTCTACCAGGACCCGCTGAGCTACTACGGCCACCTGTCCGACGAGCTGCTGCGCGCGAACCGCCTCGTGCTCGACACCGGCGTGCACTACAAGCACTGGACGCGGCAGCAGATGGTCGACTGGTTCCACGCGCATTCCTCCGACGACGAACCGGACGTGCAGGCCGAGACCGACCGCTACATCGTCATGCCGGGCCAGGCGCTCTCGTACAAGCTCGGCCAGCTCAAGATCCTCGAACTGCGCGCGAAGGCGAAGAAGGAACTCGGCGGCCAGTTCGACATCCGCGCGTTCCACGACGAGATCCTCGACGGCGGCGCGCTGCCGCTCGATGTACTCGAGACACGCGTCGACGGCTGGATAGCGAAGACGAAGGCATCCGCGAAGAAATCCGGGTGAACGATCGAATGGACTCCTCCCGCATCTCCCCACGGCTTCGATGAGCCAGTCGGATCATACCGGCGTTGTTAGGCGACTTTTTTAGCATTCCAACTACGGGTACGAATCTTTTGTTGTGCGAAACGGCGTGCCTTGTTTTCAAGCGAATGGAATGACTCGTCGAACGTTCCAAGTTCCGCGCGACAGCTATCGCAGGAGAACGCTATACGATCGATAACGTTGTAAGCACTCGCGTTCGCTGGGAAAACTTGATAGTCGCAGTGCGGGCAGAAGGTCGTTAAGTCCGACATGGTTGAGCCGTTGTAATGCCATCGCCAGCGCAGCCCCAAGAACACATCCGAGACATAGGCCTCCCAGTTCGGGGCCTCGGGCTTGCCTGTCCCAACCAACTGCCACATCAATGCAACTAACACGACAACAGTCGGCAGGGCGAGTAGCCCAATTACTGCGAGAAACCAATTTTGCACCAGTGAGCTTGCACCAGCGAAGGCAAGCCCTTTTGCAAAGTAGCTGCCGATAGTCGGCCACCAATCCAACAAGTAGGTTCCGACGCCCGCTGCTACCGCAATAATCGCAGCGGAGATTACCTTGCTCCAGACCGGATCACTCCAGATACGTTTCCACATGCTTTAGCGATGACCTCTTGTCACTAAATAGAAGGGCTTGATTCCAGGCAGGTCACTGCCGCCGAGGTACCGTGGATTAGGCGCGAGCGCACAGCGCCACACCGTTGGTCCTATAGGCAACAACGCACATTCGCGGAGGCAGGCCATGCGCCAGCGTATCACTCTGTATATTGGTTTGGAGCTGTTAGCCAACAGCTCGCCGCGACTTGGGGGCCGACTTTTCAAGAACCTCGACCATGCGGGTTGACCTGCCGGGTTTTCTCGGACCACGGATTAGTTGAGAGTGGCCCCCGGGTTGGTTGATGGTTTTTGCTTTCGCTGTTGCTTCTGCAGAATCTTATTCTGCTGCTCTTGGCTCTGCTGCTTGAA
>JAFEFS010000001.1 GCA_018240465.1 Pseudomonadota bacterium
CAGGAAGTACGTCTTTCGATGGGGCGAAACGGCCTTACGGGCATCACGTCATGCACGGCTCAAGCGCCCGCGCGCTGGCTGAAATAGCAGCGCGTCAAGCACGCGTCATTGATGCCGCTAAGCGACCCTTCACCCTGCTGATTAACCTTCATCGCCAGCGCTTCCACGATAGACGACTTCTCCGGTTTCGCGGTGTACTGCAACGATGGTGCTCGCCCTGATGGAAGGACGTCCGGATGGTTCGATGTAGGCGATCCAGCACTGCGGCAAATCCGGAGCGGGCGAAAAGAAGTAAGGAAGGCACGGCTCACGCCAAGTTATCTCATCGAACAGCACGACTCTATCGACCCGTTCGCCGAGTTGATGGGCCAGCGCTTCCGCCTCTGCGATCTGCGTAGCTTGTTCGCGTGAAATCATGGTCACCCCGTCATGCGTCAGCAAGGGCAAGCGAGCCTCGCTCACCTGTTGCCGGACGAGCTACTTTAGCCGGAAGTAGCTGCCTCCGCCCTTGGGACACTCTTGGGACAGCTTGGGACAATTTGCAGCCACTGCCGCCAACATCATGCAATGAGAAAACGCTACGCTTCAAGCGGTTACGTGTTGGCAAAAGTTGCGCAAAATTGGTTTGCCGGCTCTTGTAAGCGGTAGGTCGTCCGTTCGATTCGGACAAGCGGCACCAACAATACCAACGAGTCGCGCGTAACGCGAAATTTAATTTCGATCAAGCCGAAGCCCGGCGGCAAGCGCGAACGCGAACTGCACCTGCGCATGTGACGCGAGAAGTTGGGTCACCTCACGCTCGCCGACCTGACCGCGTCGATGATTCACGAAACATGCGACAAAATGCTCGGTCGCGTCACGAGGCTCAGGCGCTGCCGGGAAAAGGTGTCTCGAAGCGGCGGATGAAGGTGGCACAGCCACAGACACGAGTGTTCTTGCCCAGCGCCACCCTCATTCGTTCAAGTCGGACAAGCAGCCTCGCCGATCGACTTCGCCCAGGCTATGCCTAATTTGTCTTTTCCCCCTTGAAACCCGTCCACCCAAGCGCATATCCCTCCGCGCAGCGGGGCGTTTACACCGGGGCTGCTTCGCCGCTAAACTTGGCACTCAGCATGCCGGAGTGCTAACAATCCGGACAAATTTCCATGTTTTTCAATCAGTTGAGGATATGCTAATGAAGCTTCGTCCATTGCATGATCGCGTGATCATCAAGCGCCTGGAGGCCGAGACCAAGTCGGCCGGTGGCATCGTCATTCCCGACACCGCGACCGAAAAGCCGATCAAGGGCGAGGTTATCGCGGTCGGCGCCGGCAAGATTCTCGACGACGGCAAGGTGCGCCCACTCGCGGTCAAGGCCGGCGACAAGGTGCTGTTCGGCAAGTATTCGGGCACCGAAGTGAAGGTCGACGGTGAAGAGCTGCTGGTCATGCGCGAGGAAGACCTCGTTGCGGTGATCGAAGGCTGATCAGCCCTACCAAATCCAGAGCCGTCATTCCGGGGCCACCGCAGGCGGAGCCCGGAATCCAGTTCTCCGATCCAGCATTCAAGAACGCAAGAACCGGATTCCCGCCTTCGCGGGAATGACGATCAAAAGCATACGTAATCGAGGAATCAAGACAATGGCAGCTAAAGAAATCCGTTTCGGTGAAGACGCGCGCGCGCGCATCCTGCGCGGCGTGAACACCCTGGCCAATGCGGTCAAGGCCACGCTCGGCCCGAAGGGTCGCAATGTCGTGCTCGACAAGAGCTTCGGCGCGCCGACGATCACCAAGGACGGCGTGTCCGTCGCCAAGGAGATCGAACTGGCCGACAAGTTCGAGAACATGGGCGCGCAGATGGTCAAGGAAGTCGCTTCCAAGACCTCCGACGTCGCCGGTGACGGCACCACCACCGCGACCGTGCTCGCGCAGGCGCTGATCCGCGAAGGCCTCAAGGCCGTCGCCGCGGGCATGAACCCGATGGATCTGAAGCGCGGCATCGACAAGGCCGTGGTCGGCGCCGTCGCCGAGCTGAAGAACCTGTCCAAGCCTTCGGCCGACAACAAGTCGATCGCCCAGGTCGGCACGATCTCGGCCAACGGCGACACGCACATCGGCGACATCATCGCCGAAGCGATGAACAAGGTCGGCAAGGAAGGCGTGATCACGGTCGAGGAAGGCTCGGGCCTCGAGAACGAGCTCGACGTCGTCGAAGGCATGCAGTTCGATCGTGGCTACCTCTCGCCGTACTTCATCAACAACCAGCAGTCGCAGCAGGTCGAGCTGGAAGATCCGTACATCCTCCTGCACGACAAGAAGATCTCGAACGTGCGTGAACTTCTGCCCGTGCTCGAAGGCGTGGCCAAGGCCGGCAAGCCGCTCTTGATCGTCGCCGAAGAAGTTGAAGGCGAAGCGCTGGCGACCCTGGTCGTCAACACGATCCGCGGCATCGTCAAGGTCGCAGCCGTGAAGGCGCCGGGCTTCGGCGACCGCCGCAAGGCGATGCTCGAAGACATGGCCATCCTCACCGGCGGCCAGGTCATCTCCGAAGAAGTCGGCCTGTCGCTCGAGAAGGCGACGCTCAAGGATCTCGGCCGCGCGAAGAAGATCGTCTCCTCGAAGGAGAACACGACGATCATCGACGGCGCGGGCGACGCCAAGGCGATCGAATCGCGCATCGCGCAGATCAAGGCGCAGATCGAAGAGACCTCGTCCGACTACGACCGCGAGAAGCTGCAGGAGCGCGTGGCCAAGCTGGCCGGCGGCGTGGCGGTGATCAAGGTCGGCGCCGCGACCGAAGTCGAAATGAAGGAAAAGAAGGCGCGCGTCGAAGACGCCCTGCACGCGACGCGTGCGGCGGTCGAGGAAGGCGTGG
Organism: Pseudomonadota bacterium; assembly: GCA_018240465.1. Lineage (GTDB taxonomy): Bacteria > Pseudomonadota > Gammaproteobacteria > Xanthomonadales > Rhodanobacteraceae > Rudaea. The sequence goes on from JAFEFS010000001.1 coordinate 2,854, forward strand.
TCCCGGGCGGCGGCGTCGCCCTGGTGCGTGCGCTCGATGCGATCAAGAAGTTGAAGGGCGACAACGAAGACCAGAACCACGGCATCATCATCGCCAAGCGCGCGATGGAAGCGCCGCTGCGCGAGATCGTCACCAACGCCGGTGAAGAAGCCTCGGTTATCCTCAACAAGGTCGCCGCGGGCAAGGGCAACTACGGCTACAACGCCGCCAACGGCGAGTACGGCGACATGGTCGAGTTCGGCATTCTCGATCCGACCAAGGTGACCCGCACGGCGCTGCAGAACGCCGCGTCGATCGCCGGCCTGGTCATCACGACGGAAGCCATGGTCGCCGAAGCGCCGAAGAAGGAAGAAGCGCATAGCCACGGCGCACCGGGCGGCGGCATGGGCGGCATGGGCGGCATGGGCGACTTCTGAGTCATCCACTCGCGCGGGACGTGCGTCGGTAGTCGCCGCCAACGTCTCGCGCTTCGTGGATCAACTCAGCTCGTCGGAGCGCCCGATGCGGACGCTCAACTCGTCGCAGGTCCGAAGCAACACAAAAGCCCCGCAGCGATGCGGGGCTTTTTCATTGGCTGATTCCCGGAAACTCGGCGCCGGATTCTCGCGCCAGGCCGATGAAGCGGCCACGCCTATACGATCAGTTGGCAATTCTCAGCCGACATCTCGACGAAGGAAGGCTTTGGCCTATCATTCCCGAGTGCTCCTGGCGGGGCTTTCAACAGCCGGAGGGCTGTCATCCAGTGACTTGGCTTTGACTGCTCGCGAGAGAGGAGGCAAAAGGCACTGCATGGCTCGTTTCGCTCGCCCCTTCGGAGCCAGCCTTCGGCTTTTCTGCGCGCTTCACGCTTGTCCCGCCTTCGCGGGAATGACGGGGTTGTAGATACTCGGACCGAAAGCGCCCCGATCGGGCAGTCTTTTCATCTGCGGATTGTTGCGAATCAGGACAGATTGAACCACGGAGAACACGAAGAACAAGAAGCAAAAAGTTCATCTGGAGCCTTTCTTCGTGTTCTTCGTGACCCAAGCTCTTATGCTGTTGCCAACTGATCGGACAAGCACCGAACGAACTGTCGATCGCGCAAAAAAAAAACACCCCGACGCGGCGGGGTGTTTTCATTCCTTTCAGAACGATGCGTCAGGCGCGCGCGGGAGCAAGAGCGTAGCCGCGCAGGCGCGCCGCGAATGCGGCGAGCGTGGCAATGCCCGACGCTTCCGCCTCGCGGCACCAGTCGATCAGCGCCGCCCTCATCGCCTCGGCGCCGCCCGCATTGCGTTCGAGCACGACGGCGAGGCGCGCGCGGAAATCGCAGACCGTGCGCAGGGTCGGACGGTTCTCGACCAGCGCCTGCATCTTCTGTCGCGAATGCTCGTCGAGCCAGCGCCCGCCGTTGCCGAGCGCGCGGCGCAGCGCGCGCGGAATCGCCTTGAGGTTGGCGCCTGCCTGCGCGGCGTCTTCACGCAGGGTCGGTGCGATCACGCCGCGGAAGTAGTCACTCATGACCTCGAACTTGTGCGAGACCAGCGCCTTGATCGTTTCGGTGTCGGGCAACGGCACGTTCGGGCGCACGTCGAGTGTCGGCGCCACGCGCAGCACCTTGGCGAGGCCGACCGCGCGCAACGCGCAGATGATGCCCCAGCCGATGTCGACCTCGAACTTGCGCAGCGCGAACTTGGCCGAGCTCGGGAAGGCGTGATGGTTGTTGTGCAGCTCCTCGCCGCCGATCCACACGCCCCACGGCGACAGGTTCGTCGCCATGTCCGCGGTCTCGAAGTTGCGGTAGCCCCACCAATGGCCGATGCCGTTGACGACGCCAGCGGCCCAGAACGGAATCCAGACCATCTGCAGCGCGGAAATCGCCACGCCCCAGATGCCGAACAGGAGGATGTTGACGACGAAGGTCAGCGTCGGCCCCCAGTACGGGTGGCCGGAATAGAGATGGCGCTCGATCCAGTCGTCCGGGCAGCCCTTGCCGTACTTCTCCAGCGTCTCCTGGTCGAGCGAGGCGACGCGATAGAGATCGACGCCCTGCCACAGCACCGTGTTGATGCCGAAGAACTTCGGGCTGTGCGGATCATCGACGGTCTCGCACTTGGCGTGGTGCTTGCGATGCACCGCGACCCACTCCCGCGTGACCATGCCGGTCGACACCCACGACCAGAAGCGCAGGATATGCGCCACGACCGGATGGAAATCAACGCCGCGATGGCAGGCGCTGCGATGCAGATACAAGGTCACCGCGAAGATCGTCAGCTGGGTGACGATGAGGAAGTAGACCACCTTGAACAGCCAGCCCGCATGCAGCAGGCCGCCGTTGAGAAAATCCAGAACAGTATCAAACATATGCTTCTCTTCAGACCCCACCCCGAGGCAAGTTTGTCATCATACGTGACACCCGGGGCCCACGCCAGTGAAATTCCCCGCGGTTCATGGGCTTGTTCGACCCTGCGACGCGGCAAATCATCGAAGAAAATGCGGCCGGCGGCACAGGTATTCCGGTCGAACTGGCAAAATGAGGCCATGCCCGAACTGCCCGAAGTCGAAACCACGCGCCGCGGCATTGCGCCGCACCTCGTCGGCCGCCGCATCGAGGCTGTGGTCGTGCGTCAGGCCCGGCTGCGCTGGCCGATTCCGAAGGCGCTGCGCGACAAGCTGCCCGGCCAGCGCGTCGACGCAGTCGAACGGCGCGCGAAATACCTGCTCGTGCACACCGGAGCCGGCAGCGCACTTCTGCATTTGGGCATGTCCGGCTCGCTGCGCGTGCTCGCGGGCACGACTGCGCCGGGCACGCACGACCACGTGGACTGGCACCTCGACTCCGGGCGTATCCTGCGCTACACCGATCCGCGCCGCTTCGGCTCGCAGCTGTGGCAGCCCCCCGGAGTCACCCACGAACTGCTCGCCGACCTCGGTCCCGAGCCGCTGGACGAAGACTTCGGCGGCGCCTATTTGTGGAAGAAGTCACGCGGCCGAATGGCGCCGGTGAAGACCTTCCTCATGGACCAGAAGATTGTGGTCGGCGTCGGCAACATCTATGCGGCCGAGGCGCTGTTCGCCGCCGGCATCCATCCGCACCGCGCGGCGGGTTCGGTGTCGCTCGCGCGCTACGAACGGCTCGCCGAGGAAGTGAAGCGCATCCTCGACCATGCGATCGCTCGCGGCGGCACGACGCTGCGCGATTTCATCTCGCCCGACGGCACGCCGGGCTATTTCGAGCAGGAGTTGTTCGTCTACGGACGCGCGGACGAGCCGTGCAAGGTCTGCGACACGCCGATCCGTGTGGTCACGCTGGGTCAGCGTTCGACGTTCTACTGTCCGCGCTGCCAGCGCTAGGCGCAGGCGCCAGCATGCGTGCCTTGCGCCAGCCGCCATAGCGGTAGTACAGCGTCGACAGCGTCACCGACGCGGCCGAACCCAGCGGAAAACTCCACCAGATCGCGTCCGCGCCCCAGCTCGGGCTGAGCAGGTAGGCGAACGGGATGCGCATGACCCACAGTGCGAGGAACAGAATGATCAGCGGCGGAATCACCGCGCCGGTCGAACGCACGACGCCGCTGAGCACGAACGAAATGCCGAACAGTACGAACGACCAGACGACGATGTGGTTGATGTGCTGCGCGATGTCCAGCGCGCCGCTGTCGCTCGGCAGGAACAGATTCAGCGCGCCGCGGTTGAACAGGTAGAGGATCAACGCCAGCCCGCCGGTGAGCAGGAAATTGAAACCGATGCCGGTCAGCGCGATGCGATCGACGCGGTCCCACAGCTTCGCGCCGACGTTCTGCGCGGCCATGCTCGACGCGGCCATGCCGACCGCCATCGACGGCATCTGCACGTAGTTCCAGATCTGGAAGCAGGCGCCATAGGCCGCGGTCGTGTGCTCGCCGAAGCTGTTGACGAGCGAGATCATCGCGACCATCGATGCCGACATCACGATCATCTGCAGGCCCATCGGCAGGCCTTTGACAACCAGCGACTTGAGGATCGCCGGATCGATCTTCAGGTGATGCAACTCCTCGCGCGTGATGCGCAGGAAATGCCTGCTGTGGTACAGATACGCGATCAGCGCGATCAGCGTCGTCGCGGTGGCGATCAGCGAAGCGGTGGCGGAACCGGCGATGCCCATCTCCGGAATCAGCGCGATGCCGACGAGGCGTTTCGTGCCGAAGATGAACAGCGGATTGAGCACGATGTCGAGCATGACGTTGACGGCGAGAAACAGGAACGGCGTGCGCGCATCGCCCGCGCCACGCAGCGTCATGCTGATGAACGCCTGCAGGTAGATGAACGGCACGCCGAGCAGGATCACGCGCAGATAGGCCACCGCGAGCGGCAGCGCCTCTGCGGGCGTGCGCATCTTCGCCATCAGCGGTTCGGCGAAGAGGAGACCGAGCGCCGCAATCGCCACCGACATCGCGGTGAAGAACACGAGACTGGTGCCGACCACGCGCTTGGCCTGCGCGATGTTGTTCGCACCGATGCTCTGGCCGACGAGGATGGTCGCCGCCATACCGACGCCGAACACGGCGCCGATCAGAAAGAACAGGATCGTGTTGACGTTGGAGCCGGCCGCGAGCGCGGCTTCGCCGAGGCCATGGCCGATCCAGATCGCGTTGACCGAGCCGTTGAGCGACTGCAGCACGTTGCCGGCGAGGATCGGCAGCGTGAACACGAACAGGGTCTTGCCGATCGCGCCCTGGGTCAGGGCGTGATTGGGTTTTTGCATCGAAGCCATGCAGGCACGCGCGTGCGGAGAGACGCGTATGGTGACGCAGGCAGATGATTTGCGATAGTGACCCCTGTCAGGCGTCGCCCACCGCACGCGCAACGTGCCGCGTCCGCCGCAGCAAGTAGAACGGCAGACCCGCAAGCAGCAAGCCCGCGCCCCAGATCAAGGCTTCGGCGCCCGTGCCGACCAGTGCCCAGATGCTGTAGACGCAGGCGAGCGCGGCAACAGCGAGCCGCCAAGACGACACGATCGGCGCACCCGTTTCGAGTTTGAGCATCGCCGCCGCGCTGAACGCATACGGCAGCAGCGCCGCGGCCGTGGCGAGCAGAATCGAGGCGGTGAACACCGCGACCAGCGATCCGGTGAAATTGGCGACGACAAGCAAGGTCGCAAGCACGCTACCAATGATCAGGCCGATACGCGGCGTGCCGTTCGCATCGACGCGGGCGAAATATTCCGGGAACAAGCCATCGCGCGCCGCCGCATACGGCACCTGCCCCTGCACGAGAACCCAGCCGTTGAGCGCGCCGAGACAGGATACCGCCATCGCCACCGCCATCGCGGTACCGGCGCCCTGCCCCCACAGGCGCGACGCCGCATCGGCGAACGGCGCGGTCGACATCGCCAGCTTGTCCAGCGGCACCAGGCCGAGCACGACAGTGCAGGCCGCAATCGTCACCGCCGCGGCGAGCGCGACGCCGAGCAGGGTCGCGCGCGGAATCGTCTTCCCGGCGTCGGCGACGTGCTCGGCCGGAATCGTCGCGCACTCCATGCCTTGCAAGGCCCACAGCGCGAGCGCGGCGGTCACCGTCGTCACCGACAGCCAGCCTTGTCCGCTCGGATTGAACGGCGTGAACGATTGCGCGTCGAGCCGGCTCGCACCGACCGCGATCACGACGAACAATGGCAGCAACTTCAGGACGGTGATGACGAGCTGGGCGATGCCCGCGGTGCGCACGCCGGCGATGTTGAACGCCGTGCCCAGCCAGAGCACGATCAGCGCGCAGGCCGCTTCGCGCGCGGGCGTGGCCAGCGCGGGAAAGATCGCCGCCGCGCTGCCAGCGAATGCGACCGCAATGGCGGCCACTGCGCACCAGACCGAGATCCAGTAGCTCCAGGCCATGATGAAACCGGTCAGATCACCGAACGCGATGCGCGCATACGCGTAGGGACCTCCGGCGACCGGATGGCGGCGCGAGAGATAGGCAAACACGCCGGCGAGCAGCAATGCACCTGACGCCGACAAGGCCCAACCGTAGAGGCTGGCCTGCCCGTACGGCGCAAGCGATGCCGGCAACAGGAACACACCGGAGCCGATCATGTTGCCGACGACCAATGCGGTCGCCGACCAAAGCCCCAATGCGCGCCGCGGCGTGCTCATGGCCGGATTGTGGGCCGGTTCCCGATCAGTCGCAATCCTCCGCGTCCGCGCTGCCGCGGCCGATGCGGAAAACGTGCCCGTCGGGATGGCGCACATGCATTTCGCGCACGCCCCACGGCATGTCGGTCGGGGGAAACATCACCTCGATTCCTTGTGCGATACAACACGCGTGGACGGCATCGACGTCATCGACCCAGACCGACATCCAGACACCCTTGTCGGCCGTTTCGCTGCCCGCCTCGACGCCGAACGTCGTCGTATTGCTGCCCTTGCCACGCCCACCCTGCGCGCCCTGGCAGAGAAAAATTTCGCAGGCTTGCGTAACCACGCTGCCGAAGGTCGGCGGATCGCCCCACTCGAAGCCTCGGCGCCAACCCCACTTTGCGAACCACTCGAAACTCGCGTGGATGTCGGAAACGTTGAGAATGGGGGTCAGGCCGGTGATGCGCATGGCGCGGTCCTCGGACGATCAATGCGCGGATTCCAGATTCGTCTCAAACAGCTTGTCGATGCGCTTGTACTCGTCCAGCCATGCATCGGCATTGGTGAAACCATGACGATCGAGCGGGTACGGCGAGATCGTGAAGTTGTCCTTGTGCAGCTCGATCAGGCGCCAGTACAGGCGCATCGAATCCTCGAACAGCACGTTGTCGTCGATCACGCCGTGGCAGATCAGCAGCGGATCGCGCAGGCCCGCGGCAAATTCGATCGGTGACGACCGCTTGTACGCGATCGGGTCGTCCTGCGGCGTATTGAGAATGTTGGAGGTGTATTCGTGGTTGTACTGCATCCAGTCGGTGACCGGACGCAGCGCGGCGCCCGCGGCGAACTCGCCCGGCGCGCGGAACAGCGCCATCAGGGTCATGAAGCCGCCGTACGAGCCGCCGTAGATGCCGACACGCTTCGGATCGACGTTGTAGTGGTCGACCAGATACTTCTTGCCATCGAGCAGGTCTTCGAGTTCCGGATGGCCCATCTGGCGGTAGATCGCGGTGCGCCACTCGCGGCCGTAACCTTCCGAGCCGCGGTAGTCCATGTCGATGACGACATAGCCCTTCTGCACCAGCAGGTTGTGGAACATCTGTTCGCGGAAGTAGGCCGGATATTGCAGGTGCACGTTCTGCAGGTAACCCGCGCCGTGGACGAAGATCACCGCGGGATGCTTCGCCGACTTGTCCGTCCCCGCCGGCTTGTACAACTTGGCGAAGATCACGCCCTTGAAATGGGTTGAGGGCACTTCGACGATCTCGGGCGCGAGCCAGGTCATGCCGGCGAACGCCGCGCTGCGCGTGTCGCCGAGTTCGCGCGGCGAACCCGAGCCGTCGGCCTCGACGATCGCGAGCTGCGCCGGCACGTAGCTGGCCGAGTGGGTGACGAGCAACTGGCGGCCGTCATGGCTCAACGCGAAGTCCTGCATGCCCTTGTAGTGCGTGACGCGCTCGAGCTTGCCGCCGCTCGCCGGCACGCGATAAACGTCATAGGCATACGGCGCCTCGGCGTTCGCGCGCAGGTAAAACCAGCGCCCATCGGTCGACAGCTGCGGACGCGAGACCTCGAACCGTCCGCCGGTCAGTGCGCTCGCCTTGCCGTTCGCGGCCTTGGTGTACAAATGCGCATAACCGGTTTCCTCCGATTCGTACCAGAGCGTGCGGTTGTCGTCGAGGAAACCGAATTCGTTGAAGTTCCAGTTGATCCAGGCCGGATCGGTCAGGCGATGTTGCGGCACGAGCCGGTGCGCGGCGAGATCGACCGTGGCGATCCAGCGGTCCTTGTTGTCGATCGCGCGCAACTGGATCGCGAGTGCCTGGCCGTCGCGGCTCCAGGCGATGCCGCCGCCACCGCCGTCCTCGGCACTGGAGACGATGCGCACGCCGCGCGGCTTTGCCGCATCCGCCTTGTCCTTCGTCCGCGCATCGGATTTTTCGGCGGCGGATTTGCCGGCCGCTTTCGCCTGATCCTGTCGAGCATTCTCCTCGCGCACACTCTTGAGCGGGTCGTCGTGGATTCCGGGCAGCGCGTCGAGCGCAAGCGGATAGGCCTTGTGCGCGACGAGGTCGAGCAGCTGCAGCGATTGCGGCGCGGGCGCGTTGCGGCCGACGCGCACGCGCTCCTTCTCGAATTCCTCGTAGCCGGACTCGGTCACATAGCGCGTCAACTCACCGTGACGGCCTTCGTCGTGCTTCTTCGCCATCGTCACCACGAGCAGGAAGCGCGCATCGGGCGAAAGCTCGGTGTCGAGAACCTTCACCTCCTCGCCGAGAAAAAACGGTGCGGCGGCGCGCGTCGGATCGGCGCGGCGCAGTTCCTCGGCATGCGTGCGGCGCGCCTCCTTCTCGTCCTTGAGCCTGGCCAGCGTCGAGAACGTGCGCAGCTGGAAATCGCGCAGGTCGTCGTCGGCCGGCTTGGCATCGGGATCCTTTTCGCTTTTGAGCACGGCAGCCGGCGCGGTCACATGGCTGGCGAGATCATGCACGAACCAGTCGTTGCCGGCGCGAAAACTCAACCTGCGCCCGTCGGCCGAGAACTGCGGCGCCGATTCCCGCTCCGGCGTGCGCGTGACCTGGGTCAGCGCGCCGTTGCGCAGATCGCGCACGAAGATGTCGCCGTTGCGCGCGAACGCCGCGCGCGTGCCGGCAAGATCGTAGACCGCATCGGTGCCGTCGCTCGCCGCCATCGCAGCGCCGTCGACCACGCTGTCCTTGCCATCGGCAAGATCGACGCGATGCAGGTCGACGAGCGCCGAATCCTTGCGCCTGGCCGAGTAGTACACCGCCTTGCCGTCCACCGACCAGAAAGGATTTTGCGGCGGGGAGCCGATCCAGGCCGGGTCGGCCATGATCGTTTCCAGGGTCGGCGACGGCACGGCGACGGCAGCGCCATCGGCCTGTGCCAGCGAGGAAACGAAAACGAGCGAAGCGATGAAAACGGTGAAGGGACGGCGAATCATGGGCGAAATCCAGTGGCGCGCAAAGCGCGCAGCATAGCCGACGCCGACCTGCCAGCAAGCGGCCGGAAGTCACGCTTTTTCGCTCACCGCGGCTTTCGCGCGAACGAGGTTGCTTCTATGCTTTGTCCCCGATTCCAGCAACCTTGACCCGCATGCCCCTGCCCGCCGTCGAAATCGAAACCGCCCCCAACCCGCAACACGCCGTGATCTGGCTGCACGGCCTCGGTGCCGACGGCCACGATTTCGAGCCCATCGTGCCCGAACTGGTCGACCGCAGCTGGCCGGCGCTGCGCTTCGTGTTCCCGCATGCACCGGTGCGGCCGGTGACCGTCAACGGCGGCATGCCGATGCGCGCCTGGTACGACATCTCCGGCATGGAGATCGCGCAGAAGCAGGACGAGGCCGGCATGCGCGCGTCCATCGTCCAACTCGAAGAATTGATCGAGCGCGAGCGTACGCGCGGCGTGGCCGGTGCGAACATCGTTCTCGCCGGCTTCTCGCAAGGCGGTGCGATCGTGCTTGCCGCCGGCGTGCGCCATGCACAGGCGCTGGCGGGCATCATCGCGCTGTCGACCTACCTGCCGCTGGCCGAGAAAACTGCGGCCGAAGCCGCCGCCGCCAATCGCGCCATCCCGATCTTCATGGGTCACGGCACCGTCGATCCCATCGTGCCGTACCGTCTCGGCGAGATCAGCCGCGATGCCTTGCAACACCTCGGCTACGCGCCCGAGTGGCACGGCTATCCGATGGCGCACCAAGTCTGCGCCGACGAAATCGCCGATCTGCGCCACTGGCTCGGCGCGCGCCTGCGCTGAGCGCACTCCGGCGATGGGCGACGGCGCAAAGAAGCAGACACCCGCAACCGCCCCGTGGTTGCCGGATTTCTGTTCGCTGCCCGTGTTGCTCGCGACGATGCTCGTGGTCGAGTTGCTCGTCGCCGCGATCCTGCTCGCGCCGAGCGACGAGGCGATGCCGCTGTTGCCTCGCCTCGGCACGGCGACGGTGTTCGCGCAATGGCTCGCCCTGGTCTGCATCGTCTGCCTTTGCCAGATGCGCCCGGCCCTGTTCCAGCTGGCGCCGCTCGCCGGCGTGCTCGCCGCCTACGCGATCATCCTCGCGCTGGTCGCGCTCGGCAGCGCGATCGTGTTCACGCTGGACCAGCAGCTCGGCGCCGGCCTGACCCTGGCACCGCAATTCGGCCCGCGTTTCGTCCTGCGCAACACCGCCCTCGCCGCGCTCGTCGGCGCGGCACTGCTGCGCTATTTCTATGTAATCGAACAGTGGCGCGCACGCGTGCAGGCCGAAGCGCGCGCGCGGCTCGATGCGCTGCAGGCGCGCATCCGCCCGCACTTCCTGTTCAACAGCATGAATACGATCGCGAGCCTGATCCGTACCGAACCGGTCGCAGCCGAGCGCGCGGTCGAGGATCTCTCCGACCTGTTCCGTGCCGCGCTCGGCGCCGACGGCAAGCCCTCCACTCTCGGCGCGGAACTCGAACTCGCGCAGCGCTATCTCGCGATCGAGCAATTGCGCCTCGGCGAGCGCCTGCGCGTGCAGTGCGACCTCGCCCCCGATCTGCCGCACGATCTGCCGGTGCCGGCGCTGTTGCTGCAACCGCTGGTCGAGAATGCGATCCACCACGGCATCCAGCCGCTGGCGCAGGGTGGCAGCGTGCTCCTGCGCGCGCACCGCCGGGGCGAGGATGTCGTGGTCACGATCGCCAACCCGCGCCCGCGCGAAGGCATGCGCGCACCGTCACGCAACGGCATGGCGCTGAGCAACACGCGCAGCCGGATCGAGTACCTCTGCGGCCGGCGCGGCGCGCTCGAAGTGCGCGAGGGCAGCGAGGACTACGAAGTCTGGCTGTGCCTGCCCGCGGCGAAGGCGGCGTCATGAAGGCCCTGATCGTCGACGACGAACCGCCCGCGCGCGCGCGCATGGCGAGCCTGCTCGCCGAAATTGGCGGCGTCGATGTGCTCGGCGAGGCCGGCGACGGACGCAGTGCGGTCGAAATCTGCGAGCGCCTCGCTCCGGACCTGGTCCTGCTCGATATCGACATGCCGTTGATGGGCGGTCTCGAAGCCGCGCGCCATCTCGCCGCGCTCGATCCGGCGCCCGCAGTGATCTTCTGCACCGCCTACGACGAACACGCGCTCGCGGCATTCGAGGCGAACGCGGTCGACTATCTGGTCAAGCCGATCCGCGGCGAACGCCTGCGCGCCGCGCTTGCGCGCGCGCAGCGCTACAGCGGCGCGGTCGTCGCGCGCGTGCAGTCCGCCGTGGTCATGCCCGTGCGCCGCACGCATCTGTGCGCGCGCGTGCGCGGCAACCTCGTCATGGTGCCGGTCGTCGACATCGACTACTTCGCCGCCGAGGACAAGTACGTGCGCGTGCGCCACGCGCGCGGCGAGGTGCTCGTCGAGGAATCGCTGAAGACGCTCGAAACCGAGTTCGACGAGCGCTTCGTGCGCATCCATCGCAACTGCCTCGTCGCGAAGAACCGCGTGGCCGGACTCGAACGCGTGGGCGAAGAGCGATTCCTCGTGCTCCTCTCCGGCAGCGACGAGCGACTCGAAGTGAGCCGGCGCAACCTGCCCGCGCTGCGCAAATTCGTCAAGGGCGAATGAAGCGGATTTTTGCCGCGGCCGGTAAAATGTGCCGATGAATGTCATTCGAATCGCCACGCGCCAGAGCGCGCTTGCCCTGTGGCAGGCCGAGCACGTCGCCGCACGCCTGCGTACCGCGCATCCCGGCCTGACCGTCGAGCTGCTGCCGATGACCACGCGCGGCGACCGCATCCTCGACCGGCCGCTCGCGCAGATCGGCGGCAAAGGCCTGTTTCTCAAGGAACTCGAAGTCGCCCTCGCCGAACGCCGCGCCGACATCGCCGTGCATTCGTACAAGGACATGCCGATGGAGCTCGACGCCGGCTTCGAGGTCGGCGCCGTGCTCGAACGCGCCGATGCCGCAGACGGCTTCGTCAGCGGCGAATATCCGCACCTCGACGAACTGCCCTGCGGCGCGCGCGTCGGCACCTCCTCGCTGCGCCGGCAGGCGCAACTGCGCGCGCTGCGTCCGGACCTCGAGCTCGTCGACCTGCGTGGCAACGTCAACACCCGCCTGGCCAAGCTCGATGCCGGCGACTACGCCGCGATCGTGCTCGCCTGCGCGGGGCTGGACCGGCTCGGCCTCGCCGCGCGCATCCGCAGCCGTCTGGCCGCGCCGGACTGGCTGCCGGCTGCGGCGCAAGGCGCGATCGCCGTGGAATTGCGCGCCGGCGATGCACGCACCGCGGCGCTGATCGCGCCGCTGCACGACGCAGCGACGGCGCGCTGCACCAGCGCCGAGCGCGCGATGACGCGCCGCCTGCAGGGCAATTGCGAAGTGCCGATCGCGGCTTGGTGCACCGAAACCGAACACGGCCTGCAACTGCACGGCCTCGTCGGCGATGCGGCGACGGGACGATTGATCCGCGCCACGGCGCTGTCCGCATTCGACGCCGGGCCGGAAACACTGGGTCGCGACGTCGCCGAAGAACTGCTCGCGCTCGGTGCCGGCGCCTTGCTCAAGGCGTGATCCGGAATTCGCAACAAGCCCGCGACGCGGCTACGGCAGGCGGATCCGTGCGACGACCGGCAGATGATCGGAGGGGAAACGCGCTTCGACCGAATCGGTCAGCGTCGCGTACTTGAGCACGTCGATGCCGCGGCCGACGAAGATGTAATCGATGCGCTCGGGCAGCGCCGAGTCGAGCTTGAAGTCCTCGAACGTGCCCTGCGGGCCGTAGGCCGGCTCGGCGCTGACTTCGCGCGCATCGCGCAATGCCGTTTTCATCGTCCTGACCTGCTCGGTGTCCGGCGTGGAATTGAAATCGCCGGTGCAGATCAGCGTGGCGTCGCCTGCGATCTCGCGGATCTTGCGCAGCATCAGTTTCGCCGACTCGCGCCGCGCGACTTCGCCCTGATGGTCGAAGTGCACGTTGAACACGAAGAAGTGTCTGCCGCTGATGCGATCATGGAACTTTGCCCAGCTCGCGATGCGGTTGCAGCACTTCGCATCCCAGCCTTTCGAGGGCCTGTCCGGCGTCTCGCTGAGCCAGTAGTCGCCGTGCTTCTCGACCTCGAAGCGCGCAGTGCGATAGTAGATCGCCGAATGCTCGCCCGCGTCCTTGCCGTCGTCGCGGCCGACGCCGACGTGGGCGAAACCCGGCATCGCATCGAGATCGGCGATCTGCTGCGGCAAGCCCTCCTGCGTGCCGACGATGTCGAACTCGTGATAGCGGATCAGTGCCTTGACCGCATCGACGCGGTGCGGCCACGCATTCGCTCCGTCGGAGGCCACGTTCAGCCGCAGGTTGTAGCTGGCGACGTTGATTTCCGGCGACGGCGCCGCGGCGGATGCGGCTGCTGCGACGCAAAAGCCGAGCAGGATCAGCAACGCATGCGCGGCGCCACGCGAAAACAAAGGTTGACGCAGAATTTTTCCGGCGCAGGATAGACGCATACCCATGATTGCTTCCTCATCCGACATGACCGCGATCATAGCGCTATGCACCTGCCCCGACGCGCAAACCGGCCAGCGCATCGCGACCTTGCTCGTCGAAGAGCGCCTCGCCGCCTGCGTCAACCGTCTCCCCGGCCTGATCTCGACCTACCGCTGGCAAGGCCTTCTGCATCGCGACGAAGAGCAGCTGCTGATCATCAAGACCACGCGCGAGCGTTTCGACGCGCTGCGCGAACGCATCGTCGCGCTGCA
>JAFEFS010000020.1 GCA_018240465.1 Pseudomonadota bacterium
ATCGTCGCGAAGAGCGCGCGAGCGGATCATGATGTCGATTACCTGTTCGGCCAGGTCTCGATCGACAAGCCGTTCGTCGACTGGTCGGGCAACTGCGGCAATCTCTCGGCCGCGGTCGGGCCGTTCGCGATTTCGAGCGGGCTGATCGACGCCGCGAAGATTCCGCGCGAGGGCCTCTGCACGGTGCGCATCTGGCAGGCGAACATCGGCAAGACCATCGTCGCGCACGTGCCGATCACGAACGGCGAAGTGCAGGAGACCGGCGACTTCGAACTCGATGGCGTCACCTTTCCCGCGGCCGAGATCCAGCTCGAATTCCTCGATCCGGCCGACGAGGGTGACGACGGCGGCGCGATGTTCCCGACCGGAAATCTGGTCGATGACCTGGACGTGCCCGGCATCGGCACGTTCCAGGCGACCCTGATCAACGCCGGCATCCCGACGATTTTCCTCAATGCCGCCGACATCGGCTACACCGGCACCGAGCTGCAGGACGCAATCAACGGCGATGCCAGGGCGCTCGCGATGTTCGAGACGATCCGTGCGCACGGCGCGCGGAAGATGGGCCTGATCGGGAATCTCGCCGAAGCCGCGCAGCGCCAGCACACGCCGAAGATCGCGTTCGTAGCGCCGGCGCAGGGCTACACGGCGTCGAGCGGCAAGGCCGTCGCCGCGAACGAGATCGACCTCAACGTGCGCGCGCTGTCGATGGGCAAGCTGCACCACGCGATGATGGGCACGGCGGCCGTTGCGATCGGCACGGCCGCGGCGATTCCGGGCACCCTGGTCAATCTCGCCGCCGGTGGCGGCGAGCGCAACGCGGTGCGCTTCGGCCATCCGTCCGGCACCTTGCGCGTCGGCGCCGAGGCGCAGCTCATCGATGGTCGCTGGAGCGTGACCCGCGCGATCATGTCGCGCTCGGCGCGCGTGCTGATGGAAGGTGCCGTGCGCGTTCCCGGCGACGCGCTTGCGCGCGGCTGAGCGCACACCGGACGCGTTCCGGTAAGCTTGGCCGATGAACCCGGCAAGCTTCTTCTGGCACGACTACGAGACCTCGGGCACCGATCCGCGTCGCGATCGCGCCGTGCAGTTCGCCGGGCAGCGCACCACGCTCGAACTCGAACTGGTCGGCGAGCCGGTGTCGATCTTCTGCAAACCCGCGGCCGATGTGCTGCCGCGGCCCGCCGCCTGCCTCGTTACCGGCATTTCGCCGCAACAGGCCGAGCGCGAGGGCATGATCGAGGCCGAATTCACCGCACGCATTGAGGAAGAACTCGCCGTGCCCGCCACCTGCGGCGTCGGCTACAACTCGCTGCGCTTCGACGACGAATTCACGCGCAACCTGCTCTATCGCAATTTTCACGATCCCTACGAGCGCGAGTGGAAGGACAAGAATTCGCGCTGGGATCTGATCGATCTAGTGCGCATGTGCTACGCGCTGCGCCCGCAGGGCATCCAATGGCCGCAGCGTGAGGGCGGCCTGCCCAGCTTCAAACTGGAAGACCTCGCCGCGGCAAACCATCTCGCCCACGAGCATGCCCACGATGCTCTGTCCGACGTGCAGGCGACGATCGCCCTCGCCCGCCTGCTGCGCGCGCGCCAGCCGCGGCTATGGCAGTTCTATTTCGAATTGCGGCGCAAGCAGCGCGCATTCGAGCTGCTCGACTACGCGCACCGCACGCCGGTGCTGCATGTGTCCTCGCGCTATCCGGCCGAGCGCGGTTGTCTGGCGATGATCGTGCCGCTGGCCGCGCACCCGAGCCAGAACAACGGCGTGATCGTCTACGACCTCGATGTCGATCCCGCGCCGCTGCTCGAACTCGCGGCCGACGAGATCGCCGATCGCGTGTTCACCCCGCGCGCCGACCTGCCCGAGGATGTCGAGCGCGTTGCGCTCAAGACCGTGCACGCGAACAAGTCGCCGGCGTTGGCGCCGCTGTCGGCCTTGAACGGCGTCGACACCGCGCGCATCGGGCTCGATGTCGAGCGTTGCAAGACGCATCTCATGCAATTGCAAAACGCGCAAGGACTGGTGGAAAAATTGCACGAAGTCTTTTCGACGCCGCGCGAGGAACGCGGCACGGTCGATCCCGATCTGGCGATCTATTCCGGCTTTCCGACCGATGCGGACAAGCGCCTGTTCCGCGAAGTGCGGCGCACCCCGCCGGAGCAGCTCGGCACGCGCCAGTTTCCTTTCCTCGATCCGCGCTACAGCGAACTGCTGTTCCGCTACCGTGCACGCAACTGGCCGCAGACGCTGAGCACCGACGAGGCCGAACGCTGGAACGAATTCCGTCGTCTGCGCCTGATCGTGCAGACCGAGGCGACCGCGCTGACCCTGACCGACTATCTCGCCGAAATCGCGCAACTGCGCGCATCCCCGGCCACGCGTCCCGGTCAGCTTGCCTTGCTCGA
>JAFEFS010000021.1 GCA_018240465.1 Pseudomonadota bacterium
GCAGGGCGAGGTCGAAGCGGTGGTTACCGGGTTGACGCGAGGGTTTGGCTGCAATGGGCAAGGCGCCAATGTAGAGTTTGATCCGCCATCGTCCATAACGATGGCTGGCAACGGCATAGTTGTCGTATCGGCATATAAAGGTGGACTTTGTTCCATACCGAAGGAGCCGCCTTGGACATATCAGCAGGTGGCCAACCTCGGCCACCTTGAGGGCAGTACATATCAGGTTGTCTGGAACGAGGGCGCACCGCCGATTCGCTTTCTGGCGGCGACGTTGAACATGTCAGACCCATACTCCGTAGCCGCACCGGCCTTGTCGCCGTGGGCACTAGGCATGTTGTTGCTGTCGACGGCCAGCGTTGCGTTGTTCGCGTTGCGCAAGCGGGCCGCGCGTCAGAGCCGCTGACAAGGCATCGTCGAGGTGGAAGCGCGCGACGACCGCAACCGGGCCGCCGCCACGAACGCGGCCACCGCGACCGCCTCGTCAAGCCTCAGTGCGGCCTACCCGGTCGCGGCGATCATCGAAGGCGAGCGCAAGGGCCTGAACTGGGGCAGCGGCGGCGGCTGGAACGATGCCACACCGAATGCCTATCCCGACCGGGCACGCATCGATTTCTCCGGTCACCAGTGGTTCGACCAGGTCAGCGTCTACACCGTGCAGGACAACTACCCGAACCCGGTCGAACCTACCGATCAGACCACGTTCGACCAGTACGGCATCACCAACTTCGATATGCAGGTATGGAACGGGGTGAATTGGGTGACCGTGGTTCGGTCGTCAACTAATCCTTCTCGGGTACATGGAGAACCTCATGACCACTTTGACGGAAACTCCCATTCACCCTGGCGGCAATGCTGTTGTTATTGCTGCCAGCCTCAGCGTTTGCCTTCGACGAAGTATTGTCCTTCCGCTTCAACGTCCAAGGGCAGGTGGAAGCGGTAGTAACGGGGTTGACCGACACGTGTAAAACCGGCGCTGAATCCAGATATACCGCAGTCACCAGTATCACCATAAAAGGCAACGCTATTCAGATCAATTCGAAAAACGCCAATGCTTTTTGCACTAACCGGGCTTCACCTCCAATAAGCTATTCAGTTTCCGCAAACTTGGGGCATCTGGACGAGATCACCTATCAGGTGACTGGGACCTTGGGGAACCCCGACATAACCCCGCCGCTCCGCTCCCTCAGCGCCACATTGGACGTCCCCGATCTGTTTGCTTCCATCGGCGCGCCGGCGCTGTCGGAGTGGTGCTCGGCGTGCTCGTTCTTGCGCTGATCGCAATGGCCGCGCGGTCGTCATTGCGCGATGGGATTTCTTCAATCGGCCGCGCGTGCCGCTGATCCGAGTAAGCCCGACTCCGCGTCGCTGGTGCGGAGCCGGATTGCTGCTTCAATCGTGATCCCGGCGAAAGCCGGAATGAGGAGCGGGCGCGGCTCCCTTACTTCGCCGCATCGGCGCTGTTCGCGTAGATCTTCACGACCTCGTAAAGGAATCTGCGCCCATCGAGCAGTGATTTCACGCGGATGCGCTCGTTGAGGCCGTGCGCGCGGCTGCCCTCGGCATCGTGGAACATGCCGGACAGCCCATAGGTGGGCACGCCGCCTGCGTTGAGGAAGCGGCCGTCGGTCGCTCCGGTCGCCATCGTCGGCACGATCGCGACGCCGGGCCACAGCGTCTCGGCGATCTTGCGCACCGGCTCCATCATCTGCTCGCTCAGCGGCGGCAGCGGCGTCTGCATGCCGGGCTCACCGACGGCCTTGACCGTGATCTTGTCTTCGCCCATCACGCTCGCGATCTGCTTGCGTACTTCCTCGACCGCCACGCCGGGCAGGATGCGGCAGTTCACGTTGGCATCGACGTGCTGCGGCAGCGCGTTCGGCGCGTGGCCGCCGTTGATTTCGGTGACGACGCAGGTGGTGCGCAGCGTGCCATTCCAGCCCGGATTCACCGCCCACAACCGCTCGGCCGCGGCCTCGTCGGGCTTGGCCGCGAGCACCGCGCGCATGTCCGCGGCGATCTGCGGCGACTGCAGCTTGGCCTGCGCCTCGAAATAGCCGCGCGTGACCGGGTTGAGCGCGATCGGGAAATTGTACGCGGACAGTTTCGCCAAGCCCGCAGCCAGGTGCGCGATCGGGTTGGCCTTGGTCGGGCGCGAACTGTGGCCGCCGACGTCGACGCCCTCGAGCTTGAAGTCCTGGTAGACCTTCTCGCCGGCCTGGATCTGCAGCGCGACCGGCTTTTCGTTCTTGTCGAGCTCGCCGCCGGCACCTTCGTTGAGCGCGAACGCGGCGTTGAGCACCTCGGGTTTGGTCTGCATCAGCCACTTGACACTGTTGAACACGTCCGGCGTCTCCTCGCCGCAGGTCAGCGCGAGCTTGATGCTGCGCCGTGGCACGAAGCCTTCCTTCCTGTAGCGGATCAGGCTGTCGGTGAATGCCGCGGCCATCGCCTTGTCGTCGCTGGAGCCGCGCGCGTAGAACCAGCCATTCTCCTCGACCAGCTTGAACGGATCGCGCTCCCAGTCCTCGCGCTTGGCCTCGACCACGTCGATGTGCGCGAGCAGCAGGATAGGCTTGGCCAGCTTGTCGTGGCCATGCAGTACGGCGATCAGCGCGCCGTCCTGCGGGCGCTCGGGCGGCGCGAGAATCTGGGTGTCGGCCTTGGGGATTCCAGCGGCGATCAGGCGCGCCTGCATCGCCTCGGCTGCCTTGGTGCAACTGCCGACCGAACGCGTCGTGTTGATCTCGACGAGCTGCTTGTACAGGCCGCGGAACGCGGCCTCGTCTGCGGAAGGCGCCTGCGCCCTGCCCTGCGCTGCGAACAGCGCGGCAACGACGGCGGTGAAAAGGGACAGTGACCGGGCAATGGCGCGCATGCGGATTCCTCGACGTTGGCGTGAACGTTCAAGAGTGCTACGCGGTTTCGCGAAATTCAATCCCGCCGCGCTTCTTTTTCAAAGCCGCGTGTCGACGAAACGTTCGATGCCACGGTTCATTGCGCGGGCGCTTGTCGCAAACTGCAACCGGCCCAGCGCCGTCGAATCGGAACACGCGCCGCTCAGGCCGGCACCAGATCCTGGTATTCGCGGTGCTTGGTGATGTATGCGGCGATGAACGAGCACTGGGGTATCGCCTTCTCGCCGTTGCGGCGCGCCTCGTCGAGCACATGCTGCGCAAGCTTCGAGCCGATGCCGCGCCCGCCGAGTTGCTCGGGCACGATCGTATGGATGAAGCGGATCGTGCCGGGCGTGCGCACGTAGTCGACATGCGCGGTGAAGCCGTTCACGCCCAATTCGTAGCGGTTGCGCGCGCGGTTGTCGATGATTTCGTCGGACACTGACTGTCTCCCCGCGTTTGTTTCGCGCCCATCATACGACGAAGCCGCGCGGCAATCGCCGCGCGGCCGAGGTCAGGCCCGTCGTCGCGCCGGCGCGAATCAGCCAACCGGCGACGCGCTCCGCCCACTCGGCCTGTCCCGCCGCGTCCGCAATCAGATCCTGGCGAATCTCGAGTTCGACATGCGCCAGCCCGCGTTGCTCGCCGTACACCGGGATCGCGTAGTCGCTGGCGTCGCTTACCGAGTACGGCTCGTTGTCGCCGACGACCCATTCGCCTTGCGTGCGGATCAGCCGCAACAGCGCATGCGCCAGGCGCGTGTCACGATGGTAGAGGATGCCGCAGTGCCAAGGCCGGGCCACGCCGAGGTAGCTCGGGGTGAAGCTGTGCACGGTGACGAGGATGGTCGGCCGGCCGGCGGCACGGCGCGCGTCCAGCTCGGCGACGATGCGTGCGTGGTACGGCGTGAAGACCTCGTCGATGCGCTGCCGCCGTTGCGCCGCCGACAGATCCGCATTGCCGGGCACCTCGGTGCGCTCGCTGCGCAGCGGGATCAGCGTCGGCGAGTCCAGCGGGCGATTGCAGTCGACAACGAGGCGCGAGTAGGTCTGCGCGATCGCGAACGCGTCCAGACGCGCGGCGAGCTGCGCGGTGACGCCGGCCGCACCGATGTCCCAAGCAATGTGCCGTTCGAGTTCGGTGGCGGCAACGCCGATATCGCCGAGCGCGCGCGGGAGGCGCTTTCCCGCATGGTCGCAAACAAGCAGGAACGGCGACGCGCCCGCAGCGTTGTCGACAGCGAACGCGGGCGGCTCGTCGGCGCCGAGCAACGGCGCGATACCAACGTCGGCACGCAGGTCCACGGCGACGGTCATTCCTGCGGCGCGCGCACCGAGGCACGCCGCGACCAGTCGAGATCGAGGATCACGCGCTCGCCGCTGCGCGCATCGGTCGCTTCGACGCGCGCGAGGCGGCCGCTGCCGTCGCAGATCCACGCACGCATGTCGCCATCGGCGTTCGATCCGGGCAGCTTGCCGCTGGCACGGAAACGGTAGACCCGGGCCTGGCACTGGCTCGTCTTCGACGCCGACTCGACGCGCGCGTCGCGGATCGTCGCAATCGCGCGACGCATCGCCGCCATGTCGAACGCGGTCGCCGGCACCAGCGCGCGGTCGACCGCGCTCCACACGCCAAGCGCGCTGATCCACGCGTGCGCGCCAATCGCGATGAACTCGATTTCGTCGGTGCTCGCATGGATGCGGTCGGGGAACACGACTTCGATCTCCCCCGCCATCGCCGGTAACGCCGGGCCGAACACACGCCCCTGCGCGTAGCCGCGGAAGCCGCCCGCATCGACGATCTGTTCGAACGCGCGTTGCACGTCGGCGCGCGCGTCGGCATGCGCCTGCATCGCGGCGGCGAAGCCGAGCAATCCCGCGAGAAGGAATTTCATCTGCGCTCCGCGAAAAGTTCCGCGCAAAGTATCCGCACGCGCGGATGAATGCAGCCTATCGCCCCGCGCTCAACGGGAGACGGCGACGCGGTCGCGCCCATTCGCCTTGGCCTCGAGCAAGGCCACGTCGGCACGCTTGACCCAGGCACGCGTGTCGTTCATGCCGGCTTCGTTCGTGGCAATGCCGATACTGACCGTCGACATCGCCACGGGAATGCCATCGGGTTCGCCGGCGAGCACGGTGAGACGGATGCGTTCGGCGATGATGCGTGCGGTCTCCGCGTCGGTCTGCACGAGGACGATGGCGAACTCGTCGCCGCCATAGCGTCCGGGAATGTCGACGTCGCGGACACAACGGCGGATGATGCCGGCGACCGCACGGATGACCTCGTCGCCGGTCGGATGACCGTGCTCGTCGTTGATGCGCTTGAAATGATCGATGTCTATCATCAGCAGCGCCGCCGGCAGACCGAGGCGCTGGTGGCGCCGCAGGACTTCCACGGTCTTGTCCTCCCAGCTGCCGCGATTGAGCAAACCGGTCAACCTGTCGATGCGGTTCAACTGCGCCAGACGCCGATTTTGCCGGCTCACGGTGCGCACCAGCCGGTAGTTGACGCAGCCGATGACGAGCGGATAGACAACCAGCAGCGGCAGGGCCATCAGCACTTCGGACATCGTCGTCGCGGGACTGACGTTGAAACCGAACGCCAGGACGGCGGCGACGCATCCGAGCATCAGCGCCGCGAACGTGCGTGCCAGCAGCTTCGGCCCGCCGAGGCTGAGCCGATCGAACGAGAGCATCACTGCCGACAACACGCTCGGTAGCAGGTTGAACTGCATCAACGCGATCCAGGCACCGCCCATGGCCGCGTCGACCAGCAGATTGCGCAGTTCGGCCTTGCGTGGCGAGCGCG
Source organism: Pseudomonadota bacterium (assembly GCA_018240465.1). GTDB lineage: Bacteria > Pseudomonadota > Gammaproteobacteria > Xanthomonadales > Rhodanobacteraceae > Rudaea. The sequence continues at coordinate 5,706 of JAFEFS010000021.1, forward strand.
AGCGCAGCGCAATCCAGCACGCCACGTGCGGCCAGAGAAAGCCGTTCGCGCAGAGCAAAGCCCAGGCAAGTGCGCTGGCACCGTTGACGCGCAGTACGCCGGCGACGCACAGGAAGCCGGCAGCCAACCCGAGCATGCGCAACAGGTACATCCGTTTGACCAGTTGCCGGTCCTGGCTGATGAACTTCGCAACTTCGGGCAGGGGCGCAGTCATCATGGGCTCGCAGACAGGTTGCCGATTGGTGGGTTCGTGGAAATGGACATCCGCCCCAGTCAGAGCAAAATGCATGCCATGTCGATCGGGAAACCCTCCCACCGCCCTGCAACCTGAGAAAAACCGCGCTGCGCCGGCGATCGGATCTCATGCGGACCCTTCCGCGCTGTTTCGGTGTTCCGCGCGATCCGGCAAAGAAAACGGCGCGCACCGTCATCCGGTGCACGCCGTGGACAGCGCTGAAACTGACCCGCGGGGTTACTTTCGGTCACCCGCGGTCGCGTCACGCGCGGCGCGGAACTCCGAATCGGCGGCCCAATTCGGCCATTGCCGCGAATTCGCGAGCTGGCTGCCGAGCTGGTAAAGCACGCCGAGGTCGTGACTCATGCCGGCGAAGGTCCAGGTCGGCTCCCACTGATCGGCCGGTTGGTGATAGCGGTTGGTGACGTAGTCTTTGCGCGCCTTCTCGCCTGCCTCGAGGCCGCCGTCGACGAGATCGTTGCCCGACTCCCACGAGAACGCTGGCACGCCGCGCTTGGCGAAGCCGAAATGATCGGAGCGGAAGAAGTGTCCGGCTTCCGGATGCGGATCGGCGGTGAACTCGAGACCGGCCGCCTTGGCCAACGCCTTGGCGTCGTCGAGCAGTTCCGAGCTGGCATTGCCCGATTGCGACCAGTTCTTCGCCATCCCCATCGGGTCGAGCGCGTCCATGTTGATGTCGGCTACGGTCGTCGCCAGCGGATACAGCGGCTTGGACGCGTAGTACTCCGAGCCAAGCAAGCCCTTCTCCTCCGCAGTGACATTGAGGAAGACGACCGAGCGTTCGGGCTTCGGAGCGTGCGCGAACGCGCGGCCCAGCTCGATCAGCGCTGCCGTGCCGGTGGCGTTGTCGACCGCGCCGTTGTAGATCCTGTCGCCCTTCGCATCGGGTTCGCCGATGCCGAGGTGGTCCCAGTGCGCACTGTAGATCACCGTCTCCCCGGGATACTTCGTGCCTTCGATGCGACCGACGACGTTCTGCGAAGTGATCACGCTGGAATCGACCTGGTAGCTGGCCGAGAACGTCGTGTGCTTGAGCACGACCGGCTTGAACTCGCGCGTCTGCGCTTCCTTCTTCAGCTTGTCGAAATCGAGGCCGGAACTCTTCAGCAGGGAAACGGCGAGATCGCGCTGGATCCAGCCTTCGAGCCTGGGGTGCGTGGCCGAAGGATCGTCGCGCACGACGTCGAACATGGTGTTCGTGTTCGAGTTCTTCACGGTCGCCCAGCCGTACGAGGCCGGCGCGGTTTCGTGCACGATGAGCAGGCCCGCCGCGCCGCGCCGCGCCGCCTCCTCGTACTTGTAAGTCCAGCGGCCGTAGTAGGTCATCGCCTTGCCGCCGAAGTCACCGACACCGGTTTCGAAATCCGGGTCGTTGATCAACACGATCGCGATCTTGCCCTTGAGGTCCATGCCCTTGAAGTCGTCCCAGTGCCGCTCCGGCGCGCTCACGCCGTAGCCGCAGAACACCACGGGCGCCTTCGCAATCGCCACCGCCTTCGCTCCGTCGAGCGGCGCGCGCACCGCGATTTCCGTGCCCTGGGTCAATGCATGCGCCTTGCCGCCGACGTTGAACGAGAGCTTGGGCACGCCCTCGATCTCGGCACGCAGAAGCGGCACCGGCTGCGTCCACTCGCGCTTGCCGTCCTTGAGTTCGCCGCCCGGCGCGAGGCCGGCGCCCTTCATCTGCTCGATCACATAGGCGACCGTCTTGGTCTCGCCCGGCGTTGCCGGACCACGGCCTTCGAAATCGTCCGAGGCGAGCGTCTTCACCTCCGCCGAAAGCAGCTTCGGATCGAATTGCGGCACATAGGCGGATTTCGCGACCGCTGCGACAGCCGGTTTCGCGGCCGGCTGCGAGGCGCAGCCCGCAGCGGAGGCGAGGGCCAAAGCGATGGCCGAGGCAAGCAGGATTTTCATGACGCTCCCGATCGTTGTGCAAACGGTGATCATAGTCCGCACGCATCGAGAGCGTCCACATGGCCGGGGCCGGCAGATACCGCGCATGCGCGGGACGATGCGGCCGCGCGACCGAACCGGAGGCAACGCTGCGCTGCCTGCGCGGCACCATCCACCGATGACGCGACTGCCCCTGGCCATTTGCCGATCGCGCGCGAACGTGCTTTCAGCCGCTGCCGCGAACGACTGGCTCGATGCGCATCTGCACATGCATCGCCGCCGGGTCCGTGGCGGCGTCTTCGGCGACGAGGATCAGCACCCGCTTGTTGCTGATGCCCGCATTGGTCAGACAGGAAGCGTATTCGCGGATACGCCGCTCCACTGCCGGCCGACTCGCCGAGTCGAGGTGCTGTACCGTCGCCCGCAAGGTAATCAATGTCTGTTCGTACTCGCGCAATACTTTTGTCAGCGGCATCAGGCGGCGGCAATCGTCGACAGCCGATTGCGCTTCGTCCTGCGTCAGCGACAGGGATTCATTGAAATCGAGTCTGACGCCTTCGTTCGTGCGAACCACCGTGATCCCAGGATCGGCACCCTGCTTGAGCCGGCCGGAGAGCACATCGAGGTAGTAGCCGACGTCGGCGGAAATCATCGAGTTGCGCTGGTCCCGGGCGAGCGCAAGCTTGGTTTCCGAACGCACCTTGTCGGCCTCGTATGCGGCGACGACCGGCACTTGCGGTGCACTGGCCGCCGGCACCGGAGCAGGTTTCACGACCGGCTTGCGCGGCTTGGCCGGTGGCAATGGATTGGGCTCTGCAGGCTCCGGCAGTTGGGTCGGGATCGATTCTTCGACGATCGGCGCGGGCGGTCTTGGCGAGGGCCGTCGAAATATGCTGCAGGCTGGCAGGGCGAGAACCAAGACCAACAACGGCAGCAACGCCGCCCCGGGGCCGACCGACGAACTGGGCAATCCGAGAGAGTGATCAGGTTTCACGGTTGTGCCGGTTGGAACGAAAAAAACGGATGAAATCATCGATCAGAAGCGGCTTGCTGAAAAGGTGCCCCTGTCCGAGCAGGACACCGTGATCGCCAAGCCAACTCACTTGCGCCGCAGTCTCGACTCCCTCCGCAGCGGTACGCAACCCGAGCGATCGCGCCATGTCGATGATGTGCTCGATTACCTGGCTGGTCGCAACGCTCTTGCCGATCGTATCGACGAAGGCCTTGTCGATCTTTATCACGTCGAGTTCGAATGACTGCAGGTAGGCCAGGCTCGAATAGCCGGTGCCGAAGTCGTCGATCGCGATCTGATGGCCGCGTAACCGCAATTCGCGAATCCTGGCGCGGTCGGCGTCGCTGTCGATCAGCGAGCGCTCGGTGATCTCCAGTTTTACCGCCTCCGGCGGCAATCCGGCCGCCGCGATGCTCTCGCGCAACTGATCACCGAGGCGCTCGTCCCCGAGGTCGCCGCCGGCGAGGTTGATGCTCAGCGTCATTGCGCCCGCTTCCGCGAATATCCTGGCAAGGTCGGCGACGGCTGTCCGCACGACCGCCAGCGTGACTTCATGCATTACCCCGGATTCCTCGGCGAGCGGTATGAACACGTTGGGACTTACCCAGGTCCCGTCTTCGCGCTGCCAGCGCGCCAACGCCTCGGCGCCGACGCAGCGCAATGTGCGCAGGTCGACCATCGGTTCGTATACCACGCTGATGTCGCCCGCACGCACAGCGCGACGCAGCGCAGTGGCAGCACTGAACTGGTGACGCGAGAAACGTCGAATCGCCTCGGTCCAGGCAGCGGCGACGATCAGGCCGAAAATCGCGCCTGCCGCGAGCGTCGTCGCGTGGCGTCTCCAGAAATTTTCCAACGGCTCGCTGGTCACGATTTCGACGGGCAACACACCGTGCAGCGAATAGCGCGCGTAGATGCGCTGTTTGTCCTTGTTCAGGCTGACGCCTACGGGCAACGACTTCGGAGCCGGCAGGCTCGCGTTCCACGGCGCCGCGGTCAAAGGCAGATCTTCCAGCCAGAGTTCGGCCTGGCGATCCTGCATGGGTCCGAGGTCGAGCAATTGGCGCGGATCGACCGCAACGTCGTGGTCACCGAAGCGCATGAGGAACAACTCGATGCCCGCGACCTTGGTCTGCTCGCTCGGCCACCAGGCGACGACTCCACTGTCGTAGACGCGATCTGCGCGTTTGGGCTTGAGCGCTGCCGGCAAAAATCCGACCGCACACAGGCGCTGGTTCGCCTGCCAGTAACCGATGCTGCGCACGTACGGCCGCGACATGGCGGCAATGCGCAAGGCGTCGAGGTGGGAATCCGAGCAGCGTGGCAAGTCGAGCGCATCGAACTGCACCAACATGTCGCGCAGGTCGACCATGATGTGCTCGACGCGGTCGCCGAGGATGGCGGCCAGCTTGCCCGAGTAGGCGTCCTCGGACGCCACCGACTCGCGCCACAAAAACCACGTCAACGTGCCAAGCAACCCGGCGATGCCGAGTAGTCCTGTGAGGATGGCCCAGACGACCGTCTTTTCATGACGCAGCATGTCGGCGCGGCTAACCTTGCTCGAATATACGTTGCAGTTGCAACTGCCCCCTGACCCTGGCGGTCACAAGCACCCGTTCATTCCTTTGACGGGCAAATCGCAGCACTCCGTCCTTGCGAATTCGCGACGCGTACTTTCGACCCTTGTTTCACGCGACTCGCAGAATGCCAAATGCATCACATTTTTGTCAACGGGAACAGGCAGCAATCGTACGCCGACGCGGTGCACCACGCCTGGGCTCTGCCCTGTCCGCCATCGGACTGGCGGCAGGCCCCCGGAAAGTGCCACCTCGCAATCAGGAACAGATTCGTGCTCAGCGCACGCCACGCACCGGCAATGCGATGCGGCTGCCCGGGTCGTAGTCGAGCTTCACATGCAGGTTCTGCCCCTGGTAGGCATACACCACCTCGTACAACTGCGGCGAATCCTTGCCCGGGGTGACATTGCGGCAGCGCTTGACTACGCGCGTCACCGTGTCGTTGTCCTGGTGCGCCTCCTGGATTTTCTTGCCGGCGATGCCGCCGCCAACCGCACCGGCGACCGTGGTCAGCTTGCGTCCGTTGCCGCGGCCGAACTGGTTGCCGATCACGCCACCGGCGATGGCGCCGATGACCGTGCCTGCGACCTGATGGTCGTCGGACTGCGGGCGGCGCTCGGTCACGGTCTGGTCGCTGCACACCTGCTGCACACCGCTCAGCGGAGTGACGCTGATCACCTGGGCATACTCGGCGCTGTCCTGCGCCGCAGGCGGCGGCGCCATGCCGCCCGAACGCGGCGCGTATCCGGCCGACGCCAAGGCGCCCTGCTGCTGTGGCGGCGGATTCCGCGCCGGACCGTTCGGCGCCGCTGGCGCACTCGACGGTGCGGTCAGGTCCGCGACCGACATCGATGGCGCCTGCGGCGCGGGCTGCGGCGGGTTCTGTACAGCCGCCGGCGGATTCTGCGCGGGTGGCGCGGGCGCGTTCTGCGCCGCGTTGTCCGGCGAGGAACTGCTGCACGCCGTCAACGCCCCTGCCAGCGCAGCCGACAAGATGGCGGCGCACTTCTTCGACGACATGAATGAGGATTTGATCATCGCACTCTCCTTGCCACCCTGCCGCATGATGGTAGTCCGAAAACGTGTATGCGCGCTGAAATACCGGCTCGCGCAACGCTTGATCTGTGCTCCGGAAACGGGCACGGCGACGATTCGAGTGTGGGCATCGTCGCGCCCGCTCCGGCAATGCGATCCACGACGATCGCGGTGAATTGGCACCTGCGTTGCGCTCATCGATACGCATATACTTTCCCGCCAACAACGATGGGGAGCAAAGAATGAAACACCGTATCGCCACTCCGGTCTGCGCACTGCTGCTCGCCATGTGCGCACAGGCGCAAACGCCCGCGGCCAACACACCCGCGGCAAAACCACTCGTACTCAAGGCCGCGCACCTGTTCGACGGGCGCAACGGCACGCTGGTTTCCCCCGGTATCGTCGTCATCCAGGGCGAGCGCATCGCGGCGGTCGGCGCGAACGCGGCGATTCCCGCCGATGCGAAAGTGATTGATCTCGGCGACGCGACCCTGCTGCCCGGCTTCATCGATGCGCACACCCACATCGCCTCCGATCACAACGACAACTGGGCGCAGGGCTTCTATGAAGACATGCTGCGCTTTCCGGTCGAGCAGTCGTTCCACGCCGAACGCAACGCGCGCGCGACGCTGCGCGCGGGCGTGACCACGGTGCGCGAAGTCGGCGCGCCCGATTTCGTCGACGTCGCGCTGCGCAACGCGATCAATCAGCATATTGCCGAAGGCCCGACCATGCTCGTCGCCGGCCACGCGATCGGTTCGACCGGCGGCCACTGCGACAATTCGCCGATCCCGCCCGAGCGCATGAAGGAGCCCGGCCCGCTCGAAGGCGTGTGCAACGGCCCCGAGTCGTGCCGCCAGGCGGTACGCGAACAGATGAAGTTCGGCGCCGACGTGATCAAGATCTGCGCTTCAGGCGGCGTGCTGTCCGAAGCCGATCCGGTCGACGTGCCGCAGCTGACCCCCGAAGAACTCAAGGCAATCATGAGCGAAGCGCACGCATGGCGGCGCAAGGTCGCCGCGCACTGTCACGGCGATCTCGCCGCGAAGCTCGCGATCGAAGCCGGCGTCGATTCGATCGAGCACGGCAGCTTTCTCCAACCCGACACGCTGCAACGGATGAAACAGAAGGGCGTCTACCTCACACCGACGCGCATGACCCAGGAATGGGTGCTGGCCAAGGCCGACACCTATCCGCCGAAAATCGCCGCGAAGGCGCGCGCTGCGGCGACCGCGCATACCGAGATGATGAAGAACGCGATGAAGATCGGCGTACTCATGGCCTTCGGCACCGATGCTGCGGTCTATCCGCACGGCAGGAACGCAGAGGAATTCGGCGACCTCGTCGCGCTCGGCATGGCTCCGGCCGCCGCGCTGATGACCAGCAGCATCGGTTCGGCCAAGCTGCTCGGCATCGACGCCGACACGGGCACGCTCGAGTCCGGCAAGTACGCCGACATCGTCGCCGTGAAAGGCGACGTGCTCAAGAACATCCGCGCCACGGAAAAGCCGTTGCTCGTGGTCAAGCACGGCGAGACGGTGCGGATGGAGTGAACCAGGCGGTCGGTTGAGTCACAATGCGGGGAACACGGACGAGCTTCCCCGCATGCCCGAGTCGACACGACACAACCGCCCGGTCCGCCTGTTGGCCGCCATCACGCTGGCAGCCGTGTTCGCCGGCTGCGCGACGCCGCCGAAGAAACCGCTCCGCCGGGCCGACGAAGTGCGAGCACAACTGATGACGCTGATCCCAGTCGGCGCACAGGACCGCGCCGGCTGGGCGCTCGACATCACCGATGCGTTCTACGCGCTCGACGTCGAGCCGACCTCGTCACATCTGTGTGCCGCAATTGCGGTGATCGAGCAGGAGTCGAGTTTCGTCGCCGACCCGCCCGTGCCGAACCTCGGCCGCATCGCACAGGAGGAGATCGACCGCCGCGCTGGCGCGCATCACATCCCGGCATTCATGGTGCATGCGGCAATGGCGATCAAGTCTTCGGACGGACGCAGCTACAACGACCGCATCGCCGCCGTGCGCACCGAGCGCGAGCTGAGCCTGGTCTTCGAGGACCTCATCGATCGCGTGCCGCTCGGGCAGACGCTGTTCGCCGATTCCAATCCGGTCAAGACCGGTGGCCCGATGCAGGTCAGCGTGGCGATCGCCGAGCAATTCACGCGCACGCATCCCTATCCGTATCCGTACGACGGTTCGATTCGCCACGCAGTCTTCAGCCGGCGTGGCGGCGTGTACTTCGGCATCGCCCACCTGCTCGCCTATCCGGTGTCGTACGAGCGCATGATCTACCGCTTCGCCGACTACAATGCCGGCTTCTATGCCAGCCGCAACGCCGCGTTTCAGAACGCGATCCAGGTGCTGACCAAACAACCGCTCGCCTACGACGGCGACCTCGTCGACTACGCCGGTGGCACCGGCCATACGGAACTCGCGGTGCGCACACTCGGCAAGCGCCTGCAGATGAGCGACGGCGATATCCACGACGCGCTGGCGCAGGGCGAAACCTTCGATTTCGAGAAGACTTCGCTGTACCGCAAAGTCCATGCGATGGCCGATCGCGCCAACGGCGCGCCGCTGCCGCGCGCGATGCTGCCGCAAATCGGACTCGACAGCCCGAAGATCACCCGCAGGTTCACGACCGCCATGTTCGCCGAGAGTGTGGAGCGGCGCTATCGCGCCTGTCTCGCGCGCGCGGCCGCAAAAACCTGAGCGTCCGTCAATCCGCCAGCGTCCGGGTACGCAGACGCTCGTACCTCGTCTGGCCGAGCAGGCTGTGTACGAGCGCAAATTCGCGCACCGCCCACATGATGGTCGCGACGGCTTGTTCGGGCAGCGCCACGCGCTCGTAGCGCAGCGTCACGTGCGCGGTGAAATCGCGTGTCACGCGCTGCCGCAAACCCGCGTGGATCAGACATTCGCCGAGTTGCCTGCGCAATCGCTGCAAGGGTGCGTCGCCCGCCGCACCGACCAGCACGCACGGTTTCTTCTGCGCGTGCCCGCCGAAACTCTTCACGCGATCGAACCTGACTTCGAACGGTGCCGCCATCATCTTCGTGGCTGCGCTCTGCGCCTGCTCGACCACCGCCGCGGGCAGGCCGGCATAGTCGCCGAGATGATGCAGCGTGATATGCAGGCGATCGCGCCGCAGCGGTGTGCCGCGCAAACCGTGCTGCCGGCCGACCTCTTCGACCGGGTACGCAATCGCCGCGCTTGCCTCCGTATCGGGAAACACGGCGAAGAACAAGCGGTCCGTAGGTACCGCATCGGCGAAACCGTCCAACGACATCTGACCCGACATGCAATGAATTCCTTGATCTGGCGCCGATCTCGAAGACGGGAACCAAGCTGGCAGATTCCTGAGGCGCGCATATGAAACAGTACGCAAGCACCAGATCGAAAAGAGAATTTAACGAGAAATTCCGTTTTCCCTCGACTCGATCGCGTACTCTTGCCCTCCCGACGGCCCAGGGGGCGCTGTGCGTCGCTGCCGGGCAAAACCGCATATCGATCAGGAGCGCCCCAATGGCACTGTGGAAAGAACCGACCAAGCAATCCCCCGCTCCCGGCCTTCAGCCGGAACCTGCCGTCCCGGCGCGGTTCGATGCTCAGCCCGCACCCGAAACCCGGCCTGAGTTGGCACCGATCATCGCCGCAGTGCCGGCGCGGCCGCAGGCACGCATCGTGGAGAAGTCCGAATCGCTGATCGCGCCCGACATCACGATCGAGGGCAAGATCGAGGGCGCCGGTCACGTGCGCGTCGCCGGCCGCTTCAAGGGCGACATCAATGTGCATGGCGATCTGACCATCGACCCGCGCGCGAACGTGACTGGCAGCGTGCGCGCGGAGAAGGTGGTGATCGCCGGCGAACTCGTCGGCAACATCGATGCGGCCCAGCACGTCGATCTGGCCCAAAGCGGTGCGCTCAGCGGCGACCTCAAGGCGGGTACGCTCACCGTCGCCGCGGGCTCGCGCATGCGCGGCCATGTCGAATTCGGCTGGGGCGACGAAAAGAACGCCACGCACAAACCGGCGAACGGCTCGGCCTCGTGAGCCAGGTGCGCACGGGCCCTCCCGGTACGACACGCACCTGTCCGCATTGTCGGGAAACCATCCTCGAAAGCGCGACGGTGTGCCCGTCGTGCAAGCATCACTTGCGCTTCGCCGCGGATCTGCCCGCAGGCGACACGCAGGCTGCGGCGATCACGCCGCTGCGCGTCGAGGGCAGCTTCCGCAACAGCGAAGGGAGCGCCTGGGAGTACTCGATGGTGCTAACGATCCGCAACGAGCGCGGCGAGGAAATCGCGCGGCGTCTCGTCGGCGTCGGCGCGATCCAGCCCGATGAGCTGCGCGCATTCACGTTGAGTGTCGAGATGACGCCGGCCGCGGGTAAGCGCACGCGGCATTGAGCACTGCGTGTGCACGTGTGAACATGTGCGCATGACGAACCCGGTCACGACGCGCGTTTCATCCATCGCGGAATTTCCTCGCCTGTCATTTGCCCTGTGCTGCGCACTGGGCGGTTTCTTGCTGGGCTGCGCGGGACTGCAGCGAGGGAAATTCAGCATCGTGGACCGCGATTTCGAGCTGATCGCGGAAACGTCGCTGAAGAAGATCGATCCCCACCGTGACATCATCGCGATCGTCACGCCATCCGACATCGATCCGCGCGCGCGCAAGGCGCTCGCCGGGCTGCGCCCGCTCATCGCTCCCGATCAAGTTCCCGCGTCGAATGAATGGGTGCTGCCGCAAGGCTATTTCCTGCTGCAGGCATTCCGCGTCGAACTGGACGGTGCCGTATTCGAAGGCCAATTGGGACCGATCACGCGGAAGCTCACCAAAGCCGCGCTGCCGGACTGTGGCAAGATCTATTCCGTGCCGTTCTTTCTCAACGGCACCGACTGGTTCAATCCCAACTACAAGGTGACGACTTGCGACGAACGGCGCGTTTGGTGGCCTGCCGGTGAGGCACCGCCGCAGGACATCCCGCCCCGGGAAGACGCGGCGAGCATTCCCTGATCGCAACCGGGCAGATACACATGGCCACGCAAGCAGATGTCCGCCGGATTGCGCTCTCGTTTCCCGACACGATCGAGAAGGAAGGCCATTTCGCCTTCGAGGTGCGCCGTGGCGCGAAGTACAAGGGCTTCTGCTGGGTCTGGATGGAGCGCGTTGCGCCGAACAAGCCGCGTGTGCCGAATCCGCGCGTGCTCAGCGTGCGCGTTGCCGGTCCCGACGCCAAGGAAATCCTGCTGATGGCGGATGCGGACAAGTTCTTCACCGAGCCACACTACGACGGCTTTCCCGCCGTGCTCGTGCGGCTCGAAAAAATCGGCAAGACGGAACTGCGCGAACTGCTGTGGCAAGCCTGGCTGGCGCAGGCGCCGAAAACGCTGACGGCGCAGTTTCGCGCCGATGCGCGAATTTGATCGAACAGCGCCGCGGTAGTCCCCGCGCTATTTCCTCACCGTCCAGAAATCGTCGGACAGGTTGCGGTCGGCGAGATAGGCGTACGGCATCGTGAAGTAGCCTTGCTGGCCCCAGCCGGTGCCCCACGAATTGCGCACGATGAAGCGCTGCTTCGCATCGTCGTAGCCGACCGCGCAGACTGCATGTCCGCCGACGACGCGCTCGCTCTGTTTCGGCAAGTTGACGACGCCGGTGTTGGCGACCGTCTGCGATTCAAAGCTTTCATACACGGTAAAACCGAACACGAATGGATAGCCGTCGGCGATGCAGGAGCGCATCTCATTCGTCGTCGCCAGGCGCTGGTAGCTCGTGATCGTGTGCTTGAGCGCCTGCGTGTAGCAGGTCGGCGCCGGCTTCTTCGCGAACTGCTTGATTACGTAGGGCCACATCGTTTCCGCACACACGCCCTGCTTGGCCAGCGTCTTGATGCCGTCGCGCAGCATGGCGCCGGAATCCTGGCTCACGGAATGTTCGATCACGCGTTCGTTGTAGTACACGAACAGGCGCGAAAGATCGACCAGCGCTTGTCGTTGCTTCAATTCGAGGAATTCCAGCGCGCCGACCAGTGCGTTGGCGGTGCAACTGCCGAGCTGGCCCTGATCCTCGATCGGAGGACACTGCGCGCGCATGTCGACCTTGCCCGGCAATTTCCGCGACACCTTGTATAAGACGCCATAAAGTTGGTCGCGCTGGTCGGGCAAATCGGGAATCCAGCCGTAGCGTGCCTGCTTGCGTTGCGTGGTGGGAGTGGGCTTTTTCATACTCGATTCCTCCCGAAAGACCCGTGCTGCAGAGTTTCACTCTGCGCCTCATCCGGCAGGCAGTCAAACGCCGTTTCGCGGCAATTTGCGTGCCTGCCGCAGCAACGAGCGGCTGTCGCACCGAATGTGCCAAATAAAGCTGAATCGATCGGCATCGATAACAAAATCCGAACATCGGCGCCGCGCGTACGTGCCAAGCTCGCCATGCCGGGTGCCGCGGATGCGCTGCCTCTCATCGACGAACGGAAACGCAATCATGACCGAATCCGAACAACTTGCCACCCACGACAAGCCACACGCGAATACCATGATGCGCAAGGACCTGTACTACCCGATGCTCACAATCGCCATCGCGCTCGCATTCGTTGCGAATGCGTGGTTCTTCTATCGTCAGGGCCAGCAAGACATGGCCAGCATCGACCCCGCAAACCTTCCCCCCGCCAGGATCGCCTGGACCATACCCGTTCCGCCACAATCTTCGGCGACGACGAATCAACCCGACGGCAGCACCGTCCGACCGGCGCGCGGCGATGCGGCTAACGTCGACAGGCCCGCGCCCAGAAGGACGCCAAAGGCGAAACCTGCGACACGCATGCTGGCGAAGTCGACCGTGCCCGCGGCGGCTTCGACGACGAAGCCGATCGAGCGCACTGTCGCCTTGCTCTCCCATCCCAGGCCAGCATATCCCGCACCGGCATTGCGCGGTCGCGAACAAGGCACGGTGTTCGTGCTCGCGCAGGTCGACTCGACCGGCCACGTCAGCGATGCGCGCGTGGTACGCCGCAGCGGTTCCTTCACTCTCGATCGCGCAGCCACGAACGAAGTGCGTCGCTGGAAATTCGAGCCTGCCTTGCACAACGGCCAGCCGGTGGTCGCCAGCGTGCAGGTACCGGTCAGCTACCGGATCGGGGACTGAATCGCGCGAACCGGTCGGGTTGCGCGATCATCGCCGGTGGACCGAGCCGGGCAAGAGCCCGGCCCGATTTTTCTTCAGCGATGCGCCAGGGCGTAGTCGAGCGCCGCGCATACCGCCGCCACCTGCGCGTCGTTGCATTGCTCCGGCGTCACGCGCGGGCTGTCCGGATAGACCTCGGTCGTGGTCTTGTAGCGCGCATTGGTGATGCCGGCGCAAAGGCCGAGCTTGTTCAGCGCGTACTCGATGACTCCCGGCGCAACCACGCGTGAGCCGATGATCTCGCCGTTGGCGTCGGCCGGTGCGATGTGGGTGACCTTGGCCACCGCAGCGACCACGGCCTGCTGGAACCCGGGCTGCGGGTGCTCGCTGTCGTCGACCAGATAGAAGCCGTCGGGAATCTCATGCGGCTCGAAAGTCTTGCCGTCGCGCGCGGCCAGCGCGGGGCCGAATTCCGACTCGTCGCTGTCCGTGGTTTCGTGCAGATCGATGTGGACCAGCATGCGATCGCGCAGCGGCGCAACCAGGCGCATCAGCGCCGCGGACTCCGGCGCCGGACTGTTCTCGCGGAACGAACGATTCGGATCGATCGCCAGCGCGTTCCAGCGATGAATGCGCTCGTACGCCCACGGGCTGATGCACGGCGCGACGAGTACGTTGATCCGGCCGGCATATTCGGCCAGATGCCGGTCGACGAACCGCAGCGCACCATGCACGCCGCTGGTTTCGTAACCGTGCACGCCACCGGTGACCAGCGCCGCGGGCAACGCGTCGTTCCAGTTGCGGCTGCGGATCGCGAACAGCGCAAAGTTTTCCGGCCCATATTCGATTCGACCGTAGCCGACCACGTCGAAACGGCCGCGCAGGCGCTCGATCACGCCCAGCACGTCGGTTTCATAGCTGCGTTTGCGGGTTTGATTCGACAGCCAGATGGTTTTTTCGGCGGAACCCCAGGGAACGCCGGGAGTTCCGATGGAACAGTAGGCTTGCGTCGTCATGAGAATGCTTTTTGGTTGCAGGCTGCGGCAATCCACTACTGTACCAGTTACCGGCCACGCATGATCCGCGATACGCTTTCCACGACCAGCGTGATACTTGCGCATGGATTTTTACGTTTGATCAGGAGCAGGCTGACGCGGGACTCTTTCCCACCGGCCATCCCTGCCTTTTCAATGTCCTTGCCCGAACGAAGGAGAACAACGTGAAAAAAGCCATCCCGCTGTTGCTGCTCGCCCTCACGCCCTTCGCGGGGATCTGTGCCACGCCCGCGCAGGAGAAAGCCTTCGTCGATGTCTACAAGAAGGCATTCGAAGCGAAGGACGAGAAGACTCTGCATGGTCTGCTGTACACCAAGGGCGCCGACGCGCAGGCTCTCGAGTTCTACAAGATGATGATGACGAGCGACATGGGCGGCAAGATCACCTCGATCCAGCTCGCGGAACTCGATGCCGCGGACAAGAAGCGTGCGCAGGGCGGCCCCGGCCCCGACGGCAGGCCGATGAAATTCACCCTGGCGCCAACGAAGAAGCTCGTGATCAAGAGCGAGACCAGGAGCGCGCAGGGGTCCTCGAGCAGTTCGAGCGAAGTGTTCGTAGCCGAAAGCGATGGCAAGCTGGTGATACCCACGCCGGCACCAGCGAAATAGGCCATCGTTGCACGCGATGGAAAGCAGGCCCGGCCGTTTCCGGTGTTCGAGGCACGATGCGCGCGAAGCGCATCGCGGCCGTGCTTAGACGGCCGGGCAAGCCTGCCGGCGCGGCCGACGCAACGTCCCCGCGGCCCAGAGGTAGATGAGCGCCCCCAGCACGGCGGTAGTCGCGCCGACATAGCCGGTCGAAGTCCAACCCCATCCCGCGCTGATCGCCATGCCGCCAAGCCACGGGCCGAGCGCATTGGCGGCATTGAATGCGGCATGATGCGATGCGGCTGCGAGCGTCTGCGCGTCGCCGGCCACGTCCATCAGATGTGTCTGCAGCACCGGGCCAAGCGCTCCGAGCATGCCGATCGCGACCGTGATCGGCAGCAGCGTCCACAGCGAGCCTGCCGTCAGCGGAAACAGCGACAGCATTGCCGCCGCACCGAGCAGGATCGCCGGCACCGCTCGAAACCGCAACCGATCGAACAACCAGCCACCGAGAAAATTTCCGATCACGCCACCGAGACCGAAGCCGGCCAGGCCGAGTGGAATCCATTGTGCCGACACATTCGTCACCTGCAGCATCGTCGGCGCGAGATAGCTGAACACGCAGAACAGACCGGAGAATCCCACCGCGCCGATCGCCAATGCCTGCCAAACCGGCAGGCGGTTGAACGCGCGCAACTCCTCGAGCGGATGCTTCGGCGCCTCCACACGATCGCGCGGCATGAACATCGCGATCAGCGCGACGGTCGCCACGGCCACGCTGGACACCATGACGAACGCCCAGCGCCAGCCTATCGTCTGCCCCATCCAGGTCGCGATCGGATTGCCGATGAGGATCGCCACCGTCAAGCCGAACATGACGAGGCTCACCGCCTTGCCGCGCTCCTCGGGTTTGCTGATCGCCACGGCCGAAAGCGCCGCCACGCCGAAATAGGCGCCGTGCGGCAGGCCGGCGACGAAGCGCGCCAAGATCATGCTCAAGTAGTCAGGTGCCGCGGCGCTGGCGAGATTGCCGAACGCATAGAAACCCATCAGCACGAGCAACAACACGCGCCGCGGCAGCCGCCCGCCGAGGATCGCCAGCAGCGGCGCGCCGACGACAACGCCGAGCGCATACATACTGATGATGTGGCCTACTTGCGGCTCGCTCACGCCGAAGGTTTTTACCATTTCCGGCATCAGCCCCATCGCGGAGAACTCGCTCGTACCGATGGCGAAACCGCCTAGCGTCAACGCGGCCAGGATCAGGGCGCGGTGGCGCGGCGTTGCCGTTGCGGTCGGTCCAACGGCTTGCAAAACAGAAATTGTTTCCATGGCGATATTATGCTGCAAAGCAACATTCTCCGGGCGAACATGAAAAAAATGTAAGGAACCAAGGTCCAGTTCGCCGCCCCACATCACTCCGATACGCGAGGCACAATCGCTGTGCGGCAGGCTCCACCCACAGAAAAATCTCAGGCAGCAGCCGATGCCGGCGAACCCCGCCGCCGCTTCGCGTGCGTGCGAGAGCCGCCGTCGCTGTACGACAAGGCAAGCCGGACGTTTCGTGCCGCACCCGCCCGGATGCCGGCCGATGATCGGGCACTGTACGGCCTCGTCCACGGCGAAACCGCGCAGTAGTACTTCCGCGCACGTCCCCTTGCGCAGACACATCGGCAAGGGCAGGCTGCCGCGCACCCCCCGGCCGAAAAAAAGTGAAATTGTTCGCGCGTTCGCGTAAGTTCCACTTGAGTGCGCGGATCTTCCAGCGCGCCGTCCCCTCCGAATGAAGGAACAGCGCGCATGCGCCGTCAGCATCGACACAACCCGCTATGGACACTGGCCGTGCCGTCGCTCGGCATTGTCGTCCTCGCGTTGTCCTGGGTGGTGCCGGGCCTTCCGGGCATGCTCGCGCTGCTTGTGCTCGGGCTGATCGGCAGTGTGATCGCCTCGGTGCACCATGCGGAAGTGATCGCGCATCGCGTCGGCGAGCCATTCGGCACGCTGGTGCTCGCGCTAGCGGTCACGGTGATCGAGGTGGCGCTGATCGTGTCGATGATGCTCTCCGGCGGCGCAGAAACCTCCGGCCTCGCGCGCGACACGGTGTTCGCCGCGGTGATGATCATCCTCAACGGACTGATCGGCGCGAGCCTGCTGGTCGGCGGCCGCCGGCATCACGTGCAGGAATTCAAGCTCGAGGGCATCAACGCCGCGCTCGGCACGCTGACGGTCATCGTCGTGTTCACCCTGGTCCTGCCGAATTTTTCGACCAGCGCACCCGGCCCGGTCTACACACGCAGCCAGTTGCTCTTCGTCGCTGCGGCGACCCTGGTGTTGTTTGCCGCCTTCACCGTGTTCCAGACCATTCGCCACCGCGACTACTTCCTGCCGAAGGACGGCGGAGACGGCAATCCCGACGAGCATCTAACGCAGCCGACCAATGCGGAAACGATGACCAGCCTCGGCCTGCTGTTGGTCGCACTGGTCGCCGTGGTGCTGAGCGCGAAGGGCATCTCGCCGTCGATCGAGGCGGCACTACACGCCGCTGGCGCACCGGCAGCCACGGTCGGCATCCTGATCGCCGCGATCGTGCTGCTGCCGGAAAGCGTCGCCGCGATCCGCGCCGCGCATGCGAACCGCCTGCAGACCAGCCTCAACCTCGCGATCGGCTCGGCGATCGCGAGCATCGGCTTGACCGTGCCCACCGTCGCCGTGCTGTCGCTGGCCATGGGCTGGCCGCTGGCACTCGGCGTCGATACGAAGGCGACCGTGCTGCTGATGCTGTCGCTGTTCGTCGTCTCGATTTCGTTGCGTACCGGGCGCACGACGATGCTGCCCGGCATGGTCCACCTCGTGCTGTTCGCCGCCTACCTGTTTCTCAGCTTCGTGCCGTGAAAAGTACGGCGGTTTCCTTCTTTTCCTGGAAGTGAACCCGGCCTGCCAGTCGATCGCCGGGCGAGATCGCGGACGCGCGCGCCAAGACCATGGAATCTGCTTGCGTATCAGCGCCCCTGGCGTGAACCATCGGGTGGATCTGAAGTCCTTTCAATGCTTCGGCAGCGATTGGCGATATGCCAACGCCGCACGCGCCGCGAGTGCTTCCGGCGCATTCCCACGCATCGATATCTCGCGCAGCCGGTCGAGCGCGCTGCCATCTCCGACGATCGCCAGGCCCGACATGGCATTGGACTTGTAGCCGTTGATGAAATTCTCGACCTCGCTACGGGTTGCCGCATCTTCGCTCTGGCTGCGCAGCGCCTGCCGTTGATCCTCCGACAATGCGTCCTTGAGCGCCGCATCGTCGAGAAACGCCCGTTGCGCCCGCCAGCGATTCGCCGCGGCACCTCTGACGGCCGCGATTTCATCTGCGGTCGGTCCCTCAGCGAGGGCGCCGGCGAAGGCCGTCTGCATCGCTGTCCGCCGACTCGACAGCGCATCGATCAGGGGGCGCGCATCGGGCGCCAGACAACTCGCGCGCAGCCACCGCTGCGCCAGCGCGTAGTCGGCTTCGTTCAATCCGAAGCGCGGTTGCGCCTGCGCACTGGCCGCAAGAAAAATGGCTAAGAACAGAGAGAAAATCCGCATGATGTTCTCCAAGGTCAGTTCGCGGGAAAAGTACCGTCCGCCCACAGGCGCTTCTGGATCGCGGGGCACTGGCGCGACACCGTGTCGCGCGGGCAGTCGCGGGTGGTTTGGCCCGGGCGCACGCCATAGGTCGCGTTTATCGCGGAACCCGGTTGCAGGTGCATGCGGAACAGTTGGCCTTCGGTGATGAAAGCCCGTGAATTGCTCGCCGAATGCATGATGTTGGTCTGGTCGAAGTTCGCGGTCAGATCGTCGATGTGGGTGAGCGCAAGATCGTGGCCCATCTCGTGCGATAACAGGTCGGTGCCTGCCGTGGAAGCGATGGCGACGAACGGGCCGCCGATCTGGCAGGCATTGCCGCGCGAAGTCGAACCATCGACCGAGTCGACCAGATAGACGTTGATGCGGCCGCTGTCGAAGCCGATGTCGCTCTGGATCTTGGACATGTTGGCGTTGCTCGTGCCACAGGTGAAGGCCAGGTAGCTCGAGCGCTTGCTGTTCGCCGTTGCGTCATGAATGGTCGTCGGAGTGAACAGCAGGCCCACGCGCTCCGGCCAATAGACGGTCTGCATGGCGAACCAGAAATTGTTGGCGCGGGTCTGATTGGTGGCGAACGGCGCGGACAAAACCCAGAAACTGATCGGCACGCGGATCTGATCGTGCAGATTCACATCCACGGTCCGATTGCCGAACCACGTCATCCACGACACGCTCTGCAGCGCCACTGGCCGGTATTGGCTGAAGCCGACCGCCTCGCCGCCGCCGGCGCGCGCTCCGACGTTGACCTTGTCGGCGCCGGTCGCGAAGCCGTCATAGCCGGTGCTGAAGCCATCGCTGACCAGTACGCCGTTTGGACTTCCGGATGTCGAGGCAAAATGAACCGTCGCCGTACCGCATCCGCACAGGGCGGCGCCGAGCAGGATGGTGGAAATTCGACCGATCATGGCTCCTCCTCTCCGCAACACCGGCGCCGCCGAAGCAATCCGAAGTCACGGTAAATCCGTGCCACCGATGCCGCAGCCCGGAACGACTGGCCGTGTCTGGCTCAGGCACACCGACCGCGTTCGGTCGTTCGGACGAACGCGACCGGTTCCCGCTCGACCGCTTGGCCATCGCAGGCCAGCACATCGGCGGGGATACAAGAAGATTCAGCAATAGCCGCCGGGCATTACAAGGGAGGCGCGTCGTGGCGACCAAGACGTGGTTCGCCCCGATCTGCCCCGCAGCTTCGTGCCGTGGAAAACCGCCGGTCCCGCGGCGGAATCACGATGGTAAATTCCACCCGTCGGCGAAGCCGCTCACGCCGCGGGCAAAAAAAAAGGCTGTTATATACAACACGCACCCACATGATATGATCCGGCAGGGCAGTCCTAGAAGCCGAGAGCATGCTGGGGAAGGTCGAATTTGTCGCCGCAGTGGACGCGTTCATGTTGGCGCAGAAGACACTTGCGGGTGTGGATGCGCCCTTAACGTGGCAGCGCGCACGAGACGATGACGCCAGGCGCGTGAAGATTCCTATTCAGGTAGACGGTGAGCAGCATGATCAATATCTGCTGATCGACGCCTTTCCTGAACACGAGAGTCTCAAGTTTTGCGTCGCAATTATGTTTTCTGAGTACGTTGTATGTCGATTGGACTTCGACCTTGAGGTCGTACACGGCAACAACCACTCGCACGAACTTCCATTGCTGGTTGTGGGTCCACACTGGCATTCGTGGGAATTGAACAGAACGACCATAGAGCTAGGTCATCGGTTCCATCTTCCGAACGCACTTGAATTTCATGAAGCCAGACAGTTTGATGCAACCCTGCGCTGGTATTGTGCTCAACGTCATATCGCACTTGGGGCGCATAAGATAGAGTTGCCGCACGCGGAGAGATTGCTATGAGCCAAAGAGAATCGGTACTACATGCTCTCGAACAACTTTTCACTGTTACGCAGAAGCGGGACGGTGTAAGCGTTCGCACGCAATGCCTCTACCCGTCGAACCAATTCATCCAGCTCACTGTGAGGGGTGGTGAAGATAGGTTTGTCGTTTCGGATGAACGCGGCGCAGTGAGAGAGGTGGAGGCGGCGGGGGCCACGTTGGCGAAAGAGGACAAGCTAATTGCTCCGGTCATGAGGCCGATGGGTCTTAGTGTGTCCAAGGGAATAATCAGACTGGAAACCGATGCGCGGTCTCTCGGCATTGCGGTTGCACTCGTCGCAAATGCCTCTAAGGCTGTCGCCGAATACCTATACGCGCACTTGAAGATTCGCCCCATGCAGAATTTCAAGGAAACGGTGTATTCGTATCTTCGCCAACGGTATCAGAACGCCATTGTAGAAGAGACGATTCCTGGCAAGAGCAACAAGGCCCACAAGTTTGAAAACGTGATCATTCTGTCGCAGGCCAAAAGGCTCGTTATCGACCCAGTGATTAACGACCGAAGTTCCATTTATGCGCGCGTCGTAGCGAACATGGATCTGAGGCAGGCTAACTATGCTGATATCGAGCAGAGGATTGTCTACGATGATCGCGAGCAGTGGAAAAGCGAGGATTTGAACTTGCTTCAGGCTGGAGCACCGGTCTTTCCGTATTCGCATGTCTCAGATGTGCTAGCTAGGTTGGTCTGAGACCCATGAACGCACCTACCACAAAAAACCAAGAGAAACGCGGCGAAAAAATGGATGATGTATTGAAACGGATGCTTGGTACTCCGCCGCAACCGAGGGATAAAAAGCCCGAGCATCCAAAGAAGAAGGCCGCCAAATAGACGGCCTTACTTCTTTTTATGCTTGCGGTTGCTCGCTAGGACGTCGATAGGTCAAACGCTTCCCATGCAGTTGCGTGAGAAGCTTATCTGACCGCTCCTTGTCGCTGACCTTTCGGTTATTCCAACGGTAATCGAACTCAGTGACATAGCGCTGTAGATGCTGCTCGCCGACGTGATGGAACGCGCCGATCAAACCGCGTTTGAGCAAGCTAAAGCTGGACTCGACGGTGTTGCTGTGAACATCGCCGCGAGCGTATTCACCACGGCTGTGCGCAGTAACGCCATGATCCGCGAACTCGCGACCAACAAGCGTGTAGCCTGAGTGCTCGTCAGTCATAAGACGCGCCGACTTGCACACGTTGGATTCGAGGACTTCGCGAAGCGACTTGGCGTTGACGTTGCGGACGACGATGCTGCGTTTCTCGCCGTCACGCTCGACCAGCGAAACGACTTTCATCTTGTGCTGGTAGCCGCGAGCGTTGCGAGGCTTCTGGCCATTGTTGCCCCAATAGGTCTCATCGGCTTCGACCGTGCCGCCACCGGAGCCAAGCAAGCCGCCATTCTCGGACTTCATGGCTTCGCGGATGCGATGCGTCATGAACCACGCGGACTTGTAAGTGACGCCGAGCATGCGGTGAATCTGATGCGAGCTAATGGCCTTCTTGCTGGCGCAAATCAGGTGCACGGCGAGAAGCCACTTGTTGAGCGGAATCTTGCTGTCTGAAAAGACAGTGCCGACGATGACGGTGAACTGCTTGCGGCAGTCCTTGCACTTCCACAGGCCGGGGCGCGTGGACTTGCCCTGTAGCTTGTAGTGGTCGCCGATGACGCCACAGTGCGGGCAGATCACGCCATCCGGCCAGCGCAGGGCTTCAAGGTATTCGCGGGCCTTGTCGGCGTCTTGGAAGTGCGGAGCTAGAAGATTTGCGGCAGACATGAGAACTGCTCCGAAGTTGGCGCAATTCTCCCCTTTTCATGTGGGTTTGTCAAGTATATAATCGCCAAAAAAAAGGCGGCCCGTCGCCGGGCCGCCGCATCTGCGCAGCCCTATTTCTTCGGCGCAGAATAGGTCAGTTCCTCGTTGTAGCTGTCGATGTGCGAGGACGAATCCTTGATCGACTCGCCGAACGATTTGCGCAACGCATCCGCATCGGCCTTGCCGTAGACTCCTTCGACCATTTTCCACAGCGGCGGATTGGGCTCCGCGCCCACGTCGGCCCAGTTTTTGTTCGGCAGCAAGACAACGTAGTCCGGCGCACCGACGTCGCCGCGGCGTACTTCGAACGTGCGGAACGGGCTGGACCAACCGCTCTTGTCCGCGGCTGCGGCAATCTTCTTCACGGCCCCCGTGAACGCCTCGTGTGCGTCGCGTCCTTCCTTCACCGTGAAAAAGATGACATCGATCAGTTGCGGCACCGCATTCTTGTCGCCGCCTTTCGGTTCGTGGCTCATGTCTGCTTGCTCGACCATGAAGGCGCTGGTTTCGCCTTTCAGATGCGCGTTGGCCTTCGTGCGCCACGTCGAATCGCAGGGCTTCATCTGCGTATGCATCGTGTCGAAATCGGCCCAGGCAACGGGGCCGGCGATGTACGAGTACTTGTAGGTGTTGCCGGTTTCATGTCCCCACGCGACCCAACTGTACTTGACACCATGTTCGCGCAGGCATTGGTTGAATGCCTTCACCGCAGCCTCGTAGGCATCCTGATCCGCTGGCGCCACCGTATCGGTGTAATCGCGATAGACATTTGCCTTGTTCGCATCCGCTGCGTGCACCCCGGTGGCAGCGAAAAGCACGAGCGCCGACACCACGCAAGTCGCATTGATCTTCACGTGAACCTCCCAAGTTGAGTTGGCGAAAAGGATCTCCGCGCGAACGCTCGCGCGAAGTGCGCGGAGTATGCGCGCAATTGGTTGAATGTGATACACATCACGAAATTTTCCGGACCTTCCTGCCATCGCCCGACGAAAGCCGCGGCCGAATCCGCAATGCTCCGGGCGTCGTCGGCATCCCAGGCAACGTCGGTGCGGACCACAGCCTTGCGATCGGCCCGGCAATCGCCGGCATCGGCCTGCCCCCCCGGCCACGGTCCCCATGCTGTCGCTGGTCATGGGCCGGCCGCTCGCACCCGCCGTCGACACGAAATCGACCGTGCTTCCGTTGCTGTCGTTGTTCGCCGCCGCAATTGTGCTGGGGAACGTGCACATCACGATGCTGCCAGGCGGCATCCATCGGGCGATGTCCGCCGCGTACCCATTGTTGCGCTTCGTGCCATGAGGGGCCGAAAAGCGATGCCCTTATTCCGGAAATTTGAATTTTCTGTGGAGTCCGACCGGAACGGTGCCCCGATCCATTGCCAGGCGACACGAATACGCCGAGCATTCGGATCGTCAGCATTCCGATGAGATTCTCGTGCACGATTCCTCTTTTCCCGCCTCTTCGCACCAGCGCCGCCGCCTGCTGAAAGCGGCCGGCAACGCCTTGCTCGCCGCGCCGTTGCTGCCGCTCGGCGGCTGCGGCACGACCACCCCGACGGCCGCGAAAGCTCCGCGCTGGGCCAGCGGCGGCACGGCAAAAATCGGTGGCGCGAAACGGTTCCCCGACCCGTTCGGGGCTTTCGACCATGCGTGCACGCTGACCTGCGCGGCCACGATCGGCCCATGCCATGCGCTCTCGCCGGAGCGCCTCGATGTCAGCGACGGATGGAACGGGTTGCCGCTGCGCCTCGCCTTGCGCTTGGTCGATGTCGACTGCCGGCCCGTGCCGGATGCGATCGTCGAGATCTGGCATACCAACTACACCGGCGGCTATTCCGGCCGGATCGCGCCGATGTGCAACAACAAGCGCGCCGACCTCGATCAGCGTTTCTTCCGCGGCTACCAGCGCAGCAACGCGCAGGGCCGTGTCGATTTCGACACCTGTTATCCCGGCTGGTATCGCGGACGCGCGGTGCACATCCACCTGCGCGTGATGACCGGCGAGTACCAAGGCGACGATGGCGCACCGAGCAGCGTGACCACGCAATTGCTGTTCGCGGACGCCATGAACCGCGACGTGTTCACCAGCCATCCGTTGTACCGCCCCTACGGCGAGCCAGATACGATGCTCGACCAGGACGGCGTGATCGGCGCGGAGACGGACAAATCGCCGTACCTGTTCGACACGCGCCGCATGGACGACGGCGTCCTGTTTGCCTCGAAGACTCTCGTCCTGCGCACATCGCCAGCCGATGTCGTCTGCGAGGCGAAGGGCTTGATGCCGCCTCACGGCCCGGGCGGCCCGGGGCGGTCCCGACAGACCACCGCCGGGTTTTCCGCCGCCACTACACCGGGGTGAGTACGCGACCCATCCGGGGTTCGATCATTGACCCGCCGCCCTCTTCACGAGCGTACTGATCTTCGCCTCCACCACAGCGGTCAACTCCTTCAACGCGTAAGAGGTCGGCCACATCGCACCGTCATCGAGCATCGCCTTGTCATTGAAGCCGAACGTGGCATAACGATCGCCGAACTTGCCCGCGTCCTTGAAAAAGCAGACGACCTTTTCGTCCTTCGCATAGGCGGGCATGCCGTACCAGGTCTTCGGCATCAGCGCCGGTGCCGCGGCAGTGATCAAAGCGTGCAGACGCTTGGCCATGGCGCGATCGGGTTCCTTCATCCTGGCGATCGCGGTCAGTACGGCGCGCTCGCCTTCCTCGCGGTTCTTGCTCACGCGCGCTTCCGCTTTCTTCTCCTGGATGTAAGCCTTCATCGCGGCGCGTTCGTCGGCGGAGAACATTTCGGACTTCTTGCTGGTAGTAGCGGTGCTCTTTGCGGACTTGCCCGCGCTTTTCTTCGCAGTCGTGTTCATGAAGATTCCTCGTGTCGACTCGATTGGAAAATCTCAGCCGCGTTCCTGCACGCGCAGCAGATTGCCGGCGGGATCGCGCACGGCACAGTCGCGCACGCCGTACGGTTGCAGGGTCGGCTCCTCGACCACTTCGGCGCCGCTCGCCTGAATGCGCTCGAACGTCGCATCGAGGTTCGGCGTGGCCAGCAGCATGATCGCGTAGGTGCCCTTGGCCATCATCTCGGCGATGGTGCGCTTCTCCTCCTCGGTTACGCCGGGGCTCGCAGCCGGCGGAAACAGCACGATCGAGGTGCTGGGCTGATCGGCCGGGCCGACCGTGATCCAGCGCATGCCGTTGTAGCCGACATCGTTGCGCACCTCGAAACCGAGCGTGTCACGGTAGAACGCCAGCGAAGCGTCCGGGTCGGTGTGCGGGAGGAAACTCGAATAAATGCTGATGCTCATGGTGGTGGTACCCGCGGTTGGAAACGAGCCGTCATGCTATTCCCGACTCGGGCTCGGGCGCTTCTTGATTCCTGATCGGTTGCGTCCGCCGCGGTCGCGTCACCAGCCTTGCGACACAGGACGGCATCCCCGCCGTCGCCTGCGTGGCCACCTGCCGATAGACGCTGGGCGACACGCCCGACAGTTCGGTAAAGCGCGTGCTGAACGTGCCCAACGATGCGCAGCCGACGGTGAAGCAGACTTCGGTGACACTGAGATCACCACGACGCAGCAGCGCCATCGCGCGCTCGACGCGCCGCGTCATCAGATAGCTGTACGGCGACTCGCCGAACGCGAGCTTGAACTGGCGGCTCAGATGCCCGCCGGACATGTGCACGCCACGCGCGAGATCATCGACGTTCAGCGGCTGCGCGTACTCGCGGTCGATGCGGTCGCGCACGCGGCTCAGGCGCGCGAGGTCGCGCAGGCTGTGCGTGTCGGTTTTTCCGGCCATGCGCGGCATCGTCCCACGCACTGCCATGGCGCTCAAGCGTGAAAACGGGATTGTTTCGCGGTCGTCCCTGGAAGCGCCCTGCCTTCTGACGAAGGTCGTTCAATCCAGCAGGCGGCGAAGTGCCGCAGTGCGCGCATCCGCGGAACGGAATCCCTGCGCCAGGTCGAGATACCGGTCGCGATCGACGGTAACCAGACGCGTCGCACCGGCCGCTTCCGACCAAGCCCCTGCGAGCGACGCAAGCGCCGCTGGCGCATCGCGATGCAGCCCGAGCAACACCTTCCGCGCGGCATCGCAGGAGATGCGGCCACCGTTGCGACACACTACCGGCCCCGGCGGAATCGGCGGCGAGCGCCACAACTCGCGCAGGCTGGATGCCAATTCCGGCTCGCGAGCAAGCGCTTCTCGCCACGGCGTGTCAGCCAGCGCCGCCACGTCCACCTCGCCGGCAAGCAGTGCGGCGAGCGCACCTTCGTGACTGCCTGCGTAGTTCAGCGCGGCGTAGTCGCCACTGCCACCGAGTGCCGCCAGATGCAGGTCCTGCACGAGCCCGCCAGACGTCGAGCCGCGCAAAGCTTGGGCCAAGCGCCAGCGCTGCGGCGTCTGCGCAAGTGTGGTGGCATCAACGGGGCCGGAGGCAACTCTTGCCAGCAATACGCCGCGGTAGCGTTCGGCGGTCCTGGGCGGTACCTCGAATACCGCGGCGGCCTGCGCGTCGCCCGCATCCAGCAAGGCAAGTCCCGCAAAGGTGTTGGTAACCGCGAGATCCGCGGCGCCGGACCGCACCGCGTCAACGAGTGCGCGGGGCGATTCGTAAAGGCGAACCACCACCCGCGCCTTCAGCCGCACGGCGAGGACATCGGCCAGCGGCTGCAACGCGGCAGCACGGTCGTATTTCGGATAAGCATAGGTTGCCAGTACAGCAATATCACGGGCGTGCGCACTCTCACCGTCGACAGCGACGCCAGTCGCAAACAGAACAAGCAGAAGCATGGCGGTGCAGTGAAGCAGATGTCGTGATCGCATCGACGTCTCCTGAAACGATCTTGGGAAAAACTACCGCGATGCGGTTCTTTCAGGCGACCGCGCACCGTGGGATGTCCATTCTCCACGTGTTCCGGCTCGGTGCCCAACAGTATGCCGAGACTCGATTCGGAGCGCGCGGGCTTCGCTTCCTTCGACGCCTGAACTTCAGCAGGCGGCACCTCATTGGCGGACCACCATAACCGTTTCCCATCGCAAAAAGCGACCCTGCCGTTCGGATCAGGCCAGTCGGCACCGCGCAGACTGGCGCGACTTGCCAGCAGCACAACGGCTAGGACCCGGCCGATGCCGGTCGGGGGCCGCAAGCAGTGCTTGCGTGCCACGCCAAGTCAATTGCCTCCGTTCTTCAGACTGCACGCAACCGCGACGGTCAGTTGCGACTGTCAGCCCTTCTGCCGCAATGCCTGATTGACAACCTTGCGGATCAGGCTCGAATAGGCGATGCCGGCCTTCAGTGCCGACTGCGCGAGTTCGTCGTCCCTGGCGATGCACGGATTGGCGTTCGGCTCGATCACGTAGACGTTGCCGCCCGCAGTCACGCGCAGGTCGAAGCGCGCGTAGCTGCGCAAATTGAGCGCGCGATAGGCGCGCTTGCACACCTCATCGATGCGTTTTTGCAGTTCCGGCTCGATCGGTCTCGCATCGTGATTGCTGATGCCCCAGCGCTTGCGGTATTTCTCGTCCCACTTGGCCTTGTAGGTGGCGATGCGCGGCTCGTCCTCGGCCATGTCGCCGAAGGTCATCTCGCGTGCAGGCAGCGTGCGCAGCGCGCGATCGCCGATCACGCTGACGTAGAGTTCACGCCCTTCGATGTATTCCTCCGCGATCGCATCGAGGGTCATGCGCTCCTGGATCATCTTGATGCGCGCGAGAAAGCCGGCCTCGTCGTCGACGATCGAGGCCTGTGAAATGCCGCGCGAGGCTTCCTCGGTCAGCGGTTTGATGATGCACGGCAGCTTCAGCAGTTTGGGCAGCCACACCTTGTGGCCGCGGTAGAACGTGTGGAAGCGCGGCGTGCGCACGCGATGGAAACGCAGGATCTTCTTGCACAGCCCCTTGTCGTTGCACAGGAACACCGCGCTCGAACTCGCTCCGGTAACCGGTACGTCGAGCAGTTCCATCGTCGCGATGACGTTCTTGTCCCAATGCGTGGCGTTGTTGTAGGTCTCGCACAGATTGAAGATCACCTCGGGCTTGAAGTCGCGCACCGCGTCGAGCAGTGGCCGCACGTCGTCGAACAGGCTCAGACGCCGCACCTCGTAACCGGATTCGAGCAGCGCCTGATACACGTCGTTCTCGGTATAGCTGCCGTCGGGGTCGGCGAATTCGGCGGCAAAGTCGTAGTCCGGCGGCACCGAATACGGCAGATCGAACACCATCAGTACGCGCGTGGCCATGCTCAGAGTTTTCCTCGCAACCGCGTCGTGTAGCGATAGTTCATCATCAGCGTGGTCAGGTAGGTGGCGAGTTTCAGTACCGCCACCGTGTCCGCCTCATCGGTGACCAGGCGCAGCGCGCGGCTGCGCTGGAGCACCGCCTTGTAGACTTTGTTGACCATGTAGCGCCGCTCGCCGCTCCAGTTGGATACTTCGACCAGCAGCGCCTTGCGTTGCGCCTGCAGCAGCTTGGCCACCGAACGCCGTGTCTCGCCGCTGGCCTTGCCTTCCACGAACATGCGGCGCAGGTTGTCGTCGTGGAACTCGGGAAAATCCTCGGCCTCGGCCTGGCGTCGCTTCCGGTAGTAGCGATCGAGCGTGCTGCGGATCGCGCCGGCTTTCCACAACTGCTTGCCGCTCGCGCGCAGCGGCGGCTTGCCGGCGATGTCGGCCATGAGCCTGTCGACGAACAACAGCTTGTCCAGCGCCTTCCATCCCGCGTATTTCCTGCGCCAGTCCAGTCCCGGCGTCAGCCAGACAGCGAACGTTTCGACGAAATCCTCGTCCGGGTGATACTGCGCGTAGTAGTAGTCGAGATGGCGCACATAGCTCTTGCTGTACGGACGATAGCGATACGTGTCGCCGTATTCCTCGGACGAATGCCCGAACACGCGCTGCCAGCTGCGCTTGCGGTTGAGATCGTAGGCGTAGGTGAGCGCATGGCCGCATTCGTGGCGCAGCAGCTTCATGCACGTGTCGTCGGTATCACCCTCGGCTTCCAGCATCATCTTGCGCTGCAATTCGATCAGCCGCGGATGCGCGAGATAGAACGGGATGCCGATCACCGGCTCGCCTTCCGGTGTCAGCCATTCGTCGGCGAGATAGCACCGTGGTCTGAAAAAGATGTTCTTCGCGGCCAGCTCGGCGTAAAGCTGCGCGATGCGCGCCTCGAGCCAGGTGCCTTCGATGCGCAACGGCAGCTCGGACAGGCGCAACCCGAGCAGTTTGTCTTCCGGAAGCGTCACCAGATCGGCCGAATCGATCCGCATGGTCGCGACGTCTTTCTGGTCGGGCATGCGGAATAGTGTACTCTTGGCTGCATCGCGGCGTGTATCGCGACAGGTCGCATCGCACAACCCACCACCAAACCGGAGATCGATTTGAAGACGCTGCTCGCCATCCTGCTTGCCGCCGGTGCGATCCAGAGCGCGCCCGCCCCGACCCAACCCGCTGCCGCAACGTCAGCGTCGTCTCCGCTGCTCGGCACCTGGGCCGTCGACGTCTCGCGCCTGCCGATGCCGCCGCAAGCGCGGCCGAAGAGCGTCACCATCACCTTCGGCGACGCGGGCGACGAGAAGTGGAAGATCGACGTGAACATCGCCAACGCCGACGGATCGACGATCGACACCTACGGCACGTATGCCCTCGACGGCACCGCCGCGCGCGGCCACGGCAGCACGATCGAAGCCGACACCGGCGCCATCAGGTTGCCGGCGCCCAACGTCCTGGTTGTGGGGCTCGGCAAAGACGGCATGCCGGCGTCGACGCGCGTCTACACCGCCAACGCGGACGGCAAGACCCTGGTTGAAACCGCGGTCAACCACAACGGCGTTCCGGTGATGCGCACGAACTATTTCACCCGGGTTCGCTAGCGGCGGCGGGAAACCCGCTGCGCTGCCCGGATGACTCCAATTTCCCCGGGGCCATCCCACCCATGCGGTGGCTTCAATCTTGCCCCCGTCCCGCCGCTGCTTGCCATCGGTCTCGTTGCCATTTTCCCGGCGGGATTGAAACGTGGCGCGGACAGGCGGCGGAAAAGTCGCCGCCTGTGATTTTCGATCGCGCCAGCGCTCGTCCGCAATGTGACCGCCATGATCGACGGCCAAAAAAAAAAACATCCCGGCTTGCGCCGGGATGTTGTCATCGAGGAGAACGATCAGGCCGTCGCCGGGTTGCCGTTCAGTCCTTCCGCAACCGGTTTCGCCGACTCGGCGTGATGGTCGGCCGCGATCATCATGTAGAACGCGGGCACCACGAACAACGTGAACAACGTGCCTATCGCAAGGCCCGAGGAGATCACCAGGCCCATCGCGAAACGACCCGCCGCGCCGGCACCCGAGGCGATCACCAGCGGGAATACGCCGAGCACCATTGCCGCGGTCGTCATCAGGATCGGGCGCAGGCGCACGCCGGCCGCATGCTGGATCGCTTCGAATTTGGTCATGCCCGCGCGTTGCGATTCGTTGGCGAACTCGACGATGAGGATGCCGTGCTTCGACACCAGGCCCATCAAGGTGACAAGACCGACCTGGGTGTAGATGTTCAGCGACGAAATCAGGTTGACGAAAATCAACGCGCCGAACAGCGCCATCGGCACCGACACCAGAATCACGATCGGATCGCGCAGGCTGTTGAACTGCGCGGCCAGCGCGAGAAATACGATGATGACGGCAAACAGCAAGGTCGTGCCGAAGCCGCCGGATTCCTGCACGAACTGGCGTGAGGGTCCGGCGTAATCGACCGAGTAGCCGCTCGGCGCGGCTTCGCTGATCGCATCGCGGAAGAACTGTAACGCCTCGCCCTGCGACATGCTGCTTGCGCCCTGGATCGTCGCCGAGTTGAGCTGCTGGAAATGATTGACCGAACGCGGCACGACCTCATGCTTGATGCTTGCCACCGTCGATGCCGGAATGACCGAGTCGCCCGGCCCTTTGATGTAGTAATCGAGCACCTGATGCGGATTCAGGCGATCGACCTGCAACATCTGCGGAATCACCTTGTACGAGCGCCCGGCAATCGAAAAGTAGTTGACGTAGCCGCCGCCGAGTGCGGCGCCGAGCGAGCTGCCGATGTCCTGCTGGGTCAGGCCGAGGGTGGTGATCATGTCGCGATCGACCTCGACGGTGGCTTGCGGCTTGTCGATCTTCAGGTCGGCGTCGACGAACCAGAACTTGCCCGAGTCCTGCGCCTTGTGCAGCACCTTGGTCACCACGTCGTTCAAGTTCTGGAACGGCTCGGTGGTCTTGATCACGACCTGGATCGGCGCGCCCTGCGCACCGGGCAGCGCGGGCAGCGACATGACGAACACGGTCGCACCGGCAATACTCGACCACATGTGCTGCAGCTCCAGCTGCAACTGATGCGCGGACTTCGTGCGCTCGCTCCACGGCTTGAACGCGATGCCGCCAAAGCCGGTGCCGGGCGTCGTGATCTGGAACATCATGTCGTATTCGGGAATCTTGCTGCCGGAGGCGAACATCTCCGCGGAATACTTGAGCATTTGGTTCGAAGTCGCATTCGGCGGACCGTTGAGCGCATAGAACAGGAAGCCCTGATCTTCGTCCGGGGCGAGTTCCGACTGCGAAGTCATGCCGAGCAGGAAGGTCGCGCCGAACAGCATGATGCCCATCACGACGATCACGACCCACGATTCCAGCGCGCTGCGCAGCACGCGCGAATAGCCGCTGTGAACCCGGTCGAACACACGATCGATCGCCTGCACGAAACGGTTTCCTTCGTGCTCGCCCTTGAGGAACTTCGCGCACATCATCGGCGAGAGCGTCAACGCAACGATGGCCGATACGGTGACCGCACCGGCAAGCGTGAACGCGAATTCGCTGAACAACGCGCCGGTCAACCCCTTCTGAAACCCGATCGGCACATACACGGCAACAAGCACGACGGTCATCGCCAGAATCGGCCCGCCAAGCTCGCGCGCGGCGAGCAATGCGGCCTCGAACGGCGACTTGCCCTCCTCCTTCATGTGCCGGTCGACGTTTTCAACAACGATGATCGCATCGTCCACGACGAGACCGATAGCCAGCACCAAAGCAAGCAAGGTCAACAGGTTCATCGAATAGCCGAGCGCGAGCATGATGAAAAACGTGCCGATCAGCGACAGCGGCATCGCGATCACCGGGATGATCACGGCGCGGAACGAACCGAGAAACAGGAAGATCACCACCGTGACGATGATCAGTGCTTCGATCAGCGTATGCACGACTTCGCTGATCGAGGAGCGGATGAACGTGGTCGAATCATAGACGACCTCGCCGTGCAGGCCAGCGGGCAACTGCGCGACGACGCCGGGCATGGCGTCGTGCACGCGCTGGGCCACGTCGAGCACGTTCGCTTCGGGCGCGACCTTGATGCCGACGAACAGCGCCTGCTTGCCGCTGAATGCGACGTTGGCATCATAGTCTTCCGCACCCAGCACGACGTTGGCGACATCGGAAAGACGCACGATCGCGCCGTCCTTCTGCTTTACTGCGAGCTGCTTGAATTCCTCGACCGAATGCAGATCGGTGCCCGCGGTCAGGTCGACGCTGACCATCTGGCCCTTGGTCGCGCCAACCGCGGCGAGGTAGTTGTTCGAACTCAGCGCGGCATACACGTCGGCCGCGGTGACGCCATGCGCGGCGAGCCGGGTCGGATCCAGCCAAGCACGCAAGGCGAACTGGCGCGTGCCGAACAGCTCTGCATTCTGCACGCCTTCGATCGACTGCAACTTGGGCTTGACCTCGCGCACCAGATAATCGGTGATGCTGTTCGGCGGCAACACGTCGCTGCGGAAGCCGATGTACATCGAATCGATCGACTCGCCGACCGCGACATTCAGCACCGGCTGCTGCGCCTGCGGCGGCAGCTGGTTGCGCACCGAAGTCACCTGCGTCTGAATCTGGGTCAGCGCGCGGTTCGCATCGTAATTGAGCCGCAACGTGGCCGTGATCGTGGACACGCCGCTGACCGAGGTCGAGGTCAGGTAGTCGATGCCCTGCGCCTGCGCGATCGCCTGCTCCAGCGGCTGGGTGATGAATCCGGCGACAGTCTGTGCATCGGCACCGTAGTAGGCCGTGGTCACGGTTACGGTCGCGTTTTCGGTTTTCGGGTACTGGCGCACGACGAGGCTGGTCGCGGCCTTGATGCCGAGCACGAGGATCAACGCGCTGACGACGATCGCGAGTACGGGCTTCTTTATGAAGGTGTCGGTGAAATGCATGGTTTGATTTCTCGCTACGCTCGATGGAAGGGGCGATCGTGTCGCCTCGCGAAGGGAACGGACGTTACGCCTTTCCCACTCATCGCCTACCCGCAGCTTCGGGCAACCTCACGCTGCTCTGCTCAGTGTTCCTGCGGTTTCGGATTGGCCGCATCCGCCGGCAGCACTTTGTTGTCGACCGTTACGCGCACGCCGTTTTTCAGCTTGATCTGCCCGCTGGAAACGATCTCCGCACCTTCGTCGAGGCCCTTGGTGATCGCCACCTGATCGCCGCGCACGCCATCGGTGGTGACAAAGGCCTGGGTGACCACGAGCGCATCGCCGGGAATCGGCGGCGCACCGGAAGGCGCCGTCGCCTCGGGCTGCTTGCCGCCGTCACGCTTCACCTGCTCGGCCGCGGCCTTGTCGGCGTCGGCTTTTTTCGTGACGACGTAGACGGTTGCGCCATACGGGTTGTAGACGATCGCGGTTTGCGGCAGCGTGAGATATTTCGTCTTCGCGCCGGCGTCGATCGTTACGTTCGCGAACATTCCCGGTGTCAGCAGTTGGTCGGGATTGTCGACCTTCGCTTCGATTTGCACGTTGCGCGTGGCACCGTCGACCTTCGGATCGATCGCCGAGAGTTCACCTTCGAAGTTCTTGTCCGGGTAGGCGTCGAGATTCAGGATCACCTTCTGCCCGACATGTACCGTGGCGAGATCCTTCTGCGGCAGATGGAAATCGACGAACACGGAATCGGTCTGCTGTACGGTGACGAGCGCCGTGCCCGAGTTGACGTAGGTGCCCGGCGTCGTCGTGATGATGCCCGCACGCCCGGAGAACGGCGCACGCAATTGCTTGCGCTGCACGTTGACATGCTGCTGCGCAACCGCGGCCTGTTTGGCTTTCAGGTCGGCAGCCGTCTGATCGTAATCGGCCTTGCTGATCGCCTGCACCGCAAGCTGCTGCCGGGCGCGATCGAAGGTGACCTGCGCCAATGCAGCCGCGGCCTCGCGCTGACGCAGCTCCGCAACGTCTTCGCTGTCGCGCAACTGCACGAGCACCTGGCCTTCCTTTACTTCGTCGCCGGACTTCAGATTGACCTTGGTGACCAGACCGGCCAGATCGAACGCGAGATCGGCACCGCGCGCCGCGCGCACGCTTCCGACCGCCTTCAACTGCGGTTGCCACTCCTGGTACGCCGCTTTTGCCGTCGTAACTACGGCGGGCGGCGGCGGCTTCATGCCTGCGAGCATCCTCATCACCAGCATCACCTTGATGCCCGCGATCAGCGCGATCAGCAGCAATACCGACAGAATCATTACGACCATCTTCCTGGTCGTGCTCCATTTTTTCTTTTCGACAATGGCCATAGGTCTTCGTCCAGTCTTTCGTCGTTATTTCGTTGTCGGTTCGTTGGCGGCAAGAGGCGTAACGGAATCACCCTTCCAGCCACCGCCGAGCGCCGTGTACAACGCCGCGGTGTCGGCCAGGCGCGCCGCGCGCGCCTGAATCAACCCGAGCCGTGCCTGTTGATACTGGCGCGTTGCATCGAGCTCCTGCAGATAACTCGCCGCACCGTCGTGATACTGGACACGTACAAGTTCGAGACTCTTCGACGCCGATTGCTCGGCCTGCGCCTGCGCCTTGAGGTTGTCCGCGTCGAGTTCGAGTGCGCGCAGCGAGTCGGCGACGTTCTGGAACGCAACCAACACGGTCTGCTGGTAGTCCGCCGCGGCCTTGTCGAGCCCGGCTTCGGCCGCACGCTTCTGCGCGCGCAGCGAGCCGCCGTGGAAAATCGGCTGCAGCAGATTCGCGCCGATGCTCCATGCCTTGGTGCCACTGGCGAACAAATCGCCGGAATGCAACGCGGAAGAGCCAAGACTGCCGCCCAGCGTGACCTGCGGAAACAGGTTGGCGGCGGCAACACCGACATGCGCGGTCGCCTGATGCAAGGTCGCCTCCGCCGCGCGCACGTCGGGCCGTTGCCGCGTCAGCGTCGACGGCAGCGATACTGGCACCCCACGCGGCAGGTTCAACGCATCGAGATCGAGTGCGGAAAATTCGGTCTGCGACGGGAATTCACCGAGATAGACGGCGAGCTGAGTCTGCGTCTGCGCAAGCTGCTGACGCAGCGGCACCAGCGTGGCTTCGGCCGCCGCGACCTGGGTGCGGACCACCAGCACATCGGCCAGCGACTTCGCGCCGATCTCGTGCTGCGCCTCGACCAGCTTCAACTCCTTGTTGTACGCAGCGATGATTTCCCCGGTCATGCCGATCTGGCCGCGCAGCGAGGCTTCGCGAAAACTCGCAGTAGCAACGTTGGCCGCCAGCGTCAGGTAGGTGCCTTCGAGCTGGAAGCGCTGGTAGTCGATCGCCGCGGTCTGCACTTCGACACCGCGCCTGACCGCGCCGAACAGGTCGAGCGTGTAGTCGACCTTCACTCCGGCGTTGTACAGCGTGAACACGCTCGGTGCGACCGGACCGGTGGAGCCGACACCCAAGCTGTTCGCATTCGCGCGCTGTACTCCGACGTTGGCATCGACGCTCGGCAACAGCGAACCGCGTGCGGCATTCGCGTTTTCCTGCGCCTGGCGCAGTGCCGCCTGCGCGGACGCAACCGTCGGGCTGTGCGCCAGCGCCTGGGTGATGCGGCGGTCGAGCTCCGCGTTGCCAAAACCGGTCCACCATTGCGCAGGGACATCGGCGCCGGCGACGAAACGCTGCGCATCACCGGTCGGTGCCGGCGCCTGCGAGGTCACCGCGGGCAGTGCGTCCTTGCGGTACGCCTCGACCGCAGGTGCCGCCGGCGGGTGAAAGTCCGGTCCGGCCGCGCATCCCGCCAAGCCGGCGAGCAAAGCTCCGCACAGCGCGCCGCGGCGCGCATTCGCGTCTTTCAGGGTCATAACGAAATCCGAATATTTTGTACTTATGCGTTCAATAATAGACGAAGCGCGGATGAGTCTCAACAAGAGTGGACGAATCACTTCGAAAATTTCCCGACTGATTCACAACATGTAATACCGCTCGCGATATCGCCGCAACCGCCGGAAGTCATTCACCGATATGACGAACGGGCGTTCGCGTAATCGACAGGCACGGCGAAAGATTTCATGCATCGCTCTCAAATTCTGAGAAACCGCGCCATGGATTTCGTGATGCAGACCCGCTTCCGCGCATGTAGCTGAACGTCACGGTCGGCATCAAGCCGCCGGCTTGACCAGCAGGCTTTTCGCCAGCGCGCCCTGGAACTTCGCCAGCCCGCGTGCGAAATGCAGCAGGCCGAACAACAACGCGACACCGATGACGAAAACCAGTGGATCGGCGATCTGCCACGGCACCAGCAGCGTGTCGTTGAAATGAATGTCGGTCGCGATGTCGATGCGCACCAGGCCGAGCATCCAGCCGATATGCGCTATCGGGGCGAAGATGCAGGCCAGCGAAGTCGCGATGCCGGTCACGGCGATGGTGAAGTAGACGATGCCGAGTGGCAGCATCAGCACGAAGTACAGCAGCGTCGACCAGGTGCGGGGATCGGTGAACATCTCGCCCATGCGCTGCCAGAGTGTCAGGCCCGGCCGCGCGTAGACCGGGCGGCGCGGCATGCGCTCGCCGAGCATGGTCTCGACGATGCGCGACTCGACCAGCGCGAGCACGCGCGTCGTGGCGAAGAAGAATACCGCGAACACCACGCCGAAGATCAGTACCGACAATCCCAGCGACAGGCTCAGGCCGACCACGGTCCAGGTGAAATAGAAGATGCCGGTCGCCAGCGACAGCAGCATGTAGAACAGCCCCGCATAGGTGCGAGCATCGCTGCCGACCGCGAAAAATCGCCCCCATGCGGTTCGCTGCGGCCGCGGCCGCGGCGCACGCAGCGCCTGCTGCACTTGCACTTCCTTGTCGACATAGATGCCGGCGACTTCCTCCGGCGCGCCGTAGCTGCCGACGATCTTCGCCAGCACTTCAGCTTCTGACTTGCCCGGATTCTCGTGCAACTCGGCGCGCAGATGCTCCTCGGCGTCGTAGAGTGCGTCCTGGATCAGCGCGGGGTCGGCGCCCGCGCCCTGCAATGTACTGCGCAACTGCTCGAGATAGTCAGCGATGGTGCGTGGTGTCGTGCTGGTCATGTTCAATCCTCGGCAAGCTCATGCCGTCGTCGATGACGGCGAAGATCACGAAGCGGGCGTCTGCCCGCACTATTCGATGCTCATGCCGTCATCCTTGACGGCGAAGGTCACGAAGCGGGCTTCCTGTCCACGCTATTCAATCAACACGGAATCCACGAAATCACGGGTGTCGATCCAGGCGAGACTCCACTCGCGCAACACGCGTCTTCCGAGCGGCGTGATGCGGTAGTAGCGCCGTGGCGGCCCGGCCACGGACGGCTCGACAAGGCTCTCGAGCAGCTCCGCCGCAGCCAGGTTGCGCAGCACGGGATACAGCGCGCTTTGCTTGCCGCTGAGCACGCCGCCGCCGGTCTGCTCGAGCTTCTTCGCGATCTGGTAGCCGTACATCGGCGCGCGCGCGCGCGCGAGCACGCCGAGCAGCACCAGCGACACCGTGCCGGAGGAAAGCTCCTTCTGGAATTTCCACAGATGGGTGTCGGTATCGGTCATGGGAGCAGCATCACCATAGGCACAGGTGGACTATAGTGTTCAGTTGATACTAGTGCATGCGCCGGAAGTCATGGGCGACGCGACAGTGCGCCGCAGAAACCCGGGGCATCGAGGTGAAGCCCGATCGTTGTTTTGGCAGAGCCGCGGGCGCGGCGACGAACCGCGCAACGCTAATTCGGGAGCAATTCGTAGCCCGCGACCAGTGCACAGATGCGCTTGACGTCCTGATCCATCGCGCGATCGCGCTGCATGAAGCCGATGCGCTCGCGGATCTTCGCGAAAGCGGCGCGCACGGCGGAGCCGGCGTGGAATTCTTCGCTGGACGCGAGCGCGCCGGTCAGCTTCTTCACTTCAAGAACGAACTGCGCATGGCTTTCATGGTCCGGCTTGGGCGCGCCCGAAACCTTCGCGGCGAGGCTTTGCCAGTCGCCGCGTGCCGCCACCGCACGCGCCGCATTGAGCATGTCCTGCCGATATTCGAGCGCCTGCGCGGCGGTGTAGAGCTCGAGCGCCAGCACATGGCCGAGATCCTCGACCATCTCCAGCACGTGGCGTGCCTCGTTGGTGCCCATCGAGACGTGGTCCTCGGCGTTCGCGCTGGTCGGCACCGAATATACGCTGGCCGGATGCGCGCGTGTGGCGAGATCGTTGACCAGCGCGGCCGCGGTGTACTGCACGATCATGAAACCCGAATCGGTCGCGTCCTCGTTGCCGATCAGGAACGCCGGCAAACCGTCGTTCGTCGCCGGATCGACGAGCTTGTTCAGGCGCCGCTCGCTGATCGAGGCGAGCACGGGAATCGCCGCCTTGACGTAGCTCATCGCCAGCGCCAGCGGCATGCCGTGGAAGTGGCC
>JAFEFS010000022.1 GCA_018240465.1 Pseudomonadota bacterium
ACACTCGCTGACGCGCGCCTGAGCGGCACGAGCGCGCCGGTATTGAACACGACGCTCGACCTCGATCTGCAGCGCGTGCTCGAGCGCCAGGTGAAGAATCACGTCGAGCACAACGCCGACCGCGGTGTGCGCAATGCGGTCGCGCTGCTCGTCGATACGCGCGATCTCGGCATCAAGGCGCTGGTCGGTTCGGCGGATTATTTCGACGGCGCAATCTCGGGTCAGGTCAACGGCGCACTGGCCAAGCGCTCGCCGGGCTCGGCGCTCAAACCTTTCATCTACGGACTCGGTTTCGATCAGGGCGTGCTGCATCCGCAGACCGTGTTGCGCGACGTGCCGACCGCATTCGGTCCGTTCGCGCCGGAAAATTTCGACGGCCGCTTCCTCGGCCCGGTCACTGCGACCGAGGCGCTCGTGCGCAGCCGCAATATCCCGGCGGTGTACGTGGCTTCCAAGTTGAAGAATCCCGACTTCTACCAGTTTCTCAAGGATGCCGGCATCAGCCACATGGCGAGCGAGGATTTTTACGGCCTCGCCCTGGTGCTCGGCGGCGGCGAGGTGACGATGGAGGAACTCGCCAGGCTGTACGCGATGCTGGCCAACCGCGGCACACTGCAGCCGCTGCGTCGGCGTATCGACGAACCGCGCGCGCAGGGTGCGCGCGTGCTGAGCGAAGAGGCGAGCTTCATGGTGCTCGACATGCTGCGCCAGAATCCGCGCCCCGACGACACGCTGATCTCGCAGCCGGGCGGACTCCCGGTGTACTGGAAGACCGGCACGTCGTGGGGCTTCCGCGATGCGTGGACTGCGGGTGTCGTCGGGCCGTACGTGCTTGCGGTTTGGGTAGGCAACTTCGACGGCAGCGGCAATCCGGCCTTCGTCGGCGTCGAGACCGCGGCGCCGCTGTTCTTCCACATCGTCGATGCCTTGCGCGCGCGCGACGCGCAGATGCGCGAACCGCCACGCGCGATGCCGAAGCATCTGAAGCGCGTGGAAATCTGCCTCGCCAGCGGCGACCTGCCGAATGCATGGTGCCCGCAGCGTGGCATGACCTGGTTCATCCCGGGCAAGTCGCCGATCCGCCTCAGCACCGTGCATCGGCCCGTGGTGATCGACACGGCGACCGGGCAGGCCGCGTGCCCGCCGTACGATCCCGCGAAAACCCGTACTGAAGTATTCGAGTTCTGGCCGTCGGATCTTACGAAAGTGTTTCGTCAGGCCGGCGTACCGCGGCGCGCGCCGCCGGCGATTCCCGATTGCACCGCCGCGGCCGACGACGGTCAGGCGCCGCAGATCACCTCGCCCGTGCGTGGCGCGACCTACACGCGTCGCGCGAGCCGCGACGGCGAGGAGCGCGTCGCGTTCAACGCGACCGTCGATGCGAGTACGCGCGAACTGTACTGGTTCGTCGACGCGGATTTCATCGGCACGGCCAAGCCCGGCGAGACGCTGTTCTGGCAACCCGCGGCGGCGGGCGAGTACACTTTGCGTGCGGTGGACGATCGCGGGCGCGCCGACTCGCGGCGGCTGCGTGTCGATGTGGTGCAATGAACCAGGCTTATCCGATCAATTGGCATTCCGCAGATGAAATGATCGAACCATGAAGAACACGACGCAAGAAAAGCCTTGATTTAGGGCTTTTTTCGTGTGCTTCGTGTTCTTTCTGGTCCAGGCTTGTCTGCTTTTGGCAACTGATCGTACAAGCATGCAATGAACCATCCTGCCTGTCGTTTCCGCCGCCGCGGGAGCGATGGAAAAACGCCCATGTGCGATTCATTTCATTGAAGGAGCCAACGATGACCACCCAACTCGAAAAAGTCGTCTACACCGCCCACGCCACCACCACCGGTGGGCGTGATGGCCGTGGCCGTTCATCCGATGGACGTATCGATGTCGCGCTCAAGCCACCGAGGGAAATGGGCGGCACGGGCGAGGGCGTCAATCCGGAGCAGTTGTTCGCGGTCGGTTACGCGGCGTGCTTCATCGGTGCGGTGAAGTTCGTTGCCGGCCAGGAGAAGGTGCAGGTGCCAGCCGACACGACGATCGAAAGCGCGGTCAGCATCGGTCCGATCCCGAAGGGTTTCGGCATTGCCGTCGAGTTGAAGGTTTCGATGCCCGGCGTCGACCATGCGGTCGCGCAGAAGCTGGTCGAACGCGCGCACAACGAGGTCTGCCCTTACTCGAACGCAACGCGCGGCAACATCGATGTGAAAGTCACGATCGTCTGATCGCAGCTGGGCCGCGTCGGAGACGCGGCCCGTTTCCCGCCAGTCGGGCCGGGAGGTGCGGCATGCAATACGAATATGATCACCTGATTGTCGGCGCGGGCATTACCGCGGATGCCGCGGCGAAGGCGATACGCGAATCCGATGCGGCCGCGCGCATCGGCATCGTCGGCGATGAGGCGCATGCGCCGTACGAGCGGCCGCCGCTGTCGAAGGCACTGTGGAAGGACGACAAGCCGGTCGAGTCGATCGATCTCGGAACGGCGAAGACGGGTGCGGTGCTGCATCTTGGTCGTCGCATCGTCGCGCTCGATCGCACCGCGCACACGGTCACCGATGACCAGGGCGATGTCTATCGCTATCACCGCTTGCTGCTGGCCACCGGCGCGACGCCGCGGCGCTTGCCGTTCGGCGGCGAGCGCGTGATTGCGTTCCGCACGCTTGACGACTACCTCGCCCTGCGCCGCTACGCCGTGCCGGATGCGCGGATCGCCGTGATTGGCGGGGGGTTCATCGGCAGCGAAATCGCGGCGTCACTCGCAGGCAAAGGCTGCAAGGTGACGATGCTGTTCCCCGGATCCGGCATCGGTGCGGGGCGCTATCCGCATAACCTGTCGGCGTTTCTCGACGGTTACTATCGCGAACGCGGCGTGGACTTGTGCGCGGGCGTGCGCGTGGTTGACGGGCGCGATTTCGGCGACTACGTCGAGCTGGTCGTTGCGGACGGAACGAGCGCACGCTTCGATGCGGTCGTTGCCGGTACGGGGGTCGTGCCGAATACAGAACTCGCGACGGCGTCTGGACTCGTGGTCGACAACGGCATCGTCGTCGATGCGCAATTGCGTACCAGCGATCCCGATATCTTCGCCGCGGGCGACGTCGCGAATTTTCCGTGCGCGCCGCTCGGGGTCCGCCTGCGCGTCGAGCACGAAAACGCGGCGATCGGCATGGGCCATCATGCCGGGCGCAACATGGTCGGCGCCGGTGATGCCTACACGACACTGCCATTCTTCTATTCCGACCTGTTCGATCTCGGCTACGAGGCGGTCGGCCTGCTCGACGATCGTCTCGAGGTGGTCGAGCAGTGGACGCAGCCGTACCGCGAAGGTGTTGTCTACTACCTCGACGGCGGCCGCGTGCGCGGTGTGCTGCTGTGGAACGTCTGGGGGCAGGTCGAGCCGGCGCGCGAACTGATCGAAGCGCGCGGGCCGTTCGACGCGGAAAGCGTGCGCGGAAAACTGCCGCGGCTGGTGTGAGCCGCGGCAGGTGACCGGCCTACTTCTTGTCGGACGACTTGTTGCGCGGATCGTCGGCCGGATTCACGTAGGTCATGTCGAACGGACCGGTGGCCGAGATCTGGATGACCGCTCCGGTCTTCGTCGTCGCGAAGTGATTGTGTCTGGCCGGTGCGACGACCAGTGATCCCGGACTCAGCGAATGCAACAGTTTCGGATCGAACTTGTCGCCGAGCCCGAAGGCGCCCGAGCCGCTCACCACCGTGACGACCTCATCGCTCGAATGCCAGTGCGCGGGCACGATGTAGCCTGGCGGCATTTTCACCCGTACGACGAACATTCCCTGCCGGGCGGGGTCGCCGTACAACACTGCCATCTTGGCGCCGTGCGGAAAAGCGGGCGGCGTGTCGCCCCACTTGATGTCGGCCGGATTGAACATGACATGGGCTGGCTCGTCCGCGGCAGCGCTCCTGCAGATCGCCGCGATGGACAGGCCCGATGCAACTGCAATCAACAATGCTCGTTTCATGCGCCACCTCTTCGCGTTGGAGGGAAGATGGAGAGGGCGCGTTGATCATACTCCTGTTGAGGAACGGCGGTTTGGCG
The DNA here is from genome assembly GCA_018240465.1 of Pseudomonadota bacterium. GTDB lineage: Bacteria > Pseudomonadota > Gammaproteobacteria > Xanthomonadales > Rhodanobacteraceae > Rudaea. Next base: position 4,067 of record JAFEFS010000022.1, read on the forward strand.
CGATATGGGCGCGTGCCGGCCGGTCAATTCAGGGGGCTGAAGAAGCGGTCCGTGCGCGGCCGGTACCAGCGGTCGGCATCGAGCGAATAGGCCACGCGGAAGGCGCGGCCGACGATAGCCTCGCGGGGCACGAAGCCGAAGTAGCGCGAATCTTCGCTGTTGTCGCGGCTGTCACCCATCATGAAGTAGCGGCCTTCCGGCACGGTGACCGGGCCGAATGAGCGCATCGCATTGCGCCGTGGTAGCACCATGATCGGATGCGCGGCCTCGCCCAGCGTTTCGGTAAAATACTCGCGCTGCTCGCCGCGCGTGGCACGCGGCAGTTGTTCGTCGGCGCGACTCTGCGCCGGCGCGTAGTCGAGCGGGTTGCCGTTGATGTACAGGTGTTCGCCGCGCAGCGTGATCGTGTCCCCCGGCAGGCCGATGACGCGCTTGACCAGCGTCATGCCATCCTTGGGCGAGGGGAAGATCACGATGTCGCCGCGCTGTGGATCGGCACCGTGCGTGAGGCGCACCTCGGTGAATGGAATACGCAACCCGTACGCGGCTTTGTCGACCAGAATGCGATCGCCCTCGACAATGGTCGGGTTCATCGATCCGGTCGGCACAACCATCCAATCCGCAACGGCGGAGCGGAAGCACAACATCAGTCCGAGGAACAACAGCAGCGATTTGTTCGCGGCGATTTCTTCAACGATGCGTTTCTTCGACCACATGGCGGCAAGCTGCTGCGGATGACGTCCTGAAAGGAGTGTCGGGCTCGCGCGAAAGTTCCGCGTCGCACCTGTTGCACATTGGCAGGCAGCGTCTCGCCCACCAGCCGGGTGGTGAATCCTACACCGCCTCGAAAACCCCCGCAGCGCCCATGCCCGTACCGATGCACATCGTCACCATGCCGTACTTCTGCTTGCGCCGCTTCAAACCATGGAGCAGGGTGGCAACACGTACCGCGCCGGTGGCGCCGAGTGGGTGACCGAGGGCGATCGCGCCGCCGAGTGGGTTGATCCTGTCGGGATTGAGGCCAAGGTCCCTGGTTACCGCGAGCGCTTGCGCTGCGAAGGCTTCGTTGAGTTCGATCCAGTCGAGATCGTCCTGGCGGATGCCGGCCTGCTTGAGCACCTTCGGGATCGCGGCCTTGGGGCCGATGCCCATGACCTCGGGCGGCACGCCCGCGACCGAGAAGCCGACGAATTTGGCGAGCGGGGTGAGGCCGTAATCCTTGATCGCCTGTTCGCTTGCAAGCAGCACGGCGCCGGCGCCGTCGGACATCTGCGAGGAATTGCCTGCGGTCACCGTGCCGTTGGCGCGGAATACGGTCTTCAGCTTGGCCAGCACGTCGACCGTGGTGCCCGCGCGCGGGCCTTCGTCGTTCTTGATCGTGCGCGTATCGTCGACCGTTGCGCGCGTGGCGAGATTCGGATACCGGTCGGCCAGCGCGAATGGCAGGATTTCGTCGTTGAATTCGCCGGCCGCCTGCGCGGCGAGGGCCTTGGCGTGGCTCGCGGCGGCGAACGTGTCCTGCTCCTCGCGCGTGACCTTCCACTGCTCGGCGACCTTCTCGGCGGTGATGCCCATGCCGTAGGCGATGCCGATGTGCTCGTTCGAGAAGATGCCGGGATTGAACACGGGGTGATAGCCCATCATCGGCACCATGCTCATCGATTCGGTGCCGCCGGCGAGCATCAGGTCGGCTTCGCCAAGGCGAATGCGGTCTGCCGCCATCGCCACCGCCTGCAGGCCCGAGGAGCAGAAGCGATTGACGGTGACGGCGGCGACCGTGTTCGGCAGGCCGGCGAGCAGCACGGCGATGCGCGCGACGTTCATGCCTTGCTCGGCTTCGGGCATGGCGCAACCGATGATCGCGTCATCGATTCTGGATTTGTCTATCTGCGGAAATTTGGCCAGCGTCG
>JAFEFS010000023.1 GCA_018240465.1 Pseudomonadota bacterium
CCTGGCCCTGGATGCCGCCGCCGTTGGTGAAGTCGATCTCGAAGTCGAACTGGACGCGGTGAGCCATGCGCGGCAAAAGCTTGCGAAGGTCGACGCAGCATAGCGCAACGGCCGCGCCGCGCCGCGACCGATCCGGGCCATGGGCGGGGCTGCGCGGGCCAGAAATCTTCTGCGCCCGCCGCGGCGCGGGGATCAGACCGCGCTGCGGATCTCGCCGACGAGCTTCGGCGCCGGACGCGGCCAGCGCTCGAGAATCGCGGCACGGATGCCGGCCGCATCGATGCCGGCTTCGGCGAGCAATTGCTCGCGACTGGCGTGTTCGAGATACGCATCCGGCAGGCCGAGATGGAGCAGCGGCACCTGCACGTTGCGCGCGGCGAGGAACTCGGCCACGGCGCTGCCGGCGCCGCCGGCGATCGCGTTGTCCTCGACGGTGACGATCGCGTCGTGCGTGCGTGCGAGTTCGAGAATCAACGCTTCGTCGAGCGGCTTGACCCAGCGCATGTCGACCACGCTCGCGCCGAGTTCGGTGCCGACATTCAGCGCGGCAGCGAGCGGGCTGCCGAAGGCGAGGATCGCGAGGTTCGCGCCGCGCCGGCGCACTTCGCCCTTGCCGACCGGAAGCGGTTCCAAACCGGAGTCGATCTTCGCGCCGGGGCCGGTGCCGCGCGGATAGCGCACGGCGGCCGGACCGTCGTGCAGGAATGCCGTGGTCAACAGGCGGCGGCATTCATTCTCGTCGCTCGGTGCGGCGACGATGACGTTGGGGATGCAGCGCAGGTAGGACAGATCGAAGCTGCCCGCGTGCGTCGCGCCGTCCGGGCCGACGACGCCGGCGCGGTCGAGCGCGAAGGTGACGTCGAGATTCTGGACCGCGACATCGTGGATCGCCTGATCGTAGGCGCGCTGCAGGAAGGTCGAGTAGATCGCGATCACCGGCTTGGCGCCCTCGCAGGCCATGCCCGCGGCGAGCGTGACCGCGTGCTGCTCGGCGATGCCGACGTCGAAGTAGCGCTGCGGGAATTCTTTGGAGAAGCGCACCAGGCCCGAGCCTTCGCGCATCGCCGGCGTGATCGCGAGCAGGCGCTCGTCCGCGCGTGCCTGCTCGCACAGCCAGTCGCCGAACACGTCGGTGTAGGTCAGCTTGCCGGGCGCCTTCTTGACCAGGCCCTTGACCGGGTCGAACGGGCCGACCGCGTGGTATTCGATCTGCGCCTGCTCGGCCGGGGCATAGCCCTTGCCCTTGGTGGTGACCACGTGCAGCAGCTGCGGGCCG
>JAFEFS010000024.1 GCA_018240465.1 Pseudomonadota bacterium
CGCGCATCCTGCGCGTGAAGCTGCGCGCGGGCCTGTTCGCGCGCCCGGCCGACGCCGTGTTCGGTGACGCGGGCGACTTGCAGGCGCGCGATCTCGCCCGGCGCGCGGTGCGCGAGTCTCTCGTGCTGCTCAAAAACAATGACGCGGTGTTGCCGCTAAAGCGCAGCGCGAAGATTCTCGTCGTCGGCAAGAGTGCGAATTCGCTGCGCAACCAGTCCGGCGGCTGGACGCTCGACTGGCAGGGCATGAAGAACCGCAACGCGGACTTCCTCATCGGCGACACCATCCTCGCCGGCATCCGCGAGACCGCGGGTGAGGCCAACGTCGTGTTCGACAAGACCGCAACGAAGGCGAAGGTCGAATCGTTCGACGCAGTCATCGCGGTGATCGGCGAACTTCCCTACGCGGAAATGAAAGGCGATATCCTTTTTCCCGACACCATCGCCGAAAGCCGGCATTTCCCAGAGGACCTCGAAGTGCTGCGTCGCGTCGCCGGACACGGCAAGCCGGTGATCACCGTGCTCGTGTCGGGACGCCCGCTGTACGCGAACGAGCTGATCAACCTCTCGGACGCGTTCGTCGCCGCGTGGCTGCCGGGCACGGAAGGCAAAGGCGTGGCCGATGTGCTGTTCCGCACCGCAAACGGCGCGATCGCGCACGACTTCCGCGGCACGCTGGCATTTGCGTGGCCGCATGCACCGTGCCAGACCAGTTTCGCCGCCGGCGATGGCGGTCCACAGTTTGCACGCGGCTACGGCCTGACGTACGCGAATCCGCAGCCGCTGGGTCTCATCGCCACGCCTTCGATTCCGATCAACTGCGTGCAGTAGGGGCACAAGGACGCCATGGCCACGATCACCGACGTCGCACGCCTGGCCGGAGTCGGACTCGGCACCGCCTCGCGCGTGATCAGCGGCAAGGGCTCGGTCTCCGCCCGGACCGCCGAACGCGTGCGCCGCGCAATCGATGAGCTGAAATACCGCCCTTCGCACGCCGCACGCACGCTGCCGACCGGCGCCTCGCACATGATCGGCGTCTACATCCCGATGCTGAAGGGCTCGTTCTACACGCCGATCCTCAACATCATCCACACCGAGCTGCGCGCAAACGGACAGAACATGGTCGTCGCGTTCGGCAGCGGCAACGGCGATGCGCGCAAGCAGGCGATGGAAGGCCTCGAATTCCTCATCGAACGCGGCTGCGATGGCTATCTGCTGGTCAGCGACGCGCTGGTCGAGGACGACGTCGCCGCGATCGGCGCGCAGGCCTCGCGGCTGGTGTTGCTCAACCATTCGCTCGAGGCCATCCACAACCAGTGCTTTTCCGCCGATCATTACGGCGGCGGCCGTCTCGCCGCACGGGCACTGCTCGAAATGAAGCATCGGCGCATCGCCGTGATCGCCGGCTTCGCAAGCTCGCTCGACAATGTCGCGCGCCTGCGCGGCTTCATGGACGAGTTGCGCGGCGCCGGCATCGACATCGGGAGCATTCCCGTGATCGACAGCGATTTTTCTCCGGAAGGCGGCTGGAACTCCGCCGCCGCGCTGATCGCAGCGAAGCACAAGTTCACCGCGCTGTTCTGCGCGAACGACGAGATGGGGGTCGGTGCGCTGTCGTATTTCCAGCAGGCCGGCATCGCCGTGCCCGGCAAGATTTCTGTGCTCGGCTACGACGACACGGCCACGGCCGAGTACTCCGCGCCACGCCTGACTTCCGTGCACATCCCGTGGTACGACGTGGCGCTCAACGGCGTGCGCTGGCTGCTCAACCAATGCTACGCCACGAACAAGCCGGTGAAGCGCAAGTTCACGGCCAGCGTGACCTGGCGCGCGTCGGTGGCACGCGCAGCGAACGGCAAGTAACGAACAGGATCGATCTTGATGCAGACACGTAGGCAATTCCTGCAACTCGGCACCGCCAGCGCCCTCGGCTTCGCCCTGCCGAGCGCATTCGCGAAAAGGGCGACGCGCGACTGGAGCCTGGTCGAAACCTCCCGCGACGGCGCACGCCTGGCACCACGCGCGATGCCGGCCACGATTGCAGCCGCCGCATCGACACTGAAATGCGATGCGTCCCGCCGCTTCCAGCAGATCACCGGCTTCGGCGGCGCGCTGACCGAATCCTCCGCGTACGTGCTCCGGCAGCTGCCGGAAGCACAGCGCCTCGAAGTGATCAGGCGCTACTACGATCCGCAGGAAGGCATCGGCTACACGTTGGCGCGCACCCACATCGGTTCCTGCGATTTCTCGCTGTCGATGTGGTCACTCGCATCGACGCCCGGCGACTATGAATTGCTCGACTTCAGCCTCAAACCGATGCAGCGCTGGTTGATGCCCTTGCTGCGCGACGCGCACCGCGTCGCCGGCGCCGACCGCTTCAAGCTGCTCGCCTCGCCGTGGAGCCCGCCGGCGTGGATGAAAACGAACAACCAGATGGATCGCGGTGGAAGCCTGCGCGAGGAATACGCAACGACCTGGGCGAACCACTACGTCAAGTTCCTCCGCGCCATGCGTGACGAGGAAAAAATCCCGCTCTGGGGCCTCACCGTGCAGAACGAGCCCGAGGCGAGCCAGAGCTGGGAATCGTGCGTCTACACGCCCGAGCAGGAACGCGATTTCGTGCGCAAGCACCTCGGCCCGACGCTCACGCGCGAGGGTTTCGGCGCAATCAAGCTTTACGGCTTCGACCACAATCGCGACACCCTGGAAAGGCGCGCCGACGCCATGCTCGGCGATGCCGACACGGCGAAATATCTGGCCGGCATGGCCGTGCACTGGTACGTCAGCGACGACTACGCCGCCGAAGCGCGTGTGTTGAAGAAGTACCCGGGCAAGGAAGTGCTGTTTACCGAAGGCTGCGTCGAGGGTGGCGCCAAGCCGGGCGACTGGAGCGTCGGCGAACGCTACGCGCGCAACCTGTTCGGTGATCTCAATGCCGGCGTCTGCGGCTGGATCGACTGGAACATCGCCCTCGACCTGCGCGGCGGCCCGAACCACGTCGGCAACTTCTGCGATGCGCCGGTACTCGTCGATACGCACGGCGGCAAGGTTCTCTACCAAAGCTCGTTTTACGCGATCGCGCATTTCTCGCGCTACGTGGCGCCGGGAGCGCATCGGGTCGAACTGAGCGGCGCGACGCAAGGTATGCAATCGTGCGCGTTCGCCAATCCTGACGGGAGCCTCGCGATCGTCGCCTTCAACCCGGGCGACGCCGCGATCGACTTCAATCTCGAGATCGCCGGCGAGCGGCGTGGCTGCCACATTCCGGCGCACGCCATCCAGACCTACCTCGCCTGAGTTTTCCGGCGCCAGCCATGCCGCCGCTGCGCGGCGTCGCAGCTTGCGCTCCGTCGCATTGCTGCTACGCTCGGCGCAACCAAACGGGGAACCAAGCATGAGCCTGAAACTGCGCCTGATTGTCATGAATTTCCTCCAGTTCTTCGTCTGGGGGTCCTGGCTGATCTCGATCGGCGCATACTGGTTCCAGAACAAGCACTGGTCCGGCACGCAGTTCGGCGCGATCTTTTCGACGATGGGCATCGCCTCGCTGTTCATGCCGACGATCGCCGGCATCCTCGCCGACCGCTGGATCAATGCCGAGCGCCTCTACGGCGTGCTGCACCTGCTCGGCGGCGCGTTGCTGCTCATGCTGCCGACGATCGAGGATCCCGGTACGTTCTTCTGGGCGATCCTGCTGACGATGATGTGCTACATGCCGACGATCGCGCTCGCGATCGCGGTGTCGTACAACGCGCTGAAGCAGCATGGCGACGACATCGTCCTGGTCTATCCGCCGATCCGCGTCTGGGGCACGGTTGGCTTCGTTGCCGCGCTGTGGGTTATCGCCCTGCTGCACCTGGGCACCTCGCCGGGCCAGTTTTACGTCGCCGCCACCGCCGCGATGGCGCTGGGCCTGTACGCGTTCACCCTGCCGCCCTGCCCGCCCAAGCTCGGCCGTCCGTTCGACCAGGCACTGGGCGATCCGAAGCTGCTCGAAGCCGGCGCGCTCGACGCGTTCGGCCGTTCGAACCGGTTCGCCCTGCTCGTCGACACGTTCGGACTGCGCGCCTTTGCCCTGTTCAAGAACCCGAAGCTCGCGATCTTCTTCATTTTCGCCATGCTGCTCGGCGCCGCACTGCAATTGACCAACGCCTACGGCGACACCTTCCTGCACGACTTCGCCAAACTCGACGCGTACAAGGACGACTTCGCCGTGCGCTACCCCGAGTTCGTCATGTCGATTTCGCAGATCTCGGAGACACTTTGCATCCTGCTGATACCGTTCTTCCTCAAACGCTTCGGCATAAAGACCGTGATGCTGCTGAGCATGGTCGCATGGACGCTGCGCTTCGGCCTGTTCGCGTACGGCGACCCCGGATCGGGCCTGTGGATGATCGTGCTTTCGTGCATCGTCTACGGCCTCGCCTTCGATTTCTTCAACATCTCGGGCTCCTTGTTCGTCGAAGGCCAGAGCGACGAGAAAATCCGCGCCAGCGCGCAGGGCCTGTTCATGCTGATGACCAACGGCATCGGCGCCGTGCTCGGCAGCACGATCTCGGGTTACGTCATCGACCGCTTCTTCACCGACCATGCCTGCAGCGAGGCCGTCGCGATCTGCAAGAACTGGCCCGGCATCTGGACCACGTTCGCGCTGTACGCACTGGTCACCGGCATCGCCTTCGCGCTGCTGTTCAAGCACAAGCACGAGCCGACAGACCAGGTCATGCCGGTGTAATCCGGTATACATTTTTACCTTTTGATCTTTCCTCGATGGATGCGACGCGGCTTGTACTTCGCGGATCGCCTGCTCGGCCAGCAAAACGTACAATAGCGACCATGTACGTCGGCCCCCACCGCATCGACCCGCCCGTCGCGCTCGCGCCGATGGCGGGCGTTACCGACAAACCGTTCCGCCAGCTGTGCAAGAAGCTCGGCGCGGGCTTGGCCGTGTCCGAGATGACGACGAGCGATCCGCGTCTGTGGACCACGCGCAAGTCGCTCAAACGCATGGACCATGCCGGCGAGCCTGACCCGGTCAGCGTGCAGATCGCCGGCTACGATCCAGTGATGCTCGCCGAAGCGGCGCGCTACAACGTGGACCACGGCGCGCAGATCATCGACATCAACATGGGTTGCCCGGCGAAGAAGGTGTGCAACGTCCATGCGGGTTCGGCGTTGCTGCAGGACGAGGCGCTGGTCGCGCGCATCTGCGCGGCGACCGCACGCGCGGTGGACGTGCCGGTGACGCTGAAGATTCGCACCGGCTGGAATCGTGACAACAAGAACGGCGTGCGCATCGCCCAAATCGCGCAAGGCGCCGGCATCGCCGCGTTGGCCGTGCACGGCCGCACGCGCGCCGATCTGTACCACGGCGAGGCCGAATACGAAACGATCGCGGCGATCAAGGCGGCGGTGTCGATTCCGGTGTTCGCCAACGGCGATATCGGCTCACCGCAGAAAGCGCGCGAGGTGCTCGCGTACACCAAATGCGACGGCGTGCTGATCGGCCGCGCCGCGCAGGGCCGGCCGTGGATCTTCCGCGAGATCGCGCACTTTCTCGCCACCGGCGAAACGCTGGCGCCGCCCGCGCCCGCCGAAATCTGCACGATTCTCGTCGAGCACCTGGAAAACCTCTACGCCTTCTACGGCGAGCAGCAAGGCGTGCGCATCGCGCGCAAGCACCTGGGCTGGTACGCGAAGGACCACGAGGAAAACGCATCTTTCCGCAGCATCGTCAACCGGGCGGAAACCGCCGCGGAACAATTGCGCCTTACCCGCGACTATTTCGGAGCGGCCGCGACGCTCGCGCGGGCCGCCTGACTGCAGTCGCAGCAGCGAGCGCAACACTTTCCAGGAAGGCGCTCACCAGCGCCCCGTGATGCTTCGAGCGACGCAGCACCCACGACAGGCGCCGGCGCAGATCGAGGAACGGCGTGCGCAGCACGGTCAGCCTCTCGGCCTTGACCGCCTCCGTGACCGCGACCGCCGGCAGGCAGGCAATGCCGAGGCCGGCGATCACGGCCTGCTTGATCGCCTCGCTCTGGCCGAGTTCGAGCACGGTCTGCCCGGGCGGCAGCGAAGCAAGAACGTGCTCGGTCATCGCGCGCGTGCCGGAGCCGTCCTCGCGCAGGATCCAGCGCGCGCCGGCGAAGTCGTCGGCGCACAGGCGCCGGCGTTGCGCCAACGCATGATCGGGCCGCACGCAGATCACCAGTTCGTCTTCACGCCACGGGCGCACATCGATATCGGCATGTGCCACCGCGCCCTCGACACAACCGACATCGAGCTGGTGGTCGAGCACGCCTTTGACGATGGTGCCGGTGTTGCCGACCCTCAGCCGGATCGACACCCGCGAGTGCTGCGCAGCGAACGCGCCGAGCAGATCGCCGACCAGGTAGTTGCCGATCGTGTTGCTCGCGCCGAGGCGCAGTTCGCCTTCGAGCGCCGCACCGCGCCCCTGCACGCCGCGCTTCAGTTCGATCACGCGCCCGAGTATCTCCTGCGCGAGCGGCAGCGCGTCGCGGCCGCGTTCGCTCAGATACAGGCGACCGCGCTTGCGGTCGAACAGGTCCGCGCCCAGTTGCGATTCGAGCTCGGCCAATGCCATGCTCAATGCCGGCTGGGACAGATGCAACTGTCCTGCCGCCGCACGCACGCTACCCTCGCGCGCGACGGCGACGAACACTTCGAGCTGGCGGAAGGAAATGCCGAGCATCAGGAAATCTTATTCTCTGGATAAATAGTTTTCAATTTTCTTATCGATCATGCAGAGCGAGAATACGTCGACCTCCCGCGGATCCACGACCGTGAACACCAACAGCCTCGCCGTTTCCACCGACAACCCCGCCAGCAATGCGGTTCGCCGGTTTCTGCCCGGGCTCGCGCTGGCGATCGCGCTCGGTGTCGCCGGGCTGCTGCTTGCCGGCTGGGCACCGCTGCAGAAGGCGCAGATCAGCGCGCTGACGATCGCGATCGTGCTGGGCATGGTCGTCGGCAACAGCTTCGGCGCGCAGTTGCCGGCAACATTCGTCCCCGGCGTCCTCGTCGCCCAGCAGAAACTCCTGCGCCTGGGCGTGATCCTCTACGGCCTGCGCCTGTCGTTCGGCCAGATCGCGGCGATCGGCCCGGCGGGCCTCGCGATCGACGCGATCATCGTCGTCGGCACGCTCACGCTGGGCTCGTTCCTCGGCCGGCGCGTGTTCGGCCTCGACCGCTACAGCGCGTTGCTGACCAGCGTCGGCAGCGCGATCTGCGGCGCCGCCGCCGTGCTCGCGCTCGAACGCGTGCTCAAGCCCGATCCGGCCAAGGTCGCGATCGCGGTGGCGACGGTCGTGCTGTTCGGTACACTCGATATCTTCCTCTATCCGGCGATATACCCGTATCTCGGCATGGACGCGGCGCACTTCGGCCTCTACACCGGCGCGAGCGTGCATGAGGTCGCCCAGGTGATCGCGGTCGGCAGCGCCATCGACCCGGCGACCGCGGACAGCGCGGTCGTGGTCAAACTGACGCGCGTCATGCTGCTCGTGCCGGTGTTGTTTTTCTTCGGCTGGCGGCAGGCGAAGCTGTCGATCAACGCCTCCAGCGAAAAGACGAAGATGCCGCTGCCGTGGTTCGCGCTCGCCTTCGTCGCCGTCAGCGCGGTCAACTCCGTCGTCGTGTTTCCGCCTTCGATCAAAGGCCCGCTGCTGACCCTGGATACCCTGCTGCTTGCCATCGCCATGGCCGCGCTGGGCCTGGAAACACGCGTGGCAAAGCTGCGCGCGCTGGGGCCGAAACCGCTGCTGCTCGCCGCGACGCTGTGGCTGTGGTTGATTCTCGGCGGCGCCGCAATGGTGCGATTCGCCGCTTAGCGGATCCAGTGCCAGCAGCGCACGTCCCGCGTACAGATCGGGAACCTCGATGAGTCCCGCGCGCAACCCGGGACCTGCCTCACCGCCGAGTCACTTCGTTCCGAACAAGCGATCGCCCGCATCGCCGAGGCCGGGCACGATGTAGCCGTGGTCGTTGAGATGGCTATCGATCGCGGCGGCGTAGATCGGCACGTCGGGATGCGCCTCCTGCAGAGTCCTGACGCCCTCGGGCGCGGCGACGAGGCAGACGAACTTGATCGCGTGCGCGCCACGGTCCTTGATCCGGTCGAGCGCGGCCACGGCGGAATGGCCGGTCGCCAACATCGGGTCGAGAACGACGGCGAGACGCTCGCCGATGTCGAGCGGCAACTTGCAGTAGTACTCGATCGCCTCGAGCGTGTGCGGGTCGCGGTACAGGCCGACATGGCCGACGCGCGCCGAGGGAATCAAATCGAGCATGCCGTCGAGCAGGCCGTTGCCGGCGCGCAGGATCGAGATCAGGCAAAGCTTCTTCGACGACAGCTTCGGCGCATCGATCGTCGCCAGTGGCGTCTCGATACGCGTCGTCTCCAACGGCAGGTCGCGCGTAACCTCGTAGGCGAGCAAGGTCGCGATCTCACGCAGCAACTGACGGAATTCCGCGGTCGAGGCCTGCTTGCGCCGCATCAACGTGAGTTTGTGCTGGACCAGCGGGTGATCGATTACGACGACGTTGGACATGCTCTTCTTCCTCTGATGCGATTCAATGGTTGACGCCCGGATTCAGCCTCGATCCCCTTTTCGCGACGCGCTTCGCGCATCGACACCTTCGCAAGGGAGATGTGAACACAGACGATTCCTAGAATACCGTTCCGTCGCTGACGATATTCAACGGCGGCGCGCCGCCGGGCCTGCGTTCCGCGGCGATCTTGCGCCCGGCCGTCCACGTGCCGCCTTCGAGCACGCGCGCGAGCGGCAGGCTCGCCGCGTCGAGCCCGAGCCTGGCGCGAATGCGTTCGGCGAGGCGATCGAGGCCGATCACGGTCAGCGCGCGCCACTCGACGATCGCCGGATGATCGACCGCCAGCGCCTCGGTGTACAAATTCGCATCGCGCGCGGCGACCACGCCGAAATCGATCAGCAGGCCGCCGTTGCGATATTCCGGCAAACCGGTCAATGCATCCAGACCGGTTACTTCGAGGCCGCCATCGGCCAGCGGTTCGAGCAGCGAATACGCAAGCCACTGGGTCAGCTTGTGGAACGGCACCAAACCATCGGTCGGATCGTTCGCATCGACTGCGGCGCAAGGATGCTTCCAGCAGTCGCCGAGGTCGACGCCGCCGATCTCGAGGCGCCCGGGCCAGACGGGCCCGAGCGCGTGCAGCAGGGTTTCGAGCAGCAACTCCGCCGGAATCCTGCCGTCGACGGCGCTCGCCGCGAGATGGTCGTAGAGATGGCCGAGCCGCGCGGGCGTACCGAACACATCGGCATTGACCCGCGCCGCCGCGCCAAGGCGACGCAACAGGCTCACGCGCCCCTCGACGCCGACCAGCGGATTCATCGCATCGACCTGGAAGCCGCGTTCGATATCGTCGGTCGCGATCTGCATCAGCGCCGACGCGTCGCTGCGCAATGGCTCGCTCTTGTCGGCAGCGAAAGCGCCGTTGACAAACATGTCGAAGCTGGCGACACCGAGACCTTCCGAGCGCGAGAAGCCCTTGTGATGTGCCTCGTCGTAGTACTCCCACGACGCCCCGGCGCCCGCATCGAGCAGCACGCTCGGAATCGTGAGATCGATACCGATGCGCGCGCGTTCGGCGGCATGCTCGGCGCCGCCCAGTCCGTGCTTCGCAATCAGTGCGCTCCAGCGATCGATGCCACCCGCCTCGAAATGGCGGCGGCGGCTGTGGATCGGCACGTTCAGATCGGGGAAGCGCTTGCGCATCACCCCGAGCACGTAGTCGGCGCAGGCGTCGAGTTTGTCGTCGTGCCAGCTGAAATACGGCGTCTTGCCCGCTTCGGCCGCAGCCATGATGCGCGCGCAGCGTCCGCGCACGGCGGATGCGGAAAGCAAACGAAGTGCGGCGTCTTTTTCACGGCCCCCGGCTCCCGAATCCCGAGTCCCGCTATTCATTGAGCCCTCGCCCCTTCGCCTTCTCCAGTTCCGTAGCCGTCGGTGCCGCCTCGGTGCTGAAGTAGCCCGCGGCGACCTTCGCATCCATCTCCACGCGCGCGTCCTGCGGAATCAGTTCGTCCGGAATCGCCACGCGCTCGACCACCTCGATGCCCTGCTCGGTCAGCGCGCCATGCTTCATGTTGCTCATCGAGGCCCAGCGATCGATGCGTGTGATGCCGAGCCAGTGGAACACGTCGGGCATCAATTCCTGGAAGCGCATGTCCTGCACGCCGGCGACGCATTCGGTGCGCGCGAAATACGTTTCGGCGCGATCGCCGCCTTCCTGGCGTTTGCGCGCGTTGTAGACGAGGAACTTGGTCACCTCGCCGAGCGCGCGGCCTTCCTTGCGGTTGTAGACGACGAGGCCGACGCCGCCCCGCTGCGCCATGTCGATGCACACCTCGATGCCGTGCGCTAGGTACGGGCGGCAGGTGCAGATGTCCGAGCCGAACACGTCGGAGCCGTTGCATTCGTCGTGCACGCGGCAGGCGACTTTCGTCTCGCTCTTGCCGAGTTGGTTGATGTCGCCGAAGAAGTACAGCGTCATGCCGCCGATCGGCGGCAGGAACACGTGCAGGTCCGGGCGCGTGACGAGCTCGGGGAACATGCCGCCGGTCTGCTCGAACAGGCCGCGGCGCAGATCCGATTCCTTGATGCCGAAACGTTGCGCGATGCCGGGCAGGTGCCATACCGGATCGACCGCGGCCTTGGTCACCTTCACGTCGCCGTTCGCGTGCAGGATGTGGCCGTCGGCCTTGAGCCGGCCGGCCTCGATCGCATCCTTCAGCTCGGGCATGTTGATGTGCGCGCGCGTCACCGCGATCGTCGGGCGGATATCGGCGCCCGCAGCGATCTCGTCGGCGAACGCGGTCGCGACCATGTGCCCCCACGGATCGAGCGAGACGATCTTGTCCTGCCCCTGCGCGTTCTTCTCCCACCACTGTGCGTGCGGCCCGATCGCATCGGCCGGCGCCGTGTTGGTCAGGTCGGGGCGGTGGCCGCGGTCGAGCCGGCCCGAGGCGATCGCGAGCGCGCGGTACACGGCATAGGCGCCCGAGTGCGTGCCGATGACGTTGCGTTTGGCGGGATCGGTCAGCGAGGCGACAATGGGCCCGCGCTGTTTGGGCGTTTGCGCACCCCAGTGGATCGGCGCCGCCTGACCGCGGCTGTCGGGGTGCGAGGTCAGGACGATATGGCGTGAACTCATGTTTTTATGCGGTCACAAAAATGCAGCATACAGAGTTTGCGGGCGGTGTAAAGTGGGAACCTGCTTCCCTTCTCCCGCCGGGAGAAGCCGCGCCACCAAAGCGCCGAATGAGGGAAGAGTGCGGGTTCCGCCGCGCCTTCCGTGCGCGCGCGCCGTAGTTGAAACGCCTGTCTCTCATCCGCCCTGCGGGAAACCTGCTCCCGGCGAGAGAATAGATGGGATAAATAGCCATCTAAACGTCCGAATGACCCGTCGCTTAACACCACGCTCCGCAACCCCTCCGCAGGCTGCAAACCAACCCTGATCCGTGTATGATGCGCGGCTTACATCTTTCCATCCGAATCAAAGGATACATACACTCATGAGCAACTACCTCTTCACCTCCGAGTCGGTGTCCGAAGGTCATCCGGACAAGGTTGCCGACCAGATCTCCGACGCCGTGCTCGATGCCATCCTCGCCCAGGACAAGGGCGCGCGGGTCGCCTGCGAAACGTTGGTGAAGACGGGCGTGGCGATCGTCGCCGGCGAAGTCACCACGAGCGCGTGGATCGACCTCGAAGCGCTGACACGCAAGGTCATCCTCGACATCGGTTACAACAGCTCCGACGTCGGCTTCGACGGCGCCACCTGCGGCGTGCTCAACCTGATCGGCAAGCAGTCGCCGGACATCAACCAGGGCGTCGACCGCAAGTCGCCCGAAGAACAGGGCGCGGGCGACCAGGGCCTGATGTTCGGCTACGCGACCAACGAAACGCGCGACTATATGCCGGCCGCGATCTACTACTCGCACCGCCTCGTCGAGCAGCAGGCCCGCGTGCGCAAGAAGGGCAAGTTGAATTGGTTGCGCCCCGATGCGAAGTCGCAGGTCACGCTGCGCTACGAGAACGGCAAGGCGGTGGCGATCGACGCCGTCGTGCTCTCGACCCAGCACGATCCTGGCATCAAGCAGAAAGACCTGATCGCCGGCGTGCGCGAGGAAATCCTCGATCCGGTGCTGCCGAAGAAGTGGCTGCACAAGGGCACCAAGTTCCACATCAACCCGACCGGCAAGTTCGTCATCGGCGGACCCGTTGGCGACTGCGGCCTGACCGGCCGCAAGATCATCGTCGACACCTACGGCGGCTGGGCTCGCCACGGCGGCGGCGCGTTCTCGGGCAAGGATCCGTCCAAGGTCGACCGCTCGGCCGCCTATGCGGCACGTTATGTCGCCAAGAACATCGTCGCAGCAGGCATCGCCGACCGTTGCGAGGTGCAGGTTTCGTACGCGATCGGTGTGGCCGAACCGACCAGCATCTCGGTGACCACGTTCGGCACCGGCAAGATCGGCGACGACAAGATCGAAAAGCTGATTCGCAAACATTTCGACTTGAGGCCGTACGGCATCATCCAGATGCTCGACCTGATTCACCCGATGTACCAGCAGACGGCGGCCTACGGCCACTTTGGCCGTGCGCCGTTCCGGCACACCTACCGCTGGAAAGAAATCGTCAACGGCAAGGAAGTCGAGAAATCGGAAACCGCCACGGCGTTCTCATGGGAGAAGACCGACAAGGCCGAGCAGCTGCGCGCGGACGCCAAGCTGAAGTAAGCGGTTCCTTTTACCGACTTGCAAAAAAAGGCCGCTAGTGCGGCCTTTTTTTTGCGTGTGTCGGCGACCAAGCGAATGGGGAATCCCGTATCCGCGCTCGCACTCGTCACGGCGGCGGTTCGGGAAAGCCGAACGCGCGTACCACCGCAGCCATGTCGAGATCGCCGAGGCCGGCGTCGCGCGCGCGGCGGAACAACGTGACGCAATTGCGCATGAGCGGAGCCGGCTTGTGCGCACGCGCAGCCTGGTTCGCGACCAAGTCGGCAATCGTCGCCACATCACCTACCGCAGCCTGGGGCGAGAAATCCTCGCGCACCAACTTGTCGAGCTTGCCGCGCGATACTTCGCTGGCCATCGGCCCGGCATCGAGGATGCAGCGCAGGACGGCGAGGTCGATGCCGCAGGCGCGGGCCACGTGCACGGTCTCGCACAGCGCCACCACCGTGGCGATGAGATAGTGGTTCACCGCAAGCTTCATGCGCAACGCGCCCGGCACTGCGCCGCAACGGAACCATCGAGTGCACAGCGGCTCAAGTAGCGGAAGAACCTCCTCGACCACATCGACGGCACCCGAGACCATGCCGACCAGCCGTCCCTGCTCGGCGGGGACGCGCGAACCGGAAACCGGCGCCTCGACGTAGCACGCGCCACATGCGCGCAAGTCGCGCGCCAATTCCTGCGAATATTCGGGCGAGGTCGTGCCCAGATGAACGAAGGTGCGGCCGGCTACGCGCGCGCGGAATGCCGGCGTGCTGCGCCCGAGTACCGCGTCGATCGCCGTTTCGTTCAGCAGCATCAGCAACACGAACTCGGACTGCCGACAAAGTTCGTCGAACGTGACGGCCTGTTTCGCGCCATGCTCGATCAATGCGGCGCTTTTTTCCGGCGTGCGGTTCCACACCGTCAAACGCTGGCCCGCACGCAACAGATTGAGGGCCATCGGCAATCCCATCGTGCCGAGACCGACGAAGCCGGCGTTCATCGCGCCGCCTCCATGGCATTCACCGGCAGCAGCCGCGAACGCAGGAAGGCGATCACTTCGTCGCGCGCATGCAGCGTCGGCGAGCCCTCCTCATCGACAAGATGCGCGGTCAGCACACTGTGCGGGCAGCCGACGATGTACTTGAAGAACGGCGTCGGCTCCGGATTGGCGGCGAGGTCGGGTAGAACCTTGCCGACGAAGCGCGGGCCCAGCGCCGACGCGTAGGCGGCGAAGCGTTCCGCGCGGCAATGGCGATCTCCGGCAAAACGGTAGGCGAGCACACTGAGGTCGTCGCGTTCGAGGCGAGTTCGGACCGCAAGCAGTTCGTCCGCGTCGCTCTCCACCGCCGCCGGGTCGTCGAACGGTAGCGAAGGCTGCGCCAGTACCGGCGCCAGCGTCGCCGGCTCCAGCATCATCGACAGGGCGAAGTTGCCGGTGAAGCACATGCCGACCGCGCCGACGCCCGGCCCGCCGCATTCGTCGTGCGCGCGCCGCGCCAACGCGCGCAGCCAGCGCGTGACCGGGCTTGCGCCGCGGCGGCCAAGGGCGTGGAATTCGGCGCTGATGCAGGCGCGGCGCAGCACGGTCAGCCCGTCTTCGGCCTGCGGATACGCGCCATCGCGGCCGAACAGCGAAGGCAGGTAGACGGTGAATCCGGCCTGTCGCAGCCAGCGCGCGAACCGCGCGACATCCGGGCTGATGCCCGGCATCTCCGCCATCACGATCACGCCCGGGCCTTGCCCCGAGACGTACACGCGCCGCGTCGCGTCTTCCAGCTCGATCGCGCGCGCGGTGAAATCGTCGAGCGGGTCGTTGTCTTGGTTCACGGCATTCATGGGCTCGCACTCGTGGGAGATCCGGCGCCATTTCAACCGTTTTGTCGCATGTCATGATAGTGTCGTTAAAGACATCTTTCAGGCGATTTCCGACATGAAGGATTTCGAGCTTCTGCTCCTCGACGGAACCAACCCCAGCGGCGTATCGATGACCCGCGACATCCTCGCTGCCGCTGCCCTGTTCGCCGCACGCGGCGGCGAGGCGGCGCCGAGCTGGGGCCTTTACTCGCCCTCGGGCGGCCGCGTGCAGCTGCAGGGCGGCATCGGAGCCGACACGCGCCGGCTGCCCGGCCGCCGGCGCGGTGCGCACTCGGTGCTGCTGGTTCCCGGCATCTGGGTGACCGATGCGCGCGAGCTGCACGCGCGCATCGACGCCGACGATTGCCGCCGCGCGATCCGCCACATCGCCGCGCACGTCGCCAACGGCGGCCAAGTCGCTGCGTCGTGCTCGGCCGTGTTCCTGCTGCAGGCGGCCGGCGTGCTGGCCGGACGAAGGGTGACGACAACGTGGTGGCTGGCACCGGAACTGGCGCGTCTCGCCGCGGACACGCACGTCGACGCCACGCGCATCCTGTGCATCGACGGCCCCGTGCTTACCGCCGGCGCCGCGTTCGCGCAATCCGACTTGATGCTGCATCTGCTGCGCCGGAGCTTCGGCGCGACGCTGGCCGAAGGCGTTTCGCGCGTGTTGCTGTTGCATGAGCGCGCGCAGCAGGCGCAGTTCGTCATCCCGGCGATGTTGGCCAGCGGCGACGCGCTCGTGACACGGCTGGCGCGACGCGTGGAGACGGCGCTGCCCAAGGTTCCTTCCGTAGCCCGGCTCGCAGCGGAGTTGTGCATCTCCGAGCGCACGCTCGCTCGGCATGTGCGCCACGCGACCGGCATGGGCACAATCGATCTGGTCCGCAGCATCCGCCTGCATCGTGCGCGCGGCCTGCTGCAGAACAGCCGCATGAGCGTCGAACAGGTCGCCGCCGCGGTCGGCTACCGCGATGCGACTGCGCTGCGGCGATTGGTGCGCAGGGCCGCGGGCGTCACGCCCGGGAGGATGCGCGCCACGGTCGAGCGGGACTGACTACGGCCAGCGCAGTCGTCAATCGCCTCGCGCCGGACTATCGGCACGTGCGCGAGCAGCTCCGAATTGGAGGTCCGCGATTTCGGCGAGTACCGCTTCGTGCGGCAGTTGCAGCTTGTCGACGGCCGCCTGGTGACGCCAGCCACCACCGCGCGCTGACGGGCGCCGGATCGCTGATGATGAAAAAGGCCGCTTGCGCGGCCTTTTTTTCCATTGCCTGGCGAAGACTGCGCCGCTTATTCGCCGTGCGCTTCGGCGACGAACTCGGTCACGCCCCCGCGCAACGTCTCGAAGTCGGCGTCGGACAACCCGCCGGCGGCCTTCTTGCGCCGCTGGCTGTGATAGGCCAATCCCGTGCCCGCCGGAATCAGGCGGCCGACGATGACGTTTTCCTTGAGACCGCGCAACGTGTCGCGTGTACCGCGCACGGCGGCCTCGGTGAGCACACGCGTGGTCTCCTGGAACGACGCCGCCGAGATGAACGACTCCGTGGCAAGCGAGGCCTTGGTGATGCCGAGCAGCATCGGATCGAACTGCGCCTCTCGCTCGTCGCGTGCCTTGGCACGCGCGTTTTCCTCGCCGACACGTTTGCGATCCGACTGCTCGCCACGCAGGTAACGCGTATCGCCCGGCACGGTGATCTCGACCTTGCGCAGCATCTGGCGAATGATCGCTTCGATGTGCTTGTCGTTGATCTTCACGCCCTGCAGGCGGTACACGTCCTGGATTTCCTTGACCAGATACGCGGCCAGCGGCTCGACGCCGAGCAGGCGCAGGATGTCGTGCGGATTCGGCTCGCCGTCGACGACGGTTTCGCCCTTCTCCACGTGCTCGCCTTCGAACACGATGACCTGACGCCACTTCGGAATCAGCTCTTCGTGATCGTTGCCGTCCGCGTCCTTGATGATCAGGCGCTGCTTGCCCTTGGTGTCCTTGCCGAAGCTGACCACGCCGGAGACTTCGGCGAGGATCGCCGGCTCCTTCGGCTTGCGCGCCTCGAACAGATCGGCCACGCGTGGCAGACCGCCGGTGATGTCGCGCGTTTTCGAGGTTTCCTGCGGAATACGTGCGACGACGTCGCCGACGCCGACTTCAGCGCCGTCCTGCAGCGAGATGATCGCGCCGGCGGGAAGGAAGTACTGTGCCGAAATATCGGTGCCCGGCAGGCGCAGTTCCTTGCCCTTCTTGTCTTCCAGGCGAACGATCGGACGCAGATCCTTGGCCTGCGTGCCACGACGCTTCGGATCGGTTACCACCGCGGACTCGAGGCCGGTCAGTTCGTCCGTTTGCGCCTGTACGGTGACGCCATCGATGAAGTCGATGAAGCGCACCTTGCCGGCCACTTCGGTGACGATCGGGTGGGTGTGAGGATCCCAGTTGGCGATGGTCTGGCCAGCCTTTACCGCAGCACCGTCCTTGATCGAAATCGTCGCGCCGTACGGCACCTTGTAGCGCTCGCGCTCGCGACCGTGCGCGTCCATGATCGACAATTCGCCCGAACGCGACACGGCAACGAGGTGGCCGGCGCTGTGCTGCACGATCTTGAGGTTGTTGAACTTGACCGAGCCGGTGGTTTTCACCGACACGTTGTCGACTGCGGCCGCACGAGAGGCCGCACCACCGATGTGGAACGTGCGCATCGTCAGCTGCGTACCCGGCTCGCCGATCGACTGCGCAGCGATGACGCCGACCGCTTCACCCATGTTGACGATGTGGCCGCGGGCGAGATCGCGCCCGTAGCAGTGCGCGCAGATGCCGAAGCTCGATTCGCAGGTGATCGGCGAACGCACGAGCAGGCTCTGCACGCCGGCGGCTTCGAGCTTTTCAACCCATTTCTCGTCGAGCAGCGTGTTGCGTGTGACGATCGGGTCGTCGTCGTTGCCCGGCGCAAAGGTGTCGGCCGCGACGACGCGACCGAGCACGCGATCCTTCAGCGGCTCAACGACGTCGCCACCCTCGACGATCGCGGTCATGGTCAGGCCGTTGAGCGTACCGCAGTCCGGCTCGGTGACGACGACATCCTGCGCCACGTCGACGAGACGGCGCGTCAAGTAACCCGAGTTGGCGGTCTTCAACGCGGTATCGGCCAGGCCCTTGCGCGCGCCATGGGTCGAGTTGAAGTACTGCAGCACGTCGAGGCCTTCACGGAAATTCGCCTTGATCGGCGTCTCGATGATCGAGCCGTCCGGACGCGCCATCAAGCCGCGCATGCCGGCGAGCTGGCGGATCTGCGCCGCGCTGCCGCGCGCGCCCGAATCGGCCATGATGTAAAGCGAATTCATCGACTTCTGTTCGACGGTCTCGCCCTTTGCGGTCTTGACCTTGTCGAAGCCGATGCCCTTGATCATCGCCGCGGCGACGAGTTCGTTGGTGCGCGACCAGATGTCGACGACCTTGTTGTAGCGCTCGCCGGCGGTGACGAGGCCGGAAGCGAACTGCTCCTGGATCTCGCTCACGTCCTTTTCGGCCACTTCGAGGATCTTCGCCTTCTCGCCCGGAATCTTCATGTCATCGATGCCGATCGAGATGCCCGCGCGCGTCGCGTAGTTGAAGCCCGTATACATGAGCTTGTCGGCGAACACGACCGTGTCCTTGAGGCCGAGGCGGCGGTAGCAGGCATTGATCAGACGACCAATCGCCTTCTTCGTCAACTCGAGGTTGACGAGCTCGAACGGCAGACCTTCCGGAATGATCTCCGCGAGCAGCGACCGACCGACCGTGGTTTCGACAATGGACGACTTCTTGGTCCGCCCGCCATCTTCCCCGACCTGCGTTTCGACCAGACGCACCTTGATCTTGGCGTGCAGTTCGACCGCGCGGTTGTCGTAGGCGCGTTTCACTTCTGCGGTATTGGCGAAGACCATGCCCTCGCCCTTCGCGTTGATCAGTTCGCGCGTCATGTAGTACAGGCCGAGCACGACGTCCTGCGAGGGCACGATGATCGGATCGCCGTTCGCCGGCGAGAGAATGTTGTTCGACGACATCATCAGCGCGCGCGCTTCGAGCTGGGCTTCGAGCGACAGCGGCACGTGCACCGCCATCTGGTCGCCGTCGAAGTCGGCGTTGAACGCGGTGCAGACCAGCGGATGCAACTGGATCGCCTTGCCTTCGACCAGCACCGGCTCGAACGCCTGGATGCCGAGACGGTGCAGCGTCGGCGCGCGGTTGAGCAGCACCGGATGCTCGCGAATCACCTCTTCGAGGATATCCCATACCTCGGCTTCCTCGCGCTCGACCAGCTTCTTCGCCGCCTTGATCGTGGTGGCGAGGCCGCGGCGCTGCAGCTTGGAGAAGATGAATGGCTTGAACAGCTCGAGCGCCATCTTCTTCGGCAGGCCGCATTCGTGCAGTTTCAGCGTCGGGCCGACCACGATGACCGAACGGCCGGAGTAGTCGACGCGCTTGCCGAGCAGGTTCTGGCGGAAACGGCCCTGCTTGCCCTTGATCATGTCGGCGAGCGACTTCAGCGCGCGCTTGTTCGTACCGGTGATCGCGCGGCCGCGGCGGCCGTTGTCCATCAGTGCGTCGACCGCTTCCTGCAACATGCGCTTCTCGTTGCGCACGATGATGTCGGGCGCGTTGAGCTCGAGCAGGCGCTTCAGGCGGTTATTGCGGTTGATCACGCGGCGGTACAGGTCGTTGAGATCCGACGTCGCGAAACGGCCGCCGTCGAGCGGAACGAGCGGACGCAGGTCGGGCGGCAGCACCGGCAACACGGTCATCACCATGTACTCCGGACGATTGCCCGACTCGATGAAGGCCTCGACCAGCTTGATGCGCTTGGAGAGACGCTTGAGCTTGGTCTCGGAATTGGTCGAGGCGATTTCCTCGCGCAGCTTGATCAGCTCGGCGTTGAGGTCGATGGTCTTGAGCAGCTCGTAGACAGCCTCCGCACCCATGCGCGCGTCGAACTCGTCACCGTGCTCCTCGACCGCCTGCAGGTACTGCTCCTCGTTGAGCAACTGACCGCGCGTGAGGGAGGTCAGACCCGGGTCGACGACGACGTAGGCTTCGAAGTAGAGGATGCGCTCGATGTCGCGCAGGGTCATGTCGAGCATCAGGCCGATGCGCGACGGCAGCGACTTGAGGAACCAGATATGCGCAACCGGCGAGGCCAGCTCGATATGGCCCATGCGCTCGCGGCGCACCTTGGTCAGGGTCACTTCGGTGCCGCACTTCTCGCAGACCACGCCACGGTGTTTCATGCGCTTGTACTTGCCGCACAGGCACTCGTAGTCCTTGATCGGGCCGAAGATCGCGGCGCAGAACAGGCCGTCACGCTCCGGCTTGAACGTGCGGTAGTTGATCGTCTCGGGTTTCTTCACCTCGCCGAACGACCACGAGCGGATCAGCTCCGGCGAAGCCAGCGCGATCTTGATCGAGTCGAAATCGAGCGACTGACGGGTTTGGTTGAAGAGGTTGAGCAGGTCTTTCATTTTGTGTCTCCGGGAGGAGGAAATCTTTTTGTAGGGGCGCAATTCATTGCGCCCATATCGTCATGTCGGATCGCGGGGCGGGCGCGATGAATCGCGCCCCTACGATCAATGCTCTTCGAGCTCCATGTTGATCGCCAGCGAGCGGATTTCCTTCACCAACACGTTGAAGGATTCCGGCATGCCCGCAGCCATCTCGTGGTTGCCGTCGACGATGTTCTTGTACATCTGATTGCGGCCGGGTACGTCGTCGGACTTCACCGTCAGCATTTCCTGCAGCGTGTACGCCGCACCGTAGGCCTCGAGTGCCCAGACTTCCATTTCGCCGAAGCGCTGGCCGCCGAACTGTGCCTTGCCGCCCAGCGGCTGCTGGGTGACGAGCGAGTACGGTCCGGTCGAACGCGCGTGCATCTTGTCGTCGACGAGGTGATTGAGCTTGAGCATGTGCATGTAGCCGACGGTGACCGGACGATCGAACGCTTCACCGGTGCGGCCGTCGTACAGCATCGTCTGGCCCGACTGCGGCAGGTCGGCGAGCTTGAGCATCGCCTTGATCTCGCTTTCCGCCGCGCCGTCGAACACCGGCGTCGACATCGGCACACCCGCCTGCAGGTTCTTCGCCAGCGCGAGGATTTCCTCGTCGCTCAGCGACTTCAGGTTGACGCGCTGACCGAACACGTCCTTGTCGTGGTTGTAGATTTCGTCGAGGTATTTGCGCAGCTCGACCACCTTGGCTTGCGCCTCGAGCATGCGCTGGATCTTCTCGCCGAGGCCCTTCGCGGCCCAACCCAGGTGCACTTCGAGAATCTGGCCGATGTTCATGCGCGACGGCACGCCAAGCGGGTTCAGCACGATGTCGATCGACTGTCCGTTGGCCATGTACGGCATGTCCTCGACCGGACGGATCATCGACACCACGCCCTTGTTGCCGTGACGGCCGGCCATCTTGTCGCCCGGCTGGATGCGGCGCTTGACCGCCAGGTACACCTTGACCATCTTGAGCACGCCCGGAGCGAGGTCGTCGCCCGCGGTAATCTTGGCCTGCTTGGCCTTGAAGCGCTTGTCGAACTCGGCGCGATGCGCGTCGATCTGCGCCTTGGCCTTCTCGAGCAGGTCGGCCGCGTCCTCGTCCTTCATGCGCAGCGAGAACCATTCGTCTTTCTTCAGACCGTCGAAGAATTCGCCGGTCAGCACCGTGCCCTTCTTGACGCCCGCAGGGCCGCCGTTGGCGACCTGGCCGATCAACTGACCACGCAGACGCGCATAGATCGCGCCTTCGAGGATGCGGAACTGGTCGTCGAAGTCCTTCTTGACGCGCTTGACTTCCATCTGCTCGATCTGCAGCGCGCGCTTGTCCTTCTCGATGCCGTCGCGGGTGAACACGGTCACGTCGATGACCGTGCCGTCCATGCCGGGCGGCACGCGCAACGACGAATCCTTCACGTCGCTCGCTTTTTCGCCGAAGATGGCGCGCAGCAGCTTTTCTTCCGGCGTGAGCTGGCTCTCGCCCTTGGGCGTCACCTTGCCGACGAGGATGTCGCCCGCCTTCACTTCCGCGCCGATGTAGACCACGCCCGATTCGTCAAGGCGCGACAGCGCCTGTTCGCCGACGTTCGGGATATCCGCGGTGATTTCTTCCGGTCCGAGCCTGGTGTCGCGCGCCTGGATGGTGAGCTCTTCGATATGGATCGTCGTGTAGCGGTCTTCCTCGACCACGCGCTCGGAGAGCAGGATCGAGTCCTCGAAGTTGTAGCCATTCCACGGCATGAACGCGACCAGCATGTTCTGGCCGAGCGCGAGCTCGCCAAGGTCGGTCGACGAGCCGTCGGCGAGCACGTCGCCCTTCGCCACCTTGTCGCCGACATTGACCAGCGGGCGCTGGTTGAGATCGGTGTTCTGGTTGGAGCGCGTGTACTTGGTCAGCGTGTAGATGTCGACGCCGGCATCGTTTTCGCCGATTTCGTCTTCATTGACGCGCACGACGATGCGGCCCGCGTCGACCTGGTCGATCACGCCGCCACGACGGGCGGCGGCGGTCACGCCCGAGTCGCGCGCGACCGGACGCTCGATGCCGGTGCCGACCAGCGGCGTCTGCGAACGCAGCGTCGGCACGGCCTGACGCTGCATGTTCGCGCCCATCAGCGCGCGGTTCGCGTCGTCGTGTTCGAGGAACGGCACCAGCGCCGCCGCAACCGACACGGTCTGCATCGGCGAGACGTCCATGTACTGGATGTCGGTACCGTGGCGCATTTCCGACTCGCCCTTGGAACGGCAGGCGACGAAGTCCTCGGCGAAGCTGCCATCCTTGTTCAGGATCGAGTTCGCCTGCGCGATGACGTACTCGCCTTCCTCGATCGCCGACAGATATTCGGTCTTGTCCGTGACCTTGCCGTTGATGACCTTGCGGTACGGCGTCTCGAGGAAGCCGTACGAGTTGGTGCGCGCGTAGACCGCGAGCGAGTTGATCAGGCCGATGTTCGGGCCTTCCGGCGTCTCGATCGTGCAGACGCGGCCGTAGTGGGTCGGATGCACGTCGCGCACTTCGAAGCCCGCGCGCTCGCGCGTCAGGCCGCCCGGACCGAGCGCCGAGACGCGGCGCTTGTGGGTGACTTCCGACAGCGGGTTGTTCTGGTCCATGAACTGCGACAACTGCGAGGAGCCGAAGAACTCCTTTATCGCCGCACCGACCGGCTTGGCATTTATCAGATCCTGCGGGGTCAGGCCTTCGGCCTCGGCCAGCGACAGGCGCTCGCGCACCGCGCGCTCGACGCGCACGAGACCGATGCGGAACACGTTCTCGGCCATCTCGCCGACCGAACGCACGCGGCGGTTGCCGAGATGGTCGATGTCGTCCACCGTGCCACGGCCGTTGCGGATATCGACGAGCACCTTGAGCACATCGAGGATGTCCGAGGTCTTGCCATACTTCTCGACCAGCGACTTCGACTCCGCGTCGTTGCGCGCGCCAAAGTACTTCGAGTCGTACAGCACGCCCGTTCCGGTCGTCTCCTTGCGGCCGACGCGACGGTTGAACTTCATGCGGCCCACGGCCGAGAGATCGTAGCGCTCGAACGTGAAGAACAGGTTGAAGAACAGGTTCTGCGCCGCTTCCTTGGTCGGCGGCTCGCCCGGGCGCATCATGCGGTAGATTTCGACCAGCGCCTCAAGCGGCGTCTTGGTCGAATCGATGCGCAGCGTGTTCGAGATGTATGGACCGCGGTCGAGATCGTTGACGTAGAGCGTGCCGATCTTGTCGATGCCGGCCTTGCGGAAGTTGGCCAGATGCGTCGCGTCGATCTCGGCGTTGGCCGCTGCGAGCAGTTCGCCGGTCTTCGCATCGACGATGTCGTGCGCGAGGATGCGACCGATGAGGTATTCGTCCGGAACTTCCAGCGACTTGAGCTTGGCATCCTGCAACAGGCGCACGTGGCGCGCGGTGATACGCTTGCCGGCCTCGACGATGACCTTGTCGCCGGCCTTGACGTCGAAATTCAGCGTTTCGCCGCGCAGGCGCTCGGCGACGAGCTCGAGCTTCGCGCCTTCCTTCTTGTCGAGGTGGAAGACGTTCTTCTCGAAGAAGATGTCGAGGATTTCCTCGTTGTTGTAGCCGAGCGCGCGCAACAGCTGCGTCACCGGCAGCTTGCGGCGACGGTCGATGCGCGTGAACAACGCGTCCTTCGGATCGAACTCGAAATCGAGCCAGGAACCACGGTAAGGGATGATGCGCGCCGAGTACAGCAGCTTGCCCGAGCTGTGCGTCTTGCCGCGATCGTGGTCGAAGAACACGCCCGGCGAGCGGTGCAGTTGCGAGACGATGACGCGCTCGGTGCCGTTGATGATGAAGGTACCGGTGTCGGTCATGAGCGGCAATTCGCCCATGTAGACCTCCTGCTCCTTGACGTACTTGATCGCCTTGTTCGACGCCGGCGACTCCTTGTCGTAGATCACCAGACGCACGAGCACGCGCAACGGCGCGCCGTAGCTCATGCCACGCGAACGGCATTCGCGCTCGTCGAACGCCGGTTCGCCGAGGCGGTAGCTGACGTATTCGAGCGCGGCATTGCCCGAGTAGCTGACGATCGGGAACACCGACTTGAGCGCCGCATGCAGGCCGTGGTCTGCGCGCGTCTTGACGTCCATGCCTTCCTGCAGGAACTCGCGATAGGAATCGGTCTGGATCGCAAGCAGCGGCGGCACGCCGAGCACTTGCGGACGCTTGCCGAAGTCCTTGCGGATGCGCTTCTTTTCGGTGAAGGAGTAGGTTGTCGACATGGCGGGCACCACCTTGGAGAGTTATGCGCCGATCCACGGAACGGATCGGCTTGGGGGAGAAGAAGGCGTCAGACAGAAGACGTGAAGCGGGGCGGAAACACAGGTCTTTCGGTGAATCGTTTCGAACCCCGGGAGCTTCACATCTTCTGTCTGCCGTCTTGCGCGTAGCACAACGAACAAAGCCCGGGGGCTTGCGCCCCCAGGCTGATGCTCGTCATTCCCGCGGAAGCGGGAATCCAGTTTTTGTCTTTGCTTCTTTGCTCATCAAAAGCTGGATCCCGGATCAACGCACGTCCATATGCTGTCCGGGATGACGCCATCCTGGCGTCACTTGATCTCGACGGTTGCGCCAGCGGCTTCGAGTTCCTTCTTGAACTTCGCGGAATCGTCCTTGTTCACGCCGTCCTTCACGGTGGCGGGAGCGGATTCGACGAGGTCCTTGGCTTCCTTCAGGCCCAGACCGGTGATCGTGCGCACGGCCTTGATCACTTCGACCTTCTTCTCGCCCGAAGCCTTCAGAACCACGGTGAACTCGGTCTTCTCTTCCGCCGGAGCGGCAGCGGCGGCGGCACCGCCAACGGCGGCGACGGCGACCGGGGCGGCGGCGGACACGCCGAACTTCTCTTCCATCAACTTGACCAGATCGGTGACGTCGATCAGGCTCAGGTTGGCGATTGCATCAACGATTTCTTCTTTCGTAACGGCCATTGTGATTTACCTCGATAAATGAAACAGGGATGTTGATGCCCCGGACTGCACGAAAATGTGCGTCGACCCGGGACTCATTCCGTATCTGCCTTATGGCAAGAATGTGCGATCAGCCGGCGGCCTTCTGGTCGCGTACCGCCGCAACCACGCGCGCGACCTGCGCGGCGGGTTCGGCCAGCGTGCGGACCAGCTTGGTGATCGGCGCCTGAATCACGCCGAGCAGCATCGACAAGGCCTGCTCACGGGTCGGCAGCGACGCGAGCTTCTCGACATGAGAGCCCGGGAACATCTGCCCACCGATCGCGACGACCTTGGGGACCAGCTTTTCGTTTGCCTTGGAAAACTCCTTGACCAACCGGCCTGCAGCACCCGGGTCTTCCTCGGAAAAGGCGTACAGCATCGGGCCGACCAGCGCGTCCTTGACGACGGCGTAGTCGGTGCCTTCCACTGCACGCCGCACCAGGGTGTTCTTCGCGACTTTCACGAAAACCTTGGATTGGCGTGCCTTCTTGCGCAACTCGGTGAGCTGCGCCACGGTAAGACCTGCGTACTCGGCGGCGACCAACGAGTGAGCCTTGGCGGCCACATTCGCCAGTTCGGCAACGACGACTTTCTTTTGCTCAAGATTGAGCGCCATTGCTTTACCTTTCTTCAGTGGAACGGTCCCCGCGCTTGCCTGCGGGTATCGCTCCGCCATTCATTCGAGTCCGCCTCCTTGCGGACCCGCTGGCATCCGACGATGCCGAACTGGTGGCCGTTCGAGATATCTCACGGGCAACACCATCTACGCAGGTTGCTTTCCCTTTCCATTAAGGCCCGATGCCGCTCGCCGCGAATCGCACGTCCTGTGCCTGGCGAGTACTTCCTTGCGGCGACACCGCAACCACCTGCGGTCTTTGACGGCTCCCGGTTTCGTTGCCGATCCCGGGCGCCCTCAAAAATTGGTACACGTCACTCCGGCCCTGGCCGGAACGACGAAAAAAACTCACGCCGACAACGAGGCCTGATCGACCTGGATGCCCAGGCCCATCGTGCTCGAAACGTAGACCTTCTGCAGGTACACGCCCTTCGCGGTCGACGGTTTGACCTTGTTCAGATCGGCGATCAGCGCATTCAGGTTGTCTTTCAGCGCGACGACATCGAAGTTCACCTTGCCGATCGAGGCATGGACGATGCCCGCCTTGTCGTTGCGGAACTTCACCTGACCAGCCTTCGCGTTCTTCACCGCGGTGACGACGTCGGCGGTGACCGAGCCGTCCTTCGGGTTCGGCATCAGGCCGCGCGGACCGAGCAACTGGCCGAGCTTGCCGACGACGCGCATGGCATCGGGAGTGGCGATGACGCGGCCGTAATTCAAGTCCCCGGCCTGCATCTTCTCGGCGAGATCGTCCATGCCCACGGCGTCGGCGCCGGCGGCCTTGGCCGCTTCCGCCTTCTCGCCGGCCGGGCAGAACACCGCGACGCGCACGGTCTTGCCGGTGCCGTGCGGCAGCAGCACGGAGCCGCGCACGCCCTGGTCGGACTTCTTCGCGTCGATGCCGAGGCGGATCGCCACGTCGACCGACTCGACGAACTTGGTCTTCGAGTTGTCTTTCAGAATCTTGAAGGCTTCATCGATCGCGTAGATCTTGCCTTCGGCGACCTTGCCCTGCATCGCCTTGATGCGTTTCGTAATCTTTGCCATGGTCAGATCTCCGTGTTGAGGCCCATGCTGCGCGCGCTGCCCGCAATGGTGCGCACGGCGGCATCCAGATCGGCAGCGGTGAGGTCCGCCTGCTTGACCTTGACGATTTCCTCGAGCTGCTTGCGCGTCACCTTGCCCACCTTCTCGGTGTTGGGACGCTTGCTGCCCGAAGTGATGCCCGCGGCCTTCTTCAACAGGATCGACGCCGGCGGCGACTTCATGATGAAGGTGAAGCTGCGATCCGAGTAAGCGGTGATGATCACCGGGATCGGCAGACCGGGTTCCATCTTCTGCGTCGCGGCGTTGAACGCCTTGCAGAATTCCATGATGTTGAGACCGCGCTGACCGAGCGCGGGACCAACCGGCGGCGAGGGGTTGGCCTGACCGGCCTTCACCTGCAGCTTGATGTAGCCAACTACTTTCTTTGCCATTGTGTTAACTCCTGGAGTTCAAGCGTCTGCACGTCTTGCGACTGCGGGACTCCTCCTTTCGCTTTGATTCGGGACTCGAGTCCCGGCCCTCAGGCCTTCTCCACCTGGCCGAACTCGAGTTCGACCGGCGTGGAACGCCCGAAAATCAGCACCGCCACGCGCAGGCGGCTCTTCTCGTAATTCACTTCCTCGACCACGCCATTGAAGTCGTTGAACGGACCCTCGGTGACGCGCACCATCTCGCCCGGTTCGAACAGCACCTTCGGCCGCGGCTTTTCGACGCCTTCCTGCACGCGCTGCAGGATCGCGTCCGCTTCCGAATCCTTGATCGGCAACGGGCGGTCGGCGGTGCCGCCGATGAAACCCATCACCTTCGGCGTCTCCTTGATCAGATGCCAGGACTCGTCATCGATCTTGATCGCCTTGTTGTCCGTGTTCGTCTCGATCTGCACGAGCACGTAGCCCGGGAAGAACTTGCGCTCGCTGCGCCGTTTCTGACCACCGCGCATCTCAACCACTTCCTCGGTCGGCACGAGCACGTCGCCGAACTTGTCCTGCATGCCGGCGCGCGCCACGCGATCCTTCAGCGTGCGCGCAACCTGATGCTCGAAACCCGAGTAGGCATGAACCACATACCAACGCTTAGCCATGGTCACCATTACCTTTGCGTTCATCCCTGATCGCGAAAATCAAGAACCGGCCATCCTGACCGGACTTTTCGATTAACCGCCTTTCAGCACACCGTCGAGGATCGCCCACTTCAGCAGCAGGTCGATCAGGCCGAGGATCAGGCTGAGCACGATGACGACGACGAAGATCACGAGTGTGGTCTGGATCGTTTCCTGCCGCGTCGGCCACACGACCTTGCGCAGCTCGAACAACGACTCGCCAAGGAAATCCTTCGCCGCGCGGCCCGAATGCGTGAAAAACGCGATTGCACCCGACGCAGCAAAGCCGGCGAGCAGCATCAGCAGGCGCTGCCAGGTCTGAAGATCGTTGTACCAGTAGTACGCGAAAATCGACGCGCTCAGGATCAGCAGCGCAACGACGAGTTTCGCGATGTCGGCAGCGGAATTACCACCCGCCTGTTCAACTTTCGTATTCATAAGTTTCTGGCGAGGCCCAAAGCCGCTACACCGTCTCAACCTGCATTTCCGCCGCCCGCCTGGCGATGGAAATCAAAAACCAGCCGTTCGGCCGGGCTGTACAACGCTGGCACGCCAGGAGGGACTCGAACCCCCAACCTGCGGTTTTGGAGACCGCTGCTCTGCCAATTGAGCTACTGGCGTGTGGTCGTTTGTTCCTCAAGGCAGCCTTGACCGCCTTGCCTTTTGACTCTTCATTCCCGCACGCGTTTGGCGGGAATCCAGTGCCTTTGCTTTTGTGCGGCGGAAAAACAAGAGTCGCGAAATCCCCGCCAGAAGCGCGCGGGTATGACATCCCGGCAAACGCGCCCGCGCTTCACACGCGAGCGCGCCGTGTCGTCACTTGATGATCTTCGCCACCACGCCCGC
>JAFEFS010000025.1 GCA_018240465.1 Pseudomonadota bacterium
CCGCTGGCGAAGAACGGCTACGGCGCGTATCTGCAACAGTTGGTCAAGCAGGGACGCAGGCATGAAATTGATTGAGACCGATCTGCCCGGATGCGTCATCATCGAGCCGCAGGTGTTCGGCGACGCGCGCGGCTGGTTCTACGAAAGCTACAATGCTGAAAAGTATAAAAACGCCGGCCTCGACCTGCGCTTCGTGCAGTCCAATGTGTCGCGTTCCGCGCATGGCGTGCTGCGCGGCCTGCACTACCAGTGGCCCAATCCGCAGGGCAAACTCGTGGGCGTGCTTGAGGGCGAGGTCTACGACGTGGCCGTCGACATCCGCCGCGGCTCGCCCACATTCGGGCGCTGGTCCGCGGTCGTTTTGAGCGCCGCGAACAAGCGCCAGTTCTGGATTCCCGAAGGCTTCGCCCACGGTTTCGTCGTGCTTTCGGATTTCGCCACCTTCGTCTACCAATGCACCACGCTCTACGAAGGCGCCGCCGACGCAGGCATCCGCTGGAACGACGCCGACATCGCGGTCGACTGGCCGCTCAGCGCGCCACAACTATCCGACAAGGATGCGAAAGCGCCGTTCCTTCGTGACGTGCCGACCGAGAAATTGCCCGTGTTCGTGGCGCCGAAGATCGGCCCATGAAAATCCTGCTGCTCGGCGCCAACGGCCAGGTCGGTTTCGAGTTGCAGCGCGCGCTCGCACCGCTCGGCGAGGTGAGCGCGACGACGCGCAGTGGAAAGCTGCCGGGTGGCATCGATGGCTTGCGTGCCGATCTCGGCGATGCCGACTCGCTCGCGCAGGTTCTGCATGGCGCGCGCTGGGATATCGTGGTCAATGCGGCGGCCTACACCGCCGTCGATCGTGCCGAGGACGAGCCCGGGCCTGCGCTGCGGGTCAACGGCGAGGCGCTGGCGCAGATCGGCGCCTGGGCGGCGCGCAGCACGGCGCTGGTCGTGCACTACTCGACCGACTACGTGTTCGACGGTCGGGGCGCGCGGCCGTATCGCGAGGACGACTCGACCGCGCCACTCGGCGTCTACGGACACAGCAAACTCGCCGGCGAGATCGCCCTGCGTGAATCCGGCTGCGCACATCTGATTTTTCGCACCGCGTGGGTCTACGGTGCGCGCGGCGGCAATTTCCTGCGCACGATGCTGCGCCTGGCGCGCGAACGCGAGCGTTTGACCGTGGTCGACGACCAGCGCGGCGCGCCGACCACCAGCCGCCTGATCGGCGCGGCCACGACCGTGGCGCTCCAACGCTGGCTGGACGGCGATGTGGCGCGGCGTGCGGGTTACAATGGCATCTATCATCTCGCCGCCGGCGGCGAGACGACATGGTGCAGGTTCGCGCGTGCGATCGTTGCGCGCGCGGCCGCGGCGGGCTTGATCCCGCGCGAGATCGAAGTGGCGGCGATCCGCAGCGTGGATTTTCCGACCAGGGCGCGGCGTCCGGCGTATTCGGTGCTCGACACGACCAGGCTGCGCGAGCGCTTCGGAGTGGTTCCGCCCGAATGGACGCAAGGGCTGGACGCGGTGATCGGCGAACTGGCGGAAGCGCACAACTGATCCGGACGATGCGAGGACGCGGCAGGGGGCCGCGTAGTGGATGGCCGGCGGCAGCCGGGAAAAATCGGAGAACGAAAATGCTGATCCCTGTGATTCTGTCCGGCGGCGCCGGAACCCGTCTCTGGCCGGTGTCGCGCAGCGCGTATCCGAAACCGTTCATGCGCATGGCCGACGGTGAATCGCTGTTGTTCAAGGCACTTACGCGCGCGCTGCGTGTGGCGAGCGAAGGCGACGTGCTCACCGTCACCGGGCGCGACTTCTACTTTCTCAACCGCGACGAATACGCGCGCCATCCGGGCGCGGACATCGATCGCATGCGCTTCCTGCTCGAGCCGGCCGGGCGCAACACCGCGCCGGCGATCGTGCTCGCCGCGCTGCATGTACGCGAACACTTCGGTGCCGAAGCGGGTCTGCTGGTCCTTCCGGCCGATCATCTGATCAACGATGTCGAGGCGTTCGCCGCCGACGTCGCGCGCGCGCAGGTGCTGGCGCAGGATGGCTGGCTGGTCACGTTCGGCATTCCGCCGCAGCGTCCGGACACCGGTTTCGGCTACATCCGCCAAGGCGCGCAAATCGTCAAAAGTGGACAAAGGGAAATTGCCGCATTCGTCGAGAAGCCGGGCCTGGACAAGGCGAAGGAATACCTGGCCAGCGGCGATTACGTGTGGAACTCGGGCATGTTCTGCTTCCGTGCCGGCGTGCTGCTCGACGTTGCAGCGCAGACTTGCCCCGATGTGCTTGCTGCGGCGCAGATCTGCCATGCCGGCGCGCGCGCGCACGAGAGTCCGGTCGAGTACGGCAAGGACGAATTCCTCGCCCAGCCCGACATCTCGATCGACTACGCGGTGATGGAGCGCGCGCCGCGCCGCGCGGTGGTCGCCGCGGGCTTCGACTGGAGCGACATCGGTTCGTGGAAGGCGGTCAGCGAGATTCCGTCGGCGACCGAACCCGACGCCGCGGGCAACCGCGTGGTCGGCAAGGCCGTCGTCGTCGGCAGCGAAAACTGCTACATCCAGAGCAACAAGCGCATCGTCGCCGCGGTCGGAGTCAAGGATCTGGTCATCGTCGACACCGCAGACGCCGTGCTCGTCTCCGACCGCGAGCATGCGCAGCAGGTCAAGCAGGTCGTCGATCAATTGCGCGACGACGGCCACGAAAGCACGCGCCACCACCAGACCGTGCGTCGGCCGTGGGGCAGCTACACGATTCTCGAGGACGAGAACGACTGCAAGGTCAAGCGCCTCACGGTCAAGCCCGGCCAGGTGCTGAGCCTGCAACTGCACCACCGCCGCAGCGAGCACTGGACCGTCGTCCAGGGCACGGCCAAGGTGCGCGTCGGCGACAAGGAATTCCTGCTCGAACGCAACGAGTCCTGCTACATCCCGGTCGAGACCCTGCACCGTCTGGAGAACCCGACCGACGCCGACATTCACTTGATCGAGGTGCAGTGCGGCGACTACTTCGGCGAGGACGACATCGTCCGTCTCGAGGACAAGTACGGCCGCGTGCCGATGGCGACGCCTTGAGCCCGCTTTTGCCGCGCAAAAAAACCGGTGCCCCGCATACGACGCCGGTTTGCGGACGTTGTTTTCCCTTTTCGTTGTTTGAATTCGAGACGAACTGCCCAACTGCGTCACAATTTGACGCGGCGAAATTGCCTATTTCGTCACGTTTTTGATATTCTTCGTAATGTAATTTTTTGTCGTTGGCGTGGCTGGCGATCGTTTGGCATGTGCAGCGCAGGCTGCTGCGTGCAGCGGATTTCAGGTCATCCTGAAAGATCGTGCTGCAATGGCACGAATGTTGCCTAAATGCTGCGGCTCGGTCGCGAAAAATGTGAAGCCCCTTCGCAAAGCATTAGGTGCCGCGGCTGTGGGTTGATCTTGGGCAGGCTTGTAGGGTGGCAGCATGTTGTCGATGGAATTCGCGCGACGCGCTGTCGCCGATAGTGGGGATGTATTTCGTTGTCCTGTCGTCGTGACACCCATTCCAGCCGGTGAAGCGGCCGGCAAAGTCCGTCGCGCGGCGGCGAGCGCTCGCTGGCCGCGCGAATTTTCTCGAAACCGGATCGGCAAGCTGTTCTGCGGCTTGGCGAGCGCGGCGTTGAAGTTCAATACAGAGGTATCCATGGTCAACAGAGTCAGTGTGCGACGGGTGTGGGCAACGGTGGCGTTGGCTGCGTTGGCTTTGGTATCGCCGGCCGTCATGGCGAACTTCGCCTACACCGCCAATCCCACGACGGGCGGTACTGCCAGCCCTTCAGTCGCCGGTTCCATCTACTGGATGGACTGGAGCGGAATATCCCTGCCGGCGTCGGGCAGCAGTCAGAATGCCAGCTTCACGCTCGCCGACGGCTCGGTACTCAGTCTGACCATCACGCGCGGGGGGACGACCCCGGCGACCTTCGCGCCGACGCCGCCGCCGAGCTGGAGTGGCGCGGCGATAGGCAACGTCGGCTACTGTTTTCCCACCTGCGGGAGCCAGACCGGCGCGCCCAACGTCGTGCTGTATACGACATCGAGCATGGGCACCACTGGCGGCAACCCCAATACGCTTTCGTTCACACTCAGCGACATCACCCTGACCAATCCCGCCGGCAATCCGGTGGCGAACTATCAGGTGGTGATGGCCGACGGTGAGAGCACCGATACCGGTGACGCCTCCGGTGCCAACTGGACGTACACCACGACAGGCGGCAACTGGGCCCAGGTCGACTATGTGGCATCCACATCCGGCGGAAACAACGGCGCCACGCTGACCTTGAGCGGGCAGACTGCCGTGCAGTCGGCGACTACCAGTGGCAATGGGCCGTCGTGGATCGTCGCCACCGCCAGCCCTGGCACCGTCAGCGGCAACAGCAATTTCCAGATTACCGCGACGACGACTTCACAGTCGAAGCAAGGCATCTTGCTCGGCATACGTCTGGGTCAGGTGAACCTGACCAAGAACATCACCGCTCGCGCCAATCCCGCCGACCAGTTCAC
The DNA here is from genome assembly GCA_018240465.1 of Pseudomonadota bacterium. Taxonomy (GTDB): domain Bacteria; phylum Pseudomonadota; class Gammaproteobacteria; order Xanthomonadales; family Rhodanobacteraceae; genus Rudaea. Next base: position 4,545 of record JAFEFS010000025.1, read on the forward strand.
CTACAACATCATCAACGCAGCCGGTACGTCGGTTGGTCAAGGCACCGGCTCGTGCGCCGCCGTGGGCCCCTGCACGACGACCGGGGCGACTACCGGCAATCAAACCACGATCAGCGCGTCGGTTGCGCCGGGCAATACCGTCAAGCTGAGCGAGACGATGGCGAGCGGCAGTGCATCGTCGCTCGGTGCCTACACGTCCACGATCGCCTGTACCAACAGCAACAGCGGCTCGAGTACGGTTCTTCCGAACGGAACCTACAACCCGAGCAGTCCGCCGACGATCACGTTGCAAAGCCAGAGCGACAGAATCAACTGCACGATTACGAACAACGCGGCTACCTTGTCGGTGGCGAAGAGCGCGCCGACGATCGCCAACGTAAGCGGCAACACGTATACGGCGAAATACACCGTGACCGTCGCAAACACGGGTACGGTGGCGGGAACGTATACGCTGCAGGACACGCCGGGGTTCCCGATCGGAGTGACGCTGAATAGTTGGACGGTGACGACGACGGGCGGGACGGTGAACAGCCCGTTACCCGCCGTGGCGAACAACACTGCCGCCCAGATCAGCGCATCGAATGTGTCGATCGCGAAGAGCGCGACGCATACCTACACGGTGACGATCAACTTCACCACGAGTTCGTCGGTACCGGCATCGTCGCTGACCTGCAGCGCTACCGGCATTGCGGGCAGTGGCGCGTTCAATGCGGCGACCGTCACCTCGGGCGGCAACAGTACAAGTGCCTACGGTTGCGGCACCCTGCCGGGCACCACGGCCATCGTGGTGTCGAAGGGCACTCCGGCGATCACCGCGACGGGGACAAACACGTATTCCGCAGTGTACGCCGTAAAGGTATTGAACACCGGTAACGCGACAGGCCAGTACACGCTGACGGATACGCCGGGGTTCCCGAGCGGAGTGACGTTCAACAGCTGGACGGTGACCACGACGGGTGGAACGGTCAACGGAAGTCTGGCAGCGGCGCCGACGAACAATTCTGCAAGCCGGATCAGCGGCAACAATGTATCGATAGTGGCCGGTGCGACGCACACCTATATGGTGACGATCAACTACACGATGAGCCCGTCCGTACCGGCTCCATCGCTGGTGTGCAGCGGCAGTGCGGGCAGTGGTGCGTACAACGCGGTGACGGCCACGCCGAGCACGGGCACGGCGGCAACCGCGAACGGTTGCGGCACGTTGACGGGCGTGCCAAGCCTGACGGTGGCAAAGGGGGTGCCCACGATTACGAACACGGGCGGGAATACCTACTCCGCGACCTACACGCTGACGGTGTCGAACACGGGAGGCGCTGCAGGGTCGTACACGCTGACGGACACGCCGGGATTCCCGGCGACCGGCGTAACGCTCACCAACTGGACGGTGACGACGACGAACGGAACGTTGAACAGCCCGGTCCCGGCCGTGGCGAACAACACGGCAGCCCAGATCAGCGCGTCGAACGTATCGATCGCGGCAGGAACGACGAGTGTGCCGACCACGCATACCTACACGGTGCAGATCAACTACACGATGACTTCGGCGGCATCGGCACTGACCTGCAGCGGGAGTGCCGGCAGCGGTGCGTACAACGCGACGGCAATCACGGGAAGTTCCAGCGCAACCGCGAACAACTGCGGCGCGTTGAACAAGATCGTTGCGGTGACGATCAACAAGACGGTGACCGGTGCACCGGCCGCGGGTGCGCCCGGTGGTTACGCTTTCTCGCTGGTGTGCAACAACGGAACGTACACGGGAACGGTGGCGCTGACTGGCACGGCGACGAACGGTTCGACGACGGTGGATGTGCCGCAAGGAGCAATATGCTCGACGTTGACCGAGACGAGCAAGGCGACCGCGCCGACGAACTACAACTGGGGCACCGAGACGACGGTGCCGCCGGGTACGATCACGACCGGTTCGAGCGGTAGCATCACGAACCCGCTGAGCTTGATCCCCGGCACGCTGACGGTGACGAAGACCATCACCGGCGGTCCGGCGGTGACGAGTGCGATGGCGTTCCCGTTCAACGTGGCGTGCTCGACGCCGGCGGCGACGTATCCCGGCACGGTGAATGTGGCGGCGAACGCGACGACGGGATCGACGACGGTGAGCATCCCGGCGGGATCGACGAACTGCACGATCGCCGAAGGCGCGCGGCCGACGGCACCGACGAACTACACCTGGGGTGCGCCGACGTACACGCAGCCCTCCGCTGCGGCGATGCCTGCGGGCGGCACGGCGAGTGGCACGATCGTCAATCCGCTGACGCGCAACCAGATCGCGGTGACGATCAGCAAGACGGTGACTGGCGCACCGGCGTCGGGTGCGCCGGGCGCGTACGGGTTCTCGCTGACCTGCGACACGGGTACGTACACCGGCACGGTGACCCTGACCGGCACGGCGACGACGGGTTCGACGACGGTGAATGTGCC
>JAFEFS010000026.1 GCA_018240465.1 Pseudomonadota bacterium
CCCCAGGCACGGGCGCTCGCCGTGCGCGGCGGCAAGATCGTGGTCCTCGGTACCGACGCGGCGATCCGGCGCTACGTCGGCGAACAGACGAAAGTGCTCGACCTGCATGGCGCGTTCGTCGCCCCGGGTTTCATCGAGGATCATGGCCACCTGATGGACACCGGCGAATCGCTGATGCAGATCGATGTGGGCAAAGCCGCGAACTGGGACGAGGTCGTCGCGGCGGTGCAGGCCGCGGTCGCGAAAGCGAAGCCCGGCGAATGGATTGTCGGTCAGGGTTGGCAGCAGGCGAAGTGGAACAAGCTGCCGCAGCCGAACGTGGACGGCCTGCCGCTGCCGGCTGCACTCGATGCGGTCTCGCCGAATAATCCGGTTCTGCTCAACCACGCCAGCGGTCACGGCATCATCGCCAATGCGCAGGCGCTGAAGCTCGCCGGAATCGGCGATGACACCCCCGACCCTGCCGGCGGCGCCATCGTGCGCGATACGCACGGACACGCGACCGGAATGCTGCGCGACAATGCGGCCGATCCGGTGTTTGCGGCCTACGACAAGTCGCTGAAAATGTTGCCGCCGGCCGCGCAGCAAGCGCGTCGCGAACGCGCGCTGCAACTGGCCGTACACAACGAAATCAGCAAGGGCATCACCACCTTCGTCGACCAGGGCGAAAATTTCAAGACCGTCGATTGGTTGAAGCAGCAAGCCGGCAAGGGTCTGCCGCTGCGTCTGTACGTCTACATCGGGGAAACTTCACCGGCCGAACTCGACAAGCATCTCGCCGAATACCGCACCATCGGTTACGCCGACAACCACTTCACCGTGCGCGGCATCGGCGAGGACGTCGCCGACGGCGCGCTCGGCACGCACAGTGCGTGGTTTCTCGAAGGGTACAGCGACGCGCCGATGCTGACCGGCCTCAGCGTCAACAAGATCGACAAACTGTCGCAATTGGCGAAGATCGCCGCACGCGACGGATTCCAGGTCGCCTTCCATGCCATCGGCGATCGCGCCAACCGCGAATTGCTCGACATGTATCAGGACATTTTCAATCAGTATCCCGAAGCGAGGAATCTGCGCTGGCGCATCGAACACGCACAGCATCTCGCGCCGTCCGACATCCCGCGCTTTGCCGAGCTCGGCGTGATCGCGTCGATGCAGTCCATCCACGCCTGCTCGGACGCTCCGATGGTGGTGTCGCGCCTCGGCGAGAAACGCGCGCAGGAAGGCGCTTACGTCTGGAAGGCGCTCATCGATGCCGGCGCGATCGTGCTCGACGGCACCGATACGCCGGTCGAGGACACCAATCCGATCGCGAATTTCTACTGCGGCGTCACCCGCGCCTACGCGCGCGGCAGCAAGAAGTTTTTCCCCGACCAGGCCAAGACGCGAATGCAGGAACTGCAGGCGTACACCTGGAACAACGCCTACGCGATCTACGCGGAAAACGAACTCGGTTCGCTCGCGCCGGGCAAGCTGGCCGACATTACGGTGTTCTCGGGCAATCTGCTGACGATCCCGGCCGACGACATCCTGCGCACGCGCGTGCTCTACACGATCATCGGCGGCAAGGTCGTGTATGCGCACCCCGATGCCGGCAAATGGCACAGGGGACAATGGTTCGAGGCGATGCCGGAGTTCGATCACGCCGAGTGAGAAAACCGTGGCGCCGTGCGCCGCGAATCCACCCGACCCATCGCCTGCCCACCCGCGGCGCAACGCCCACAACCTCAAGTTATGCAAAGCGCCGACATTTTCATTGGTGGCTTGCACACACGCATGCCTATGCTTGGCTCAGGGCCGTGGATGGCACGGGAGAGTGAATTGTCCATTTCCGATTCTGGAATCGTCGGCGGAGCTCGATCTTTTGCGGATAATGTCGCGCCACCGCGTTGATTTGCACTACTTTGCCAACCAAAACACAAACGACCACAGCGGAGAACCCATGAGCAAGTCCCTTGGCAATTTTGTCCCGAAGTTGCTGTCCGCCGCGATCCTGCTTGCGCTCTGCAACACCGCCGCGGCGCAGGACGCGACTGCACCCGCATCGAGCGATGCATCGGACAAAGCGTCCGCCACAGCGAAAAACCAGAGCCTCGGCACGGTCATCGTGACCGGCACGCGCACCAGCGGACGCACGCTCAACTCGTCGCTGACGCCGATCGACATCATTTCCGCGAACGATTTGAAAGCAACCGGGACGACCGATCTTCCGCAGGCCCTGGCCCGCCTGGTTCCATCGTTGAACTTCCCGAACTTCTTTGCCTCGGACACCTTCGCGTTCCAGCGCCCGTTCGAATTGCGCGGCCTGTCGCCAGACCAGGTTCTTGTCCTCGTCAACGGCAAGCGCTGGCACTCCGGCGCATTGCTGATGACGCTCGGCCAACTCGGTCAGGGCTCACAAGGCGCGGATCTGAACAGCATCCCCATGTCCGCCGTCGATCATATCGAAGTGCTGCGCGACGGCGCCTCAGCGCAGTACGGTTCGGACGCCCTCGCCGGCGTCATCAACGTAATCCTGAAAAAAGGCGCGGAAGGGGGCGATGCGCAATTCTCCGCAGGCGAATATTCCGCGGGCGACGGCATGCAGTGGCAGGGCACGGCCAATTTCGGCGTACCGTTGGGTGGCGACAAGGGTTGGCTGCGAATCGCCGTGGACGACATCAACCAGGACCCCACCAACCGTGCCCGCCCCGACCGCCGCGCCGGACTGACGCAGTTGGGTGTGAAATTTCATTCCGGGGTGACGGAATTCGAAGCGCAGAACCTGTTTTTCAATGCCCAGTACGATTTCACCCCCGGAGTACAGTTCTACGCCTTCGGCCACTGGAGCCAGCGCGTCGGCAATCCCTACGCCTACTTCCGCTACGGCAGCAATTACCCGGCCTATGCGTCCGGGTCGCTGCTCAACGTGACGAAAAAACTCGGGCCCGTATTTCCCGAGGGCTTCACGCCGTTCGAGCACGGCGACTCGATCGACCGCTCCTTGGTCGCGGGGCTGCGCGGAACCTGGAACGACTGGCATTGGGATGTCAGTGCGAACTACGGCGGCAACCAGGTGTTCTACAGCACCTTCAACTCCATCAACTATGCGCTGCTGTACGATACCGGCAGCAGTCCGCGCAACTTCTATGACGGTCAGTTGAAGTCGCAGCAGCAGACATTCGACGTCGACATCTCGCGCGAAATCCGGCCGAGCTTCCTGCCCAATCCGGTGACGTTGTCGTTCGGCGCGCAATGGCTGCGGCAGTCGTACGACGTCAAGGCAGGCGAGCTGGGTTCGTATTACGTCGGCACGCCCGGCATCGTCGGCGGCGC
>JAFEFS010000027.1 GCA_018240465.1 Pseudomonadota bacterium
CGCGTCTGTTTCTTCTTCACCGCAAAACTCAGACTGGCAAAGCTCGCCTGCTTCATCGATATTCCTCGATCATGCGATGGCGCTATCTTGCCTCAACTTGAGGGGAATAGATCAGAGAATCCCTAGACGCCTTGCGACATGGAAACCGCATTAAATAGAGGATTTCGCGAGCTTCCGGGACTTGTTGGGATGTTCTGGAACGTGGATTTGGCGCGCCCGGAGGGATTCGAACCCCCGACCCTCAGCTTCGGAAGCTGATGCTCTATCCAGCTGAGCTACGGGCGCGAAGCGCGCATTTTCGCACGAAATCCGGCGCGGCTGCAGCCCGGGTATCCGCGCCCATGTTCCGGCGGCGGTACCGCGTTCCCGTATCATTGGCGTGTTGATCGGCCATCACGTCTGAAATGCACATGGACATTTTCAAGATCTTCCACATCGAAGCCGCGCATCGCCTGACCGGCGTGCCGCCGACGCACAAATGCGCGCGCCTGCACGGGCATTCGTTCCGCATCGAGGTGCATGTGTCCGGCGACATCGATCCGGTGACGGGCTGGGTGATGGATTTCGCCGATGTGAAAGCGGCGTTCGCGCCGATCTTCGATCGACTCGACCACCACTACCTCAATGAGATCGAAGGGCTGGAGAACCCGACCAGCGAGCGCCTTGCGGCGTGGATTTGGGCGGCGCTGAAGCCCGGCCTGCCGCGTTTGAGTCGCATCGTCGTGCACGAAACCTGCACCGCAGGCTGTGCCTACGCCGGGGTGTGATTTCTTTCATGACGCGTTGCGCAAAACGAGCGTTTGATTGTCACCGTGCCAGGTGGCTAAAACCTTTGTGGGACAGGCTCCGAAGCTCGAAATTGCGCCGCAGGAATATGCTTGTTGCAACGCACAAAATCTTGCGCTATATTGCTCGCCACCAACCCAACCACCTTAATTTCGAGGAAACGATCATGTCCGAGTATTTCAACACCCAGGCTCTCGCCCTTTCCAAGAGCTTCGCCGATGCGGCGTTCAAGGCTCACACGCTGGCCGTGGAAGGTCTGGAGCGCGTCACCAACCTCAACCTCAAGGCGCTGGAAAACAACGTCGCCGCGACCGTCGACTTCCTTTCGGAAGCCGCCGAAGTGCGCGATTTCGACGGCCTGAAGACGATCTATCCGAAGGGCGTCAACCTGGTCAAGGATTCGGCCGAAAAGCTCTATGCGAACAGCCAGGAAGTGTTTGGCGTCACGGTCAAGACCGGTGAAGCGCTGAGCCAGATCGCCAAGGGCAGCTTCGAAGTCGCCAACGACAGCTTCAAGAAGCAGGTCAGCGCTGCGCAGGCCGACTTCACCAAGCAGGTCAATGGCGCGGCCAAGAAGGCCACGCGTTAATTCGGATTCCCGCGGGCAACCCGCGGAAATCGCGCTGCGGCAATCCTCCCTCCCCTTTTGTATTCCGCAGCGTTTGTTCAGCCGGATGGTCCGCCATCCGGCTTTTTTATTGCCTGCGGCTTGGCGCATGCTGCGCTCGCCGCGAATCCGCATCTGCGTCGGGCGATGCCGGCTGCGACACAATGTCGCAATCCCGCGGCTGGCCCTTGCGCTTCTTGGACGAAAGGCCGGGTTGCGGCTGCAAATTACCGCCGGGTATAATCTCGCGGCTTTGCGACAGGCGATGTGTCTTCGAGTTCGGGACATTTCGTTTCAGCCCTTCCGGCATCGCGATCCAGAAGCCGAATCCCATGCGGAACTCCATTGCTCATGGCCGACGCAATGCCGTCCGGATCGTGCTCTTCCAACTCGGCCTCGTCGCGTTGGCGGGTCTGGGATTCTGCACGCAAGGTTGGCAGTCGGGGACGGCAGCCTGGTATGGCGGCGGAACGATCGCGATCGGCAATGCGTTGTTTGCGTGGCGTTTGTACGCAGACGGCGTGGCCCCGACCCGCAGGATCGCCCGCGCGGTGTACGCGGCGGAAATATTGAAGTGGGTCTGGCTGGTGTTCGCGCTGTATCTGGGGCTGGCAGTGTTTGGATTGGCGCCTTTGCCTCTGATCGTCGGCGTCCTCGTGGCCCAACTGGCGTTCTGGGCAGCGGTCGGAATCTTCCGTTGAAAATAGTTGTTGGCAAACGAATCGAGTGGTCCTCTTCATGTTGCAAACGCAAGCCGCTGAACACGAATCCTCGTCGGGAGGCATGACCGAGTACATCGTTCATCACCTGCATCATCTGCGCTGGCCGCGCGAGGACGGGTTCTGGACGCTGAACGTGGACACCTTGTTCTTCACCTTCGTGCTGTCGGCGCTGTTTTGCCTGCTGTTCATCGGCGTCGCGCGTCGTGCGAAGGTGGCCAATCCGGGCAAGCTGCAGAGCTTCATCGAAATGGTCGTCGTCTTCGTCGACGGGCTGGTGAAGGAAACCTTCCACGGCACGAGCAAGCTGATCGCGCCACTCGCGGTCACGATCTTCGGCCTCGTGTTCCTCTTCAACTTCCTCGACATGCTGCCGGTCGACATGCTGCCTTCCGCGGGCCACGCCGCGGGCTTGAAGTATCTGCGCATCGTGCCGACCGCGGACCTCAGCACCACGCTCGGCATGGCGCTGTGCGTATTCCTGCTGATCCAGTACTTCGGCCTCAAGCACAAAGGTCCGAAAGTGTTCTTCGGCGAAATGGTCAGCGCACCGTTCCACGCCCATGGCGCGGTGGCAAAGATTGCGCTGGCTCCGGCCAACCTTCTGCTGCGCATCATCGAGGAAGCCGTTCGTCCGGTGTCGCTGTCGCTGCGACTGTTCGGCAACATGTACGCGGGCGAGCTGATCTTCATCCTCATCGCGGTGATGACGCTCGACGCGACGCTTTCGCATTTCTCGACCTATCTGCTCGGCTTCGGCCAGTTCATCGCCGGGTTCCTGTGGACCGCTTTCCATATTCTGGTCATCACGCTGCAGGCCTTCATCTTCATGATGCTGTCGGTCGTGTACCTGAGCATGGCTGCCGAACGGCATTGACTTTCGCACTTCCCGTTTTTTGATTTTCGACTTAGGAGACAACCATGGAAAATGCAGCACACGTAATGAGCTTCACGCTGATCGCCGCGAGCCTTCTGATCGGCCTCGGCGCGCTCGGCACCGCGATCGGCTTCGCCCTGCTCGGCGGCAAGTTCCTCGAAGGTTCTTCGCGCCAGCCGGAACTGACCCCGATGTTGCAGACGAAGATGTTCATCGTTGCCGGCCTGCTTGACGCGGTGCCGATGATCGGCGTCGCGATCGCCCTGCTTCTGATCTTCGCCAACCCGTTCCTCGGCAGCTTCAGCGTCCTGAAGTAATCAGGCAGCCACTGGAATTCGGCCGGCGCGTTGCGTCGGCTTGATGGAGTCAGCGATGATCCCCAATATCACATTCGTCATCCAGGGTCTGGCGTTCTTCGCCGTGGTCTGGCTGGTCATGAAATTCGGTTGGCCGCACATCATGGCGGCGATCGAAGATCGCCAGCAGAAGATCGCCGAAGGTCTCGCCGCGGCCGATCGCGCCAAGGCGGAGCTCAAGGACGCCGACGCGCGCGTGGCCGACGAGATCAAGAAGGCGCGTGCGCAGGCGGCGGAAATCGTCGACAAGGCGCATCAGCAGGCCAACCAGATCGTCGACAAGGCCAAGGCCGATGCGCTGCTCGAAGCGGCGCGGGTGAAAGCCACGGCGCAGACCGAGATCGATGGCATGGTCGGCAAGGCGCGCGAAGCGCTGCGCGGCCAGGTCGCCACGCTCGCCGTGCAGGGTGCCTCGAAGATCATCGGCCGCGAAATCAACGCCGATGCGCACAAGGCGCTGCTCGACCAGCTGGCAGCCGAGATCTGAGCGCATGAGCGAAACCTTGACCTTGGCCCGTCCCTACGCGCGTGCGGCGTTCGAGGCCGCGCGCGATGCGAATGCGTTGGCGGCATGGTCGGCGAACCTCGGTTTCGCCGCGCAAGCCGTGGCCGACGCGCGCGTCGGCGCGCTGATCGGCAATCCGCGTCTGGGCAACGACGAACTCGTCGGCCTGCTGTTGCCGCCGGGTGAAACCGCGAGCGGTACGTTCGCGAATTTCCTGTCGTTGCTCGCGGACAATCGCCGTCTCGCCCTGTTGCCCGAAATCTCAGCATTGTTCGAGGAATTGAAGCGCGAGTCCGAGCGCGTGCTCAAGGTCACGTTGCGTTCCGCGGCGCAGATTCCGGCACCGCAAGCCGATGCGATCAAGGCCGCGCTGGCCAGACGTTTCGGCCGCAGCATTGAACTCGACCAACACATCGATCCCGCCGTGATCGGCGGCGCCGTGATCGATGCTGGCGACGTCGTGATCGACGGCTCGGTGCGCGGACGCCTGGCGCGTCTGGAACAGACTTTGACGAATTGACGACCCGGCGGCGTGCGCGCCGCCGGAGCGTCAGAAGTCACAGGTGAAAAGTCGCTGTCGATGCCGCTTTGCGCGGTAGTTGATCCAGTCGACCTTTGACCTTTGACTTTTGACATTAACCAGAAGCGACGTTGCGTTGACCGCGCACGCGCGCAGAGGACACAAACATGGCCACCACGCTCAACCCCTCCGAAATCAGCGAACTGATCAAGAACCGCATCGAGCAGGTCAAGCTCGCCGCCGAAGCGCGCAACGAAGGCACCATCGTCTCGGTGTCCGACGGCATCGTGCGCATCCACGGCCTGGCCGATGTGATGTCGGGCGAAATGATCGAGTTGCCGGGCAACGGCACCGCGCTGGCGTTGAACCTCGAGCGCGACTCGGTCGGCGCGGTCGTGCTCGGCGAGTACGAGCATCTGCGCGAAGGCGATACGGTCAAGACCACAGGCCGCATTCTCGAAGTGCCGGTCGGTCCGGAAATGCTCGGTCGCGTCGTCGACGCACTCGGCCAGCCGATCGACGGCAAGGGCCCGATCAACACCAAGCTCACCTCGCCGGTGGAAAAAGTCGCGCCGGGCGTTATTGCGCGCAAGTCGGTCTCGCAGCCGGTGCAGACCGGATACAAGTCGGTCGACTCGATGATTCCGATCGGCCGCGGCCAGCGCGAGCTGATCATCGGCGACCGCCAGACCGGCAAGACCGCGCTCGCGGTCGACGCGATCATCAACCAGAAAGGTACGGGCGTTAAGTGCGTCTACGTCGCGATCGGCCAGAAGCAGTCGTCGATCGCCAACGTCGTGCGCAAGCTCGAAGAATTCGGTGCGATGGACCACACCATCATCGTCGCCGCCTCGGCCTCCGACTCGGCCGCGATGCAGTATCTCGCGCCGTACTCGGGCTGTTCGATGGGCGAATACTTCCGCGACAACGGCCAGGACGCGCTGATCATCTACGACGACCTGACCAAGCAGGCCTGGGCGTATCGCCAGATCTCGCTGCTGCTCAAGCGCCCGCCGGGCCGCGAGGCATATCCGGGCGACGTGTTCTACCTGCACTCGCGCCTGCTCGAGCGAGCCGCGCGCGTCAACGAGGAATACGTCGAGAAATTCACCAAGGGCGCCGTCAAGGGTCAGACCGGCTCGCTGACCGCGCTGCCGGTCATCGAGACGCAGGCCGGCGACGTGTCCGCGTTCGTGCCAACCAACGTGATCTCGATCACCGACGGCCAGATCTTCCTCGAAACCGACCTGTTCAACGCCGGCATCCGCCCGGCCGTGAACGCCGGTATCTCGGTGTCGCGCGTCGGTGGTGCGGCGCAGACCAAGATCATCAAGAAACTGTCGGGCGGCGTGAAGCTCGCGCTCGCGCAGTACCGCGAACTCGCCGCGTTCTCGCAGTTCGCCTCCGACCTCGACGCCGCGACCCGCGCCCAGCTCGAGCGCGGCCAGCGCGTCACCGAACTGATGAAGCAGAAACAGTACGCGCCGCTCTCGGTCGGCCAGCTCGCGTTGTCGCTGTACTCCGCCGAGAAGGGCTACCTCGATGACCTGCCGATCGCGCAGATCCTGCCGTTCGAAGCCGGCCTGCACGCGCACTTCGCCGCGAACTACGCCGACTGGATGAAGGCCGCGAACGACAAGGCCGACTGGAACGACGCGATCGAAGCGACGCTGAAGAAGGGCATCGAAGAATTCAAGAAGACGGGTTCCTGGTAAAGCGGAGCGATGGTGCCGGCAGTTTTTTCCGGCTTCCGATGAGCGAGAGCTAAAGATAAAAGGAATCCCGGCTGCGCCGGGATAAAAGACGTATATATGGCAGGCGCAAGAGAAATCCGGACCAAGATCAAGAGCGTGCAAAACACCCGCAAGGTGACGCGCGCGCTGGAAATGGTCTCGGCGTCGAAAATCCGCAAGGCGCAGGACCTGATGAAGGCCTCGCGTCCGTACGCGCGCGCGATGCGCCAGATGATCGGCCACATCGCCCGCGCGAACAGCGAGTACAAGCATCCCTTCCTCGTCGAACGCAGCGAAATCAAGCGCGTCGGCTACATCGTCGTGTCTACCGACCGCGGCCTTTGCGGCGGTCTCAACTCGAACCTGTTCCGCAAGCTGCTCGGCGAGATCCGCCAGTGGCAGGAAAAGGGCGTCGAGGTCGACGTCGTCGCAATCGGCACGAAGGCGAATGCGTTCTTCAAGCGCCTCAAGGTCAATCTCGTCGCCAGCGTGGGTCATCTCGGCGAAAAGCCGAAGGTCGAGGCGTTGATCGGCGTGATCAAGGTGATGCTCGATGCATACTCCGACAGGCGCATCGACCAATTGACGCTGGCCTACAACGACTTCGTCAACACGATGACTCAGAAGCCGACGCTGGACCCCTTGCTGCCGCTGCCGCCGTCGACGCAGCTCGAGACGGCGCACGACTGGGACTACATCTACGAGCCGAACGCGGAAGCCGTGCTTGACCACGTGCTCACTCGCTACATCGAGTCGCTGGTTTATCAGGCGACGCTGGAGAACCTCGCGAGCGAACACGCGGCGCGCATGGTCGCGATGAAGTCGGCCGGTGACAACGCGAAGAAGGCGATCGACTCGCTGACGCTGATCTACAACAAGGTGCGTCAGGCGGCGATCACGCAGGAAATTTCCGAGATCGTCAGCGGAGCGGCGGCAGTATAGGTGCGATCATCCGTGATCGCGAAAGTCAAAAAGCAGCCATCCGTGGCCGCACTTTTCAACAAAAGCGACGCCTTGCGGCGCTGATGCAGATTTCAGATATATCCGGAGCACTCCAATGAGTCAGGGCAAGGTAGTACAAATCATCGGCGCCGTGGTCGACGTCGAATTCCCGCGCGATGCCGTGCCGAAGGTGTACGACGCGCTCAAGGTCGACGGCACCGCCATCACGCTCGAGGTGCAGCAGCAGCTCGGCGACGGCGTCGTGCGCACGATCGCCCTCGGTTCGACCGACGGTCTCAAGCGCAACCTCGTCGCGACGAACACCGACGCGGGCATCAAGGTGCCGGTCGGCAGCGCCACGCTCGGTCGCATCATGGACGTGCTCGGCAACCCGATCGACGAAGTCGGCCCGATCGACGCCAAGGATCACTGGACCATCCACCGCGCCGCTCCGAGCTACGACGAGCAGGCGGCGGCGAACGAACTGCTCGAAACCGGCATCAAGGTCATCGACCTCGTCGCGCCGTTCGCGAAGGGCGGCAAGGTCGGCCTGTTCGGCGGCGCGGGCGTCGGCAAGACGGTCAACATGCTCGAGCTGATCAACAACATCGCGACCCAGCATTCGGGCCTGTCGGTGTTCGCGGGCGTCGGCGAACGCACGCGCGAAGGCAACGATTTCTATCACGAGATGATCGAAGCGGGCGTCGTCAACCTCAAGGACATGCCGCAGTCGAAGGTGGCGATGGTCTACGGCCAGATGAACGAGCCGCCCGGCAACCGCCTGCGCGTCGCGCTGACCGGCCTGACCATGGCCGAATATTTCCGCGACGAGAAGGACGCTTCCGGCAAGGGCCGCGACGTGCTGTTCTTCGTCGACAACATCTACCGCTACACGCTCGCCGGTACCGAAGTGTCCGCGCTGCTCGGCCGCATGCCGTCGGCGGTGGGCTACCAGCCGACCCTGGCCGATGAAATGGGCCGTTTGCAGGAGCGCATCACCTCGACCAAGACGGGTTCGATCACCTCGATCCAGGCCGTGTACGTGCCGGCGGATGACTACACCGACCCGTCGCCGGCGACCACGTTCGCGCACTTGGACTCGACCGTTGCGCTGTCGCGCGACATCGCCTCGCTTGGCATTTACCCGGCGGTGGACCCGCTCGCCTCGACCAGCCGCCAGCTCGATCCGAACGTGATCGGCACCGAGCACTACGAGACCGCTCGCCGCGTGCAGGGCACGCTGCAGCGCTACAAGGAATTGAAGGACATCATCGCCATTCTCGGTATGGACGAGCTCAGCGAAGAAGACAAGGCCACCGTCGGCCGCGCGCGCAAGATCGAGCGCTTCTTCTCGCAACCGTTCCACGTCGCCGAAGTGTTCACCGGCGCACCGGGCAAGTACGTCTCGCTCAAGGAAACGATCCGCGGCTTCAAGATGATCTGCGACGGCGAGTGCGACCACCTGCCGGAACAGGCGTTCTACATGGTCGGCGGCATCGACGAGGCCTTCGAGAAGGCCAAGAAGATGACCGAGAAAAAAGCGGCGTAGTGCACAAAGACGGAGCCCGGGATTCGGGACTCGGGACTCGGAAGATCAAAAGCCTGGCGCTCTTGCTTTTCCGCGTCCCGAGTCCCGGGTCCCGAGTCCCGCAATCACGGGAATAGAAAATGGCAACCACCATCCGCTGCGACATCGTCAGCGCCGAAGCCGAAATCTTCCACGGCGATGCGACGCTCGTCGTCGCCACCGGCGAAGAGGGCGAGCTCGGCATCGCACCGCGCCACGCGCCGCTGATCACGCGGCTCAAGCCGGGCCAGGTGCGCGTGACCGCTGCGAGCGGCGAGGAGCAGTTCTTCTATGTCTCCGGCGGCATCCTCGAAGTGCAGCCGCAGGTTGTCACCGTGCTGACCGACACGGCGGTGCGCGCGAAGGATCTAGACGAGGCTGCTGCGCGCAAGGCCAAGGACGAAGCCGAGCGCGCGCTCGCCAACCGCACCGACGCGGTCGAGATCGCCCAGGCGCAGGCCGAACTCGCGCAGGCACTCGCGCAGTTGGCCGCGATCGAACGTCTGCGGCGTCAGCTCAAGCACTGAGCGATTGGCAAGAGCGTAGAGACGAAAACGCCGGCCTCGTGCCGGCGTTCTTCATGGCCGTCATTCGCGCCTTCGCGGGGAATGACGGGCAGAAGGCGTTCAGCCCTGACGCAACACGGCGATCGGTGGTGTGCGCGCGATGCGGCGGGTGGCCAGCCAGCCGGCGATCGCGACGAGGGCAGCGGCCGCAAATACGACGGTCGCCAAGGACGCGAACGGTGGCGTGTAGCTTTCGAAGCGGAACACGCGCGACGCGAGTGCATGGCCAATCGCGGCGGAACCGATCGCCGCAATGCCTCCGGCAACGAGTCCCAGCGCAGCGAATTCGCCGAGTACCGAGGCGCTGAGTTGCGCGGAGTGGGCGCCAAGCGTGCGCAACAGCGCCGATTCGAAACGTCGCTCGTCCGCGGTCGCCGCCAGTGCCGCGAGCAGCACGAGCAGGCCCGCAGCGAGGCTGAAACCAAGCACCGAGATTACCGCGCGACTGACGCGGCTGATGATATCGCGCACGCGGTCGAGAATCTGGGTCAGGTCGATCAGCGAGACGTTGGCGAAATCGCGCGAAAGCGTGGCCAGTGGCACGTCGCGCGGCAGATGAAAGCTCGCTATCGTGCTGTGCGCGAGCTCGCTGCCAGTGTGTGCATCGAGCATCAGGAAGAAATTGGCGCGGAACGAATCCCAGCGCACGCCGCGGATCGAGGTGATCGTCGCGACGATCTCACGCTCGCCGACGCGCAAGGCCAGCGTATCGCCAAGCTTCAAATGGAACATGTCGATCCACAGCTTGTCGACCGATACCTGCGGGCCGGCATTGCCCGTCCCGTCCGGGGCGAACCAGTTGCCCTGCAGTAGCTTGTTCGCCGGCGGCAGGTCCTGGCTCCACGACATGCGCGTTTCACCGTTGATCCAGCCCGCCGCGCGGCGGTCGCCGTAGTCCTCCGCTCTCGGCGCCTTGCCGTTGATCGCGATGAGCTTGCCAACCGCGAGCGGCAGCATGTTGATGTTCGTCGCGCCGAGTGCGGCCAGCCGGGCCTGCATCGGCGTGCGCTGCTCGTCCTGCAGGTTGATCAGGAACCAGTTCGGCGTATTGGCCGGTAGTTCCGCGCGCCAGCTCGCGAGCAGCGATGGCCCGACCACGGCGAGCAGGGCGAACGCAGTCAGGCTCAGCGCAAGCGCGCCGGCTTGCAGCAAGGTCAGCGCACGCCGCCGCGCAAGGTTGGCAAGGCCGAAACGCAGCGCGCCGGGAAGCAGCCTGCCGGCGCTGCTCACGAGACGCAGCAGGAGCAGGCCGAGCACGACGCTTGCCGCCGCGATACCGGCGAAGCCGATCGACAACGTCAGTGCGAGTTGCGTATCGCCCGCACCCGCGGCAACCAGACCTGCAGCCACGGCGAGCGGGAGCAGATACAGCGCATCGAAGCGACCCGCGCGGCGCGCATCGTCGCGACGGAACACGCGCATCGGTTCGACGTCACGCAGGCGCAGCAGCGGTGGCAGCGCGAAGCCGAACAACACCGCGACGCCGATCGCAAACGCGGCGAGCGAAGGCTGCCACGAAATCGGCGGGCGTGCGCCACGCAACAGGTCGCCGGCGAAGGCGAACACGATTTGCTGCAGGCCGAGTCCGACCACGACGCCGAGCACGCATGCCGGCAACGCCAGCAGGATGAGTTCCAGAAGGAGGGTGCCAAGGATTTCGCCGCGGCGCGCGCCGAGGCAACGCAGCAGAGCGACTTCCTCACGCTTGCGCCGCGCGAAACGTTGCGCCGCGAGCGTGATCGCGATGCCCGAAAGCAGCGCCGCGAGCAGTGCGGCAAGGCGCAGGAAATTGCCGCCACGCTCGAACGCGCTGGAAAGATTCTGTTGCGCATCAGCGACGGTGACGATCTCGGCGCCGTCCGGCAATTCGCGCTTCACCGCGCGTACGTATTCGACCTCCGCGGCCTCGTCGCCGGCGACCAGCAGGCGATGGCGCGCGCGGCTGCCCGCACCGAGCAGGCCGATCGCCTGCGCATCGGCGAGCGACATCATCACCCGCGGTGCGAGGCGCAGCAGGTTTCCGCTGTCGGGCGAACGCGTGATCTCGCCGGCAACGACGAGATCGCGCCCGCCGACCTGGAGTTTGTCGCCGATCCTCACCGCCAGCGCGGAAAGCACGGCGGGTTCGACATACACCGAACCGGGCGGTGGTGCATGCGCCTCGTGTTCGGCATTGGTCGCGTCGCGTACGGCGAGCACGCCGCGCAACGGGAACGCGTCGTCACTCGCGCGCACATCAGCGAGCCGGCTGGCGTCGCCGGCGAATACCACGCTCGGGAAGTCGGCGAGGCGACTTGTCTTCAAGCCGCGCTGCGTCGCTTCATCGACCAGGTTCCGCGGCAAGGGACGGCTCGCGCCGATCGAAAGATCGCCGCCTATCAGTTCGGCCGCCGAGGCAAGCAGGGCGCGCTCGACACGGCTCGCGAGCGTCGCCACCGCGGTCAGCGCGGCAACGGCGAGCATGAGCGCCAGCGCCAGCGTCGCGAGTTCGGCATGGCGGAATTCCCGGCGCAGGCTGCGCGCGGCAAAGGCCAGCGGCCTCATGCGGTCGCCACGACGATGATGCGACCGCCGTCCAGTGCCAACCTGCGCGCGCAGCGATCGGCAAGCGCCGCATCGTGGGTGACGAGCACGAGCGTCGTGCCATGCTCGCGGTTGAGGGCGAACAGCAGATCCCCGATCGCCGTACCCGTGCGCCGGTCGAGGTTGCCGGTCGGTTCGTCGGCGAACAGGATGTCCGGCGCGTGCACGAACGCGCGCGCGAGCGCGACGCGTTGCTGCTCTCCGCCGGACAACTGCGCCGGATAGTGATGCTTGCGTGCGGCCAGCCCCACCCGCGCCAGCGCTTCGCCCGCGCGCGTGCGGGCGTCCGCGCCGCCCTCGAGTTCGAGCGGCAGCATCACGTTTTCTTCGGCATTGAGCGCCGGCAGCAGATGAAAATTCTGGAACACGAAACCGACACGACGGCGGCGCAGGCGTGCACGCGCTTCCTCGTCGAGCGTGTCGAGCCGTTCGCCGGCGAGCGTGATCTCGCCGGAGCTCGGGCGATCGAGCCCCGCGAGCAGGCCGAGCAGCGTGGTCTTGCCCGAGCCAGATGCGCCGACGATCGCGAGACTGTCGCCGCGCGCGAGCGTGAACCCGACATCGTCGAGAATCGTCAACCTGCCGTCGGGTCCGTCGACACTTTTGCTAACCTTGTCGGCCCGGATAACGATCTCGTCGCTCTTCGTCATGTTCATGACCAAACCATTCCTCGTCGTGCTGCTGTTGATTGCAGGTATCGTTGTGGCGCCGGCGGCGCCACCCGCACCGCCTGCCGGGCCTATCCTCGTCCTCGGCGATTCGCTGTCTTCCGCGCATCGCATTGCACCCGAGGCGGGGTGGGTGGCGCTGCTCGAACAGCGCCTGCGCGAACAAGGATCGCCGCAGCCGGTGATCAACGCGAGCATCAGCGGCGAGACCACCTCCGGCGGCCTCGCGCGACTGCCGAAGCTGCTCGCCGAGCATCGGCCCGGGCTGGTCATCGTCGAACTCGGCGCCAACGACGGACTGCGCGGCCTGCCAATCGCCGAAATCCGCGCGAACCTGAAAAGCATGCTGACCGCCGTGCGCGCCGCGGGGGCGCGATCCGCACTGCTCGGCATCGAACTGCCGATCAACTACGGACCGCAGTATCGCGACGGCCTGCGCGAAATGTATCGGGGCCTTGCCGGCGAATTCAATGTGCCACTTGTCCCGTTCCTGCTCGACGGTGTCGCCACGAATCCGGTTTGGATGCAGGAGGATGGTCTGCATCCCAAGGCCGAAGGCGAACCGCGAGTGCTCGACAATGTGTGGGCGGTATTGAGGCCGGAGTTGACATCACGGCGTTGACGGAGTGCGCGCGCCATAGGGCCGCTTCTGCTCTGCATTCCCGCGCAGGCGGGAATGACGGGTCGAAAATCGTCGTTAGTCGAAGGCTCGTCATTCCGGTGCAAGCTGGGATCGGGTCTCCGCCTGAGATCATAGGCAACAAAAAACCCGCCTCGCGGCGGGTTCTCCGTGCCTTGTGACCAAAGGCGTGAAGCTCGATCCCGTGCCGGCGTACATCCATGTACCGCACGGGACAAGTTCATCCTGAACTTACTTGATCTTCGCTTCCTTGTAGGCGACGTGCTTGCGCACGACCGGATCGTATTTCTTGATTTCCATCTTGTCCGGCGTGGTCTTCTTGTTCTTGTCGGTCGTGTAGAAGTGACCGGTGCCCGCGGAGGACACAAGACGGATCTTGTCGCGCTTGGATGCCATGGCGTGTTCTCCTTAGATCTTTTCGCCGCGACCGCGCAGTTCGGCGAGCACGGTTTCGATGCCGTTCTTGTCGATCGTACGCAGGGCCTGGGTGGAAACACGCAGTTTCACCCAACGGTTTTCGCTCGGCACCCAGAAACGGCGCTCGTGCAGGTTCGGCAGCCAGCGGCGCCGGGTTTTGTTGTTGGCATGCGACACATTGTTGCCGGATTGCGCGCGCTTGCCAGTGACTTGGCATACTTTAGCCACAGCTTACTCCTCGATATCGGAACGGCCGCCCTTGGCCAGGGCAGAGACGGCCCGGCCGTTGCTACTGGCCGGAAAATCGCGGCGCGAAGCGCAGCGAGCCGCCTATTAAAGCAGAATCCCGTTACCCAGACAAGTTGGTCGGACCTTCGGATTGGCAATCCCGGCCGATTCGCCATCCCCGTCGGTCGGGGCCGCGCATCGAGACAGGGCTTGCGCACCGCGTTACGGTTCCGCTAAAATTCGCGGTTCCTCGCTTCACGCATCAATTCGAGCCCGCAGGGCACAGGTTTCCCATGAAAACTTCCACTGTCAGCGCCAAGGCTGAAACGGTCAAGCGCGACTGGTATCTGGTCGATGCCAGCAACAAGACGCTCGGCCGCCTCGCGACCGAACTGGCCCTGCGCCTGCGCGGCAAGCACAAGCCGGTCTACACCCCGCACGCCGACACCGGCGACTACCTCGTCGTGATCAACGCCGAGAAGATCGCGGTCACCGGCAAGAAGCTCGACGACAAGGTCTACCACCACGTCACCGGCTACATCGGCAACATCAAGTCGATCGCACTGAAGGACTTGCTCGCCAAGCAACCCGAGCGTGCGATCGAGATCGCGGTCAAGGGCATGCTGCCGAAGAACCCGCTGGGCCGCGCGATGTACCGCAAGCTCAAGGTCTACAAGGGCGCCGAGCATCCGCATACCGCGCAGCAGCCGCAAGTTCTGGAAATCAAGGCATAACCATGGCAATCCAACAGTCCTACGGCACCGGCCGCCGCAAATCCTCCGCCGCCCGCGTGTTCCTGCGCGCCGGCAAGGGCGCGATCGTCGTCAACGGCAAGCCGCTCGACGAGTTCTTCGGCCGCGAGACCTCGCGCATGATCGTGCGCCAGCCGCTCGAACTGACCCAGTCTACCGACAAGTTCGACGTGCTCGTCACCGTCGAAGGCGGCGGCAACACCGGCCAGGCCGGCGCCATCCGCCTCGGCATTGCCCGCGCGCTCGTCGAACACGACGAAACGCTCAAGGCGCCGCTGCGCAAGGCCGGCTTCATGACCCGCGACGCGCGCGAAGTCGAGCGCAAGAAGGTCGGCCTGCACAAAGCCCGCCGCGCCACGCAGTTCTCGAAGCGCTAAGCGTTACCCGGGCCGTCGTCTCGCGACGCCGGCTCGTGCTCCCAAATCCGGATCGTCGCCAGGTCAGATAGACGATCCGGCCGGAATTGGGGGATCGTCTAATGGTAGGACTGCAGACTCTGACTCTGCCTATCTAGGTTCGAATCCTAGTCCCCCAGCCA
>JAFEFS010000028.1 GCA_018240465.1 Pseudomonadota bacterium
CTCGGCGTCGACAACCTGTTCAACACCTATCCGGCACTGGTGGTTCCGAGCCAGGACAACAACGGCACGTTCCCCTACCCCGGAGCTTCGCCGTGGGGCAGCCAGGGCGCATTCGTCTACGGCAAAGTCCAATATCGCTGGTAAGGTCGGAGCATGGACATGAGCCAGAGCATCGTGCCGCAAGCACACACGGAATCCCGCAGCCAGTCGTGGCCGCATCGGTTGGCTGCTGCAGCAGTCGTTGTCGCACTCTGTACTCCGGCGTTTGCCCGCGACACCGGCACGACGACGAAGACGGCCGCGATCGCCAGCGCCAACGCGCACGCCACCGAAGCCGGCTTCAGTGTGCTCGCCGAAGGCGGCAACGCGATGGATGCCGCAATTGCGGTCGCCACGTCGTTGTCCGTGGTCCAGCCGGAAGCGTCCGGCATCGGCGGCGGTTTTCTCGCATTGATCCATGATGCGGCAAGCGGCAAGGACACGTTCATCGACTCGCGCGAGATGGCGCCGGCTGCGGTGAAGTCAGCCGACTACCTCAACGCGGACGGCACACCCAATCGCGACACCTCGCTCAACGGCCCGCTCGCGGCGGGCATCCCCGGCTCGCCCGCCGGACTCGCCTACATCGCACAGCATTTCGGCAAGCTGCCGCTGGCGAAATCGGTTCAACCGGCGATCCTGCTTGCGGAAAAAGGCTTCCATCCGAGCGAGGCGCTGGTGCGATCGATCGGACACCGTGCCGACGTGCTGCATCGCTACGCCGCATCGACGGCCAAGTTTTTCCCGAACGGCAAGGCGCCGACGACGAACAGCATCTTCCGCGACGAGGCGCAGGCGCGTACGTTGAAGACGTTTGCGGAAAAAGGCGCCGACGGCTTCTACAAGGGCGAAGTCGCCGAAGAAATGGCCGCCGCGGTAAAGGCCGCGGGCGGCACGTGGACGACGGCCGACCTCGCCAGCTATCGGGCCAAAGAGCGCGCGCCGATCGAGCTGACCTACAACGGCTACCGGGTCATCACCGCACCGCCGGTGTCGTCGGGCGGCGTCGTCGTCGGTGAAGTGCTGAACATCCTCGCCGGCATCGATCTGAAGAGTCTCGACCAGGTGCATCGCATCCACTATGAAGTCGAGGCGATGCG
Organism: Pseudomonadota bacterium; assembly: GCA_018240465.1. GTDB lineage: Bacteria > Pseudomonadota > Gammaproteobacteria > Xanthomonadales > Rhodanobacteraceae > Rudaea. The sequence goes on from JAFEFS010000028.1 coordinate 1,140, forward strand.
CCGCGCGTATCGCGATCACAACGAATATCTGGGCGACCCAGATTTCGTGAAGATGCCGATGGACATGCTGCTCTCCCCGTACTACGCCGACGGCTTGCGTCAAAGCATCCTGCCCGACCGCGCGACCAAATCGGAGTGGCTGCCGGCCACACACGCCAAGGAGCCGGGCATGCACACGACGCATTTCTCGATCATCGACCAGTACGGCAACATGGTGTCGATGACCTGCACGGTGAACACCACGCTGGGTTCGGCCTTCGTCGCCGGCAAGAGCGGCGTGCTGCTCAACAACGAAATGGACGACTTCGCGCTCGTCGCCGGCCAGCCGAATGCCTTCGGCCTGATCGGTGGCGACGCCAACGCGCCGGTCGCGGGCAAGCGCATGCTGTCGTCGATGACGCCGAGCTTCGTCATCGGCAAGGATCGCCTCGCCGTGATCGGTTCGCCGGGAGGCTCGACGATCATGACCCAGGTACTCGAGGGCATGCTCGCGTTCATGGACGGCAAGAGCGCGCCGGAGATCACCGCGCAGAAGCGTTTCCACCATCAATACCTGCCCGACGTCGTCGAGATCGAACCCGGCAGCCTGCCTGTCGATGTGGTCGAGAAACTCAGGGCGATGGGCTACGACGTCCGCGAGCGCGAACCCTGGGGCAACATGAACGTCGTGGTCTGGGACAAGACAACGGACACGAAGACGGCGGCCAGCGATCCGCGCAGCAAGAGCGGCCTCGGCAAGGTGCAAGTCGTTCGTTGACGACAAACCGCGCAATACAAGCCCCTCTCCCTTGATGGTCGAGGGGTTGGGGAGATGGTGAGTCGAAGTCAGTGCATTCACGTGGCGTACCCCTCTCCCGAAGCGCTTCGCGCTTCGACCTCGCCCGCAAGGGGACAGGTGAAAACAGGCGCTGCGTCCGTGAATATCTGAATCAGAACTATCCAGGAGACTCCCAAGGAAGACGCATGCTGACCCTCGATCCGATCCAGACACTCGCGGCCGGCGGCCTGTGCCTGCTCGCCGGCTATGACCTGCGTCGACGGATTCCGCTGCTTGCGCGGTTCAACATTCCGGCCTCCGTGATCGGCGGTCTGGTCGTCGCGCTGGCGCTGCTGGCGTGCCGGCATTGGGATTACGTGCCGATGCGGTTCGATGCGTCGCTGTCCAGGCCGCTGATGATCGCGTTCTTCGCCAGTATCGGCTTCAACGCGAGCGTGAATCTGCTGCGAGTCAGCGGTCCGCAGGTCGTGTTGCTGCTCGGATTGGCCACGTTTCTCGCCGTCGTGCAGAACTTCGTCGGCATCGGTGTGGCCAAGGCGTTCGGCTTGCATCCATTGTTCGGCATCGCCGCCGGATCGGCGACGCTGACCGGCGGCCCCGCCACCGGGCTCGCGTTCGCGCCGCTGCTCGAGCAGGCCGGCCTCGTCGGCGCGGCAAGCATCGCGATGGCCTCGGCCATGGCCGGCATCGTGCTCGGCTCGATCATCGGCGCACCGCTGGCGACCCTGCTGATCGAGCGCTACCGCCTTGCGCGCGGATCATCCGCCACCGTTGCGCCGGCGGCACGCGTCGCCTGCGCAACGACAACGGACGCCGGCAGCGAGGCGGAACGGTTCCAGAGCACTCTCAAGCACATCGTCCTGCTCCTGTTCGCCATGGGCGTGGGCGCGTGGATCAGCGACGGCCTGCACGCACTGGGTGTGACCTTGCCCAGTTATACCGGCGCGATGCTGGTCGGCGCGCTGATCCGCAATCTCGACGACCGCTTCGGTTGGTTCCGCGTTTCGATGCCCGGCATCGAAGGCATCGGCAACATCTGCCTCTCGCTCTTCATCTCCGTCGCGTTGATGGATCTACATCTGTGGGAACTGGCCGGCATGGCGATGCCGCTGCTGGTCGATCTCGCCTTGCAGACGATCGTCGTCGTCGCCTTTTGCTGCTGGCCACTGCTGCGGCTGATGGGCCGCGACTACGATGCCGCAGTCATCACCGGCGGTTTCGCCGGCTTCATGCTCGGCATCACCGCCAATGCCATGGCGGTGATGGAATCGCTGGTCGAACGCTTCGGCCCCGCGCCACGTGCCTTTCTCGTCGCGCCGCTGGTCGGCGCGTTCCTGATCGACTTCACGAATGCCATCGTGATCACATTCTTCATCAACGGTTGGAAATGATGCGCGTAATCGTTGCGGGCGGCGGCGTCATCGGCGTGAGCAGCGCCTGGTATCTGGCGCGCGCCGGCTTCGAGGTGACCGTGGTGGATCGCCAGAACGCGCCCGCGCAGGAGACCAGTTTCGCCAACGCCGGACAGATTTCGCCCGGTTATGCTTCGCCGTGGGCCGCGCCCGGCGTGCCGCTGAAAGCGTTGAAATGGTTGTTCTCCCGCGATGCGCCGCTGACGATCAGGCCAGGGCTCGATCCGCGCCAGTACCTGTGGCTGTTGCAGATGTTGCGCAACTGCACGGCTCGGCGCTACGCCATCAACAAGGCGCGCATGGTACGTCTGTCCGAATACAGCCGCGATTGTCTCGATGAATTGCGCGCGGAAACAGGCATCGACTACGAAGGCCGACAACTCGGCACCGTACAGTTGTTTCGCACGCAGGCACAGCTCGACGATGCAGGCAAGGACATCGCGGTGCTCGAGCAATATGGCGTGCCTTACGAAATGCTCGATCGCACGGGCATCGTGAAAGCGGAGCCGGCGCTGGCCGGAATCGTTGATCGGCTGGCCGGAGCGCTGCGCCTGCCACGCGACCAGACCGGCGATTGCGCCTTGTTCACGCAGCGGCTGGCCGAGCGGGCGCAAGCGGCCGGCGTGGAGTTTCGCTACAACGCCTCGGTCGAAGCGCTCGAAGTTTCCGGAAATCGCATCACCGGCATGCGCATCGATGGCAAGATCGAGAAGGCAGACCGCCATGTGCTCGCCCTCGGCAGCTACACGCCGAAGTTGCTCGCGCCGCTCGGTATCCGCCTGCCCGTGTATCCATTGAAGGGATATTCGCTCACCTTGCCGATCATCGATCCGGCGATGGCGCCCGTTTCCACGGTGCTCGATGAAAACCACAAGGTCGCCGTGACCCGGTTCGAACAACGCATCCGCGTCGGCGGCATCGCGGGCGTGTGCGGCTACGATCTGTCGTTGCCGCCGCGGCGCCGCGCGACGTTGGAGAAAGTCGTCGCCGAGTTATACCCACAAGGAGGCGATCTGGCCCGCGCGCAATTCTGGACGGGCCTGCGCCCGGCAACGCCGGACGGCACACCCGTGATCGGCAGCGCGGGTTTCGACAACCTCTATCTCAACACCGGCCACGGCACGCTCGGCTGGACCATGGCCTGTGGCTCGGGACGCTATCTTGCCGACCTGATGGCGCGCGTGACGCCGCGAATCAGCGGCGAAGGGCTGGATATCTCCCGCTATGGCTGAGCGATGAATATCGGAAGGCTGCTATCGGCCTGCGGCGTGTCGTGCCTGCTGCTCGTCTCCGCTGCGGCACGTGCGGATGGCCCCGTCGCCAGCGTGCGCGTCGCTTTCGATCGCGACGGCATCACTTCCATACAGACCGACGGCTTCGCCGACAAGGCGATCGCGCGCAGGATCAACGCCGATGATCCGGTGCGCGTCGCCTCGATTTCCAAACTGGTCACCATGATCGGCGTGATGCGCCTGGTCGAGGCCGGCAAACTCGAACTGGACGCCGATGTCTCGATGTATCTCGGATTCAAGCTGCGCAATCCCGCGTTTCCGGATGCGCCGATCAGCTTGCGCCTGCTCGTGTCGCACCGCTCCAGTCTCACCGACGCCGCCGGCTACTGGCAGACGCCGCTCGACGGCCGTCTGCGCGACACGCTGGCTGATCCTCGCGCATGGGATCCCGAGCACGCACCCGGCACCTACTTCCGCTACACCAATCTCAACTTCCCCGTGGTGGCGCAGGTGATGGAACGCGTCACCGGCGAGCGCTTCGATCGTCTCATGCAGCGCCTCGTGCTCAAGCCGCTCGGCACCGGCGCCTGCTTCGGCTGGGCTGCCTGCGACCAAGCCGCCGCCGCACGCGCGGTGGTGCTCTACGACACCGGCGGCAGACCGTTGATGGACGACAATCACGGCCGCCGGCCGGACTGCGCGGTACGATCCGCTCGCGATGGCAGCTGCGATCTGTCGCGTTATCATCCCGGCGAAAACGGCGCGCTGTTCGGACCGCAGGGCGGCCTGCGCATTTCGGCCCTCGACCTCGCCCGCGTCGGCATGATGCTGCTCGGCGACGGCAGGCTCGCCCTCAACGGCGAGCGCCTGCTGACGCCCGAATCCGCGCACGCGATGGCGACGCCAACGTGGCAATACGACGGCCGCAATGGGCTGACCTTCGAAGAGGACAGTGACGACCACCAGCCGGGATTCTTCTGCCGCTGGGGCATGGGCATGCAGATTCTCGCTACGCATGCCGAGGGTTGCCGCGACGATCCGTTCGCCGACGGCATTGCCCGCATCGGCCACTCCGGCACCGCCTACGGCGTGCAGGCGGGCATCTGGCTGGACCGCGGGCACGGCAGCGGCGTGGTGTGGTTCGCGACCGGCATGCCCGAGAAACGAAGCGACGGACGCTCGGCATTCAGTGCCGTGGAAGAAAAATTCGCTGTTGGGAAGTGACCTGCCGTCGATCACGAATCCGGATCAACCGGCTTCGCGTTGCTTGAGTGCCTGGAATTCTTCGAACACGCGGCGCCAGATCGAACCGGGCCTGCCCTGCCCGACCGCCTTGCCGTCAAGCACGGTGACCGGCAAGGCCTCGCGCGTCGAGCTCGCGATCCAGATTTCATCGGCGGTCAGCAATTCATCGCGGCCGACTTCGCGCACGTCCAGCGGCAACCCCAATGCATCGAGCACGTCGCCGACGACGCCGCGGGTGATGCTCGGCAGGCGTTCGTGGCTGGCCGGCGGCGTGGCGATGCGGCCATCCTTGACGACGAACACGGCGCTCGAACTGCCTTCGGCGAGGCGCTCGCCGCGCACGAGGATCGCCTCGTCGGCACCAAGCCGCTTGGCTTCGATTTTCAGCATCACCGGGCCGACCAGCGCGACGGACTTGATGTCGCAACGCTGCCAACGAATGTCTTCGAGCGTTGCCGCCGAGATGCCTCGCGCAAGCAGCTCGGGCCTCGGCGGCGCGAGCCGGAAGCAGAAGCCAAATACGGTTGGCTGCATGTCCGACTCGGGCAGGAAATCACGCCCCTTGCCGGCGCCACGAGAGACTTCGAGGTAGACGCCCATGTCGCCGCCGCCGTTGGCGGCGATCAGCTCACGCAAAAGCGCGGCCCAGCGCGTGCGTGAGTACGGATTGGCGATTTCGAGCGCGGTCAGGCCATCCTGCAACCGATCGAAGTGCGCGTCGGGGCGAAGCGGTTTGCCGGCGTAGACCGGCACGACCTCGTAGATGCCGTCGCCGAACAGGAAGCCGCGATCGAGCGGCGAAATGCGCGCATCGACCACCGGAACGATGGCGCCATTGAGCAGGGATTTGGGAAGTGCGTCGGTCATTTCGATGGTTGAATGGATAGTAGTCGGCAGGGTCGGAATCCGCGTTCATTCCACCGCGATCCCGGCGGCGCGCAGGCGCCGGCGCAGCGGATCGAGCTTGTCGCCGTAGCGCGCGCTGCGCGCGGTGTCGCGGCGCAACGGCTGGCGCACCTGCGCCGCGCTCGGCGCACTGAGCACGGCGCGCTCGGTCTTGTGGAATTCGAGGCAGGCGGGATCGAACGGCAGCCCGCAGAAATCGAGCAGGCGCCGAATTTCGCTTTCCGCGTCGGCCTGCAGGTTTTCGTACTGGAGATCGAGCACGCGGTCGGGAAATTTTTCACGCCAGAAACGCGTGAGGCGCAGGAAGTCGATGCAGTAGTCGGCCAGTTCGTCGAGGTCGCAGGCGAATGCGCTGCGTTCGCTGAAAAGCTGGCGGAAGCAGGCGAGGCAGGTCTCCACCGGATCGCGTCGGATGATCACCACGCGCGCCGCCGGCAGCATCGCCAGTGCCGGGCCGACGAGATACCAGCTCACCAGGCTTTTGTCGGTGAAGCGCGGCTTGGTCTTGCGCCAGCGTGCGGTGCGCGCGAGGTATTCACGGCCGAGGCGCTGCCAATCCTGCGCCGTGGCATCGGCGGCCCAAAGCGGATACGCCGAATTGCGGAGCTTGGTCTCCGCATCGATGACCTCGGTAATGTCCTTGATCTCGTTCGCGCCCTCGACCTGCGGATGCGACGCCAGGATCTGCTCGACCAGGGTCGAGCCGGAACGCGGAATGCTGACGATGAAGATGACTTCGCCGCCAAGTCGTTCGTCCAGTGGCGGCGGCATTGCGTCGGCGAATACGCGCTCGATTTCCTCCACCCGCCTGCGTTCTCCCGCCGCGTCCCACTTCACGCGCCGGCGCCGCGAGGCATTCGCTGCGCGGAACGTCTCGAAGGCCTGCGCGTAGTCGCCCTGGTTCTCCAGCGCCTTCGCGTAGGTGAAGCCGATCAACTCGCGGTCGCGCGGCGACAGGATCGGACGCGCCAGGGCGCTGCGCAGGGACGCGGCATCTGCGGCGTCGAAGCGAACCGTGTTGAGGTTCGACAAACCGAACCAGCCTTCGGCATTGCCTGGATCGCGCCGCAACACTTCGCGGAAACCCGCGATCGCGGCGTCGACCTCGCCGAGGCTCGCCTGCGCCTTGGCCAACGACAGCCGCGCGGACACATGCGCGGGATCGAGCTCGAGCGCGCGGCGCAATGCGGCGACGGCATCGATGGTGTGCACTTGTTGCACGAGCGCCTCGCCGAGATTGAACCAGGCCGAAGCGGAGCGCGGCGCAAGCTCGCAGGCATGACGCAGGTGCGTCACCGCATCCGCGGTTTCGCCGCGCTCGTGCAGCGCGATGCCGAGACAGACGTAAATGTCGGAGTCATCCGGATGCGCCGCCAGCACGCGCCGGAAGCAGTCGATCGCACGGGCATGGTCACCAAGACGCTGCACCACCATGCCGAGCATGCGGACAGCATTCAGCGCGTTCGGCGCCAGCGCGAGCACATTGGACAGCGAGTGTTCGGCGGCGGCGAAGTCGCGGCGCTCCCACTCCTCACGCGCACGCGCGAGCATGCGCGCGGCCGTGCGCGAAAGCGGCGGCTGCGACGTATCCGGCGCAGGATGGCGGTTGGATTGAAGCGTCATGTCGTCACCGTCTTGACCCGGCGCTCGAAGCACTTCGCTTCGAGCACCGATTCTTCGATTCGAGACGGCAGGCTACACAAGATGCCTTCAGTCCACAAAAAAAACGCCGGGCAAGTCCCGCCCGGCGTGGAGAGACGGTTTGCATTCTTCAGAAGTCGTACGCCACGGAAAATCGGACATAACGGGGTGGCGTCGAGTCGAGCACCCTGCCGTAGTCGACTCTCGGATTGGACGTCGAGCGGAAGCTGTCGCCGTAATACAAAGGTACCTGCTTGTTGAACACATTGAAGACTGCCAGGTTGAAATCGAGCTTGTGATCCGCCCAGCCCGGCCTGTAGTCGACGTTGAGATTGAATTGATGGTTCCACGGCAGTCGGCCGAGCGAACCCGGCGGGACCGGCTTGCCTCCGCACCAGTAGTAGGTGTTGGAACCGTGCAAGGCGACTTGATCCACGCCGTAGCGGCCGCGGCACATGCGCGGCGTACCCGAGGCAATGTACATGTTGGCGCCGAGCGTCCACTCCGGTGTCAGCGCATACGCGCCGAACATCTTGAGCTGGTGCTTGCGGTCGTTCGGCTGCACGCCATCGGAATATTCCATCCTTTCCGGAAAATCCCAGGCGGTGGTGAGCGATTCGTAGGAGCCGCCCTGCGCGGAATACGTGCTAACCGGCCCTTCGGTGTTACCCCAGGTACGCGAGAACACGTAGTCGATCTTGGCGAACCACTTGCTGTCCCAGGCATGTTCCAGCGATAGGTTGATCGAGTAGTAGCGACGCTTCGGACCCCTCGGAAAACCCTGGTCGGCGGCAGTGAACTTCACCGGCACGAGGCTGCCGTCCGGCGCCTTCATCAGCAGGTTGTTGGTCTCGCCGGGATTCATCAATACCAGGCTCTGCGCCCACTGATCGCACGTGTCCGGCGTCATCCAGGCATAGCCTTGCGCACGTCCCGCCGCGCACTCGTTCTGGATGGCGTCGACGTCGTCGATGATGCGGCGCATTCTCTGGTATGTGCCGGTCGCGCCGAACGTCCAGTTTGTACCGAGCATGTCGAACTGCTGCTGCATGCCGAAGACAAAGTTATCGGAGAACTCGGCCTTGATGTTCTGTGAGGCAGAGATGCGCGGATCCTTGGCCTGGCCGTATTCGCTGTCGATCGATACGCCGGTCGTCGGATTCTGCGGCAGTGGCGTGAAGCCGATCGGCTCGCCGGTGGTCGGGTTGATGCCTGTATAGGTGCCGTAGACACCGGCATTGGTCACCGGTGCTGCGATCGACAGCGCCACCTGCGACGGCAACGCCAGGTAGTAGCGGCCGGCATTGCCGAACAGCTTCAGGCTGGAATCGCCATGCACGTCCCAACTGAAGCCGAGGCGCGGCGCCCATTGCGGCTTGGTCTCGCGGATGTACGGTTCACCCGACGCGGAGTAGTTGACGAACGAGTCGTCGCGCAGACCGAGGTTCAGCAACAGGTTCGGCGTGATCTGCCAGTTGTCCATCACGTAAGCAGCACGCTGTGCGACGCGCATGGAAGCAGCCGAGATGTCGACGTGTTTTTGCACGTAGTAGCAATGCGTCTTGCCGCTGGCGTCGGGATGGCATTGCGTCGACGGCGCGACATAAGGCGGAACGCTGGAATCAACGCCGAATACCGGCTGACCGGGGGTGCTCGTGCCGTAAATCCATTGGTAACCCGTGCCCGGGTTCAGAGAGCCGTCGTTCAAGTCCCAGGAGTTGATGTTGTCGATGCCGATCTGGAAATCGTGCGAGCGCCACTTCCAGTCGAGACTCAAACGGTAGTTCGCGACCGTTTCACGATGATTGGGATCGGCTATCGATGAATTGGTCTGCGAGTTGGAAACGCCGCCGGGCGGAGCGAACGCCGGATCCTGATTGGATGCGCTCGCAACATGCGGCAACGACGGATCAAAACCAGGGTAGCCGGGCTGTTCCGTGTAGTACTCGCCGTGCATCTTGCCGAACGTCGCGTTCAGGGTCAGGTTGTCGGTGAGGTAGGAGGTGTAGTTGGCCACCCACATGCGAAAAGCAGTCTTGCCGGTCTGATCGAGGCTGTTGAACCCGCCGCGCTGCAAGCTGCCATAGTCGAAATCGTAGATCGTTCCCCAGGTCTTGTGCTCGTTCTGCAGACCGGTAAGGCTGAAGACGTTGGCATCGTTGATGTTCCAGTTGATCTTGGCGTAGACCTTCGGGTCATGGACGGTGATGTCTTCGCTGGTGGCGCTGCTGCTGAACGACGAGGTGGTGCGGTAACGAGTATTGTCCTGCTCGACGCCGACGAAGAAGAACAGCTTGTCTTCGATGATCGGACCGCTGGCGTAGGCGTCGTAGATCGTTTCGCTGTGGTTGTTGTTCTTGCGGAAGACGGCCAGATCACCGGGTCTGCTGCCAGGTGTCGTGATCAGCGGATTGGCGTAGTAGTAATTGATCGGATCGTCGCGTAGGCCGCCTGGCTGCCATGAAGCACGCGCACCGAAATGCCATTCGTTCGAGCCGCTCTTGCCGATCTGGTTGACCACGCCGCCGATGGAGCGGCCGTAGCGTGCGTCATAACCGCTGATGGAGGTCTGCTGCTGCTCGATTGCGCCATATGGCAGGGCGACGCCGCCCATGTTGTTGAGCAGCTCCGTGGTATTCATGCCGTCCACGTAGTAGGCGTTCTCCGCCGCGGAAGCGCCGCCGAATACCAAGGTCGGAGTTCCCAACGGGCCGGTGCCCAACTCGGCCGACGCCATGTTGACGCCCGGCGCGAGCATGGCGATATCCTCAGCGGTGCGCGCAATCGGCAACTGCTGCAACTGTTTCGCCGTGATCGTCGTCACCTGGTTGGTGGTGGATACGTCGATGGTGGCCGCCTGCCCCATCACCTTGATCTCGTTGAGCGTCGCAGCCGACGAAGCCGCCCCCGCCGCCGCGAAGTCGACTGCGACCGCACCCGCCGCTACCGGACTGACATCCTTGCGCGAGTCGACGACCTTGCCGTCCCGCAGCAGCGAGACGGTATAGGTACCGACCGGCAACGTCACCGAGTATTTGCCGTTGGCATCCACCTCGACGGTGCGATTGAAACCCGCACCGCCAGTGATCTGGACGGTTTCACCGGCGGCGACGGGGACGGTACCGTAAATGGTGCCGTTGGTTGCCTGCGCCCACACCGTATTGGCGAGGCTGAACGTGGCCGCTCCGATGGCGAGTGCCAGCGCCTTGCGCCGGAAGAGATTTCTGCGATGCAACGAACGCCGGGACGAGCTCTTCATGATCCGTACTCCCCAATCGTTGGAATTCCAGTGCAATCGGCTTGATGCGACCATCGTCCGTTGCTACGCCACGCCGGTATCGCACGCGACCCCACGACCGTGGCCACTGTGGATGAACCACATTGCGGCAAGCCGTTGAGAATACTGACCGCACGGCGGCAACCACCAATGAAAAGACCGACACCCGGCATAGCTGTGGGTTATGGTTTTCAACACACCACCTCGATGCCGCTCCCTCGACAATCACTTTCTGATGCGCGGCCAAATACACCAGCAGACAATCGTTCATCAGCCGCGGACCATCGCCGAGATGGCTTGCGGCCGGTCAGTGCTACGGTCAATCGGCGAACGCATACCCGGCGCCACGCAATACCTTCCCCGGAAGCGCATGCGTCATTTTGCCGTCCGCGATCACCGGAACGCCGTTCACGATGACGAAATCCATGCCCTCAGCGAGCTGATTGGGTTGCTCGAAGGTGGCGGTATCGCGGACCTTCGCGGGGTCGAACACGACAACGTCGGCGTACATCCCCGGCTTGATCACGCCGCGCTCGGTCAATCCCATACGTTGCGCCGCGAGCGCCGTGAACTTGCGGATCGCGTCAGGCAGCGTCAGCACGTGTTCCTGCTCGACGTATTTGTGGATGATCCGCGGAAACGTGCCGTACGCGCGCGGATGCGGATGCGCCTGACCGAGAATGCCCGTGGGCTCGGTGCCTTCCGAGTCGTTGCAGACCGAAACCCAAGGCTGCTTGAGGACCAGCGTCACGTCGGCCTGATCCATGCCAAATACCGCGACGCTGGTAGCTGCGTTGTCCTTGACCAGGATGTCGAGCGCCGCATCAAGGGGATCCTGATGCCATTCCCGGGCTATGTCGGAAATGCGCCGGCCCTGCAAAGGTCGCAATGCGGGATTGCCGACCGAGGTAACCAGGACGCCGTCCGGCCCAGGGGCCTCCTTCCACTCGTTGTTCCACTCATCGTCCTTGCCCGGATCCAGAATGTATTGCTTGATCTGCGCGCGCGTCGTTGGATCCTTCAGGCGCGCGAGCAACTTGTCGTCGCCGCCCGCGTGTGCCCACGGCGGCACGATCGATGCGAGCGAATTGCCCCACGCGGTATAGGCGTAGGTGTCTGCCGATACGTCCACTCCGCCTGCGCGCGCGCGTCCGATTGCGTCGATGATCCGGGGCATCGTGCCCCAATTGGCCTTGCCGGCGGCCTTCAGGTGAAAGATTTCGACCGGGATCGGCGCTTCGCGGCCGATCCGGAATGCCTCGTCGAGCGCGTTGAATTCGGCATTGCCTTCGTCGCGCATGTGGGTCGCATAAATCCCGCCGTATCGGGATGCCGCCCTGGCGAGCGCGATCAATTCATGCGTCGTGGCATAGGGCGCCGGCGCGTACTGCAGCGCACTCGACAGCCCCATGGCGCCATCGCGCATGGCAGCCTCGACCAACGCCTGCATCCGTTCCAACTGCGCCGGCGTGGGTTGCACGTCGTCGTCGCCGAGCACCATCCGTCGCACCGAAGCCGCGCCGACGTAGGTGCCGAAATTGATGCCGATGCCCTGCTTTTCGAGCCGGGTGAAATAGTCACTCAACGTACGCCACGTCGGCTTGATGCCGAGATGGTCATACGCCGCCTGATTGTTCTTGATGATGCGCTCGTCGAGCGGAGCGACCGAATCGCCTTCGCCGGTGATCTCCGTCGTGATGCCCTGGTAAATTTTGGAGGGCAGGCTGGGGGCGACGAGGATCGTCAGCTCGGATTGGCCGAGCATGTCGATGAACCCCGGGGCCACGATCTTGCCCTGCGCATCGATGCTGCGCTTCGCCCCTGCATCCCCCAACCGCCCGATCGCGACGATGCGGCCATCGCGAATTCCGACATCACCGCCGTACCACGGCGAGCCGGTGCCGTCGATGATGTGCCCGTTACGGATGACGAGGTCGTATTTGCCCGATGCCGGCCTTGCGGCAACGGCGGGAAAACAGACAACGCTCGCAAGAGTGATCGCGGCAAGGAACCTGCAATACATGGCAATCTCCAAGGTCGTGGTCCACCCTTTGGCCCAGGCACGCCTGGACCGCAATGATGGTGCGCGATCGAGCGTAGTTACCGCCTGTCGCAAACCACCAATGAAAAGACCGGTACCCGGCATAGCTTCGGGTTATGGTTATTTGTGCGCGGCTTTGCCGCCGCAAACCGGCAAGAACCGTTGCCCGACGCGCAAACCAACGTGCCTGTCGTGACCTGGACAAGCGCCGTCCGCATGGCGCGAGCCGCCTCTACAGGTTCGTAACGGCCATGTAGGATGCGCGGTCACGGTGATCCATCTGCAAGGTCCAAAGATCGAACCGCGGAGGCAAGAAGCCTGAAGTCGAGCAGGCTCTTCGTCATTCGCGCTTGGTGATTCATGTTTCCTTGCAACGCCATCGGACAATCCCGGTTGGGAGGGGAAATGAAACGACTGATTCGATGTCTCGGCGCAATTGTGCTCGTGATGGGCTTGCCTTGCATCGCCACCACGAATGAACAAGCGTCGCCAACTCCCGTTTCGCTGACGGTGCGCCTGCCCGATCCCGGCCAGAAACTCCTCTACGTGC
>JAFEFS010000029.1 GCA_018240465.1 Pseudomonadota bacterium
CTCCGACGTCATCGTCGATGTCGTCGGCTGGCTCGCACCCCCACAGTAGCGAACCCTCACGGCGCTGCGGATCGTCTCCGCAGCGCCGATTTTCCCGCGCCGCGATTTTGCGCCGCGCCTTGCATAGTCTCCGCCAAGACTGCTATCAAGCACCTCCGCATCGCATCCACGGCCGCAGCGTGAGCATCGCAGCCAGTTTCGAAGTCGAATACCTGCAATATCTGGACGAATCGGGCAAGCTTCTCACCGAGGACGCGCCCGCGTTCGCGCGCGACGTGCGCGCGCTGGTCGAGGCGTACAAGCTCATGTGCTTCACGCGCGTCTTCGACGGCAAGGCGATCGCCTTGCAGCGCACCGGCAAGCTCGGTACCTACGCCTCGTGTCTGGGCATGGAAGCGACCTACGTCGCGATCGGCTCGGCGCTGGCCGAAGACGACGTGTTCGCCCCGTTCTATCGTGACTACGGCGCGCAGTTCCAGCGCGGGGTGAAGCCGCGCGAGGTGCTGCTCTATTGGGGCGGCGACGAGCGCGGCAACGACTTCTCCGGCCCTGCGCACGACTTCGCCTGGAGCGTGCCGATCGCGACGCAATGTCTGCACGCAGCCGGTTCCGCGCTGGCTTTCAGGATTCGCAAGGAACCGCGCGTGGCGTTGGCGACCGTCGGCGACGGCGGCACCTCGAAAGGCGATTTCTACGCGGCGATCAATGCCGGTGGTGCGTTCACGCTGCCGCTTGTAATCGTCATCGTCAACAACCAGTACGCGATCTCGATTCCGCGCGCACACCAGACCGCGGCGAAGACGCTCGCGCAAAAAGGCATCGCCGCCGGCATCGAAAGCATACAAGTGGACGGCAACGACCTGGTCGCGATGCGCGTAGCGCTCGACCACGCAATCAAACGTGCGCGCCATGGCCACGGCGCGAGCCTGGTCGAGGCGGTGACCTATCGTTTGTCCGACCACACCACGGCCGACGACGCGCGCCGCTACCGCAGCGAAGACGAAGTGAAGGCCGCGTGGGAAAAGGAGCCGATCAGTCGTCTGCGCGCCTACCTGCAAGGCATGAACGCCTGGACCGACGACGAAGAGAAGGACTGGCTCGCCGAGTGCACCATACGCGTCGACGAGGAAATCGACGCCTACCTCGCGACCAGGCCACAGCCGCTGTCGGCGATGTTCGACCATACCTGCGCCGACCTTCCGCTCGATCTGGAACGTCAGCGTGCCGCGGCGCTCGCCGCCGCGAAAGGCTGAGGCGATGGCGCAGATCAACCTGATCGAAGGCATCACCATGGCGCTCGCGCACGAGATGGCGCGCGATCCGTCGGTCGTCGTCCTCGGCGAGGATGTCGGCGTCAACGGCGGCGTGTTCCGCGCGACTGTGGGTCTGCAGCAGAAATTCGGTGCCGAGCGCGTGATCGACACGCCGCTCGACGAGGCGATGATCGCCGGCCTAGCCGTCGGCCTTGCCGTTCAAGGCATGAAGCCCGTCGCGGAAGCGCAATTCGAAGGCTTCATGTACCCGATGATCGACCAGATCGCCTCGCACGCCGCGCGCATGCGCACGCGCACGCGCGGGCGCCTGACCTGCCCCGCGGTATTCCGCGCGCCGTGGGGTGGCGGCATCCATGCGCCCGAGCACCACTCCGAAGCGATCGAAGCACTGTTCACCAACATCGCCGGGCTGCGCGTCGTGATCGCTTCGTCGCCCGGCCGGGCCTACGGCTTGCTGCTCGCGGCGATCCGTGACCCCGACCCGGTGATCTTCTTCGAGCCCAAGCGCATCTATCGCCAGTACAAGGAAGAAGTCGCCGACGACGGCGAGGCTCTGCCACTCGACGTCTGCTTCGTGCTGCGCGACGGCAGCGATGTGACGCTCGTGACCTGGGGGGCGCAGGTCAAGGAAACGCTGGAAGCGGCCGATATGCTTGCCGCCGAGGGCATCGGCGCCGAAGTGATCGACGTCGCCACGCTCAAGCCGCTCGACTTCGACACTATCCACGAATCGGTGAAGAAAACCCATCGCTGTGTAATCGTGCACGAGGCGCCGTACACCGGCGGTTTCGGCGGCGAGATCGCGGCGCGTCTGGTGGAGCACGCCCTGTACGACCTGCATGCACCGGTCGAGCGCGTCGCCGGCTACGACGTGCCGATGCCGCTGTACCGCCTGGAAATGAACTATCTGCCGAGTGTCGCGCGCATCGTCGCCGCGGCGAAGCGTTCCTTGCAAGCAAGCTGAACCACGCCAGGGGAAACGCATGCATCTCTTCGCCCAAGTCCCGATTGTCTTCGTTGCGCTGCTGCATCTGTACTTTCTCGCGCTCGAGATGTTCTTCTGGGACAAGCCGCTCGGACGCAAGGTATTCAACCTCACGTCCGAATTCGCCACGGCGTCGAAAACGCTTGCCGCCAACCAGGGCTTGTACAACGGCTTCCTTGCCGCCGGCCTGATCTGGAGCCTCGTGCTTGGCGGCCACGAAGGTTTCCATGCCGCGATCTTCTTCCTTACTTGCGTCATCGTCGCCGGCATCTACGGCGCATGGACGGTAAACAAGCGCATTTTCTTCTTCCAGGCGATGCCTGCGATCGTCGCCCTGATCATGCTGCACGCGCGCTGAGGTACTCGTGAGCGAAACAAAGACATTCCGCCTGCCCGATCTCGGCGAGGGCCTGCCCGACGCCACGATCGTCGAGTGGCTGGTCAAGCCCGGCGACACGGTTGCGCTCGACGCGCCGCTGATTTCGATGGAGACGGCGAAGGCGATCGTCGAAGTGCCGTCGCCGTATTCGGGGAAATTAGCAAAAGTATACGGAAGCAACGGCGACGTGATCGCCACCGGCGCGCCGCTCGCCGATTTCGAAATCGATGCGAGCGCGCCGCAGCGTGCCGAGGCGCACTCGACGGGACACCACGCGGCGCCGGCAGCGACCGTGGCATCGCCCGCCGAGCGACCCGACACCGGTACGGTCGTCGGCGAAATGCAGGCCAGCGACCGCGTCGTCGTCGAGGCCGCCGTCAGCGTCGGCGGCGTCAAGGCGGTTCCGGCCGTGCGCGCGCTGGCGAAGAAGCTCGGCGTCGATCTGTCGCATGTTGCGCCGAGCGACGCGGGCGGCGTGGTGACGATGAAGGACGTGCGCGATTTCGCCGCAGGATCCGGCAAAAGCGCAGCAAAGGGAGAATCTTCACCTCTCCTCCGGGGCGGGGCCGGCGCGCGCAGCGCGACGAGTGAGGGTTCGAAGTCGGTCGGGCATCGGGCCGAGCCGGAACCCTCATCCACCGGGCACCTTCTCCGCAGGGGGGAAGGAAGAGCAGAACAACTCAAAGGCGTACGCCGCAACATGGCGCGCGTCATGGCCGATGCACAATCCAAAGTCGTGCCGACCACGCTCAACGACGACGCCGACATCCACGCCTGGCGCGCCGGCGAAGACGTCAGCGTGCGCCTGCTGCGCGCGATCACGGCGGCATGCAAGGCCGTGCCCGCGCTCAATGCCAGGTTCGACGGCGACAACCTGACGCGCACGCTGCACGAGCGCGTCGACATCGGTGTCGCGGTCGACACGATCGATGGCCTGTTCGTGCCTGCGCTGCGCAACGCCGACGCGCTCGACGCACATGGCCTGCGCACCGCGCTCGATCATCTGATGCGCCAGGTGCGCGAACGCAGCATCCCGCCGTCGGAGCTGACCGGCTACACGATTTCGCTGTCGAACTTCGGCGTGTTCGCCGGACGCTATGCGACACCGATCGTGGTGCCGCCGACCGTGGCGATCGTCGCCGCGGGCAAGCTGCGTTTTGAGGCGGTGCCCGTGATCGGCGGCATCGAGGCGCATCGCGTGATTCCGCTGTCGCTGACCTTCGATCATCGCGCCTGCACGGGCGGCGAAGCCGCACGCTTCCTCAAGGCGATGCTCGAAGATCTCGCCGCCGCGGAGTAGCCCGAAGCATTGACGCCACGCGCGACCGGGCGTATACCATTGCGCCCAGCCTGATCCGGAATGAGATGAAACGTAACGGATTGAAGCCAGTCGAGACGAATGGAACCAGATTGACTGCGGACGAACGCGCGCTCGTCAGCGCCGCGAAGAGAGCGCGCCTGCGCGCACACGCACACCAGTCGCAGTTCAAGGTCGGCGCCGCGGCGCGCTACGGCAGCGAGATCGTGCTCGGCTGCAATGTCGAATCGGATTCCTACGGACTCACCAACTGCGCCGAACGCACCGCCGTATTCTCGGCGCACGCAAGCGGCGTCGCGCGCAAGGGGCTGCGCATGATCGCGGTCATCGCCGACTCGCCCGAACCGGTCTCGCCTTGCGGCGCCTGCCGTCAGGTGCTGTTCGAGCAAGGCGGCCCGGATCTGCGCGTGATCATGTGCAACACGCGCGGCGACGTGCGCGTGGCGACGCTGGCCGAATTGCTGCCCGGCGGCTTCCGCCTCGAAACGGCGCCGAAGCGTCGCGCCGCGGCTACGGCGAAGCCACGCAGAGCGACAAAGCATGGACCGGTGCATGCACCGTAGCCGCATCTCCGCCTACGTTCTCGACTGCAAGACCGACAACCTGAAGGACGCAGCGGAATTCTGGAGCAAGGCGCTCGGCCGTCCCGTCGAAACGTTCGATCAGGACGGCGACGGCAAATATGCCGAGCTGAAAACCGACGCCGACGAGCCGTTCATGCTGCTGCAGCGTGTCGACCACGAAGCGCGCATCTGACCTGCCGGGTTTTCTCGGACCACGGATTAGTTGAGAGTGGCCCCCGGGTTGGTTGATGGTTTTTGCTTTCGCTGTTGCTTCTGCAGAATCTTATTCTGCTGCTCTTGGCTCTGCTGCTTGA
>JAFEFS010000002.1 GCA_018240465.1 Pseudomonadota bacterium
CCGTTCATGACCTACCGAGATATCGACACCGCGCTGCGATCGAGTGCGCGTCTCGTCGCCGAGGGTGGCGCGGCTATGGTCAAGCTCGAAGGGGCCGATTACGTGCTCGACGCCATTCACGCGCTTGATCGACGTCAGGTGCCGGTGTGTGCGCATCTCGGGCTCACGCCACAATCGGTGCACAAGTTTGGCGGCTATCGCGTGCAGGGCAAGACCCGCTCGGCCGCCGAACGCCTCATCGCCGATGCACAGGCGGTCGAGCAGGCCGGCGCTTCGCTGCTCGTACTCGAATGCATGCCGGCCGCGCTGGCGAAGACGATCACGGCCGCGTTGCGCATTCCCACGATAGGCATCGGTGCCGGCGTGGACTGCGACGGCCAGGTGCTGGTGATCTACGACATGCTCGGCATCACGCCCGGCAGGCGTCCGAAGTTCTCCCGGGACTTCCTTGCCGGCACGGACTCGGTTGCCGATGCGATCAAAGCCTACGCCAGGGCCGTACGCAACCGCTCATTCCCCGGCCCCGAGCATTCGTTCTGAGCGCGATGGATACGGTCACAACAGCAACTGAGCTGCGCACGCACATAGCCGCCTGGCGCCGCGACGGCTTGCGCGTCGGGCTCGTGCCGACGATGGGCAACTTGCACGAAGGTCATTTCTCCTTGATCGGGCGTTGCCGTGCCCACGCCGATCGCGTCGTCGCCAGCGTGTTCGTCAACCCGACCCAGTTCGGGCCGAATGAGGATTTCGCGCGGTATCCGCGCACGCTGGAGCAGGATCGGCTCGGGCTCGCCGCGCACGGTTGCGACTTGTTGTTCGCGCCGAAGGTCGAGGAAATGTATCCGTTCGGCATCGATAAGAGCGTGCGCGTCGACGTGCCGGTGGTGTCCGTACCGCTCGAAGGCGAACTTCGTCCCGGCCACTTCGCCGGCGTCGCCACCGTGGTCACGAAACTGTTCCACCTCGTCCAACCCGACGTCGCCGTGTTCGGGCGCAAGGACTACCAGCAACTGCTCGTGATCGAGCGTCTCGTGCTTGACCTGCGCCTGCCGATCGAAATCGTCGGTGCGCCCATCGTGCGCGAGGCGAACGGCTTGGCGATGAGTTCGCGCAACCAGTACCTGTCGGTGGACGAACGCGGACGCGCCGGTCTGATCCGCGAGGTGCTGCTCGGCATGCAGGACGCGGTAAATGACGGTATGCCGATCGCCGAGGTCGAGAGGCTCTCGCGCGGGATCCTCGAAGGCAACGGATTTGCGCTGGACTATGCGGTCGTGCGCTCGGCACATACCCTGCTCGAACCCGCAGCCGGCCAATGCGACGGACTGGTTGCGTTGGTCGCGGCCCGGCTTGGCAAGACGCGGCTGATAGACAACCTCGAAATCGATCCGAATCCCCCCGTGTTGCGCATGTTTGAACGAAATCACGCCACTCGCGCAGATTCGTTCTCGAACTTGTAGCAAAAAAGTTTTTCGTGTGGTAAAGTCGCCACCGTCATTGGGATTTTCGCAACGCGAGCTCGTTGCCCCAGTGCACGCAGGGCGCATGTTTGGTAATCGTCACTCTGACTTACAAACCCTCTCTGGATTCAGCTGAGGGTTTTTTTTCGTGCGCACGATGGCTATAACCTGTTGATTTCAATGGTGGCACGCGCAAATTGTTGCTATGCAGCTAAATTGCGCGAGACAATTAGGGCTATTGCTGACCGGTTGCGCCTGCAGCAATAACTGTCGGCGTTGAAGCTGGCTGCTGCGCGGCAGCTTGACGCCGCAGGGTAGGTTGGCGAAGTCGACTGGGTTTGTTGTTTTTTTGCTACGGTGATGGGTATGCAGCTCAATATGCTCAAGGCGAAGATCCACCGCGCGACGGTGACCCACGCGGAACTGCACTACGAGGGTTCCTGCGCGATCGACGGGCGCCTGCTCGACATTTCCGGCATCCGCGAGTACGAGCAGATCCACATCTACAACGTCAACAACGGCGAGCGCTTCTCGACCTACGCGATCCGTGCCGACGAGGGCTCGGGCATCATCTCGATCAACGGCGCCGCCGCACATCGCGCCGCGCCGGGGGACATCGTCATCATCTGCGCCTACGGCGTGCTGAGCGAGGCCGAAGTGGCCAATTTCAAGCCGACCCTGGTTTACGTCGACCGGCAGAACGCGCTGAGCCACACGAAGAATTCGATTCCGAAACAGGCGGCTTGATTTTTGCGGTCATCCTCGATCGCAAAAATCAAAAAGCGGCCATTCCTGGCCGCACTTCTCAATGAGAATCGAGCGCCCACAACACGTGTTCGCGCACCAGCTCCGAGGGGTGCTCCTTGCGTGCGGATAGTGCAGTGACGACTTCCGCGCTGCGTGGCGCATTGCCGAGCGCCACGGCGATATTGCGCAGCCAGCGCTCGTAGCCGATGCGGCGGATCGCCGAACCCTCGGTATTTGTCAGAAATTCTTCTTCGCTCCAGGCAAACAGTTCGATCAGCGACACGGAATCCAGGCCGTGGCGGGTGATGAAGTCCGGTTCGGCGGACTTCACCGCGAACTTGTTCCACGGGCAGACCAGTTGGCAGTCGTCGCAGCCGTAGATGCGGTTGCCCATCGCGCGGCGGAACTCGACGGGAATGCTCCCGTGCAGCTCGATCGTCAGGTAGGAAATGCAGCGGCGTGCGTCGAGCTGGTTCGGCGCGACGATCGCCTGCGTAGGGCAGACGTCGATGCAGCGCGCGCAGGTGCCGCAATGCTCGCTCGCCGGCGCGTCGACCGGCAGCGGCAGATCGGTGAACAACTCACCGAGGAAGAACCATGAGCCGGCGCTGCGGTTTATCACGGTGGTGTTCTTGCCGATCCAGCCGAGGCCGGCGTTGCGTGCCAACGCCTTTTCCAACACCGGCGCGGAATCGACGAATGCTCGGTAGCCGAACGGCCCGATTTCAGCGGCGATGCGGTCGGCGAGTTTCTGCAGGCGGGTCCGCAGCAGTTTGTGGTAGTCACGGCCGAGCGCGTAGCGCGAAACGTAGGCGAGCTGCGCATCGTCGAGCACCTCCCAGGCATCGCGCGCCTGCGGCGGGTCGTAGTCCATGCGCACCGAGATGACGCGCAGGGTTCCCGCCTGCAACTCGGCAGGCCGGCTGCGCTTCACGCCGTGACGCTGCATGTAGTCCATCTCGCCGTGGCGTTTAGCGGCCAGCCAGCGGAGCAGATGCGTTTCGTCGGCGGCGAGATCGGTTGCACTGATGCCGACCTGCTGGAAGCCGAGTTCCGCGCCCCAGCGCTTGATGCGCGCGGCGAGTTGCGAATGGTCGGAAAGATGCGGCATGTGGGCCAGTATAATTCCCGGATGCAACCCCCTTTCTCCAGCGGCTCGCTGTACACCGTTGCGCAGGTGCGCGAAATGGAGCGCGCGGCGATCGGTACGCTGCGCCTTCCGGGCTACGAGTTGATGTGCCGCGCCGGCGCCGCCGCATTCGATCTGCTGCGCCTGCGTTGGCCCGGTGCGCGCCGCATCGCGGTGCTGTGCGGTGTCGGCAACAACGGCGGCGACGGCTACATGCTGGCCCGCTGCGCGCGCAACGCCGGAATGGACGTGATCGTGCTCGCGCTCGGCAAGCCACGCGATGGCAGCGAAGCCGCGCAGGCGCATGCGGACTGGCGTTCCACGGGCGGTGAGGTGCAGTCGGTGGACGCGGCATGGCCGCACGCCGATGTCTACATCGACGCGCTTTTCGGCATCGGCCTTGCGCGCGCCGTCGAAGGCGTCGCACGCGACTGGATCGCGAATTTGAACGCGGCTTCGATGCCGGTGCTCGCGCTGGACGTGCCGTCGGGTCTCGACGCCGACACCGGGTTCGCGCCGGGGCCGGTGGTGCGTGCGACGGCGACGATCACGTTTCTCGCGGACAAGCGCGGGCTGCACACCGGCATTGCCGCGGATTGCGTCGGCGAGGTCGTTGTCGATGCACTGGCGCTTACCGAGGAAGTCCGCACGAACATCCCCCGCGATGCGCGCCTGCTCGATGCCGCCATGATCGCCGCCGCGCTGCCGCCGCGCGCGCGCGACGGGCACAAGGGCCGCTACGGCCATGTGCTCGCGATCGGCGGCGATGTCGGCATGGGTGGCGCCATTCGTCTGGCGGGCGAAGCCGCGTTGCGCACCGGCGCGGGGCTGGTCAGCGTGGCGACGCAGGCCGAACACATCACCGCGATCAACGCCGCGCGCCCCGAACTGATGGCGCATGCGGTGCCCGGTATCCAGGAGTTGAAACCGCTGATCGAGCGCGCCAGCGTAGTCGCGCTCGGCCCGGGGCTGGGCCGGCGCGCATGGGGCCACGCGCTCTGGCACATTGCGATCGCGGCCGGCAAGCCGCTCGTGCTCGACGCGGACGGATTGAACCTGCTTGCCAACGATGGCGTGGCGCTGTCGGCGCAAACCGTGTTGACGCCGCATCCCGGCGAGGCGGCGCGCCTGCTCGGCGTCGACACGGACGCGATCGCACGCGACCGTTTCGCTGCCGTGCGCGAACTGGCGCGCAGCCGTCGTGCCGTCGTCGTGCTCAAGGGCGCGGGGACACTGATCGCGAGCGCGGAAGGCGGAGTCGCTGTCTGTCCCTGGGGAAATCCTGGAATGGCTTCGGGTGGTATGGGTGATGTGCTGACCGGCGTGATCGCCGGCCTGCTTGCACAAGGTTTCGATGCGTGGCATGCGGCATGGATCGGCGTGGCCCTGCACGCGCGCGCGGGCGACGCGGCGACGCGTGACGGCGAAGTTGGCCTGATCGCGAGCGACGTGTTCGCACTGCTGCGGCGGCTGCGCAATGGGCTCGATCCGGCATGAGCGGCGCATTCGAAGCCGAACTGGACGAAGCCGGGCTGGTCGCGCTGGCCCGGCGGTTGGCCGCGCACTTGGGCGACGGCGGCGTGATCCACCTGCACGGCGATCTCGGCGCAGGCAAGACCACGTTCGCGCGCGCCATGCTCGGCGTGCTTGGCGTCGGTGCGCGCATCAAGAGTCCGACCTACAGCCTGATCGAGTCGTACGAGGCGAACGGCCTGCGCGCCCACCACCTTGACCTGTATCGCATCGCGGCACCGGACGAACTGGAATTCCTCGGACTTTCCGATCTGGCTGCGGGGCGGTTCCTGTTGCTTGTCGAATGGCCCGAACGCGGTGGCAACGTGCTGCCGGCGCCGGATCTGGTGGCGCATTTCGCACATGCGGGTGCGAAACGCCGCCTGCGCCTGGAGTCCCGGACGAAGCGGGGCGTGCACTGGCTCGGCATCCTTGGTGGCCAGGCTCCTGCCTGAACACAATCTCTAGTAGTCATTCAGGAATCTAACCTAGACTGCGGATTTATAAAGAAAAATCCTTGATTTTTTTCGCGCGTTGAGATTCAATCCGCGCTATGTGGGGGAAATCGCGCCAATCATTGCGTCATCTGATCGCCGGCGGATTGCTGCTGGCGCTGGTGCCGTTTTCTTCCGCAACCGAACTCAAGGCCGCGAAGATTTCCGTCGAAGCGGACCGCACGCGCGTGTTCCTCGATCTTGCGGGGCCGGTCGACTACAAGCTGTTCGAAATCACCAACCCGGGGCGCATCGTGCTCGACATGCGCGACTCGGCGGCGGCTGAAAGTTTTGCCGTGCCGGGCGGCCGTGGTCTGCTCAAGTCGCTGCGCACCGGCGCGCAGAACAAGACCGACCTGCGCGTCGTGCTCGACCTCGCCGCGGACGTGCGACCGAAGAGTTTCCTGATGCCACCCGATGCGGGCTCCGGCTATCGCCTGATCGTCGACCTGTATCCCAAGGGCAAGGGCGGCAAGGCCGAAGTCGTCAAGAGCGCGCACGCGGCTGCGGCGAAAGCACGCGACGTCGTGGTCATGATCGACCCCGGTCACGGCGGCAACGATCCCGGCGCGAGGGGCAACGCCGGCACGCAGGAGAAGCAGATCACGATGATGGTCTCGCGCGAACTCAAGCGTCAGATCGACAAGGCGCCCGGCATGCGCGCGGTGCTGACGCGCGACGGCGACTACTACGTCGGTCTGGAGGACCGCTATCGCAAGGCGCGCGAGATGAAGGCCGACTTGTTCGTATCGATCCATGCCGACGCGTTTACCTCGAGCGATGCGCGTGGCTCCTCGGTGTGGATGCTGTCGCCGCGTGGCGCGACGAGCGAGGCGGCGCGATTCCTCGCCGACCGCGAGAACAATTCCGACCTCGTCGGCGGCGTGAAGCTCGACAAGAAAGACAACACGCTGGCGGCGGTACTGCTCGATCTTTCCCAGTCCTCGACGATCGAAGCGAGCGGTGCGGTTGCGCAACAGGTGCTGCGCGCAATCGCCAAGCTCGGCCCGACGCATCGCGGCTACGTCGAGAAGGCGAACTTCGTCGTGCTGCGCTCACCCGACGTGCCTTCCATCCTTGTCGAAACGGCGTTCATCACCAACCCCGAGGAGGAGCGCCGTCTCAACAATCCGGAGCAGCGCGAGTTGCTTGCGACCGCGATCCTCAATGGCATGCGCAACTATCTGCAGACGACGCCGCCGCCGGGCACGCAGTTCGCGATCGACGCCGAGAAAGGCAAGCCCGTACGTCTCGCCTCACGCAAGACGGGGGACAGCGACGACTCGACCGGCGACAGCATCGCGCTGGCGCGCGTGCCGCGATCGTAAGGAAGAGCCTTGCCGCGGTTCGCACGGACAAGAGCCGACCAACACGGATAGAGCAAAAAACTGTTTGTCTTGATTTGCTTGCTCTTGTCCGCGTCATGCGCGCCAAAAAACGCTCTTCTTCTCCGCAGAACGGTAAAATGCGCCGATGCCGCGCATCCGCCAGCTTCCGCAAGAACTCGTCAACCAGATCGCCGCTGGCGAAGTCATCGAGCGGCCCGCCTCCGTGGTCAAGGAGCTCATCGAGAACTCGCTCGATGCCGGCGCGACCCGCGTCGAAATCGACATCGAAGAGGGCGGTTCGCGCCTGATCCGCGTGCGCGACGACGGCGGTGGCATCGCGGCCGACGAGTTGCTGCTCGCCGTTTCTCCGCACGCGACCAGCAAGATCGCCTCGCTCGAGGATCTCGAGCGCGTGCGCACGCTGGGCTTCCGCGGCGAGGCGCTGCCATCGATCGCCTCGGTGTCGCGTTTTGCGCTGACCTCGAAAGCGAAGGATGCGGACGCGGCCTCGCGCATCGAAATCGAAGCGGGGCAGACATCCGTTCCGCGCCCGGCGCAGCATCCGTCCGGCACGACAATCGAAGTGCGCGACCTGTTCCACAACGTGCCGGCACGGCGCAAGTTCCTGCGCGCCGAGCGCACCGAGTTCGGCCACATCGACGAACTGGTCAAGTCGCTCGCACTGGCGCGTCCGCGGATCGAATTCCGCGTGACCAACAACGGCAAGCCCTCGCGCCTGATGCGTCCGGCGGAGAATGAAGCGGCGATGGCGGCGCGTCTCGCCGAGATCCTCGGTGATGAGTTCCCCCTGCAGAGTCTGCGCGTCGACCACGAAGGCGCGGGCCTGCGATTGTCGGGCTGGGTCGGCCTGCCGACCGCTTCGCGCAGCCAGGCCGACCAGCAGTATTTCTACGTCAACCACCGCCTCGTGCGCGACAAGGTCGTCACCCACGCGGTGCGTCAGGCCTATGCCGACGTGCTCTACCACGGCCGCCATCCGGCCTACGTGCTGTTTCTCGAACTCGATCCGGCGAGCATCGATGTCAACGTGCATCCGGCCAAGTCGGAAGTACGTTTCCGCGAGAGCCGGCTCGTGCATGATTTTCTCTACCGCACGCTGCACGAAGCACTGGCGCAGACGCGCGCGGGCTCGGTCACGTCGGTGATCGCGGGCACCTCGCCGATTCCCGCCGAATCGAATCCGCGCGCATCGCCGTTCGATGCCGCGATGCAGGCCGCGCAGGCGGCGAACTATGCGCCGGTTGCCTCGCCCGTCTGGCGCGGCCAGGCCGGATTGAATCTGGGCGTGCGCGAACCGCGCGTCGATTATCTCGCCTTGCTTGCCGGCGGCGTGGAACCGACCGGCGGCGCGGAAACCGCGCATGATGTTGCCGCGGCGAACGAGTCCGCCTTGCAGGAATCCAACGGCGAGGCTCCGCCGCTCGGCTACGCGCTGGCCCAGCTCGCCGGCGTCTACGTACTCGCCGAGAACGCGCAAGGACTGATTCTCGTCGACATGCACGCTGCGCACGAACGCATCACCTACGAGAAGCTCAAGACGGCACAGGCGACGGACGGAATCCGCGCGCAACTTCTGCTCGTGCCGCTGGCGCTCGCGGTCAGTGCGCGCGAGGCGGCAGCGGTCGAGGACCACGCGGACGAACTGGCGGCACTCGGCTTCGAAATCGTGCGCTCGGGGCCGCAGAGCGTCACGATCAAGCGCTACCCGGGCCTGCTCGAAGGTGCCGATGTCGGCGTCTTGGTACGCGACGTGCTCGCCGATTTCGCTGCGCACGGCACGACGCGACGCCTGCAGGAAGCGCATAACGACTTGCTGTCGACAATGGCCTGCCACGGCTCGGTGCGCGCGCACCGGCGCTTGACTCTGCCCGAAATGAACGCATTGTTGCGCGAGATGGAGGCGACCGAGCGCTCGGGGCAGTGCAACCACGGGCGGCCGACCTGGGTGCAGCTTTCCATTGCCGATCTGGATCGCATGTTTTTGCGCGGGCGCTAGCCCCGACCCTATGCCCTCATTCCAGCGAAAGCCGGAATGACGAGAAAACGAACTGGAACCCTATGCGCTATTTGGGAATCGTGTTGATGACTGCCATTCTGACGAGCGGCGTCGCTGCCGCGCCGAGCACCGACGATGCAGGCTACCGCAAGGACATCGAGACCTGGCGCGCCAAACGTGTTGAGCGGCTCAAGGCACCGGACGGGTGGCTCAGCCTGGTCGGCCTGGAGTGGCTCAAGCAGGGCACGAACACGATCGGCTCGGCCAAGGACAATGCGATCGTGATCGCCAAGGCGCCGCCGCATCTGGGCAACATCGTGCTCGACCGCGGGCGTGCCACGTTCTCGCTCGATCCACGCGCAGTGAAGGCGGCGAAGATCGACGATGCGAACAAGGTCGGCGCCGAGCTTGTCGACGACAGCCACGAGAAACCGACGCTCGTCAGTTTCGGCACGGTGAATTTCTATCTGGTCCACCGCGGCGACCAGTTCGGCCTGCGCATCAAGGACAGCGCGGCGCCGACGCGCATGCGTTTCACCGGCATCGACAGCTTCGCCATCGACCCTGCGTGGCGCGTCGAGGCGAAGTGGGAGGCATACAACCCGCCGCGCGAAGTCGAGGAAGGCAACATCCTTGGCCAGATCGACAAGGTCGTCGTGCCCGGCGCCGCCACGTTCGAGCACGATGGCAAGACCTGGAAGGTCGAGCCGATCATCGAGAATCCCGGCGACACCGAGCTGTTTCTCGTTTTTGCCGATCGCACCAGTGGCAAGGAAACCTACGGCGCCGCGCGCTTCCTCTACGCCGAGCTGCCGAAGGACGGCAAGGTGATCCTCGATTTCAACAAGGCCTACAACCCGCCGTGCGCGTTCACGCCGTATGCGACTTGCCCGCTGCCGACGCCACAGAACCGGCTCGACATGCGGGTGACCGCAGGCGAGAAGAAGTATCGCGGAGCGCATGAATAGCTCCGGCCTACCAGAACTCGTGACTCGCGTCCGGGCATCGCTGCAGGATGGCTACTATTTGCTAACCGAAGGCGACACATCCGTTGCCTTCGAGCAAGAGAAGGCATGTCGATTAAACGAAGCACGGTTCCCATCGAGTGACAATGCACGCGAGTAGCTACTTGATCTGCATGCCGCGCAGGTGAAAAAAAGACTCTAGGCGCCTTTGAAATTCGGTTTGCGTCGCTCAAGAAACGCCTTCGTCCCTTCGCGCATATCCTCGGTCGAGAAGGCGAGGCCGAACGCCTGCGCCTCGTAGTCGAGCCCTGCTTCGATGCCGCATTCGCCGCCGACCAGGATCGCACCGAGGATGCCGGCAACAGCGTGCGGTGCACTCGCTGCAAGTTGGTCCGAGAGCTTGTCGATTTCCGCATCGAGTTCCTCGTGCGCGACCACGCGCGTGAGCACGCCGAGCGCATGCGCGCGCGTGGCGTCGATCGGCGCACCGGTCAGGCACAGTTCGAGCGCCGCGCTGCGGCCGGCGAGGCGCAGCAGGCGCTGCGTGCCGCCGAAACCCGGAATGACGCCGAGGTTGATCTCGGGCTGGCCGACCCTGGCCTTGTCGCTGCCGATGCGCAGGTGACAGCACATCGCGAGTTCCAGGCCGCCGCCGAGGGCGAAACCTTGAATGCGCGCGATCACGGGTTTGCCGAGGCGCTCGATGCCGAGCATCATCGCCTGGCCGCGGCGCGCGGTTTGCTGTGCCTGCAGCGGCGTGAGCGTGGCGAGTTCGGTGATGTCGGCGCCGGCGACGAAGGCCTTCTCGCCGCTGCCGGCGAGGACCACGACGCGCACTGCGTCGTCGGCCCCGGCCTGGCCGAACGCGATGCCGAGTTCGTTGATCGTCTCGCGATCGAGCGCGTTGAGCTTGTCCGGGCGGTGGATCGTGATGCGGCGCACCGCGCCGCGGTCTTCGACGAGCAGATTGCGATAAGCCATGGAATTTTTTCCTTTGAAAAGTACCGCGGAGGATGGCGGCTTTTTGAGTCTCGCGTTCAAGGATGAACGCACAGGCAAACCAAAAGTGCAGCCAGGGATGGTCGCTTTTTGATTTTCGCATCCGGGGACGAATGCATAAATACCCGCCTGAACAGCCCTCGTTCAGGCGGCAACCGTAGTATCGCTGGCTGGCGTGCGCCGGCTCGGGTAGAATGCCCGGCTTTCGCGCAGGTTTGCAGTGGGGCGCTGCGTTTTCCGGGCGTCCGCACGGGATTTTCTTATCGGAGGTTTGCATGAAGTTGCATCTGGGTCTCATCGCGGCGGGCATGCTCGTCGCAGGTTCCGCGTTCGCCGCACAGGACACCAAGCCTGCCGCCGCTCCTGCGGCCGCGCAGCAGCAGAAGCCGCCTGCGCCGCTGACCGCCGCAGACCGCCCGAATCTTTCTTACGCGCTCGGCTTCCAGATCGGCGACGATCTCGCCGGCCGCAAGGTCGACATCGACATCAATCAGGTGATCAAGGCGCTGCAGGACGGCTATGCCAAGCGCCAGCCGACCGTCAACGTCGAAACGATGCGTGACGTGCTCGGGCGCTTCCAGTATGAGCAGTACAGCAAGGCCAAGAGTGAGTACGACAAGCTCTCCTCGGAGAACAAGTCGAAGGCGCAGCGCTTCTTCGCCGAGAACAAGAGCAAGCCCAACGTCAAGACCTTGCCGAGCGGCGTGCAGTACATCGTGATCGAGGACGGCACCGGTACCAAGCACCCGACCCTGCAGAGCGAGGTGACGGCGAACTTCCGTCTGTCGTTGCTCAATGGTCAGGAGCTCGATTCCTCGTTCGCCCGCGGCGAGCCGTTCAAGTTCAAGGTCAACGAAGTGCTCAAAGGCTGGCAGGAAGTGCTGCCGCTGATGAAGATCGGCGATTACTGGCGCGTCTACGTGCCGTCCGATCTCGCCTACGGCGAGCGCGGCGACGGCCGCCGCATCGGCCCGGATGAAGCGCTGGTGTTCGAGCTGAAACTCATGGATGTCAAGCCGTAAACGCCATTTTTCTTGCTCGCCCCGGAGCGCGAGAAGCAAGAAGCAGTCCTCCGTGGCCGCGCTCCTCCATGGCTTTCAGCGGATGTCCTGAAAGAAACCCAACGCCGCGCTCGTCGCGGCGTTGATGTTTTGCGGAATCGATGCCATCGTCCAAGCAGCATGTTCTCCTGGAAAAGCCCGCCGCCGAAACCGATCCTGACGCCGTGCATCGGCGTCTGCGTGCTTGACGCCAACGGCTGCTGCGAGGGCTGCCAGCGCACCATCGACGAAATCGCCCGTTGGGGCGCGCTCGGCGACGCCGAACGCGCGCATTTGATGGATGAGGTGCTGCCGCGACGCGCGCCGGAGGCGCCGGCGGCATGAACGCTCGCGCAAACGTGGCAGACCAGCGCCAGCGCGTGTTGCGTGGCGTCCGCCCGCTCGATGCCCTGCCCGGCGCGCAAGGCTGGAACCACGACGACGTGCGCATGCTGATCGGAGTCGGAGTGCGTCGCCCGGCCGCCGTGCTCGTCGCATTGGTCGATCGTGGCGAAGGCCTCAGCGTGCTGCTGACACGGCGCACCGAAGACCTCAGCCACCACGCCGGGCAGGTCAGCTTTCCCGGTGGCGCGGTCGACGCGGCGGATACGGACCCGATTGCCGCCGCGCTGCGCGAAACGCACGAGGAGATCGGTATTGGCGGCGAACTGATCGAGCCGATCGGCTATCTCGACACGCTGGAGACGATTTCGGATTATCGCATCACGCCGGTCGTTGCCTGGCTCGACGCGGACTATCGGGCCGTGCCGAATCCGCGCGAGGTTGCCGAAGTGTTCGAGGTACCGCTCGCGCATTTTCTCGATCCGTCGAAGAAGCACGCCGTGCGCATGAGCTACCAGGGCAGGGAGCGCGACATCTACGAATTCTGGTACGCCGGACAGCGCATCTGGGGCGCGACCGCGGCGATGTTGCTCAACTTCGTGCGGCGCATGGAACTCGCGTCGTGACGGGATCCTCGCCGCTGGTTTCCGTCACCGATCTCGCCGCGCAACTCGGCGCGGCGGACCTGCTCGTCGTCGACTGCCGCTTCGAGCTGACCGATCCCGCGCGTGGTGCGCGCGAGCATGCCGCGGCACATATTCCGGGCGCGGTCCATGCCGATCTCGACCGTGATCTGTCCGACCTGTCTCGGCCTGCTCTGGGCCGCCATCCGTTGCCGCACGCGGCGGCGTTTTCCGCCGTGCTCGGTCGGTGGGGCTGGACGCCGTCGACGCGCGTCGTCGCCTATGACGATGCCGGCGGCGCGATTGCCGCCGCGCGCTTGTGGTGGATGCTGCGGCTGGTCGGCGCGCGCCATGTCGCCGTGCTCGACGGCGGCTGGGGCGCCTGGAAGCGGGCCGGTTTGCCGCTTGAGGCCACGCCGGTGGCGCGACCGGCGACGGTGGTGGCGATTGCATTCAAAGCGAGTGAAATTGTATACACCGACGAGTTGCGCGCGTTGCGCCGACGCGGTGCGGCGCTCGTGCTCGACGCGCGCGGAGCGCCGCGTTTCCGCGGCGAGGTCGAGCCCATCGATCCGGTTGCGGGGCATATTCCCGGCGCGCGCAATCGACCGCTTACCGACAATCTCGCCACGGACGGGTGCTTCAAGCCTGCCGCAGAATTGCGCAAGGAGCTGCTCGTAGCGATCGGCGCGCATGCGCCGGCGACGGTGATCCACAGTTGCGGTTCGGGTGTCAGCGCCTGCCAGAACCTGCTTGCGTTCGAAATCGCCGGGCTGCACGGCTCGCGTGTCTACGCGCCGTCGTGGAGCGGGTGGATCGCTGATCCCGGAAACCCCGTCGAACGCGATGTACGGGGCTGATCGAGCAAGAGCTTTTTCCACGGATAAACGCGGATTTGAAAAGCATCAACACGGATAGGGGAAAAACCGAATGGCTTTATCCGTGTCGACCCGCGGCTGGCGGGCGCTCCGCGTTATGCTTTCGATTTCAATTTCGCCAGCACGGCCTTGAGCGTTGCGCGCGACTCATCGCCGAACCAGCCGCGCACGAAAGCGTCGACGTCGCTGCCGCATTCGGCGTCGAACGCACTGACGACATCGGCGCGTGCGATTGCACGCGTCTTCGTCATCGCCTGCGGCGGCAGCGCGAGCAGCGCGCGCAACCAGGCGAACGCACGCGGT
This sequence comes from Pseudomonadota bacterium, assembly GCA_018240465.1. Classification (GTDB taxonomy): domain Bacteria; phylum Pseudomonadota; class Gammaproteobacteria; order Xanthomonadales; family Rhodanobacteraceae; genus Rudaea. The sequence goes on from JAFEFS010000002.1 coordinate 13,838, forward strand.
GCCACCTCGTCCGGTTCGGCCAGCTCATCGACGAAGCCGATGCGCAGCGCTTCCTCGGAATCGAGCATCGTCCCGGCAACCATCAGGCGCTCTGCGCGGTAGGCGCCGACCAGGCGGCGCAACCCGGTCTGGATTTCGGGGGGCACGGACAGGCCGACCTGGGTTTCGTTGAGGCCGATGCGGAACGCGCCGCGCGCCATTACGCGGTAGTCGCAGAACGTCGCCAGCACCGCGCCGCCGGCCGGCGCGTGACCGGCGATGGCGACCACGATCGGCACGCTCGACGCCGCGATCGCGCGGCACAGGGTCGAGTATTCGCGCCAGAGTTCGCCCATGCGTCCTGCCGCGTCGAGTTCGAGTACGGAAGCGACGTCGAGGCCGGCGCTGAACATGCCGGGCCGGCCGCACAGCACGATGCCGCGTGCGCCACGGTCCGGCGCTGCTTCGATCGCCTCGCGCAACGCGCGACTCAGATCAAGGTTGAATGCGTTGACCGGTGGACGGGCAAGGCGCAGTTCGAGGATGTCGTCGTGGCGGAGTTGTTCGAGCATACAGGTCCAATCAGGCAAGGCATCCGTGCAGTCTGGATTTACATGCGGCTCCCGTCGCATGCCCTTCGCGCCATTCACTGCGCGAATGTTCGCTCCGGCATCCTGCCCCCGCAGTCGGCATTTCCCGCCGGAATGACCCGTGACAAAGCGCGTTATTTGAACGACTCCGTCCACTGATACTGCACCGCGTACGTCAGCGTCGCCTCGCCGTTCGCGGGTACGTCGAGCTTGAACTCGACCGTGTCGGAATTCTTCTTCTCGTACTTCGTCGACGCCTGGGTGATGTTCCACTGCGTCCAGCGATACAGGTGTTCGCGCACGACGACGCTTCTTGCAGCGTTGCCCGCGTTGCCCACGCGCAGAGCGAAGGTTTCGCTCAGGTTGCGCTGGTTCCTGTCGATCGAAAAATCGGTCTGGCGCCGCTCACCGCGCAGATCGAAAGCGTCGCCTAGTTGCAGCGCCACCGGCTCGTTCTTCGGTGTGTGGCCGATCTGGTCCTCGCCGACGAACTCCGGTGCGCCGTCGTTCGCACTCTGCAACATGCGCACGCGCCCCGCCGGCAGCACCCGGTCGATGCGGAACGCGAGCGTCGAGCGCACCGGCTGCGTGCCGCTCGCGCCGAAGCTGCGTTCGGTGATCGGCGCCATGCCGGGATTCGCGCGGAAATGCGTGGCTTCGAACAGGTACTGGCGCTGGCAGACGATCGGCGTGTCGGGGAACAGGGCGACGCGCTGCAGGCTGTTGTCGACGAGGTCAAGCGGCGTATCGATCGTGTATTCGTGGTAGTCGCCGACATCGCCGCTTTCCGCGGCGCCGACACGGCCGCCCTGCGCGTTCAGCATCGCCATTTTCGGGCGCGGTGCGGACGCGGAGCCGACATGGTTCGGCGAACCGGCGATCAGCTTGATCTGCGCGCCGCGATAGCTTGCGCCGCTGCGGTTGGCGATCAGGGCCCAGCCAGACAAGGTCAGCTTGCAGTCGCTGCCGCTGCCGATCCAGCCCGAATACTCGGCGCGCCAGGCCAGGCCCCGGGTCGGATAGACGAGTTCGATGCTGCGCGGACCGCCCTGCTTGGCGTTGACGTCGAGGCGCAGCGCCGGCGTCGCCGACATACCCTTGGGCAGGTCCGGGAAGGTCACCCGGCCGTAGTCGGTCACCGTGGTCACGCGGCCGTCGGCAAGTTGCACGGTCAGGCCGCCGTTGCTCGACAGCAGCGTGCCGCTGATCGGCGCCGCGCCCGGATTCGCGCTGTTGCCAGCGATCTCTACCGGATGACCGATCTGGCGCTGCACGAGCGTGTCGAACGACAGGGTCTGGTCGTCGAAGCGCTGGCTGACGATAGTCGCGTCGCCCGGGTCGACGAAACGCGCGCTCAATGCGGACGGATCGAGCCAGCGTGCGACCTCGCGCACCTCGATCGCATTGCTGCCCGGGTTGAAGTTGAACTGGCGCCGGTCGCGCACGACCGCGTAGCCGCCGATGCTGTCGGCGCTGCTTGCATCGGCAACGGTTTCGAACAGGCTGTCGCCGTTGTTCGCCTGTGCGCTGTAGATCGACAACGCATAGCGCGACGATGGGGTTTGCGCAGCGGCCATCGCGGCTATTCCGGCGAGCAGGAAAACGGCGGGTGTCGTGCGGCGCATGGTCGCGATCCTTGCAGGGTGGGTCACGCAGGCTATGATAGCGAGAAACCTCCGAAGGAAGATGTCCCATGCTGCGATTGATCGCGCTGTTGGCTCTGACGCTGACGGCGAGCCCGGCCGTGCGGGCGGCGGGACGCCTGGAAATCACCGGCGCGTGGATCCGCACCGCGCCACCCGGCGCGATGATGCTGGCCGGCTACGCCACGCTGCGCAACACCGGCGATGCGCCGTTGACGGTGACCGGCGCGAGCAGCGAAGCGTTCGGCGATGTGTCGCTGCACGAGAGCGCCGAGGTCGACGGCGTCGCGCACATGAAGGCTTTAGGCTCGATCGAGATTGCGCCGGGCGCGAGCATCGTGTTCGCGCCCGGTGGCAAGCATCTGATGCTGATGCGGCCGAAGCACGAGATCGCGCCGGGGCAAAGCATAGAAATTCGCATCTTGACGAAATCGGGAGAAGGGGCGTCTGCCGGTTTCGCCGTGGGCGATGCCGCGCCCGCTGCAAATCCCTAGGCGCAGGCGGCGCGTATCGCGTCGGGTAACGGCGTGGACTTTCCCGTTGCCGGATCGATCCAGACCATGACCACGTTGCCGTCCATGTAGAGCAGCGAGGTGTCGCGGGCGTCGACGATGCGGTGCCCGATCGTGATCGAGCTCGTGCCGAGCTTCTCGCAGAACAGTTGCACGACGATCTCGCCGGGCCAGGTCAGCGGGCGGCGATAGTTCGCCTGCACCGCGGCCATGATCGGTTTGCTGCCGTCGCCGTGATCCCAATCGGAGACGACATCGGCGAGCCAGCGCACGCGCGCTTCTTCGAGGTAGCGCAGATACATCGCGTTGTTGACGTGGTTGAACGCGTCCTGATCGCCCCAGCGCAAGGCGATGGTGATTTCGGCGACCTTGCGCAGCGCGGCCGCGGCCATCGTTTTCGTCACGTCGTTCATGCGGCTTTCCTCTTCCCGGTGGTGTGGGTGCCGAGCACGCGCGCGAGGAAACGGCCGGTGTGCGAGGCCTCGTTTTTCGCGATGTCCTCGGGTGTGCCCGTGGCGATGATCTGTCCACCGCGATGGCCGCCCTCGGGGCCGAGGTCGATCACCCAGTCGGCGGTCTTGATCACATCGAGGTTGTGCTCGATCACGACCACGGTGTTGCCGTCGTCGCGCAGACGATGCAGCACCTTGAGCAGTTGTTCGATGTCGTGGAAGTGCAGGCCCGTGGTCGGCTCGTCGAGGATGTACAGCGTGCGGCCGGTGTCGCGCTTGGACAGCTCGCGCGAGAGCTTGACGCGCTGCGCCTCGCCGCCCGACAGCGTCGTCGCGCTCTGGCCGAGCTTGATGTAGCTAAGTCCCACATCCACGAGTGTTTCCAGTTTGCGCGCGAGCGCGGGCACCGGTTCGAACAGTTTCAGCGCATCCTCGACGGTCATGTCGAGCACGTCGGAGATGGTGTGGCCCTTGTAGTGGATTTCCAGCGTCTCGCGGTTGTAGCGTTTGCCGTGGCAGACGTCGCAGGGCACGTAGACGTCCGGCAGGAAGTGCATCTCGACCTTGATCATGCCGTCGCCTTCGCAGGCTTCGCAGCGGCCGCCCTTGACGTTGAAGCTGAAACGCCCCGGCTGGTAGCCGCGCGCGCGCGCCTCGGGTACTTGCGCGTAGAGCTCGCGCAGCGGCGTGAACAGGCCGGTGTAGGTCGCGGGGTTCGAGCGCGGCGTGCGCCCGATCGGCGATTGGTCGATGTCGACCACCTTGTCGAACAATTCCAGGCCTTCGATTTTCTCGAACGGCGCTGGCTTCTCGTTCGCGCCGTTCAATTCGGCGGCGGTGTGGCGGAACAGCGTGTCGTTGATCAGCGTCGATTTGCCCGATCCGGATACACCGGTCACGCAGACGAACCGGCCGGCAGGAATTTCCAGATCGACGTTCTTGAGGTTGTTGCCTGAGGCACCCTTGATCTTCAGAACGACCTGCGGGTCGAACGGATGACGTTTTTTCGGCACATCGATGCCACGCTTGCCGGACAGGTACTGGCCGGTCAGCGAGCGCTCGGCTTCGAGCACGTCTTTCAACTTGCCTTCGGCGACGATCTCGCCGCCGTGCACGCCCGCGCCGGGGCCGATGTCGACGATGTGGTCGGCGATGCGGATCGCGTCCTCGTCGTGCTCGACCACGATGACCGTGTTGCCCAGATTGCGCAGGCGCGTGAGCGTGCCGAGCAGGCGCTCGTTGTCGCGCTGATGCAGGCCGATCGAAGGTTCGTCGAGCACGTACATGACGCCGACGAGACCCGCGCCGATCTGCGAGGCGAGGCGGATGCGTTGCGCCTCGCCGCCGGAGAGCGAATCGGCCTGGCGATCGAGCGTCAGATAATCCAGGCCGACGTCGACGAGGAATTTCAGCCGCTCGCGGATCTCCTTGACGATCTTCGCCGCGATCTCGCCGCGCCAGCCGGCGAGCTTGAGCACGTCGAAGAACGCCTGTGACTGGTCGATCGGCAACGCGGTCAGCGCGGGCAAATTGCTGTCGCCGACGAAGACGTTGCGCGCGCTGCGGTTGAGGCGCTGGCCGTGGCAGTCGGGACAGGGTCGCTCGCTGATGAACTTGGCCAGTTCCTCGCGTACCGCCGGCGATTCGGTTTCCTTGTAGCGTCGTTCGAGATTCGGCACGATACCCTCGAACTTGTGCTTGCGCGTCACCGCGCCGCCGGTTTCGGTCAGATACCGGAACGTGATCTGCTCGTCGCCCGAGCCGAACAGCACGGCCTTGCGGATAGTCTCCGCCAGCGACTCCCACGGTGCGTCGATGTCGAAGCCGTAGTGCCTGGCCAGCGACAGGATCATCTGGAAGTAGTACATGTTGCGCCGATCCCAGCCGCGCACTGCGCCGGCGGCGAGCGACAGGTTCGGATGCACGACGACGCGCGCCGGATCGAACACCTGGGTGACGCCGAGGCCGTCGCAACCCGGGCACGCGCCGACTGGCGAGTTGAACGAGAACAGGCGTGGTTCGAGTTCGGGCAGCGAGTAGTCGCAGACCGGGCACGAGTAGCGCGAAGAAAAGACCGTGGGGTGTGCATTCGCCTCGTCGAGGTCGACCACGAGCACGATGCCGTCGCCGAGGCGCAGCGCGGTCTCGAACGATTCGGCGAGACGCTGCTTGATGTCTTCGCTCGGGCGGAAGCGATCGATCACGGCTTCGATCGTGTGCTTCTGGCGCAGCGCCAATGCCGGCACCGCATCCAGTTCGTGCAGCGCGCCGTCGACGCGCGCACGCACGAAACCCTGCGCGCGCAGTTGCTCGAACACCTGCAGGTGCTCACCCTTGCGCTCGCGCACGATCGGCGCGAGCAGCATGTAGCGGCGTTCGGGATTCATCGCCAGCGTCGCATCGACCATCTGGCTCACGGTCTGCGCTTCGAGCGGAATGCCGTGGTCCGGGCAGCGCGGCGTGCCGACGCGCGCGAACAGCAGGCGCAGATAATCGTAGATCTCGGTGATCGTGCCGACCGTCGAGCGCGGGTTGTGCGAGGTCGATTTCTGTTCGATCGAGATCGCCGGCGACAGACCTTCGATGTGGTCGACGTCGGGCTTCTCCATCACCGAGAGGAACTGGCGCGCGTAAGCCGACAGCGATTCGACGTAGCGGCGCTGGCCTTCGGCGTAGATCGTGTCGAAGGCGAGCGAAGACTTGCCCGAGCCGGACAGGCCGGTAATCACGATCAGGCTGTCGCGCGGCAGATCGAGATCGATGTTCTTCAGGTTGTGCGTGCGTGCGCCGCGGATGCGGATCGTGTCCATGACTTGCCGGGAATTCAGAACGACCGGGTACTATAACGCGTCGGTCAAGTCGCGGCACGGATGATGGGAGCGTGTGTCGGCAGGCCTGCGATTGCGCATGCCGGGTTTCGGCGCTAAGGTTGCCGCGCTGTTGCGCATCCATTCATTTTCCGGGGAAAAGACATGGTCATCAAACGCATCAACGTACTCAAGCTCGCGATCTTCCAGGGCGCCCTCATGGCGGCCTTCGGCCTGCTGGCCGGGCTTTTCTTTCTGATGTTCGGCTCGATGCTGGCCGGATTGGGCGGGCACGGCTCGTCGGTGGGCATTTTCGGGGGAATCGGGGCCCTGATCTTCCTGCCGATCTTGTACGGCATTTTCGGCTTCATCGCCGGGGCCATCGGGGCGTTCATCTACAATCTCGTGGCCGGCGTGGTCGGCGGCGTCGAGATCGAGGTCGAGTGAATCCGGTTGGTTAGTCGCCAGTTGACGGTAGGCCTTTGAAAAAGTTATGATTGGCGGCTGTCTTTGTACGGCAGAAGTCAAAATAACTACAGAGGAATGCCCAATGTACGCAGTCATCGTCACCGGCGGTAAGCAGTACCGCGTCGCGCAGGGGGAAACCCTGCGCGTGGAAAAACTCGAAGCCGACGTCGGCGCCGCGGTCAATTTCGACCAGGTGCTGCTGCTCGGTTCGGGTGAAGGCGTCAAGGTCGGCGCGCCGACCGTCAGCGGTGCCTCGGTCGCGGCCAAGGTCGTGTCGCACGGCCGTCTCGACAAGGTCCGCATCATCAAATTCCGCCGCCGCAAGCACCACATGAAGCAGATGGGCCACCGGCAGCATTACACCGAAGTCGAAATCACTTCGATCTCGGGCGCGTAAGGAGAATCAGTCATGGCACACAAAAAGGCAGGCGGCAGTACCCGTAACGGCCGCGACTCGAACCCGAAGTACCTCGGCGTGAAGATCTACGGCGGTCAGGCCGTCGAAGCCGGCAATATCATCGTGCGCCAACGCGGTACCCAGTTCCATCCGGGCACCGGCGTCGGCATCGGCCGCGACCATACGTTGTTCGCGCTGATCGACGGCAAGGTCGACTTCGCGGTCAAGGGCCTCAAGCAGCGCCGCATGGTCAGCGTCGTCGCGGGCTGAGCCACGAGCGCCAGCATATCGACAGGGCCCCGCCTCGCGCGGGGCTTTGTTTTTCTGCAGACTGCGTTTGCTCGTGATCCCGGCTTTCGCCGGAATGACGGCAGTGTTAGCTTTCACGATTCTCGAATCCCCATTCCCGGCTCACACCATGAAATTCGTCGATGAAGCCGAAATCACCGTTCATGCCGGCAACGGCGGCAGCGGCTGCGTGAGTTTCCGACGCGAAAAATTCATCCCGTTGGGTGGGCCAGATGGCGGCAACGGCGGCGACGGCGGCAGTGTGTTCCTCGTCGCCGACGAGGGTCTGAATACCTTGATCGATTTCCGCCACGACCGCACGTTTCGGGCGCAAAGAGGCGAGAACGGCATGGGCCGGCAGATGGCCGGCAAGGCCGGCGAGGACAGAATCATCCGCGTGCCGGTCGGCACCGCGGTCATCAACGTTGATACCGAGGAGACGATCGGCGATCTCACCCATCACGGCCAGGTAATCAAGGTCGCCCAGGGCGGTCGCGGCGGCGCCGGCAACGTCAATTTCAAGAGCTCGACCAACCGCGCACCGCGCAAGGCCACGCCGGGCACGGAGGGCGAGACGCGTGAGCTGCGTCTGGAGCTGAGGGTGTTGGCCGACGTCGGCCTGCTCGGCTTTCCGAATGCGGGCAAATCGACGTTCATCCGCGCCGTCTCGGCGGCGACGCCGCGTGTCGCCGACTACCCTTTCACCACCTTGCAGCCGCACCTCGGCGTGGTGCGCATCGGCACCGACCAGAGCTTCGTCATTGCCGACATCCCCGGCCTGATCGAGGGCGCGGCCGATGGCGCAGGGCTCGGCATCCAGTTCCTGAAACACGTCTCGCGCACGCGCCTGCTGCTGCACCTGGTCGACATCGCGCCGCTCGACGGCGAGACCGATCCGGCCGAACAGGTGCGCGCAATCGAGGCGGAGTTGGAGAAATTCGACGAGGAATTACTCGAACGCCCGCGCTGGCTCGTGTTCAACAAGGCCGACCTCGTGCCCGAAGACGAGCGCCAGAAGCTGGCCAAGGCGGTGGTGAAAAAGCTCAGGTGGAAGGAACCATGGTTCCTCGTCTCGGCGATCGCACGCGAGGGCACGTGGGAAGTCGTCCTGAAGATCCAGGACTTCTTCGATCGACGGCGCGCCGAGGCAGCGGAGGAGTCGCGGAGTGAGGACGCGTGACGGTTTTGCCGGCGTCATTCTGCTCCCGCTCATTCTCTCCCCGGCCGCTCCCCCCTCGTGGGGGAGGGGCGGGCGAGCGGGGGCCATTCACATCGCGGCGGCAAAAAAAAAGCCGGCGTTGGCCGGCTTTTTTCGGGATGCGCTCGAACGACTCAGGCCAGCGCCTTGATGTGCGCGGAGAGGCGGCTCTTGTGGCGCGCAGCCTTGTTCTTGTGGATCAGGCCGCGGCTCGACTCGCGATCGAGGATCGGCTCGGCAGTCTTGTAGGCGGCCTCGGCGGCTGCCTTGTCTTTCGCCGCGATCGCGTTGACGACCTTCTTTACGGCGGTGCGCAGCGCGGAACGCGCACTGGAATTGCGGGCGTTGCGCTTGACGGCCTGACGCGCACGCTTCTTCGCGGATTTGATGTTTGCCAAGGGATGACTCCAGAAAAAAGATTGAAAATCGGGGGCGGAAAAAGGGCGGAAATTGTAAGGGCTGCGCGGCGTTGCGTCAATGCGCTGTCGGGGTTCGGGATGCGAGGCTCGCGGCCGGGTGGAGCGAAACCGCGCAGCCCGCTTCGCGGGCACTCGTGTTGCGGCTCCCGAACCGCGCATCACCGTGGCCTTCCCCGAGTCCGTAGTTCCGGGCCCTGCATCCCGTGAAGACCCCAAGCCTGCTGCGCTCAATGTTCTCGTTCAGCGCGATGACCATGATCTCGCGCGTACTTGGCCTGGTGCGCGACCAGTCGATCAATGCCGCGTTCGGCGTGAGCTGGATGACCGACGCGTTCTGGGTCGCCTTCCGCATCCCGAACTTCCTGCGTCGCTTGTTCGCCGAAGGCTCGTTCAGCACCGCCTTCGTGCCGGTGTTCACCGAGGTCAAGGAAAGGCGCCCGCATGCGGAGCTGAAGACGCTGGTGGCGAAAACCAGCGGTACGCTCGGCGGCGTGCTGCTGATCGTCACCGCGCTCGGCGTGCTCGGCTCGGACCAGGTCGCCGCGCTGTTCTCGTTCGGCGCGCTCGACACGCCGGAAAAGGCGCGCCTGACATCCGACCTGCTGCGCATCACGTTCCCGTTCCTGTTTTTCGTCTCGCTGACCGCGCTGGCGGGTGGCGTGCTCAACAGCTTCCACCGCTTCGCGCTGCCCGCGCTGACTCCGGTCATCCTCAACCTGTGCATGATCGCCGGTGCGCTGTGGTGGAGCCGGTATTTCCAGGTGCCGATCAAGGCGCTGGCGTGGGCCATTTTTCTCGCCGGCATCCTGCAGTTGTTGTTCCAGTTCCCGGCGTTGCGCCGGCTCGACCTGCTGACGCTGCCGAGTTGGGGCGGCTCGCACCCGGAAGTGCGGCGCATCATGCGCCTGATGATCCCGACCTTGTTCGGCTCGTCGGTTGCGCAGGTCAACCTGCTGCTCGACACGGTGATCGCCTCGTTGTTGATCACCGGCTCGCAGTCCTGGCTGCAGCAGGGCGATCGGTTACTCGAACTGCCGCTGGGTCTTTTCGGTGTCGCCCTCGGCACGGTGATCCTGCCCAGCCTGTCGCGCCATCACGTCAACACCGACCACGCCGGGTTTTCGCGTGCGCTCGACTGGGGCCTGCGCACGACGTTGCTGATCGCGATTCCGGCGATGCTCGGTTTGGTCCTGCTCGGCAAGCCGATCGTCGCGACGCTGTTCCAGCACGGCGCGTTCACCGCGGGCGATGCGGACATGGTCGCGCTGAGCCTGTCCGCGCTGAGTTTCGGCCTGCCGGCGTTCGCGCTGGTCAAGGTGCTCGTGCCGGCGTTCTACGCTCGCCAGGACACGAAGACGCCGGTGCGCGCCGGCATTGCCGCGATGGTGGCGAACATGCTGCTCAACGTGTTGCTGGTCGGCGCACTGTATCTACTCTGGCGCGGGGCCGAGGCACCGGATGAAGATGTGCTGGCGCGCATCGCCCATGTGCGTGGCCTGCATATGGCGGTGGCGGTGGCGTCGAGTCTGGCGAGTTATCTGAATCTTTTGCTGCTCTGGCGTGCGCTGCGCCGCGAGGCGATTTACGTCCGCGAACCGGGCTGGGGCAGACATATGCTGCGTCTCGGTGTGGCCTGTGCGCTGATGGTGGCGGTGATTCTTGCGGGACTGGCGATCTGGCCTGATTGGAGTGCGGCGGGCGTCGTCCAGCGCGCGTGGCGGCTCGGCACCATCATCGTTGTGGCCGGTGGCGTTTACCTGGCGGCCCTCTACGCGGGCGGCTTGCGTCTTCGCGACTTGCGCGCGCATTGACATGTTGTTCAGCTCGTCATTCCCGCATGCTCCTGGCGGGAATCCAGCGACTTTCGTCAATCAAGAGCAAAGCAAACGCACTGGATGACCAGCCCTTCGGCTGTTGAAAGCCCCGCCGGAAGCCCGCGGGAATGACAAGGAAAGCAACTGCCCTGCGGCCTTCGGCGGCGCAAGTTGTTCATGCACTCGTCCTTGAGCGCAAAAGTCAAAAAGCGGCCACCCATGGCCGCACTTCTCGCCAGAGCATCGCTATAATCGCGCGATGCGTATGTTGTTCCGGGATATCGCGGGCGAGCCCGTCGCCACGCGAGGCAGTGTCGTCTGCATCGGTGCGTTCGATGGCGTGCATCTTGGCCATCGCGCCGTGCTCGCGCGCGTGCGCGAACGCGCGCGCGCGCTGAGTCTCGACGCGGTCGTCGCCAGCTTCGAGCCGTTGCCGCGCGAGTTTTTCGCGCACGGGCGGCCGGTGGCGCGGCTGAGCAACGTGCGCGAGAAGATCGAGCAGTTTCGCGCGGCGAGGATCGATCGCGCGCTGCTGCTGCGTTTCAACGCGGCGCTGGCGGCGATGAGCGCGCAGGAGTTCGTCGAGCGCGTGCTCGTGCGGCGGCTCGACGCGCGCGAGGTCTGGGTCGGCGAGGGATTCCGCTTCGGCCACGCGCGCGGCGGCGATGTCGATCTGCTGCAGCGACTGGGTCGCGAACACGGGTTTACGGCGCGGGCGCTCGAGCCGGTCGTGATCGATGGCGAACGCATTTCGTCATCGGCGATCCGCGAGGCGCTGGCCGGCGGCAGTTTTGCGCTCGCGGCGCGCTGGCTCGGCCGACCGTTCGCGATCGGTGGCCATGTCGTGCGCGGCCAGCAGCTCGGGCGCAAGCTCGGCTACCCGACCGCGAACCTGCGCCTTGGCTCGCGCACGTCGCCGGTGGACGGCATCTTCGCGGTGAAGGTGCACGGCATCGGCGATGCGGCGCATCCGGGCGTGGCCAGCCTCGGCGTAAGGCCGACGGTGAACGGCAAGGAGCCGTTGCTCGAGGCGCATCTGTTCGATTTCGACGGCGATTTGTACGGCCGTCGTATACAAGTGGAATTTGTGGAAAAATTACGCGACGAGGAGAAATTCACCGACCTCGACGCGATGGTGAAACAGATCGATCGCGACGCATTGCGGGCGCGGGAAATTCTGGGAATATCTTGAACCCTCTCCTCCGGCTTGCCGGGGGAGAGGACAGGGTGAGGGGGGCTTTTCGCTCTTGCGCCCCACTCGTTCCATCGACGAGAAGCGCCCCCTCACCCAACCCTCTCCCCCGATGCTGAAGCCGTCAGGGGGGAGGGCGTTGCGGCCCTCAACCTTTCGTAACCAATCCATGTCCATCGACTACAAGTCCACGATCAACCTGCCGCAGACCGATTTCGCGATGAAGGCCGACCTCGCCCGGCGCGAGCCGGCGATGCTCGCCGAATGGGAAAAGGTCGACCGCTACGCCGAGATCCAGCAGCGCACCGCCACCCGCGAGCATGCCTTCATCCTGCACGACGGCCCGCCGTACGCGAACGGCGCGATCCACCTCGGCCATGCGGTCAACAAGATCCTCAAGGACATCGTGGTCAAGTCCAAGCTCGTCGCGGGCCTGCGCTCGCCGTACGTGCCGGGCTGGGACTGCCATGGATTGCCGATCGAAGTCGCGGTCGAGAAAAAGGTTGGCAAGGTCGGCGTCAAAGTCGATGCGGCCGAATTCCGCAGGCTTTGCCGCGAGTACGCGACCAAGCAAATCGATTTGCAGCGCACCGACTTCAAGCGCCTCGGCGTGCTCGGCGACTGGAGCCGTCCGTACGAGACGCTGGCGTTCCAGTTCGAGGCCGATGAAATCCGCGCGCTGGCGAAGGTGATCGCGAATGGGCACCTCGTGCGCGGCGAAAAACCGGTGTACTGGTGCTTCGACTGCGGCTCCGCGCTGGCCGAGGCCGAGATCGAATATCAGGACAAGCAGTCGTGGGCGATCGACGTCGCCTACGATGCGCACGATGCGAAGGCGCTGGCGGCGAAGTTTGGCGCGAGCGTGAATGACGGCGACATCGTCACCGTGCCGATCTGGACGACGACCCCGTGGACGCTGCCGGCCAGCGTCGCGGTCACGCTCGGCCCGGACATCGACTACGTGCTGATCGAGGGCCCGGCGCGCAACGGCAGGCGCGTGCTGCTCGTCGTCGCGGAACTGCTGCTGGAAAAAATCGCCAAGCGTTACGGCCTCGAACATCCGGTCGCGCTCGGCCACATCAAGGGCGCCGGGCTCGACCTGACCAAATTGCAGCATCCGTTCTACGCGCGCGAAATCCCCGTCATCAATGGCGACCACGTCACCACCGAAGACGGCACCGGCGCCGTGCACACCGCGCCGAGTCACGGCATGGAGGATTTCGTCGTCGCGCGCGAGTACTCCATCGCTGGCGTCAATCCGCTCGGTCCGAACGGCGTCTACACGCCGGACACGGAACTCTTCGCCGGCCAGTTCATCTGGAAGGCGAACGATGCAGTCGTCGACCTGTTGCGCGAACGTGGCGTACTGCTCGCCGCCGAGAAGATCACGCACAGCTATCCGCATTGCTGGCGCCATCGCACGCCGGTCGTGTTTCGCGCCACGCCGCAGTGGTTCATCGGCATGGAGACGGCTGGCCTGCGCGCCGGCGCGCTCAAGGCGATCCGCGAGGATGTGGATTGGTATCCGGCCTGGGGCGAGGAGCGCATCCATGGCATGATCGCCGGCCGCCCGGACTGGTGTATTTCGCGTCAGCGCACCTGGGGCGTGCCGATCGCGCTGTTCATCCACAAATCCACGGGCGCGCCGCATCCGCGCAGCGTCGAGCTGATGGAGCAGGTCGCGCAGCGCGTGGAGAAAGCCGGCGCCGATGCGTGGTACGCGCTCGACGCGCGCGAGCTGCTCGGCGACGAGGCGGAACACTACGACAAGGTCATCGACATTCTGGACGTCTGGTTCGACTCGGGCACGACGCATTACTGCGTGCTCGACCAGCGCCCCGAACTCGCGCGCAAGCCGGGCGACAAGGTCATGTACCTCGAAGGCTCGGACCAGCATCGCGGCTGGTTCCATTCATCCTTGCTGACCAGCGTCGCGATGCACGGCAAGGCGCCGTACGACGAGGTGCTCACCCATGGCTTCACTGTCGATGCGCAGGGCCGCAAGATGTCGAAGTCGCTCGGCAACGGCATCGAGCCGCAGGACGTGATGAAGACCTACGGCGCCGACATCCTGCGCCTGTGGATCGCCTCGGCCGACTACCGCAACGAGATGGCGCTGTCGGACGAAATCCTCAAGCGCGTCGCCGATGCGTATCGCCGTATCCGCAATACCGCGCGCTTCCTGCTCGGCAACCTGCACGGATTCGATCCTGCGCGTGATCTGGTCGAGGTCGAAAACAGCCTGCTGCTCGATCAATGGGCCGTGCAGCAGGCGCACGACACGCAGCAGGCCGTGATTGCCGCCTACGCGCGCTACGACTTCCCCGAAGTCGTGCAGCGCGTGCAGAACTTCTGCACCAACGAGATGGGCTCGCTCTACCTCGACATCACCAAGGATCGTTTGTACACGATGCAGACCGACAGCCACGGCCGGCGCAGCGCGCAGAGCGCGATGTACCGCATCGTCGAGGCGATGGTGCGCTGGCTTGCGCCGATCCTGTCGTTCACCGCCGAGGAAATCTGGCCGCTGATTCCGGGCAAGCGCGATGCCTCGGTGCTGTTCGAAACGTTCTACGACGGCCTCGCGCCGACCCAGGGCAAGCCCGAGCGGCGCGCGTTCTGGAACGACCTGCTGACCATCCGCGCGGCCGCGGCGAAGCTGCTCGAAGGCATGCGCAATGCCGGCGAAATCGGTGCCGCGCTCGAAGCCGACGTCGCGCTGCACGCCGATGCGTCGCTGCATGCGCGCCTCGCGCCGCTTGCGGACGAACTGCGTTTCTTCTTCATCACCTCCGGTCTGCATCTCGC
>JAFEFS010000030.1 GCA_018240465.1 Pseudomonadota bacterium
GAGAAAATCGTCCTTGCCGATGCCGAAGCAGCTGCTCTCGAATGCGCAGCCGAACCAGGCCATGCCCGGATCGGCGAAGGCCCCGGCGATGGTGTACAGGCGATAGCCATTCCGTTTCCAGCCGCTGCGCGCGAGCAGGTCGTCCTCGACGTGCTGGTTGTAGCCCTCGACCACCGATTCGTTCTGTTGTTTGGGGCCGAGATGGAACGGCGCGGTGGCGAGCAAGGGCGCGTCGAACTGCGCGAACGCGCGGTTCGCGAGCGCATAGATGCCTGGCGAGAGGATATGTGCGCCATCGATGATCACGAGCAGACGCTCGCCGCGCGCATCGCGGCAGGCTGCGTTGATCGCCGCCGCGGGCGACACCGATTTGGTCTCGACGCCACGGTAGTGAAATTCCGGGCCGAACGCACGCACGTCCGCCTCGTCCAACGGCAGCGTCGAGCCGTGGTCGAGCGCGATCACCTCGAACTCGATCGCGCCTGCGTCGTGCTGGTACGCACGCGTCAGCGAATGCAGCGTGTTCGTCGCCTCGCGGCGATTGTTGTGGAAGTTGACGACGACCGAAAGCATCGATGGGTCGCTACGCGGCGAGGCCGTAGCTGCGCAGCAACGCCTCGGGCTCAGGCTCGCGGCCGCGGAATTCGACGAAGCTCTCCAGCGCCGGTCGCGAGCCGCCGACCGCGAGCACGCTGCGGCGGAAGGCATCGCCTGCGGCACGGTCGAACACGCCGGCTTCCTCGAAACGCGAGAACGCGTCGGCGGAAAGCAGCTCGGCCCACAGATAGCTGTAGTAGCCGGCCGCGTAGCCGCCGGCGAAGATGTGGCCGAACGCGTGCGGCATGCGTTGCCAAGGTGGCGGCATCACCACGGCGACCTCGTCGCGCACTTCGCGCAGGATTTCCATCGCGCGCGCGCCGCGCGCGGGGTCGAATTCGAGATGCAGGCGGAAATCGAACAAACCGAACTCGAGCTGGCGCACGAGGAACAGGCCGGCGTGATAGTGGCGCGCGGCGAGCATGCGCTGGAACAGTTCCTCGGGCAGCGTCTCGCCGGTCTTCCAGTGCTTCGCGAACAGTGCCAGCCCCTCGCGCTGCCAGGCGAAGTTCTCCATGAACTGGCTCGGCAGCTCGACCGCGTCCCACTCGACGCCGTCGATGCCGGCGACGCTGGGCAGGTCGATCTCGGTCAGCATGTGATGCAGGCCGTGGCCGGTTTCATGGAACAGCGTGGTCACGTCGTCGTGGGTCAGCAGCGAGGGCATGTCCTTGGTCGGCGGGGCGAAGTTGCAGGTCAGATAGGCGATCGGCAGGTGCATTTCGCCACCGTTCGCATAGCGCGAGCGGCAGGTGTCCATCCATGCGCCGCCGCGCTTGCCCGAGCGTGCGTAGAGATCGAAGTAGGCGCCGGCAATGGTCTTGCCCTGCGCATCGACGACGTCGTAGAAACGCACGTCGGGATGCCAGACCTCGACGCCGTCGCGCGCGACGAAGCGCACGCCGAACACGCGCTCGACGATCGCGAACAGCCCGGTGATCGCCGCCTCGGCCGGGAAATACGGCTTGAGTTCTTCTTCGCTGAGCGCGTACTTCTTCACGCGCAGTTTTTCCGCGGCGTAGGCCACGTCCCAGGGTTGCAGATCGGCGATGTCCAATTCGACGCGGGCGAATTCGCGCAGCTCTTCCAGCTCGCGTTGTGCGACCGGCCTGGCGCGCGCGTTGAGGTCGCGCAGGAACGCGAGCACGCGCGCGGGCGTGCCGGCCATCTTGGTCGCGAGCGAATCCTCGGCGGCATTGTCGAACCCGATCAATCGCGCGCCTTCGTGGCGCAGCGCCATGATCTGCTCGATGCGCTGCGAGTTGTCGAACCGGCCTGCGTTCGGACCCTGGTCCGAGGCGCGCGTCTGATATGCGGCGTAGACGCGCTCGCGCAGGCCGCGATCGTCCGCATAGGTCAACACCGCGGTAACGCTGGGCTGCTTGAGCGTGACCCGCCAGCCGTCGTGTCCGGCCTCCTCGGCGTATTGCTTCAGTAGCGCGCGTTCGGCTTCGGGCAGTCCGGCAAGCTGCGTTTCGCCGACCTGTTCCGACCACGCCTCGGTCGCGTCGAGCACGGCGTTCTCGAACTCGTTCGACAGCTTGGACAATTGATTGGCAATCTCCTTGAAGCGCGAGCGCTGCGGTTCCTCGAGCGCCACGCCCGACATGCGGAAATCACGCAAGGCATGTTCGACCAGGGTACGCGCGGGACGCGGCAGGTTGGCGAAGTCGGCGCGATCGGCCACGGCTTTCACCGCGGAGTAGCGCGCGCGGTTCTGGCCGAGCTCGGTCGAAAATTCGGTGATCTTCTCCAGCGCGGCCGAATACGCTTCGCGCAGCGCCGGCGAATCGGCTACGGCATGCAGGTGCGAGACCGGCGACCAGGCGCGCTCCAGGCGCATCTCCAGCGCCTCCTGCGGCAGCATCGTGTTGGCGAAATCGCGCGGCGCCGGAGCCGAATTCAACGCGTCGATTTCGCGCTGGTACGCGCTGAGCACCGCCTCGATCGCGGCGCCGACGTGCTCGGGCTGGATGGTGGCAAATGCGGGCAGGGCAGTATCGGCGAGCAGGGGATTGGTTGGGTTCATGGACGGAAATGGCTGATTCTCATAAAGAAACACGACGAGGAGTGGCCGCGGCTTGCGCGTTACGACCGGCGATGATCGCAGAAATGAACGCGGCAACGGGAAAATCAAGTCGTCGCGGCGCTAGCATGAACGAATGAGCCATTCCGACTTTGCAACTCCAGGCGGCGATTTGCAGACGTTCCTGCGCGGCATCGATCTGTTCACCCCGCTCGATGGCGGCGGTATCGCCGAGCTTGCGGGTGAGCTGCAAGCGCGCATGCTGCTCGGCGGCGCGGTGCTGTTCGACGAAGGCGAAGTCGCCGATGCGCTCTACATCGTGCGCAACGGGGGTCTTGCCGCCTACCGGCGCGAGGCGGATGGCGTGCTCACCCTGCTCGGCCTGCTTGGCGCTGGCGAAGTGGCCGGCGAGATCAGCCTTATCGCGCGAACCCCGCGTGCTTCACTCGTGCGCGCACTGCGCGACAGCGTCGTGTTGCGCCTGTCGGCCGATTCCTTCCATCGCCTCGTCGCGAAATATCCGCAGGCGATGCTGCATTCGGTTGGCGTCACCGCGCGGCATTTGCTCGAGCGCCCGGGCGAGGTGCGCTATTCGGCGCCGCGCACGTTCGCGATCCTGGCGCACGATGCCGGTGTCGATGCCCGGGGCTTCGCGCACGCCCTGGCAACGGTGTTGTCGCGTTATGGCTCGTGCGCGCTGATCGATGCCGCCGTCGCGCACGGGCACGACGCGGCCTGGCTGCACGAGGTCGAGGCTACGCATCGCTACGTGTTGTTGCTCGGCGATGCCGGCGAGACCGCCTGGCGCGCGCACTGTGCGCGCCAGGCCGATGCGTTCCTGCTGCCGGCCAATGCCGCGGATGTGGCGAGCGCCTGGCCTGAGGTCGCCTACATCAACGCCGAGCACATGCCGTTGCGCGCGCGCCATCTGGTTCTGCTGCACGCGGGCGATATCGGGCCGGGCCGGGCGCCGCAGTGGTTGGCCCAGGTGCGTGGTGCGCGCCACCATCATGTGCGCGGCGGCAGCGCCGGCGCGGATATCGAACGCATCGCGCGCTTGCTGATCGGGCGCAGCATGGGCCTGGTGTTGTCCGGCGGTGGTGCGCGTGGGTTCGCCCAGATTGGCATCGTCCGTGCGTTGCGCGAAAACGGCCAGCAGATCGATTGCGTCGGCGGCACCTCGATCGGCGCGATCATCGGCGCCGGTGTGGCCCTGGACTGGTCGGTCGAGGAGATGTTCTACAACTATCGCCGCGCCTTCGTCGACGGCCGGCCGCTGCGCGACTACACGTTTCCATTCATCTCGCTGACCCGCGGACGCCGCGTCGCGCATCTGCTGCGCGAAGCGTTCGGCGATCGCGACATCAGCGATCTGCCGCTGCCGTTCTACGCGGTCACCGCGAACCTGACCGCAGGCACCGCGCAGGTGCACCGCAGTGGTCCGCTCTGGCTCTGGTTGCGTGCGGCGAGCGCGATCCCGGGCGTGTTGCCGCCGGTGTTCCACCATGGCGAGGTCTATGTCGACGGCGCCGTGATGAACAACCTGCCGGTCGATCCGATGCGCGAAGCCCGGGTCGGCGACATCATCGGCATCGACATCGGCGCCGACGACGTGGTGCGCGCGCAGGTCGAGGAGTTCGCCCTGCCGTCGGCGTTGCGGCTCGCCTGGCAGCGCCTGTGCCGGCGCCCGTTACGGCCGGGTATTCTCAACATCCTGTTGCGTGCGGGCATGGTCAACGCAGAAACCGCGAGCGCCGCGC
The DNA here is from genome assembly GCA_018240465.1 of Pseudomonadota bacterium. Taxonomy (GTDB): domain Bacteria; phylum Pseudomonadota; class Gammaproteobacteria; order Xanthomonadales; family Rhodanobacteraceae; genus Rudaea. The sequence goes on from JAFEFS010000030.1 coordinate 4,384, forward strand.
GCCGGGCGCAGACGAGCCTGTTGCTTGCGCCGCCGATGGGTGACATCGGCCTGCTCGACTGGCACGAATACGAGCGCGCGATCGCCACGGGCTACCGCTTCGCGCGCGAGGTGCTCGGGCGCGGCGCCAAGTCGCGCGGCGTTCCTTGAGGATACGCATGGCCGCTTCTCGTCACGGCCCTCTGAAAGCTCAGTCGTGCCGGTGTCCCGGTCGGTATTCGACCAGCAGGCTTTCGACCTGCGGCGTGATTTCCTCGACCGCCTCCTCGCCTTGCTGCTTGGCCGACAGGCCCGTGTAGATCACGTTCTGGGTCCAGCCGGCGCCGAGCTTGCGCCGACCGGATACGGCATACGTCATGACGTTGAGTTGGGCCGTGGTCGCATCGACGTTCATGCCATACGCCGGCAGGTTCTGCTGCCCGGTCGGACGCGCATGCACGATGACGACGGCGTCGACGCGGCCGCCTTTGGCCAGCATGTCGAGCAGGGCCGGGACGTTCACGCGCTGGCCGGAGAGATAGCGTCCCGCACCCGGCATCATGTCGGAATCGGCGAGGCGATAGCCGCGGCGCGCGAGCGCCTGCTCGATCACGCGCCCGGCCGGTTCCGATACCGTGATGTCGCCGCCCGAGAGTACGGCGACGGTGGGCACATGCGGGCGCGGCGGCACGGCCGGTGGCGGTGGCATGGCCTTGGCGATCTGCGTGGCCGTGGGCGCGGCCAGCGGTTTCGGCGGTTCGATGGGGCTGCTCGCGCCGCTGTCGACCGGTGCGGGTGTACTCGACGGTGCGCTTGCGTTGGCTGTGGATGCGCTCGCTGATGCGGCATTGCCGCCAGCGGTCAGCTCGGTCAGGGAAGCGCCGCCAACCGCCCCTGCGGTGGTGGAATTTGTCGCACTTGCATCTTTTGCGGCATTTTCCCCGTTGGTCGCTGTCGCCGATGCAACCACGGCCGCCGCCGGCTCGGCGACCGTGGTTGCGACCGGCGCTGGGGGCGGGACGGCGGGCGCGGACGACGGTGCCACCGTCGCGCTGGCAGGCGCGATGGAGCCGCTGGCCGTCTTCGTTGCCGCACTCGCGGACATCGTTGTCGCCTCGGTCGTGGTCGCCGGCGCGGAACCGAACAGGCTTGCCGGCAGAAATTGCCTCATGAAGCCGAGCTGGTCGCGATAGGCGAATGCACCGCCGGCCAGGCCGAGCAGCAACAGCGCGGCGATCGCGAGCGGCAGAGCGGCCGAGCCGGACTTCTTCTGCGCCGCGGCCGCCTGGCGTTCGAGCAGGGACTGATGCGCCCCGTTCGGCGTCGCGACCGCGGGCAGCGTGGTCTGCGCGCGCGGCGGAGTGATCACGGCCGTGGGTGCGGACGTCGCATTCGGCAATGGACGTGGCGTCGGCGTCGTGTTCGGCTGCGCGCTTTGCCCCGGCGCCGGCGTCTTCATGCCGATCAAGGTTGCCGCGGCAGGCGAGGGTTGCGTGCGCAGCTGCAGCGTCGCGCCGTTGGCGAGCAACGGGTGGCGGGCGAGGTCGGCGGCGAGGTCCTGGCAGCTCTGGTAGCGGTCGGCCGGTTCCTTGGCGATCATGCGCGAAAGGATGCGCGAGAGTTCCGGATCGACGTCGGCATTGAGCGCGCGCACGTCCGGAATCTCCGCCTTGACCACTTCGAGCATGAGGCCGAGCGGCGACTCGTCGGTGAACGGCATGCGCCCGGCGAGCATCTCGAACAGCACGATGCCCAGGGAGAAAATATCCGAGCGCTGGTCGACCAGCTTGCCGAGGCAGACTTCGGGCGAGAGGTAGCCCGGCGTGCCGACGAATTCGCCGGTCGAGGTCAGCTTCTTCGAAATGTCCGCACTCGACAGCGCGATGCCGAAGTCGGCGATCTTCACGTTGCCGCGGCTGTCGATCATGATGTTGCCGGGCTTGATGTCGCGGTGGATCACGCCGCGGTCGTGCGCGGTGGCAAGGCCGAGCGCGGTCTGGTAGATGACCTTCGCCGCCTGCTCGGGCTTGAGTTGGTGCTCGCGCTTGAGCACCGAGCTCAGCGATTCGCCATCGACGAATTCCATGACGAAGAAGGTCTGGCCTTCGTCGTCGCCGATGAAGTAGATCTGGATGATGTGCGGATCGTTGAGTGCCGCCATGCTGCGCGCCTCGCGCAGGAAGCGCTCCTTGATCGCCGGGTCGTGCGCGAGCGAATCAGCCAGCACCTTGATCGCGACATAGCGGTGCAGCGAGGCTTCGTAGCCCTTGTAAACCACGCCCATGCCACCGCGGCCCAGTTCGGCGACCAGATCGTAGTGCCCCAGTTGCTGCTTCATGACCCCTCCAAGGCGCAGGCGCCTGATTCAAGTACGAAACGTTCCAGTGCGAAAAAGTCTAGCACCGCACATTCCACGCGTCCGCGTTGCGATTGGCGGGAGCGACCGTGCAGAATCGACGCAACATTTGTGTATTGGATCACATTTCCGCCCAGCGCCCGGAACGATTGTCCCGGTCACGAAGCACCCCTAGACTTCCGGCCCTTATGCCCGCGTCCGACCCAGCCGACTCCCGCCCCGCGCCGCCGCCTACTCCGCGCTGGCTGTGGTGGGCGCTCGCGGCGTGTCTGCTCGCCGGCCTGTGGCGCTTCGGTGCACTGGTCCTGCACGAACCGCTGATCGCGTTGGCCAACAGCTATGACGAGGTGCGCTACAGCGCCTGTTTCGACCTCTATCCGGACCGCCCCGAATCGGTACCGCCCGACCGCAACAGTCCCGCCGCGCCGTATTCGCGCTACAGGTTCGTCGCCGCAAAGGATCCGATCTGCTACTGGTCGACGGAGCTGCTGTTCCAGGGGGCGGCCGCTGCCGTGTTCCATGCCGAGGAAGCCGCAACCGGCGCGAAGGCGCATTCGGTGCGCTGGATCGGTGCGTTCAAGCTCGCGGCGATGCTCGCGCTGTGGGCTGCCTTCACCATCGCCTGGTTGCGCCGACGTGAGCCGTGGTCGGCGCTGGCCAACGGCTTGCTGCTGCCGCTGCTGTTCGCCGACCCGGCCAACACGATCTACTTGAACACGTTCTATGCCGAGTGGACCGCGCTGCTTGCACTCTACGCCGTTGCCGGCTTGATCCTGATCCACGAAGGCAAGCCCGCGCGCGGCCATGCGTTCGGCCTGCTCGCGCTCGCCGCCGCGGCGCTTGCGCTGAGCAAGATCCAGCACATCGTGCTGCCGTTCGGCATCGCCGTGGCGATGCTCGCGCTCGGCCGCTGGCGCGACCGCGTCTGGCTGTGGAAAGGCAAGGCGCTGCTGATCGGCGCGCTCGCCGGCATCATCGTCCAGGTCGTACAGCTGCAGCGCGACAGCGAGGAGATCCGTGCGATCAACGTGTTCAACCAAGCCGATGTCGTGTTTACCGCACTGCTGCCGAATTCGCGCGACCCGGCCGCGACCGCACAATCGCTTGGCCTGTCGCCGCAGTGCCTGCAATACTCGGGCAAACGCGCCTGGCAGATGCCCGGCTTTCCGGCCGACCTGTGTCCAGAGTTGACGAGGGTGTCACGATCGCGCGAACTGCTTGCGTTGCTGCGCGAGCCCGACATGGCCCTGCGCATCGGCTGGGCCGGCCTTGCGAACCTGCATCCGTGGGTGGCGCCGGGGCTGGGTCTGGTCGAAGGCGGTGATTTCGCCCCGCTGCCGGCGCAGTTCTTCTCGTGGAGCGATCTGTTCGCCCGGCACCCGTTGCTGCGCACCCTGCTGTTCGGCACGCCGTTCGCCGCGTTCATCGCCCTGCTCTGGCGTCAGCGCTGGCGTGCCTGGCCGCGCCTGCTCACCGTCACCGTGCTGACCCTCGTCGTCACCCTCGGCACGCTCGCCGTCACCGTGCTCGGCGACGGTCTTGCCGACGTGCCCAAGCAGGGCCACCTCGTCTACAACGCCGCGCTGGCGTGGTGGATCGGCGCGCTCGTCGTCGGCGGGCGTTCGCTGTGTCCGGTTGCGCGGCGGCGTAAAGCGCTCTGAATCCGGTGGGCGGCGCGGTTCGATATCCGCTACCGCAAGGTGGATGGATCCGATGGCCGCGGGAGAAACCGTTGATGCCTGGCGGGGTCATGCGTTGACCGCGCTGTCTTGCGTCCCGGCCAGCGTCGCTCAGCTGCTCTGCACACCGTCGATCTCGATCAGCAGCTCGCTGCGGCAGATGTCGCCCCGCAGCAGCAGCGGTTGCGCTGAAGCGGGCAGCTTTTCGCGCAACAGTTTGCGCGCGGGCTCGAGGTCTTCGGCACGACGCACGTAGACCTTGAGCACGGCGCCACCATCGAGGCGGCCGGCCGGCGCGATCTGCGCGGCGGCGAGCACGCTGTCGATATTGGCCAGTGTTTCGTCGATCTGCGCTTCGAGATCGTCGTGATGATGCGAGGCGTGGCCGACGATGGCTGCGGTTCCGGAAATGTATACTTGTGCACTTTGCGTTGGTGCGCGCATCGCGCGGGCGAAAGTTGGCGCCTTGATTCCGTACTGGCGCGGGTAGCGCCAGGCACTGACCTGACGCGGATTCTCCAGCGCGGTGCCAGCGGTGCGCGCGGCCAACCAGTAGATCTGCAACACACGGTGGCCGTCGCGCACACCGATGCCGGTCGCGGCCGGATAGGCGTCGACGAAGCCATGCGCGGCCAATCCTGCGGCGCGGCCGACGCAGAAGCGGCGATAGCGTTCCGCATCGCCTTCGCCGGCGTTGATCGCGTCGAGATAGTTCCAGATGCGCAGCACGTGCGGCGTGTCGCTCGCGCCGAGCGCATCGACCAGACGTCGGTAGGCGAACTCGGCTGCGCCTTCGATGTCGCCGTGCACGGCCTCGTCGACCTCGATCGCGCCGAACGCGTAGTCGCCGTCGAGGGCCCAGGCGATGTCGCCGTCGCGCTGCGTGCGTACGTGTCCACGCACGCGCCAGACCTCGAACGGCGCGGCATCGCCGCTCGGTTCAAGATTGACGCGCAGGTAGCGCGGATCGGCATGCGCCGCCGGTGCGCGCGCGCCGAAGCCGAACACGGCGAGCACATCGCTGTCGCCGAGGATCGCGGCGAGTGCGGCGGATTCGTAGGCGACACGCAGCGGCGCCAGATCGGCGCTCGCGGCGGAATGCAGTGATTCGGCGATATCGGGTTGTGCGGTAGACAAAAGCAGTCGGCGCCGGCGGCGCGGGATAAGGTTTTGGATCGCGCAATGATACACTGTGCGGCCGTCGCCGCAGCGAAGCGGCAAGACCGCAACCCGAGAAGGACCATGTCGGACCAGCAGACGCCCGCCGAACACGAACTCGCCAGTCTGATCGTTTCCAGCCTCAACCTCGAACACATCAGCGCGGAACAGTTCGCTCCCGAGCAACCGTTGTTCGGCGCCGAGACCGGCCTGGATTCGATCGACGCGCTCGAGCTTGCCTTGGCTGTGTCCAAGCGCTATGGCTTCCAGTTGCGTTCGGACAACGCCGACAACAAGCGCATCTTCTCGAGCCTGCGTGCGCTGGCGGAGCATATCCAGACGCATCGCGCGAATTGAGGACAGGTTCTGACGATGCGCGTTGCGGTCTGGCTCGCCATCCTCGCGCTGGCGCTGTTCGGCCGTTGGCGGCACGACGATGCGATCGGCGCGGCGATCGTGCCGCTGGCGCTGGGATTCTTCTTCGTCGTCACCCCGCGCGCGCTGCGTGGCGCGATCGCGGCGATGGCCTTCGTCGAAGCCGCGGCGTGGTGGTTTGGAGGCGCGGGCCTGATGATCGACCTGCTGCCGGCGCTGATCGCTGCCTTCGTCGGCTGGCTGTTCGCGCGCAGCCTCGTGCGCCCGCGCACGCCGCTGATCGCGCGCGCGATCAGCGCGATGGAAGGCGAGGCGCGCCTGCGCGAGCCGGCGATCGCGCGCTATGCGCGGCGGCTCACCGGGCTGTGGGCCGTCTTCCAGGTGACGCTGACGCTGTTGTGCCTGCTCTGCGTGCTGCACGAGCGCGGCCTGCTTGCCGCGGCCGTGCTGCCGCCGTCGCGCTTGTTCGGCACGACGATCCTGCCGCTCGCGGTCGCGGTCCTGTTCTTCGGCGAATTCCTGTTGCGCCCGCTGCTGCTGCCCCAAGCGCCGCGGCATACGTTGGCCGGATTCCTCGCGCAGCTCGGTCGCGTCTGGCCCAGCCTGATCGAACCGTGAGAACCTGCCGCCAAAGCTGCTGCACTCGACAACTTGCTCGCCGGCGGCGCCGTCAACGCCACTTAGCCCATAGGTTGGGGTGAGCAACGCGAACCCCAACCTGCAGGCTGTGCGCAGGTTCACGTATCGAAACGAAACAGAGCGGTCCGGGGTTGCGGGTTATCATCTGCGCATGAGCACGTCGCGTTTCTTCATCGCCACCGATCACCCCGCACTGCCCGGCCATTTTCCGGGGCGGCCGGTCGTACCCGGCGTGGTCCTGCTCGATCGCGTCGCCGCGGCGGTCGAGCGCGAAACCGGCATGCGTGTCGCTGCGCTGGCGCAGGTGAAATTCAGCGCGCCGCTGCTGCCCGGCATCGAAGCCGAACTGCGTATCGAGGAAAAGAGCAAAAAACTACATTTTCGCATTCTCCACAAAGCGGCAACGCTCGCGAGCGGCATCGTCGAGACCGCGGCGAAGGCGGAGGCATGAGCGCGCACTGGCACCAGCGCCGCGAAGCGGGAGGCCGCTTCGCCATCTGGCTGATCCGTGCCGCCGGCTTGCACGCCGGGCGCGCGTTCGCCCGCGCCTGGCTCTACCCGATCACGTTGTACTTCTTTTTCCGCCGCACGCGCGAGCGCCGCGATTCACGCGAATTCCTCGACACGGCACTCGGCCGTCCGGCGCATGCCTGGGACATTCTCAGGCATATCCACAGCTATGCGGCGACGATTCTTGACCGCATCTATCTGCTGCACGACACCACCCTCGATCGTTTCGACGTGCGCGTGCACGGCCTCGAGCAGATCGAGAACGAAATCGCGCATGGCCGTGGCGTACTCCTGCTGGGCGCGCACTTCGGCAGCTTCGAGGCGCTGCGTGCGCTGAGCCTGCGCCGGCCCGAAGTAAAACTGCGCGTGGTGATGGACCTGAAGCAGACGCGCGCGCTCAACGAACTGCTGCACGCGCTCAATCCCGAGGTCGCGAACAACGTGATTGACGCCGGCGTCGATCCGGGCGCGCTCGCCCTGTCGCTGCACGAGGCCGCGCAGCAGGGTGCGCTGATCGGCCTGCTTGCCGATCGCGCGCGCGCGGGCGAGGCGACCGCCACGGTCGACTTCTTCGGCCGTGCGGCGCAATTTCCGGTAGCGGCCTATCAGATCGCCTCGATGCTCGACCTGCCCATCGTGCTCGGGTTCGGCATCTATCAAGGCGGCAACCGCTACGATCTGCACTTCGAAACGCTGGCGGCCAGCGTGAAGATCGCGCGCAGCGAGCGCAGCGGCGAGCTGCAGGAGTGGGCGCAGCGCTTCGCCGCGCGCCTGGAGCACTACACCCGGCAATCGCCGTACAACTGGTTCAATTTCTATGATTTCTGGCATCGCCCTGCTCAGCGCGCTCAACCTCGCAGCGAACCCGTCGCCGCCGCTGCCGACTGAACTCGTGCCTGCGACGGCGACGCTGATCGCCTCGTTGCGTCGCGCGCCACCAGCCGACACGGTCTATGCCGAGGTGCGCTTCCTGCACATGCTGAGAAGGCCGATGCTGTTGCGCGGCCAGTTGCACTACGGCGGCGCGGGCCAGCTCGGCAAGCGCGTCGAAGTGCCGTATCGCGAGACGACGACGATCAGCGGCAGCGAGGTCAGCGTGCAGCGCGAAGGCAAGGTCGAGCGCAAGTTCTCGCTCGAACGCGCACCAGAACTCGGCGCGCTGCTCGGCGGATTCTCCGCGCTGCTCGGCGGCGACGCCGCGGCGTTGAACCGCGACTTCGTCGTCGTGGCGATGCAACACAACGCGGACTGGCGCCTGACCCTCACTCCGCGCTCGCCGGTGCTTGCCAAACAGCTCAAGTCGATGACCGTCGACGGCCGCGCGAACGAGCCGCGCTGCTTCACCCTCGACGAAACCGACGGCGATGCAAGCACGATGTTGCTCGGTGAGCTGGCGCAAAGCGCGCTCGGCGAACCGCCGACACGTGCGGCCGTCACCAAGTTGTGCAGTGGCGACACACGTTGAGCCGGCGTCTGCTCCTGCTCGGTCTGTGGCTGCTCGTGCTGGCCGTGCTCGCTCTCGCCGTGCAGCGCAGCCTCGTTGTCACCAGCGACCTGCGCGCGTTCATGCCGCCACCGCGCAATGC
>JAFEFS010000031.1 GCA_018240465.1 Pseudomonadota bacterium
GAGATCTGTTTGAGGCCGCGCTTCTCGATCACCGCGTCCGCGCTTCCCTCGCCGTCCCACATCGCGGCGAACACGTCCTTGGCGATCTTGCCGGAGATGACGCCCTCGCGCACGCGCGCGAGCAGTTGCGCAAGCGCGGATGCGGATACCTGCGATTGCTCGACGGTCAGCGCGGCCTCGTTGAGCGCTGCGGCAACTTCGCCGAGGGTCCAGTTGGCGGCGAGTTTCGCCTCGCCCGGCAGTGCGGCGAGCACGCCTTCGAAATAATCGGCCATGGCGCGGTCGGCGCAGAGCTGGGTCGCGTCCGCCTCGGGCAGGCCGAGCGTTTCGACGTAGCGCACGCGCCGCGCCTCGGGCAGCTCGGGCATCGTCGCCTGCACCGCGGCGATATCCTTGGCCGTCACCGCGAGCGGCGGCAGGTCCGGATCGGGGAAATAGCGGTAGTCGTTCGCGTCTTCCTTGCCGCGCATCGGCCGCGTCTGGTGGCGCGCGGGATCGTAGAGGCGCGTCTCCTGGACGATCCTCTCACCGTTTTCGAGCGCGCGGATCTGGCGCTCGATCTCGTACTCGATCGCCTTCTCGACGAAACGAAACGAGTTCACGTTCTTGATCTCGGTGCGCGTGCCGAGCTTGTCGCTGCTCGTCGGCCGCACCGACACATTCGCATCGCAGCGGAACGAGCCTTCCTGCATGTTGCCGTCGCAGACGCCGAGCCAGCGTACCAGCGTGTGCACGGTGCGCATGTAGGCAACTGCTTCGGCGGCCGAATACAGCACGGGTTTGGAGACGATTTCGAGCAGCGGCGTGCCGGCACGATTCAGATCGATGCCGCTGGCGCCGTGGAATTCCTCGTGCAGCGACTTGCCCGCATCTTCCTCGAGATGGGCGCGCTCGATCGCCACTTCGATCGTGCGGCCATCGTCGAGGCGTACTTTGAGGCTGCCCTCGGCGACTACCGGCAGCTCGTATTGGCTGATCTGATAGCCCTTGGGCAGATCGGGATAAAAGTAGTTCTTGCGTGCGAACACACTGTGCGAAGCGATGCGCGCGCCGATCGCGAGGCCGAAGCGAATCGCCTTGTCGAGCGCGGCGCGGTTCGGCAGCGGCAGCGTGCCGGGCAGGGCGATGTCGACGAGACCGGTGTGCGTGTTCGGCTCGGCGCCGTAGGCGGTCGACGCGCCGGAGAACAGCTTCGA
>JAFEFS010000032.1 GCA_018240465.1 Pseudomonadota bacterium
CCGACCACTCGGCCCTGTTTGCCCCGTACAACCTGCTGATGTACGCGTTCTCGCGCGTGCCGGCGCGGCCGATTCTCGATCGCGGCGGCTTTCCGCATCTGAATCCGCTGCGCGAGCATTGGCAGACGATCCGCGGCGAAGCATCCGCCCTGTTCGACGAAGGCCATATCCGCGCGGCCGAACAGCGCAACGACCTCTCGTTCGACAGCTTCTTCAAGCAGGGCTGGAAGCGCTTCTATCTCAAGTGGTACGGCGAGCCGCTCGCGAGCGCGCAGGCGCTGTGCCCGCAGACGGTGGCGCTGCTGCGTTCCATCCCCGAGGTCAAGGCGGCGATGTTCGCGCTGCTGCCGCCGGACAGCCGGCTCACTCCGCATCGCGACCCCTTCGCCGGTTCGCTGCGCTACCACCTCGGTCTGATCACGCCGAACTCGCGCGACTGCCGCATCTTCGTCGACGGCGACGAGTACGCGTGGAGCGACGGCGGCGACATCGTCTTCGACGAAACCTTCGTGCACTGGGCCGAGAACAAGACCGACGTCACCCGCGTGATCCTGTTCGCCGACGTCGAGCGCCCGCTGCGCACGCCGTGGATGCGCGCGATCAACCGCCGCGTCGGCGCGTTCATGGGTGCGATCACGGCCTCTCCCAATGACACGGCCTCCGAGAAAACCGGTGTCGTCAATCGGCTGTACGCGCGCATGCGCGGCGGCAACCAGCGCGGCGTGACGTTCCGCAGGCGCCATCCGCGCCTGTACCGCATCATCAAATATCCGGCGATCCTGACCGCACTGTGGCTGCTGTTCGCGGCGCCATGGCCGTTGCTTTGAGCGTTTGGACTACGGCGCCGGCGTCGAAGCACGTTTCACCTTCGCATCGAAGTAGTCGGCGATCAGGTGATAGACGTGCTTCTTCATCGCCGGCGTCGACAGGCCGTGCTTGCCGCCGGGGTAGGTCATCAGTTCGAATTGCACGCCGCGATCCTGCAGCGCGGCCATCAGCGCGGTCGAGTTGGCGAACAGCACGTTGTCGTCGGCCATGCCGTGCACGAGCAGCAGCGGTGACTTCATGCCGTCGAGCCAGTGCAGCGTGCCTGACAGCCTGTAGCCCTCGGCATTGTTCTGCGGCGTGCCGAGATAGCGCTCGGTGTAGAACGTGTCGTACAAGGTCCAGTCGGTGACCGGCGCAACGGCGACGCCGGCGGCGATTTCGCTTGACGCCTTGGCCAGCATCATCGTCGTCAGGTAGCCGCCGTAGCTCCAGCCGAACACGCCGATGCGCGCGGGATCGACGAAGGATTGCGACTTGAGCCAGCGGATGCCGGCGACCTGGTCTTCGACTTCGACCTTGCCGAGCTGCTTGTCGATCGCGTCGGAGAACGCTCGGCTGCGTCGCGCCATGCCGCGGTTATCGAGCGTGAATACGACGTAGCCGTGCTGTGCCATGTATTCGCAGAAGTAGTCGATCCAGCCGCGCGCGGCCATCTGCGAATGCGGGCCGCCGTAGTAGAAGTCGAACACCGGGTATTTCTTCGACGGATCGAAGCCGCGCGGCTTGTACACTCGGTAGTAAAGATCCTGGCCGTCATTCGCCTTGATCGTGCCGAACTCGGGCACGACATGCGCGTCGCGATACGGCCAGTAGGGATGCTTCGCGTCGAGTTCGTTGCGCTCGATCCAGGCGACGAGACCGCCGTCGATCGCCTTGCGCAGACTCACCTGCGGCGGCGTCGACGGATCGGCGAAGGTGTCGATGTAGTACTCGGCATTCCTGGTGAATTCGGCATGATGCTGGCCGTCGCCCCGGCTGATCCGACGCGGCGCATTCGCCGTCGTGCCGTCGAGTTTGAGCGCGTAGACCTGACGGTCGGGCACGAAGTCGCGGTTCGAGTCGACGTAGGCCAGGCCGAGCCTCTCGTCGATGCCGAGCAGGCCGTCGATGTTCCATGTGCCCGTGCTGATCGCGTGTTTGAGCGTGCCGTCGAGGCCGTAGAGATACAGATGCTTCCAGCCGCTGCGCTCGCTCGCCCAGACAAAAGCATCCTGCGACTTGAGGAAGCGCAAGTCGTCGTTGAGGTTAACCCAGGTGTTCGCTTCCTCGCTGAGCAACGTGCGCTGCCGCAGCGTATTCACCTCGACCAGGTTCAATTCGAGCCGCTGCTGGCTGCGCTGCATCAGCTGATAGCTCAGACGCCTGCCGTCGGGCAGCCAGTCGACGCGCGCGAGATAAACGTCGGGGTTGTTGCCAAGGTCGACGAAGCGCGCCTCGCCACCGGCCGGCGACACCAGGCCGAGTTTCACCTCCACGTTGTTCTTGCCCGCGGCTGGATAGCGTTGCTCGATCGTGTCGATGCGTTCGGCATAGACCTCGGTGCGCTTGACCACGGGCACCCGGACTTCGTCGTAGCGCTCGAAGGCGAGCGCGGAATCGTCCGGCGCCCACCAGTAGCCGTTGAAGCGCGCCATTTCTTCCTGCGCCACAAATTCGGCCTCGCCGTTGTGCACCGTGCCGCCGCCGTCATGCGTGAGCTGGCGCGCCTTGCCGTCGTGCAGGTCGATCGCCCACAGGTTCTGGCCGTGGACGTAGGCGACGTAGCGGCCGAGCGGCGAAATCTTCGGATCGATCGCCTCGCCCAGCGTGTCGAGCAGATGCAGCGCCTTGTCGCGACGGCCGACGAGATCGTAGAGGTATAATTTGTTGCCTAGTGGAAAAAGCAGCTTCTTCCCGTCCGGAGACCATTGGTAGTCGACGATGCCGCGGCGGCCGGCGATGCGTGCACGCTCGCGTCGCGCCTTTTCCGCATCGGACAGCTCAACCGCCATCGGCTCGATCACGCTCGAATCGACGAGCAGATGTGTCTGGTTCGAATTGACGTTGTATTCCCACAGGTCGTAAGTGTTCTGGTCGTCCTGTTTTGAGCGCAGGAAGGTCACGCGCGTGCCGTCGGGCGAGGCCTTGAGCTTGACCGGCGTCGGCCCCGACAGGCTCTCACCATCGAATATGCGCTCGATCGTCAATTCCTTGGCTTGCGCCGCACTCGCTGCTGCCAACATCGTCAGTCCCAGAATCCAGCGCCGCATCACTATTTCCCCAAAAAGAGCCTCTTGCCGCGGAATGCACGGACAACAAAAAATGTTGCCGCAGTTCTATCCGTGTTTGTCCGCGAAATCCGTGGCCAACAGCTTTACGCCTTGCCGCCATGCCCGAACAGGATCCTGCGTTCTTCCTCGGTCATCGATGTCGCGCCCGCGCGGAATTCGCCGAGAGCCTGCGCACGCACGGTTGCCGGTCGCGCCGCGATCATCGCGCGCCAGCGCCGTACCTCGGCATATGGCGCCAGGTCGAACGGCGCCTTGTCGTAAGCGTCGATCCACGGCCAGCAGGCCATGTCGGCGATCGTGTACTCTTTTCCACAAATGTACTCGCGGCCGGCGAGACGGCGATCGAGCACGCCGAGCAGGCGGCCGACCTCGCGCGCGTAGCGCTCCCTGGCATATGCGATCGGCTCCGGCGCGTAGACGTGGAAGTGGCCGTACTGACCGGTCATCGGTCCCAGCCCAGCCATCTGCCAGAACAGCCACTGCATGCATTCGACGCGACCGCGAACGTCACGCGGCAGGAACTTTCCAGTCTTCTCGGCGAGATATTGCAGGATCGCACCCGATTCGAACAAGCTGATCGGTGCGCCACCGTCTGCCGGCGCATGGTCGATGATCGCGGGCATGCGCCCGTTCGGCGAAATGACGAGGAAGTCGGGCTTGAGCTGGTCGCCATGGCCGATGTCGACGCGGACGATCTTGTAGTCAAGGCCGGCTTCTTCGAGAAACAGCGGGATCTTGCGTCCGTTCGGTGTGGGCCAGTAGTACAGTTCAATCATGTCGTGCTCCGGGCGGGGAAATTGGAAAGGCCCTTGCTCAATGCTTTGGCCGCGGTACGGGTGAGGCAAGGCGGTTGGCGCGGCGCAACGCAACCAGCACCTTGTCCAGTGGCAAAGCGGCGGCGTCACCGTGAAAGCCATGCACGGCATGTGCGCGGAACAGGGAATTGAGGATGGCTTCCTCGGTCGCCTCGGCCACCGCCTGGAACAGCGGCGTCATGCGCTCGGCGGCAACGCTGCGCGCAGATTGGACCGAGGCGTCAGCCAAGCGCAGATTTTCCTGCGCCGTGGAAAATGCGATGACATAGTCGCCCGAGCCGTTCGACATGACCGAACCCGTGCGGGCCAGGCCGACCAGGGCGCGGCGCGCAAGCCGCTGCAAGGCACTCGCGTCGAGCGGTGCATCGGTGGCAACGACGATCATGATGCTGCCGTCGCCCTTGGCCGGCGCCGCGCTGGCGCCGCGCGCGTATTCCGCGGGGTCGGGCAGTTCCTTCCATACCGGCACGCCGGCAATGGTCAACTGGCCGCCGAAATTGCTCTGCACGAGCACGCCGACGGTGTAACCGCCGTCGGTCGCCTCCAGACGCCGCGAACTGGTGCCGATGCCGCCCTTCCAGCCGAAGGCAACCGTGCCGGCGCCAGCGCCGACATCGCCTTCCTCGATCACCGCGTACGACAGCCGCGTCAGTGCCTGCTCGACCAACGCCGGCGTCAACGGCCGTGCGCGAATATCGCTCAGATGACCGTCGTTGGTTTCGCCGACGACGGGATTGATCGAACGGACATCTTCCATGCCCGGCTGACGCAGCAGCCAGTCAACCGCCGCGTCGGCGACTTTCCACACACCGAGCGTACCGGTCAGCAGGATCGGGGTTTCCAGCTCACCGAGTTCCTGCACCTGGGTCACGCCGAGGAGTTTGCCGAATCCGTTGCCGACGACGATGGCCGCCGGCACGCGCTGCCGGAACAGATTGCCCGCATGCGGCACGATCGCGGTGACGCCGGTGTGGAAACGCGTTCCCTCGATCAGACTGGCATGACCCACGCCGACACCGGCTACATCGGTAATCGCGTTGCGCGGTCCGGGAGACAATGTGCCGACGACGATGCCCGCTTCGCGCGCGCGCGGACGCGCGTCGCCGGCGACAGCGATGCCAAGCAGGCCGAACAAGCCGAGGCAAGCCACCACTGGCCCGAGGACCCGGTTGCAACGTCTTTCATTGTTCGTCGCGAAGCTTTTGCCGCGTATCTGTGTCACGTTGTTTCCTCACTTCGGCAATACGGGAAGGGTAGCTGTCGATGGAAGGTCGCGAACGGCGTACTTCCTTGCCATGATCGAAGTTTCTCAAACGCTCTCCACACAAATGGGGCGGCTGCTGGAGCACATTTACAACGCCGACTCGCCGGGCTCAACGTGCGGTAGTCAATGCCTTCAACGCTTCCGGATTCTGCATGTTCCGCAGCAGGGTTTCCACGGCCGCCGGCGTCGCAGAAGGTACACGCGATGTCTCGGCCAAGTTACGGATGATTTCACCTTGCCGCGTCATGGCAACCGCGCCGTAGCTGCAAACGTTGTCAGCGCGCCTTCATGCCCAGGGTTCTGGCTCCACGCATTGAACTCCTCCGGCGACTTGCAGAGTTTCTCGCCAAACGCGACCGACGTGTTGCGGAACCTGTGCGGATTGAAATAGGGCGGGCTCCTCGCCGCGACTGCTTGCTTGAAGATTTCGCGAATCGGCGTGGCCTTGCTCCAATGTGCGCGGTCGAGGCCGGAAGCCACGAGGCCGTTGCCAACACCCGCCAACACCTTCGTCATTTCAGATCGGCGAAAGCGGCTTGGGGCATCGAGCAGTCGCAGCTTGGCGTTGCCATGCTCGAAGCCGGCACTATCACGACCGCGGGTGGTGCAGCCGGCGACGACACCTGCCCACGCGCCTCGCTGCACATGGGTGCGAGCAGCGCGCCGGCCACACCCGTGGCGTTGGTGAGATCGGGCGGTGCGTTCTTGTCGATTTCATCCCAACGCACTTCGTGTAGTTCAAACTTGCGCACCATGCAGAGAATCAACAGGTGCGGCGCCAACTTGTGTTGCCGCTTCATGGACGATTGGCTCGTACCGCTCAGCAGCTTGCCGATTTCCTGCGGCGTCAGCGCCACATCGCGGCTGCGCGCGGTGGCGATGTACCTTGCTTCCACGGCCGCAGCGGGATTGAATTGCACCTTGCCGCGCGCGATGGCGTAGGCGAACAAGCATTTCATCGCGTTGCGCGTTTGCAGCGCCATCTGGTCGGCACCGCGCGCTTTGATCTTGTCCGTGATTTTCGACACCTCGTCGATGGACACGTCGACCGGAAGCCTGGCGCCAATGGCCTGCAGAGCGTCCTTGTCGAGCACGCGACGCGTATTGTGCGGCCTGCTGCTCGCCTTGCTCTCGACTTCGGTGTAGCAGATTTCGACGAAGGCCCGCACCGTGTTGGCTTGCTTCGCTGCCCCGGCTTCCTTGCCCGCCTGCTTTGTCGCCGCCCGGGACTTTCCATGCGCCACCTGCTCACGGCTCTCCTCGCGCCGGCGGCGGGCTTCGGCAATCGAGAATGCAGGGCAATCATCCAGCGCGGCCATTTCATTCTCGCCGCCTCTGCCGTCCGGTCTGTATTGCATCCGTCAGACCTTCTTGCCGCTCGGGTGCACGACGACGAACAAGCCGCCGCCGTCGACGACCTGATGCGTCTTAGCTTTTTGGACCGCAACGGATCCCATCGGAGCATAAATGCAGCATTTCTGCGTTTTCTGGCCGACTATCGGAACCTGGCGGATCGCATTGGAAGCGAAACTACTTTCCGATGCAGAACGTCGAGAAGATCGCGCCGAGCAGATCATCGCTCGAATACTCGCCGGTAATTTCGCCGAGCTCGTGCTGCGCGCGGCGCAGCTCCTCGGCGGCGAGTTCGCCGGCGCGTGCGACGGTCAAGTGCATGTTGGCGCGTTGCAGATGTTCGGCGACGTGTGTCAGTGCGTCGACATGACGGCGACGTGCGCTGAACGCACCGTGCGCGCCCTCGCCGCGACCGGCCAGTTGCGCCAGTTCGACACGCAGCAGATCGAGGCCCGCGCCGGTATGTGCCGACAACCCAATGTGGGCCGTGCCATCGGCGCCTGCCTTACGCTCGGGCAGTCCACCGTACAGGTCGATCTTGTTGCGTACGATCACGCGTGTGGCGGCTCGATTGCATTCGCCAAGCAGTTCGCGATCCGCGTCGACATGCGTATCGTCGGTGACGAGAACCGCGACGTCGGCACGGGCGAGTTCCGCGCGCGCGCGGCGGATGCCCTCGGCTTCGACGATGTCGTGCGCTTCGCGCAGACCGGCGGTATCGACCAGAGTCAGACCGATGCCTTCGAGATCGACGCTTTCGCGCAGCACGTCACGCGTGGTGCCGGCGATCGGTGTCACGATGGCGCGTTCACTCCGCGCGAGCGCGTTGAGCAGGCTCGACTTGCCTGCGTTCGGCCGGCCGACGATGACCACGTGCAAGCCGTCACGCAGCACGACGCCGCGGCGCGCGCCCTGCAGCAAGCTCGCTGTTGCCGCGCGCAACGCAGCGAGTTGTTCGGTCAGTTGCGGCGTCGAAAGGAAATCGATTTCCTCCTCGGGAAAATCGAGCGCTGCCTCGAGCCAAGCACGCAGACGCACGAGCGCTGCGAACAACTCCTGCACCGCGCGCGAGAAGTCGCCTTCGAGACTGCGCATCGCCGCGCGCGCGGCCGATTCCGATCCGCTCGCGATCAGGTCCGCGACCGCTTCGGCCTGGGCCAGATCGAGCTTGCCGTTGAGGTAGGCGCGTTCGGAAAACTCACCTGGCCGCGCGGGACGTGCGCCAAGCGCGAACGTGCGGCGCAGGATCAGGTCGAGCACGACCGGACTGCCGTGCGCCTGCAGTTCGACCACGTCCTCGCCGGTGTAGGAATTCGGTGCGGCGAAGTAGATGGCGAGGCCGCGATCGAGCACCTCGCCGTCGGCATCACCGAAGGCGGAAAAGTGTACCTTGCGTGGCGTCAGTTTCTTTCCGGTCAGCGCTTCGCCGATCGCTGCGCTCGCAGGCCCCGATACGCGCACGACGCCGATCCCACCCGCACCGGCCGCTGTTGCAATCGCCGCTATCGTGTCGTCGTTGGGCATTTCAGCCAGAAACTCTTTTCGCCCTTTGCTCTACGTCTTGGCAGGCGCCGCCATCGCGCCTACGCGCTTGGTGATGACCCACTGCTGCAGCAGCGACAGCCAGCCGTTCATGGTCCAGTACAGGGTCAGACCGGCCGGCGCGAACGCGAACATGACCGCGAAGATCAGCGGCATGAACTTCATCATGCGTTGCTGCATCGGGTCCATGCCGGGCGAGGCCGGCGACAGCCATTGCGTGGCGAGCATGGCGACGCCGTTGAGGATAGGCAGGATGAACAGCGGATCCGGTGCCGACAGGTTCTGGATCCAGCCGAAGAACGGCGCCTGGCGCAGCTCGACGCTCTCCTGCAGCACCCAAAGCAGGGCAAAGAAGATCGGCATCTGGATCAGGATCGGCAGGCAGCCGCCGAGTGGGTTGATTTTTTCCTTTTTATACAACTCCATCATCGCCGCGTTGAGCTTCTGCTTGTCGTCGCCGTAGCGCTCCTTGAGCGCCTCCATGCGCGGCTGGAACTGTTTCATCTTCGCCATCGAGCGGTACTGCGCCTCAGAGGGCTTGTACAACGCGAGCTTGAGCAGCAGCACGAGCAGGATGATCGCGACACCCCAGTTGCCGCTGAATTTGTGCAATTGGAGCAGGACCCAATGCATCGGCTGGGCGATGAAAGTGAGGATGCCGTAGTCGGCAGTCAATTCGAGGCCCGGGGCGATGTTGGCGAGATCGCTCTGCAGCTTCGGACCGACGTAGAGGCGCGAAGCGAAGGTACCGCTCGCGTTCGGTGCGATCGTTTGCGTCGGCGACATCGCATAGATCAGATAGCGTCCGTCGGCCGTGCCGGTCGAATACTGGTCGGTTTCGCCCGCAGCCGGAATGAAGGCGGCGAAGAAGTAGTGCTGGAGCATGGCGATCCAGCCGCCGGCGACGTCGGTTTTGCTCAGTGTCGACTCGGCGAATTTGGCGAACGCGAGCTTGTTGAACTTGCCCTGCGCATACCAGGCAGCGCCGACGAAAGCGTAGGCTTCGGAGTTGTACATCGAGAACAGGCCGCCGCTGTGCGCCGGCGGCGCAGTGCGCTGCAACTGCCGGTATTCGTTGCCGGTCCACGGCGCAGCACTGGCGTTGGTCACTTCCTCGTGCGTCTCGATCAGATAGCTGCCGCGGGTGAAGACGACGACCTTGCGCACACTGATGCCCGAGGCATCGGTCCAGGTCAGCGGCACCTCGATCTTGTCGCTGCCCGCAGCAAGCTCATAGCTCGTCTTCTCGACGTGGAACGACGCCTTGTGGTTCGGCGCGGCGCCGCCGTTGCTGACCAAGCCGGTCTGCGCGACGAAAAAGTGCTCGGCGGAATCATCGAGCAGACGCACCGGCTTGGTCTTGTCCTTGGGATCGATCGGGTAGGCGAGCAGGTCCGCGCGCACGACGCTGCCGCCGAGGGTGCTGATCTCGACGCGCAGCAAGTCGGTCGACACGGTAATCGTCTGCGCGGCAGGGTCCTTGCCTGCATCTGCAGCGCCGGGTGCAGACTGCGGGTTCGGCGCGCTAGCCGCTGACGGCACATCCCGGACTGAGCCGGTCGTCGCGGGAGCCGCGTTGGCGGCGGCGGCCGGAGTCGAAGCCTGGGGTTTCGGTCCGTAGTCCTGCTCCCAGGCGGAGTAGATCATGTAGCCGACGGCGATGAGGGCGAGCAGCAGGAACGAACGGGTGCTGGACATGGATGACTCTGGCAAGGGGGAACGCGCGTTGAAGCGGTGGGGGCGCGAGCGCGGGAGTTCAAGAAACTCGGGATCGAGCGCGGTCGCGCATTGTGCCGGGAGCCTCGGCAGGGTTCAACAATTGTGCCGCTGCCGCGGGTTCCACACCCGACGCCGTTGCGTTTCCGATCTGCGCGATCAACTTGCGCCAGAGCTGTTCGAGTTCCGCGCGCAGCGCAACGTTGTCGACTTGCGCGGCCGAGCCGCGCGCGATCACCAGCACGTCACAGAGCGGCAGGTGTGGGCGATGCAGACGAAAACTTTCGCGGATCTGCCGGCGGATGCGGTTGCGCACCACGGCCAACTTCGACACGCGGCGCGACACAGCCATGCCGAGGCGCGGGCTCGCGCCGGCATTCGGCCGGTATTCGCATTGAAGGTGCTTGAGGGAGAGGCGCTTGCCGGAATGGCGCAACGCGCTGAAATCGGCGGGCCGCAGCAGACGTGCGGCGCGCGGATAGGCAAGATCGGGCGATGAGTCACTCATCGCGAAAGACGGAATCGGGTTCGCCGCAGGCGAACCCGATAGCCGAACTACGGGATCAGACGCTTGCGGCCCTTGGCGCGACGCGCATTGAGTACGGCGCGACCGCCGCGCGTTTTCATGCGCGCACGAAAGCCGTGGGTGCGGGCGTGCTTGAGGTTGCCGGGCTGGAACGTACGCTTGGTGGCCATGGCGCTGTCGAAACTTCAGGGACAAAGAAGCGGAATTCTAACCTTCGGATTCCTTGTAGGTCAAGCCGCCCGTGCTTGGCGCGGTACGACGTGGCGGCGTAGACTGCCGGGCCGCCCGGGCGAGAATCGCCCTGACGCCATCCCTGGAAATTCTCTGAGCATGACTGATCTGTGGCGCCGCTGCCTGGAACGCCTTGAGGGCGAATTCAGCGTAGAAGACCTGCACACTTGGCTTGCGCCGCTGCAGGCGACCGAGGACGCCGACGGCCTGCGCGTGCTCGCGCCGAACGCCTACACGCTCGATGTGGTGCGCGAGCGCTTCCAGTCGCGCATCGAAGCGGTGCTGCAATATCTGAGCGGCGCACCGGTCGCGCTGCGCATGGACGTCGGCACGTTGAGCCGGGCGGCGGCGAGTCCGCGCAAGCCCGGACACAACGGCTCGTCCGCCCGCACCGGCAGGGGCGCAAGCGAAGGCGATTCGTTCGAATCCAATCTCGATCCGCACTACACCTTCGACCTGTTCGTTGAAGGCAAGTCGAACCAGCTCGGCAAGGCCGCGGCAATGCAGGTCGCGAACAACCCGGGCCGGGCCTACAACCCGCTGCTGCTCTACGGCGGCACCGGTCTCGGCAAGACCCATTTGATGCATGCTGCCGGCAATTTAATGCGCACGCTCAATCCGGCGACCAAGGTCATGTACCTGCGCTCGGAGCAGTTCGTCAGCGAGATGATCCAGGCGTTGCGCACGAAGAGCATGGACGACTTCAAGCGCCGGTTCCGCGCAGTCGACGCGCTGTTGATCGACGACATCCAGTTCTTCGCCGGCAAGGACACGACCCAGGAGGAGTTCTTCCATACTTTCAACGCATTGGTCGAGAGCAAGCAGCAGTTGATCATGACTTGCGACCGTTATCCGAAGGAGGTCGACAACCTCGAACCGCGCCTGAAGTCGCGCCTGGGCTGGGGCCTGAGCGTCGCGATCGAACCACCGGATTTCGAGACACGTGCGGCAATCGTGCTGGCCAAGGCGCAGACGAAGGGCGTCGAACTGCCGATCGAAGTCGCCCAATTGATGGCCAAGCGCATGCGTTCCAACGTGCGCGACCTCGAAGGCGCACTCAACACACTGGTCGCGCGTGCGAACTTTCTCGGCGCTGCGATCAGCATCGAATTCGCGCTGGAGACCTTGCGCGACCTGCTCACCGTACACGCGCAGGCGGTCACGATCTCGAACATCCAGAAGACCGTCGCCGACTACTACCAGTTGCGCCTGTCAGACCTGCTCTCGATGAACCGCAGCCGCTCGCTGGCGCGCCCGCGTCAGCTCGCGATGGCTCTGGCCAAGGAGCTTACCGAGCACAGCCTGCCCGAGATCGGGCGCGCGTTCGGCGGGCGCGATCACACCACCGTGATGCACGCTTGCCGCACGATCCGCGACCTGCGTGCGACCGACGGCAAATTGCGGCAAGATTGGGAAAAACTGCTTCGTGTGCTGACGGAATAGGATATCCTGTGGATAGTTTGTGCCGCACTTTTGGCGCCGCACTTATCCACAGAAAAACAACAACGGGAGCGGACAGATATCCCGGCGTTCAAATTCTCGCAGAGAGTTGATTTTTCTAGTTTTTATGAGCATTTTTGCGATATGCACAGGCTCTACCGCTACTAGTTTTTCAAGTTTTACAAACAGCCCAGCAGCAGCGACTCCGAAGGACTGACGACTTATGCGGTTTTCCATTCAACGCGAAGTGCTACTCAAGCCCCTGCAACAAGTCGTCGGTGTAGTCGAGCGACGGCAAACCCTGCCCGTCCTCGCCAATCTCCTGGTCGTGGCAACGGCCCAGCAGGTGAGCTTCACCGGCACGGATCTCGAAGTTGAAATGGCGGCGACCACACAAGCCGACCAGATTGAAGCGGGCGAGATCACAATCCCGGCCCGAAAGCTGTTCGATATCTGCCGCGCATTGCCCGATGGCAGCAAGATCGAATTCAAGCTCAATGGCGATCGCGTGGAGGTCAAATCCGGACGCAGCCGGTTTACGCTGGCGACCTTGCCGGCGAGCGAATTCCCGGTGATCGAGAATATCGATCTGGTCGAGCGCGTAAGCCTGCCGGAAGCTACGCTCAAGGGTCTGATGGATCGCACCGCATTCGCGATGGCGCAGCAGGACGTACGCTATTACCTTAACGGGTTGCTGCTCGATCTGCGCGAGCATGCGTTGCGCAGCGTAGCCACCGACGGGCACCGTCTCGCCGTCGTCGAGACAAATCTCGAAGCAGGCGGCGTCGCCGCCCAGCGCCAGATCCTGATTCCGCGCAAAGGTGTGCTCGAGCTGCAAGGATTGTTTGAAGTTGGCGATGGCACGGTCGAGCTCGAGTTCGGTCGTGCCCATCTGCGCGTCAAGCGTGGCGACGTTACCTTCACTTCCAAGCTTATCGATGGACGTTTCCCGGACTACGAGGCCGTGGTGCCGATCGGAGCCGACAAGGAGGTGCGTGTCGGTCGCGAAGCGCTGCGCGGCGCGCTGCAGCGTGCGGCCATCCTGTCGAATGAAAAGTATCGCGGGGTCAAGCTGGAAGTCAGCCCGAACAAGCTGCGCATCATTGCCCACAACCCGGAGCAGGAAGAGGCGATCGAGGAAATCGAGGCCCGCACCAGCGTTGCCGAACTCGGTGTTGGCTTCAACGTCAACTACCTGCTCGATGCGCTGAATGCGCTGGGCGGCGAGGAGGTGTTGATGTGCCTGCGCGACGGCAATTCGAGTTGCCTGCTGCGTGCACCCGAGAGCGAGCAGGCGCGTCACGTCATCATGCCACTTCGCCTCTAATTTCGTTTGTTGCGGGATTTGTGCATCTACCAGCGCGCGGCAGAGATGCCGCGCGTTTGTTTTCCGCCTCGACGCGATCGTGCCGTGGATGATTCAACCCCATGCACCTGACTGAACTGCGCATCCAGAATTTGCGGAACATCGAGGCGGAGCAGCTCGATCTCGCCCCCGGACTCAATCTTTTCCTCGGTGCAAACGGGGCGGGCAAAACCAGCATTCTCGAAGCGGCGTACCTGCTCTCCCACGGCGGCAGTTTCCGCACCCATCAATCCGAGCATCTGCAACGGCGCGGCGTCGAGCCGTTGGCGCTGTTTGCGCAGGTTCGAACGGATTCACTGACACGGCGGCTAGGCTTGCTGCGCCAGGACGGACGCTGGACAGCGAAGCTCGATGGTGACGGCTCGGCGAAGCTCACCGACCTGTTCGCCGCCTGCGCCGTGGTCTGTTTCGAGCCCGGTAGTCACGCGCTGATCTCGGGCTCCGCGGATGGCCGACGCGGCTTCCTCGACTGGGGCGTGTTCCACGTGGAACAGGATTTCGCTGCGCGCATGCGCCGCTATCGCCGCGCACTGCGTCAACGCAACGCCTTGCTCAAGCAAGCGGCTGGCGACGAGGAACTGTCTATCTGGGACGAGGAGTTGTCGCAAGCCGCCGAACCGCTGGCAGCTGCGCGCGAGGCCTACATGGTGCGCTTCGAGTGCGAACTGATTCCGTTGCTCGACGGCTATCTGCCCGAGCTGGGCGGGGCGAGCCTGCGTTTTCGCCCGGGGTGGAATCGCGCCGCGCCGTTGCACGAAGCGCTGAAGGAAGCGCGACCGCGCGACCGGATGCTAGGCCACACGACGCGAGGCTTGCATCGCGCGGATTGGAACCTGACGTTTGCCAGGGCGCCCAGCCATGAGCAACTGTCGCGTGGTCAGGAAAAACTCTGCGCCATCGCCTGTATGCTGGCGCAGGTGTTGTTGTATCGAGCGGTGCGCGGGGAGAATCCCGTCATCGCGTTCGACGATCTTTGTTCCGAACTCGACGCCGCACACCAGGCCGCCGCTCTGGAGGAACTGATCGAAAGCGGGGCGCAGATCCTGTTGACCGGTACCGAAATTCCACCGGCCTTGCTGGAGCGTTTTCCCCCCCGACGCATGTTCCACGTGGAACAAGGCCGGGTGCGTGAAGTGGTATAATTGCTCGATTATTTCAGGACTTTTCGTCGTGCTGCGGGCGCAGTGGCAGGCGAGGGGTCCGGCCCGATATCAGCCGAGCAGCGGATGACCGACGAGACCAGGAACAACCAGTACGACTCCAGCAACATCAAGGTGCTCGAAGGCCTCGAGGCGGTACGCAAACGCCCGGGTATGTATATCGGCAACGTCAACGACGGCTCCGGCCTGCATCACATGGTGTTCGAGGTCGTCGACAATTCCGTCGATGAGGCGCTGGCGGGGCACGCCGACGCCGTGGTGGTGAAAATCCATGCCGACGGCTCGGTCTCGGTTTCGGACAACGGCCGCGGTATCCCGGTGGGCAGACACGCTACGGAAAGCGAAAAGCAGGGCCGCGACGTCTCAGCCGCCGAAGTGGTGATGACGGTATTGCACGCCGGTGGCAAGTTCGACGACAACAGCTACAAGGTTTCCGGCGGCTTGCATGGCGTCGGTGTGTCGGTCGTCAACGCGCTGTCGGAAAAGTTGCTGCTCGACATCTGGCGTGATGGCCATCACCACCAGCAGGAATACCGCAACGGCGAACCGGTTTATCCGCTCAAGCAACTGGAGCCTTCCGACAAGCGCGGCACCGAAGTCCGCTTCTGGCCTTCGGTGGTGGCATTCAACGACAACATCGAATTCCATTACGACATCCTCGCGCGCCGCCTGCGCGAGCTGAGCTTCCTCAACTCAGGCGTCAAGATCGAGTTGATCGACGAGCGGCCGGACGGCAAGCACGACATCTTCCAGTACGAAGGCGGCATTCGCAGTTTCGTCGAACATCTGGCTCAGCTGAAGACTCCGTTGCACCCAAATGTTGTGTCGATCACCGGCGAACAGGACGGCATCGTCGTCGATTGTGCAGTCCAATGGAGTGATTCCTACCAGGAAACGATGTACTGCTTCACCAACAATATCCCGCAGAAGGATGGCGGTACCCACTTGACCGGTTTCCGCGCCGCGTTGACCCGCACCCTGACCCGCTACATCGAGCAGAGCGGCATCGCCAAGCAGGCCAAGGTGTCGCTGTCCGGCGACGACATGCGCGAGGGCATGATTGCGGTGCTGTCGGTGAAGGTGCCCGATCCGGGCTTTTCCTCGCAGACCAAGGAAAAACTGGTCACCGAGGCGGTGCGCCCGGTGGTGGACTCGGTGTTCGCCGCGAAGTTCGAGGATTTCCTGCAGGAACACCCGAACGAAGCCCGCGCCATCGCCGGCAAGATCGTCGATGCCGCGCGAGCGCGCGAGGCCGCGCGCAAGGCGCGCGACCTGACCCGGCGCAAAGGCGCGCTCGACATCGCCGGCCTGCCCGGCAAACTCGCCGACTGCCAGGAAAAGGATCCGGCGCTGTGCGAACTGTTCATCGTCGAGGGTGACTCGGCCGGCGGTTCAGCCAAGCAGGGGCGCAACCGCAAGACCCAGGCCGTGCTGCCACTCAAGGGCAAGATCCTCAACGTCGAGAAGGCGCGCTTCGACAAGATGCTGTCATCGGCCGAAGTCGGCACCCTGATCACTGCGCTCGGCACCGGCATCGGCAAGGAAGAATTCAATCCGGACAAGCTGCGCTATCACCGCATCATCCTGATGACCGACGCCGACGTCGACGGCTCGCACATCCGCACGCTGCTGCTGACGTTCTTCTACCGGCAGATGCCGGTGTTGATCGAGCGCGGCCACATCTATATCGGCCTGCCTCCGCTGTACAAGCTCAAGCAGGGCAAGAACGAGCTCTACCTCAAGGACGACCACGCGCTCAACGCGTATCTCGTCAACAACGCGGTCGAGAACGCCGAGCTGCACTATGCGCCAGGTGCGCCGCCAATCACCGGGGCGGGGCTGGAAAAGCTTTTGCTCGACTATCAAGCCGCGCAGGATCAGATCGCGCGCCTCGCTTCGCGTTGCGACGCCAGCGTACTCAACGCGATGCTCGATCTGGCGCCGCCGGCTGCCGAGGACTGGAACGACGCGGCCAAGCTCGAAACCTGGCTGCGCGCGATCACCGCGAAGGTCAACGCCAGCGGCCTCGGTCGTCCCAACTATCGCTTCGAAGTGCGCGCGGCGACGCCCGAGCATCCGGCCGCGTTGACGATCGAGCGCCGCCACCATGGCCTGACTGCGATGCAGATTCTGCCGGCCGCGTTCTTTGCCGGTGCCGAATTCAAGCCGCTGCGCGAGCTCGCCCGGCAACTTGCCGGCTTGATCCAGCCCGGCGCCGAGATCCGACGCGGCAATCACGCGCAGGTGATCGCGAACTTCGCCCAGGCACAGCAGTGGCTGCTCGACGAAGCGAAGAAAGGCCGCACGATCCAGCGCTTCAAGGGTCTGGGCGAAATGAACCCCGAGCAGTTGTGGGAGACCACCGTAAATCCGGAATCGCGCCGGTTGCTTCAGGTCAGTATCGAGGATGCGGTTGCTGCCGATCAGATCTTCTCCACACTGATGGGCGACGTGGTCGATCCGCGTCGTGACTTCATCGAGCAGAATGCGTTGCGCGTCGCCAACCTCGACGTATGATCCGCGCTCGCAAACCATCCAGCGAAACGTTAACGTTTTCGTGCGTACAATACTTCGATAGATAAAGCGGTGCCGGTTGCGCCGGCGCCAACAATGGCCTGAGGGAGGAACCATGAGCATCCGCAGTTTTGTACGTATACTTTGCAGCATCGTCGTCGCCTTTGCCCTGGTCGCGGGCAATGCCTATGCGAAGAAGGAGGCGAAGGAAGCACCGCTGTATCCGAACGCGACGCGCAAGGATCCGAAGAACGACATGAGTTCTTCCAGCGTACAGAAGGATCTGCAGAAGGCGCTCGACGCGCTCAACGACAACAAGGCAGACGAAGCCGCGCCGCTGCTGCAGAAGATCATCGACGATCCCAAGGCCGGCAAATATGCGCATGCGCTGGCGACCCAGGGCCAGGGCCAGATCGCCTACGACAAGCAGGACAACGCTGGCGCGATCAAGGCCTGGCGTGCGGCCTACGACATGGATGCGCTGCCGAACAACCAGCAATTCACCCTGTTGCTCAACATCGCCAACCTGCAGCAACAGGACGAGAAGTATCAGGACTCGCTCAACACGCTCGACGAATATTTCAAGGCGACCAACGGTGGCAAGGCCGAGGCGTACGCGTTGCAGGGCAACGACTACTACCGTCTCGACAAGTACCAGCAGGCGGTCGACGCGATCACCAAGGCACAGTCGATCAGCGACAAGCCGAACGACAACTGGAATCAAATCCTGATGGCCTCGTACGCGGGCATGGACCAGTACGACAAGGCCGGCGCAATCATCGAGAAGCAACTTGCCCAGCATCCGGGCGACGCCAAGCTCGTCGAGCAGGGAGTCAAGGTTTATGTCAATGGCCGTCAGTTCGACAAGGCGCAGGCGATGCTCGACCAGAACAAGGCGAGCCTCAACAACGACACGCTGTATCAGCTCTATCGTGCGCTCGGTGCCGGCTACTCGCAGGAAAAGGATGGCGACATGAAGGCTATCGATGCGTTCGCCAAGGCTTCGCCGCTGGCGAAGACCGGCGAAGTCGACTACTACCGTGGCAGCTTGCTGCTCAACAATGATCGCGCCAAGGATGCGACGCAGGCACTGCAGCAGGCAATCACCAAGGGTGGTCTCAAGGAGCCCGGCAAGGCCTACCTGATGCTTGGCGATGCCTACAACCAGATCGACGACGTCGCACACGCGCGCGAAGCTTGGACGAAAGCCAAGGGCTATCCCGATTCGCAGAAGTCGGCCGACCAACGCCTCAACCTCGGTGGCCACGTCAAGATGACGACGCAGCAGAAGAAGAAGAATTGAACAGGGGCGCGGGGGCGGGCCGCGCAAGAGTATACTTTTTCCCGGAAATGCGGCGCATGACGCGCCGCGGCTTGCGAAGGTCCACGGAAATTGGCATGCTTCAAAACCGCGTTCTATTGCGGTGCTATGGGGAAGAGCGGGTTCACGAGCGGTGAAAAAAGCTTGTCTATACCGCCTGCGCTGTTGTACTTTGCAAGCGACTCATGCGATTTTGTTTTGGGGTTGGCAGCGGCGTTTCGCGCCGCCGCCCGGGATGATGCTCCCTAGGTAATTGGTTGGCACTGATGTCATCAGCAGAAACGGACAAAACGGGTTTCAATTGGCGGCGCACGATCGCCTGGGCCGGTGCGCTCGCGCTGCACGGCTTTCTCTTCCTCATGCTGCTGGCGCCGGTGCAGCCGCCTACGGCGAAGGAGCGTGCCAAGGAAAACGTGGTGACGGTTGAGTTCATTGAACCACCACCACCGCCGCCGCCGCCGCCGCCGCCGCCGCCCGAGCCGCCGAAAAAGCCGCCGCCCAAGATTGTCGAAAAGATCAAGCCGCCGCCGACACCGCCGCCGCCGGCTCCGCCGCCCGTCGTCACGCAGGAGGCAACGCCGATGTCGACGCCCGCGCCGCCGCCGGCACCTCCGGCACCGCCCGCGGCTCCGGTCGACATCGCGCCGAGCGAGAACATCAGCTACCGTAAGATGCGTCCGCCGAAGTATCCACCACAGGCCGTGCGTGAACATCACACGGGCAAGGTGATACTGAAGGTCTTGATTGCAACGGACGGATCGCCGAAGGAAGTCACCGTGGAGAAATCCTCCGGCTATCGCGAACTCGACCAGGCCGCGATTGCAGCAGCGAAGACTTGGATGTTTAATCCGGGAAGCAAAGGTGGGCAGCCGTACGAGGGCTATGCGCTGATCCCGGTCGATTTCACGTTGGCAGATTGATTTGACGAGACGGTAGCCGGCGATTCCGGCGGAATTTCAGAACCACAAACTTAAGGGTAAGGTCATGTTACAAGAAGCAGCTTCCGCTCCGGTTGCCGGGCAAGGCAACGCCGCCGCTCTGACGCAGATGGGTTTCGAACATCTGCTGCACAACTTCGACACCTTGGGTCTGGTTGTGTTCATCACACTCGTGATCATGTCGCTGGGCTCGGTGTTTTTCATCATCGTCAACGGCTGGCGCATGCTGAATATTCGCCGTCGCGGTGACTCCGTACGCGAACAGTTCTTCGAAACTAAGTCGCTCACCGACGCCAAGCGTCACCTTGAGGAGCAGCCGGGTTGGGAGCCGTTCTCGAAGATCGCGCTCGACGTGGCCACCGCCGCCGAACAGCACAGCTCGGCGCAGGGCAGCCGTCTGGCCGAAACCTTGAACCGCTCCGAATTCGTCGACCGCGCGCTGCGCCAGGGCGTCGCCCGCGAAAGCGGCCGTCTCGAGACCGGCTTGACCTGGCTCGCGACCACGGGTTCGACCGCCCCGTTCGTCGGCCTGCTCGGCACCGTCTGGGGCATCTACCATGCACTGCTCAAGATCGGTGCCAGCGGCAACGCATCGATGGACGCGGTTGCCGGTCCGGTCGGTGAAGCGCTGATCATGACCACGATCGGTCTGGGCGTCGCGATTCCGGCGGTGCTCGCCTACAACGTGTTCAACCGTGCCAATCGCGTGACGCTCGGCAAGTTCGACGAGTTCGCGCATGATCTGCACGACTTCTTCGTCAGCGGCACCAAGTAAGGATTTGCAGTCATGGCAATGAGCGCGGGCGGCAGCAGCGGCGGCATCATGGCGGAGATCAACGTCACGCCACTCGTCGACGTGATGTTGGTGTTGCTGATCATCTTCATGATTACCACGCAGCTGGCTCAGCCCAAGATCAAGGTCGAGTTGCCGCAAGGTACCCTGATCGCGCCGCCGACCGACACGCCACCCGTGCCGCCGGTGACGATCGCCGTGCGCCAGGACGGCACGCTCTACTGGAACGACGAGCCGGTGACCGAAGCGGGACTCGTCGCGCAGTTGCGCGTCGTCGCCCCGCAGGCGGTACAGCCGGAAGTCCAGATCCGTGCCGACAAGGACACCGAGTACCAGATCGTCGCCAACGTCATGACCCAAGCGAAGAATCAGGGTATGGTCAAGGTCGGTTTCATCACCACGCCGCAGCATGGCGGCCAGTAAACGATTGACGAGAGCACATCATGGCATTCAGTGCAGGTAGCAGCGGTGGCGGTGCGATGGCGGACATCAACGTGACGCCGCTCGTCGACGTCATGCTCGTGCTGCTGATCATTTTCATGATCACGGCGCCGATGCTGACTCACCGCATCAAGATCGATTTGCCGCAGCCAACCAACAATCCGCCGCCGGTGGAGGAAAATCCGCCGGAACCGATCACGTTGTCGGTTCGTTCGAGCGGCCAGTTCTACTGGAACGATCAGCTCGTGACCGAAGAACAGGTGCAACAGATGATGACGCTGGCTTCAAAGAAAAACCCGCAGCCGGAGCTGCAGATTCAGGCCGACAAGACCGCGAAGTACCAGCTTGTCGCCACCGCGATGGCTGACGCCAAGAACGCCGGTCTGGCAAAGATCGGCTTCCAGCCGCCGCGCGGGTCGGGCCAGTAGGCGTGTCGGTCTCGATACTCAATAAAGATGAAGACGCCGCAGCGATGCGGCGTTTTTTTATGCCTAGAGCAGTTCCGTCTGTAGTGCTTGCACCGCCGATCCGGGGCCATGCGAAGCATGCAGCCGGAATCCAGTTCTTGCCCCATCACCGCGAAGATCAAGAACGGGATGACCAGCCATTCGGCTGTTGAAAACCCCGCCTTTGCGGGAATGACGAAGTTGTAGATACTTGAATCGAAGTCGCTCTAG
>JAFEFS010000033.1 GCA_018240465.1 Pseudomonadota bacterium
ACGCAGCGGAAACCGATCCGTCCCGAACGGTCCTTGCACGGCGCCATGAGCAGGAGCTTGCCGTGTTGATCGAGCCGGTGCGCTTGCGGGAAATACCAGTGCGAAGTCTGCGGCTGATACGAGCTGCCGCCGCGCAGCACCGCGGCACGCGTGTGTTCGTCCGTGTATTCGTCGGTCCACTGCCAGACGTTGCCGACGAGATCGAGCACGCCGAACGGGCTGGCGCCCTGCGGATGCGCAGCGACGTCGGCGGGCGGCGCGAGCGTGCGAGCGCGGTTCGTCGCAGGCACCGCTTCGCTGTTCCACGTCGAACCCCACGGATACGAACGGCCGTCGCCACCCTGCGCGGCGTACTGCCATTCCCATTCGTGCGGCAGGCGCTTGCCGGCCCAGGCTGCGTAGGCGCGCGCGTCCTCGAGCGAAACCCAGGTGACCGGTTTGTTCTCCCAGCCCGCCGGCGGCGCGTGGTTGCTCCAGTCGCGCAGGAAGTTGTGCGCGTCGCGCGGGGTATACTTTGTCGCATCGAGGAAACGCTTGAACTGCGCGTTGGTCACCGGCGTGCGATCGATGTGGAATCTCTCGATGCGCAGGCGCCGGCGATGGCTGCGCCGCGGCGTCGATTCCCATGGATACTGCACGTCGAGGCCGGCCCAGGTCTGGCCTTCGATCTCGATGCCGTGGACGACGAAGTCGAAATCGCCGGCGGGAATCGTCAGCATGCCTTCGGGCGCATCGGCGATGCGCTGCGTCGGTTCGATCGCGACGAGTCGCTGCGCCAGCGCCTGCCACGCACTCGACAGCGACTGCAGCGGCGTCCGCGCGCGTTCGCGCATCTGCGCGAGAAACGCATCGAGTCCGTCGATCCCGACATCCGCCTCGAGCGCGAGCAGTGCGCCGAAGCCATGCGCTTCCAGCGCGAACTCGAACACCGCTTGGCCGGCGTCGATGCGCGGCGTCAGCGCGACCCCGTGCCAGAGGTCGAAATAGCGCGCGCCGTCGCGCCGCGGCAGTGCGATCTGCTCGCCGTCGACCGCGTACTCGTTGCGGTTGACGAAGTTCCACACGGTGATGCCATCGCGCGGGAATTCGCTGGCAAACACGCCGGCCTGCAAGGTCTTTGCGTATGGCCGCCAGTCGGCGCTGGTCATCTGCGCGGCGAAACGGCGTTCGATCATCGCGCAGCGGCGCAGCGCTTCGGCGTTGCGCGGGGTGAACCCGTTCCAGATGCCCCAGACGTTCTCCCAGGCGTTGCAGCCGATGCCGTTGAAGAACAGGTACTGCAGGTCGTTGGTGCGCTCGCGGCCCCAGCGGTTTTCGTAGTGGATCATGTGGCGCGGCTCGAGCCATTTGAACTTGGCCACCGACGGCACGACGTCGGCGGGCGCTTTCTTGCCCCAGCTCGACACGTTCCAGATCAGCTGTTCCTCGGCGCTGATCGTCGATTCCGGCTCGCACACGACCGCGCAGCCGAGCGCGTCGCAGGCGTCGAAGAACGCGCGCGGAACGCCGTTGTAGGTGTCGCCGTTGAGGCCGTCGGCGCCGACCTTCTCGACGATCTTTGCAATGGCGAGCCAGTCGGCTTCGCCCTCCTCGCGCGTGCCGTGGTCCCACGGCATCGTCGGCAGGAACACCTTGACGCCGCGGCGGTGAAAGTCGGCGACCGCACCGCGCAGTCCTTCGAGCCCGCCCGGCAAATCACGGGCGAGATCGAACTGGTTGCGGTCGTCGACGCCGATGTTCGGATAGACGTACCAGATCAGCACGCTGTCGATGCCGCCGTAGCGCGCTTCGAGGTCGTCGAGATAGCGGTCGACGGTATACTTTTGCGCAACCGGATCGTAGAAGTAGCGGTCCTCGACCATCATCTGCGCATGGACGAAGTTGTGCTGCGCCCATTGCAGTTCGGGCCGGCGATAGTTGGCGTCGTCGTAGCCGATGCGGGTCAGGTGTTCGCGCCGCCATTCGCGCAGGGAGGCGATCCAGTCGTCGCTGCTCGCGTTGACGTCGATCGTCCAGTGGCCGATCTCGGCGAACGGCCAGCCTGGCGCCTTGCCGGGCGTCGGCAGGTAGCGGCCCGTGGTGACGTGCGAGAAGTGGTAGTGCGTCTTGCGTGGCTGGTCTTCGGCGGTCATGCGAATCGATCAAAAAAAATTCTTGCCACGGATTGCGCGGATGGCACGGATAGAGCGAAAAATCGGCTTTTCTTTGTCCGCATTGGTCCGTGGAATCCTCGGCAAAGGTTTTTAGTCCTTCAAGCCGCAGTAAGCGGCGAGTTCGCGCTGCGCGGCGACGTTGTTCGTCCTTGCGGCCCGGGAGCGCATGAAGGTTTCAATCTCGTCGTAGCCGGGCACGCCCGTCTGCGCGCCGAGGCGTGTGGTCGCGAGCGCGCCCGCGGCGCTCGCGCGCGCAAGCGCGGTCGGCAGGTCCAGACCGGCACCCAGCGCCGCGGTGAACGCGCCGCAGAATGTGTCGCCCGCGCCGGTCGTATCGACCGGATCGACGCGATACGCGGCTTGCAGGTGGAATTTGCCTTGCGCGCGTGCGCACGCGCCGCGCGCACCGAGTGTGACTATCACGCAAGGTACGCAAAGGTGCTTCAGCGCCGCGGCGATGTTGCCGTGCACGCCGGTGATCGTCGCCAGCTCACCTTCGTTGACGATCAGCACGGCCACTGCGTCGAGCAGCCCGGTCGGCAGTTCGCGCGCAGGCGCGGCATTCAGCACGACGCTCACACCGGCCGCATGCGCCGCGACCGCATAAGCCATCACGGTTTCCATCGGCGTTTCCAGCTGCAGCAGCAGATGGCTGACGCCGGCCAGTGCGGGCAGGTGTTCGGCGCGCAGCTTGTTGTTCGCGCCGGGCGCGACGGTGATCGCGTTCTCGGCATCGTCGGCGAGGCAGATGAAGGCCGTGCCTGTTGCGACTCCCGGCGTGCGCACGATGTGCAGTTCGACGCCGGCGCCGCGCAGCGAGGCTTCGAGCTGTTGCGCGTAGGGATCCTCGCCGAGCGCGAGCAGCATGCGCGTCGCCGCGCCGCCGGCGCGCGCGCAGGCGACGGCCTGGTTCGCACCCTTGCCACCGGGGAACGTGGCGAATTCGCGTCCGAGCACGGTCTCGCCCGGCGCGGGCACGTGTGCAGCGCGCACGACGAAGTCGAGGTTGGCGGAACCGGCGACGAGGACGCCGCTGCGGGAAGGTGCGTGGTTCATGCGATCGGTCGCGGGCGCGAGGTTTCGGGATGGCTGGCCGATTCTATGCCGGATGCGCCGTCATGGCAGAAAAAAAGAAACCGCCGCCGCGGGTTGGAGAGGCCGCGGCGGCGACGCCGTGCAGCGCGACGGGAGGGGTCGCGCCGCATGCGGACAAAACGCTCAGAACGAGAACTTGTCGGTGATCGAGACCACGCGGCCGCGACCGGCGAAGAAATTCTGGTAGCTGTCGACCTGGTTGAACGCGAGAATGTAGTAACGGTCGGTCAGGTTCTCCACGCCCAGGGTCAGCTTGCCGAATTTGCGCGTGTCGTAGTTGACCTCGAGATCCCACAGCGTATAGCCGCCGATGTGTTCGTACGCGGTGGTGTTCTGGTTGAGGTTGCGCGACAGCAGCGTGGTGCCGCCGAGCGTGGCGTTGCCGTACTCGGAGAAATTCCAGGTCAGCGAGGCGCCGAGCTTGGCCGGCATCACGTCGGTCACGCCCATGTGCTTGGTCAACGGGCCGTTCGCGGTGAACACGGTGTAGCCCATCGCGCGCGAGAACAGCAGCGTCGATTTCCATTCGTCGTTGAAGCGGAAGTCGCCGGAGAATTCGAAACCCTTGATGTCCACCGGCGCGCGATTCATCACGTAGTCGCCGGTGGTCGGATCGACCGACAGCGAGGCGCCGAGCTGCGAGGTCGACTTGTACGTCGAGGCCGAGAATCCGGCACGCTCGCCACGCCAGTTGAAGCCGACTTCCTCGTTGCGCACGATGATCGCCTGCAGATCCTTCATCTTCGACACCGACACGCCGGGCTTGTTGACGTTGCGCAGCGGAATGCCCGCGTTCGGCAGGGTGAAGCCCTTGCTCCACGAGGCGAACGCGGACCAGCCCTCGGCGAAACGCCAGATCGCGCCGACATTGGGCAGGTTGTTCTGGTAGTCGATCGTGCCGCCCTTGACCGCGACGCGGTTGCGGTAATACGTCGTGGTGTAGTCGTTGACCTCGAGCTGGCCGTCCTCGCGGCGGATGCCGCCGACCAGGGTCACCGGCCCGACATCCCAGGACAGCTGCAGATACGGCGCCCAGCTCGTGTAGTCCATCGGCGGCACCCACAGGCGGTTGGTGATCGCCAGCTTCTGCTGTGCCGTGTCCTCGACCCAATCGACGCCGGTGTGCAGCTCGAGACCGCTGACGCCGAACAGATCCGGCCGCGTCCACGAGGTGCGCAAGCCCTTCTTCTGCGAATTGATTTCCGACTGGTCGATCAGGGTGCCGAGCGGAGCGATCAGCGGATCCTGCTTGTCCGGCGTGGCCTCGGGCAGGAAGCGCATCGCCTGGCTGGCGCGGTAGGCGTCCATCGCCAGCGTGCCGCCGAAGAAGTCGCTGTTGAGGTACTTGAGCTGGGCCTGCCAGAAATCGTTGAACGGCGCGTAGGTGCCGGGATTGTGGCCGGGCACCGCGGTGTCGGTGATGCCCTTGCTGCGGTCGCCGAGCTGCTCGATGTAGTTGTCCTTGCCGTCGATCTTGAACTTGCTCAGGGTCAATTGCAGGCGCTGCGAGTTGCCTTGGCCGAAGTCGTAGCCGAACTTGGCGAAGAAGTCGTTCGAGCTCGTGTCGGCGAGCGAGCCGGACTGATGCATGCCGATGCGCCGGCCGTTCGCGTCCCAGGTGATGCCGCGGTCGATGTAGGAGCCGGCGAGGTACATGTCGAAATCGCCGCTCTTGTGCGCCCAGTTCGCGCCGACCTTGTAGCCGGAGGAATCGTCCTTGAACTGGGTCGAGTAGCGCATGGTCAGGTCGACCTGGTCGCCTTCCTTCTGTGCACTCTTGGAGATGTAGTTGATGATGCCGCCGGCTGCGCCGATGCCCTCGGCGGCCGAGGGGCCGTTGATCACCTCGACGCGGTCGATGATGCCCATATCGGTGAACGTGCCGTTGCGCGTACCTTCGCGCAGCGGCGAGCCCTGCGGAATACCGTCGAACAGGCGCAGCGGAATGCGTCCGCGCAGGTTCTCGCCGGTGTTGCTCATTGCCTGCGAGGATTCGGCGTAGCCGGGTACGGTGCGTGCGAGCACGGCAGTGGCGTCGTCGGTCAGTGCCAGCGTGCGGTCGACTTCGGCCTTGGTGATGACCATGATCGCGCCCGGAATCTTGTCCACCGCCTTGGCGCTGCGCGAACCGGTGGTCACGGTGACGGTTTCGAGTTCCTGCCTGGGCTTGTCGCTCGGCGTGGCGTTGTCTGTCTGCGCCGCGTTCACCGCGGCGGGATCGTCGGCGTGCGCGCTAGCCGCTGCCGCAAGCACGATGCAGCCGAGCGCGGTGGTAATGGGTCTGGTCATTGCTTTCTCCCCGGTCGTGTCAAAGGTGGAGCCGCACGGCTCGGCTCCGCTGGCGTCAGCGCCTGCCATCCTCGGCAGGCGTCGCGCTGCGCGCCTCGTTGCGGACGCTCTGAATGCAGCACTCGACGCTGGGAGCCTAGGCGCTCGCGATCGGGAGAGGAATCGCCCGCGCCTATGTTCAGACTCTACTTTTTGTTGTCATCGCCGCGCGCGCTTCGGCAAGCAACACGGTGACGAGACGGATGCGCACGGTCGAGCGCGACCAGACCGTGCCGATGCGGCGTGGCTCGCTGGGCTGCGGCAGCGCCATGCGCACGAGTTGCAGGCCTTCCGGCCACGGCTGCGCGTAGTCGGGCACGATCGACACGCCGAGGCCGCGGTCGACCATGACCGCGATCGCGTTGAGCGCGTTCAGCTCGAAGCGCTCGTGCGGCACGATGCCGTTCTCGCGCAGGTAGGCGTCGGCGAGGCGACCGCCCCACTGATTGCGGTCGTAGCGGATCAGCGGCTCGTTCGCGAGCAGTTCGTGCGGGTCGCGGCCGGCGTATTTTTTCGGCGCGATCAGCACCAGCGGCTCTTCGCGCAGCAACTGCCAGTCGCAGGTTTTCGGCAGCGCGTAGGGAGCCTGCAGCACGAGCGCGGCATCGAGTTCGCCGGCCTCGACCGCGCGGTACATCTCGGCCGAATAGCCCGGGCGGATGAACACGTTGATCTGCGGGAACTTCGCGACCATGCGCGCGAGGATGTCGGGCAGCATGCCGGCGAGTGCGGTCGGGCAGGCGCCGAGGCGCAGCTCGCCCGACACCGCGCTGTCGTTGGCGATGCTGCGCAGGTCGGCAACATCGCGCAGCAGCGCGCGGGCGCGCTCGAGAATGCGTGCGCCCTCCTCGGTCACGCTGACCGTGCGTCCGACGCGCGCGATCAGGGTCACTCCGATCTCGCGCTCGAGCGTGCGGATCTGCTGCGCGACCGCCGCCGGCGTGATGTCGAGCGCGCGCGCCGCCGCGGCCATCGAGCCGCGCTCTACGACGTTGACGAAAGTGCGAAGGAATTGGGTGTCCATCGCGCTATCCTAACGGTTCGGCGCTGCGCTCTGCTCGTCATTTCCGCATGCTCTTGGCGAGAATCCAGCCAATGCTTTTGATTTCCTCTGACCGCGTCCCTTCGCTGTTCCGCGCGCGTCCAGCGCGCGGGTCGCTTTTCTGCTTTTGCTTCTGCGCGCAGGAGCGCGCTGTCCTGGCTTTCGGGTCCCCGTTGCATTGCGGCGGCAGCGGTCGGAAGTGCCCGCAGGGGCGGCGCGAGGGATCGCGCCGACTTCGCTGCCTGCACACGGAGGTGCAGTCAGCGAAGCCCGGCCGCTGACGCGCACCCGAAGCGCAGGATGCGCGCAGGGCGCAATGCTCTGGGGGCATTTCTTTGGTTACTTTCTTTGTGCAAGGAAAGAAAGTAACCCGCTCCTCCGCAGGACGAGTGGAAGCTGTTGCTCCTTGAAGACAAGATAAAAAAACGAAGACGCCGGATTCCGGCTTGACCAGTCCTTCGGCTGTTAAAACCGCTGGAATGACGAGCAGAGAGACGAACGTCAGCCATCGCGATAAATCGTCAACCCCGCCAACGACCGTGTCGGTGGCGGAAACAGCAGGCTCGCGAGATAGCCGATGACGATGCACAGCATGATCGAGATCGCGAGATAGAAATACGGATGCACGATCTTCAGCGACCAGATCGCCAGCGTCAGCACCATGCTCGAGGCGATGCCGATCGCGACGCCGGGTGAATTCGCCCGGCGCGTGAACATGCCCAGGGTGTACGCGCCGGCAAAGCCGCCGCCGAGCAGCCCTGCGAGTTCGATGGAGACGTCGAACAGGGAATGGATGTCAAAGCGCGATAGCAGCAGGGCGATGGCGATGCCGACCAGGCCGGCGGCGACGGTCATGATTTCGGCGAAGCGCACGCTCTTGCGCGGGTCGGGTCGCGATGCGATCTTCTCGTAGAAATCCACCGAGGCCAGCGTCGCCACCGAGTTCATGATGCCGGAAAGCGTCGCCATCGCCGCGGCGAAGATGCCGGCGATGATCAGGCCGGTCACCCCGCTCGGCAATTCCGCGGCGATGAACAGCGGAAACGTCGCGTCGATCGGCAGCAGCGGATTCATGCGCTCGGGATGGGTCTTGTAGAACACGAACAGCGCCGTGCCGATCGTGTAGAAGACGAAGCCGCCCGGGATCATGATTGCGGCGAAGGCCCAGATCGAACGGCCGGCCTCCTTGTCGGACTTGGTCGAGAGCACGCGTTGCATCAGCACCTGGTCCTTGGGGAAGGTCAGCACCACGTCGAACACGACGAGAAAGATGAAGCCCCACACCGTCGCCTTGGTCAAATCGAAGCTGAAGTCGAAAAGTTTCGTCTTGTGCTCGGCGAGCGCTGTGGCGACGAACTCGCCGAAGCCGCCCTTGAGCTGCCAGACGATGAAGGCGATCGCGAAAATCGCACCGCCCATCTTCACGATCACCTGGACGAAGTCGGTCCAGATCACCGCACGCATGCCGCCGAGCGCGGTATAGATGATGGTGAAGCCGCCCATGAGCAGGATGCTCCAGGTCACGTCGATGCCGGTGATCGTCGCGATCGCGAGTGCGGGCAGATACAGGATCACGCTCATGCGACTGCCGAGCTGCATCGCGATGCACAGTGCGCTGGCGAGCATGCGGATCGCCGGGTGGAAGCGCGTCTCCAGGTACGAAAACACGCTCATCAGGTCGAGCCGGCGCAGCAGCGGCACGATGACGATTGCGACGAAGACCAGGCCGACCACGGCGATCAGGTTGTTCGTCATGTAGGTCCAGTTCGTCTCGAACGCTTTTGCGGGAATTGCGATGAAGCTGATCGAACTCGTGTTTGCCGCGTACAGACTCACGCCCGCAGCCCAGAACGGGATGCTGCGGCCGCCGACGAAGAATTCCGAGGTCGATTTATGCTTGTCGCGCAGGTAGAAATACATGCCGATGCCGATCATCGCGGCGAGGTAGACGACGATGACGATCCAGTCCAGCCACTTCAGCAACAACTTGCCCGCTTCGATTTCCGCGTAGCCGAAGCTGATGCTGCTGCCCGCCTGCGCCCAGAGCAAACCGTCGTTCCATGCCGTGATCGCGCCCGCTTCGGCCGTGCCGAGATCGGCAAGCGTGGCCCAGGCGCCCGTGATCGTGTGATAACTGACCAGATTCGTCGTGCCGTGGGCCGTGCGCACGAGGTAGAGCGCCGTGGCTTGGCCGATCGCGCGCGACGAACCAGGCACGATCGTGCCGGGCGCGATCGCCACGTCCTGCCAGCCTTTGTCCGCCGACCAGCGCCAGAGCTGATCTCCTGCGGCGCCAGCCGTCGGTACGCTGACGAACACCGCCGAATCTTGCGCGACGATCGAATCCGCTACACCGCCGGGACGCGCGGACAGCGTCTTCCAGCGCGGGTCGTTGACGACTGCGGCGAGTTGCAGCACGGTATTGCGGCCGCCCGCGTCGAGTCCACCGACGACGAGTGCGTCACCCTCGAGCGCTGCCCGTACCCGGGTCAGCGTGACCGGCAAGGCCGGCAATTCGCGCGCTGCCAGCGCGCCGTCGACCAGCGACCATTGCATCGCGCGGTCGACCGAGTCGGAGCCGGCCGGCCCGGCCAGCGCGAACGTGCGCACGCCGTCGCTGGCCAATGCGTGCACGCTGCCGCCTGTGGGCGGGGCGATGCGTTGCCACGCCCGGCGGTCCGCGGCGAGTACGAACGCGCCACGTTCCGTCAGCGCGAGCGGTCGCGCGTCGATCGCGGCGAGGCCGACCAGCGCGCCGGCATCGCTCAACACGGGCAGCGTGCCGATTTTCACCGTGGTCAGGTTTTCCGCTTGCGCGGCGGCGGCGATTCCCAGCGGCAGAACGCACGCAGCGAGCTTTCGCGCACCCGCAAGGCTCAAACGAAACATCGGACTCACTACAACCCCCAAATCTGGTTTTTCGCGCGAGCGGTGCTTCAGCGCCCTTCGGCGGCGGCAAGGATCGCCTCGGCACGGCGCAGGAACGGCGGATCGATCATGCGCCCGTCGACGAGGAAAGCGCCACGCCCCAACGCGGCCGCCTCGCGCGCGGCCGCGACGATGTGCCGTGCGAGTTCGACTTCGTCCGCGCCGAGCGCAAATACCGTGTTTGCCAGCGCCACCTGGCTGGGGTGGATGCAGGTTTTGCCGACGAAGCCCAGGTTGCGCGCCATGCGCGCCTCGGCGAGATAGCCGGCCTCGTCGCCGATGTCGGCGAAGGCACCGTCGAGGCACCAGATGCCGGCTTCGCCTGCGGCGAGGCGCAATGCGAACATCGCCGCGTGGATGTTGGCTGGATCACGGCGCTCGATGCCGAGCGGCTCGAACAGGTCGCCCAGGCCGAGTTGCAGCCCGCGCACGCGCGCGTGCGCAGCGGCGATCTGCGCGGCAAGGCGCAGGCCCTTGCTGCTTTCGATATTGATCAGCAGCCCGGCGCGCAGCGTCGTGCCGGGTGGTTCCATGTGCGCAATCGCGGCCGCGGCCGCGCGCACCTCTTCGGCGGATTCGCACTTGGGCAGATTGATCAAGTCCGCGCCAGCCATGGCGAGTGCCTTGATATCGTCGACGAAATGCGGTGTGCCGAGGGCGTTGACGCGCACGACGACGAGCTTGCCCGCCTCGCGTGCCGCGCCCGACCGGACGAATTCGGCGACGTGGCGGCGTGCGGCCGCCTTGGCGTCGTCCGCCACGGCGTCCTCGAGGTCGAACGAAAGCGCATCGGCGGCGCTGGCCGTACCCTTGACGAAAAGCTCCGGCCGTGAGCCGGGCAGGAACAGTTTGCTGCGGAGCAACGGGATCATGTGCGGCAGTGTGGGCGCGGGTGCTGCGAAAAGGAATCTGCCGCGGAATTTTCAGACGCAACTTTTCCTTGCGATTTCAACGCCGGGAACGAACCAGGCGGCAGCGCACGGTCCTGGCGGGTATGGCTTGGCTGCAGCGGTGGTCGAACCCGCATATCGACGCCAGCGCCTGTGGATAACTTTGTGCATAGGCCGGCGGCTTGCGCGAACCGGCGAAATCGGCTAAGCCGCCACGGCGCCGCCCGGGGAACACGGATTTTCATGTAACTACATGATTATCAAAAGAATAATTCCTGCATTCCAATCGTAATCCAAGTGTAAAACGTCGCAAATGCGGCGAATGTTGCATTGTGTATAAATCCACGGGCTAAACGCTTGTCCCGACGTAAGAATTTGGCAACAACCCGGAAGTAGCCTTGGTCGCCTCAGGCGTCGCAACAGGGCACAGGGAGTGGCGTGGCGTGCGGGATGCGCACGTCGCGGGCAGGCCGCAGGGATGGCCGACACGGACGTACCGACGCCTGAGCTGTCACCTGTTCGCGTCCTTTCGGGACGATCAGAAAACGGCCGGTACACAAGGACCGTTGCACCGCCGTTTTCGCTTGCGCCAGTCCTGCGCGGCTACAGCCAACCCATCTGAGCGAGCGATGCGGCGCGGCCGGCGCCGACGACCAGATGATCGAGCACGCGCACGTCGACCAGGTGCAGGGCGCGTTGCAGTTCGGCGGTGACGTCGCGATCGGCCTGGCTCGGTTCGGCGACGCCCGACGGATGATTGTGGGCGAAGATCGCCGCCGCCGCGTTGTGCGCCAGGCAGCGGCGCACGACTTCGCGCAGATGCACGCTGGCGCCGTTGATCGAGCCGCGGAACAATTCTTCGAACGCGATCATGCGGTGACGGTTGTCGAGATAGAGGCAGGCGAACACCTCGTACGGGTAACCCGCCAGTCTGGCGCGCACGAACTCTGCGCAGGCGCGCGGATTGGTCAGCGCATCGGCGCGTTCGAGGTCGGCGGCAAGGTAGCGCCGGCCGAGTTCGAGCGCGGCGCACAGTCGGCAGGCCTTGGCTGCGCCGAGCCCGGGCAGCCCGGCCAGCGCTGCGGGTTCGAGTTCGAGCAGCGTCTTCAATCCGCCGTCGCGGCCGAGCAATTCGCGCCCGAGGTCGACCGCGGTCTGGCCGCGGCGCCCGCTGCCGAGGAAGATCGCGAGCAGTTCCGCATCCGACAGCGCACCCGGGCCGCGCGCCAGCAATTTCTCGCGCGGGCGTTCCGCGCTGGGCCAGTCGAGGATCGTCATGGCGAAAGTTTCCGTCGGTATGCCGTGCGGACGCAGCCGGGACAGGCGCAAATTCCGGTAAGCTAGCAACGCATGTCGTTGTCGTTGGATTTCCTACACGGGGCGTCTCGAAAAGCCTGCTGCTCGATGTTGCGCCCCGGCGGGCGCTCGGACTGCGAAGGCAGGATGCCGAAGCGGACATTCGCGAAGCGAATGACCCGAACGGCGAGCCGCGGATGCGGCGAGTAGTCCTCATGTACTTCTATGTACACTCCGGTTCCTGCGTTCCGACGATACGCAAATTCTCTTCGCCGCTACGGTTTTTCGAGGTACCCATGGCTCAGATCGAGGCTCGAAACGGACTTGCCGGTTTGCGTGTGTTGCTCGGCGTTTCGGGCGGCATCGCGGCTTACAAGGCCTGCGAGCTGGTGCGCCGTCTGCGCGACGTCGGTGCCGAGGTTCGCGTCGTGCTGACCGAGAACGCGGCGCGCTTCGTCAGCGCGCTGACTTTCCAGGCTCTGTCGGGCCAGCCGGTGCGCTCGGGTTTGTGGGACGAGGCCGCCGAAGCCGCGATGGGGCATCTCGAACTCGCGCATTGGGCGCAGCGCATCGTCGTCGCGCCGGCCAGCGCCGACCTGATCGCGCGGCTCGCGCAGGGTTTCGCCGACGATCTGCTCACCACCCTGTGTCTCGCCAGCGACGCGCCGCTCGCGATCGCGCCTGCGATGAACCTGCGCATGTGGGCGCATGCCGCCACCCAAGCCAATGTTGCCACGCTGCGCGCGCGCGGCGCGGTGTTTTTCGGCCCCGGTGAAGGACGCATGGCCGAGCCGGAGTCGGGTCTCGGCCGCTTGCTCGAGCCGCACGAGATCATCGCCGAACTCGGCGCGCTGCATGGTCCGGCGGTGCTGGCGGGCAGGCGTGTGCTGGTCAGTGCGGGACCGACCTACGAGGACATCGATCCAGTGCGTTTCATCGGCAACCGCAGCTCGGGGCGTATGGGTTTTGCCGTCGCCCAGGCGGCGATGGAGCAGGGTGCGCGCGTCGAACTCGTTGCCGGCCCCGTACACCTGCCGACGCCCGCAGGCGTCGCCCGTGTCGACGTGCGCAGCGCGCGCGACATGCGCGAGGCGGTGCTTGCGCGCGCGCCGCACAGCGATATCTACATCGGCGCCGCCGCGGTCGGCGATTTTCGTCCACACGAAATCGCCGCGCACAAACTGAAGAAGACTGGCGGCGCGTTGACCCTGAGCCTGAACGAGAATCCCGACATCCTCGCCGCTGTCGCCGCGCTCAAGTCGCGGCCCTACGTCGTCGGTTTCGCCGCCGAGACGCAGAACATCGAGGGTTACGCGCGCGCCAAGCTCGAACGCAAGAAGCTCGACCTGATTGCGGCGAACAAGGTCGGCGAAGGCGAGGGGTTCGACGCCTGCCAGAACGAGATCCTGCTGATCTCGCGTGACGGCAGCGAGCGCCTCGCGCGCGCCGACAAGCTCGCGCTCGCGCGCCAGCTCGTCGCGCGCATCGCCGAGCGCTTCGCGGCGCGCAAGGAGGTGCCGAAAAAGGTCGCGGTCGTCGCGGCGAAGCGCAAGTCACGATGATCGACGTCGAGCTGAAGATTCTCGATCCGCGCCTGGGCAGCGACATCCCGCTGCCCGCGCGGGCGACGCCGGGTTCGGCGGGCATGGACCTGCGCGCGGCGCTCGACGCGCCGCTCACGCTCGAGCCCGGCGCGAGCGTGCTGATCCCGACCGGCATCGCGATCCATATCGAAGATGTGAACTACTGCGCAGTCATCCTGCCGAGATCGGGATTGGGTCACAAACACGGTCTCGTGCTCGGCAATCTGGTCGGCTTGATCGATGCGGATTACCAGGGGCCGCTGATGATTTCGTGCTGGAATCGCGCTGCGGCTGGCTATACCATCGTACCGGGGGAACGCATCGCGCAGCTGGTCTTTTTGCCGGTCGCGCATGCGCGATTTCGTGTGGTCGACGAGTTCGATGCCAGCGCCCGCGGCGCCGGCGGATTCGGTCACTCCGGCAGCGTGTAGCGCACAGCTGTCGCCCCGGAACGACACAGGGGGAATCGATCGTGGCGAGTTGGCTTGCGAGAAAGAAACCTGATGAGTTGCCCGATGCCGAACTCGAAGGCGCGGGGGCCGCGTCTGCGGCGAGCGCTTCGGTTGCGCATGCGAAGCGCGAACGACACGACAACGTGGAAAGTGCCGGCATGGGCCGTTACATCATGCTGGTCGGCGCGCTGTTGCTGTGGATCCTCGGCATTTTCTTCGTCTGGCAAGCCTGGCTTGTCCATGGAGAGCAGGATGACAGGGCGCGGGTCGAGGCGGCGCGCGATGACGAAATCCGGGTGCTTGGCCAGTTGCTGACCGACACGCGATCGCGGCTGCAGCAGGCGCTGGCGAGCGATGCGGTCTCGGCGCCTCTGGCCGAGTCCTGGGAGAGCGGACGCGACGCGGCCGTGCAGGCAATGAAACAAGCCGTGTCCGAACTCGTCACCATCGATTTCTACCGTGCCGACATCTCCGACGTACTGGTGTCGGACTTCGCCAAGACGGGGTATGCGCGC
The DNA here is from genome assembly GCA_018240465.1 of Pseudomonadota bacterium. Classification (GTDB taxonomy): domain Bacteria; phylum Pseudomonadota; class Gammaproteobacteria; order Xanthomonadales; family Rhodanobacteraceae; genus Rudaea. Next base: position 14,283 of record JAFEFS010000033.1, read on the forward strand.
TCGGCCATGCTCGTGCAGGCCAGCCGCACACGACAGCCGGTTCCCGCGCAATCGGTGGCTGGCGAGGGCGGCAGGCGCCTGTTGGCGTTCGCACTGCCGGTGACCCGCGGCGGACAATTGCTTGCCTATGCCTGGGTCGCATTGCCGCTGGAGCCATTGCTGGCGGCATTCCGCAAGCCTGGCAACGCGGGATTCGAACTGCGTCAGGGTGATGGCGGCAACGGTCTGCTGCTGGCAACGATAGGCACCACCGGTGGAAACATGTCCGACAATGTCGGCAAACCGGTAGCGAACAGCTTGTTTCGTGTCGATATCACACAGCCTTCGTCGTTGATCTTCATGCCGCACAGCTTGCTTTTGCTCGGCATGCTTGCTTTGCTGGCATGGGCCGCAGGCGGGATAATGTTCCACGCCCGCCTGGTCGGCTGGCGCGCGGCATTCGAGGCGTTGCGGCCGCGCAAACAAGAACCAGGTCCGACCACGACCGAAGAAGCCGCCGAGGAATCCGTTCCGATGTCTCCAGCCCGTGCGGCGCCTCCAAAACCTGCTCCCGTGGAGGATCAGGATATCCACGTCAGTCGCAGCATCTTCCGTGCGTACGATATCCGCGGCGTGCTCGGCAAGACCCTGAATGTCGACGTTGCGCGCCTGATCGGTCGTGCGATCGGCAGCGAGATGGCGAGCCGGGGCCTGAGCACGATCGCGGTCGGCCGCGATGGGCGCTTGTCCGGGCCAAGCCTGGCTGCCGCCCTGATCGAGGGTCTTCGCGCGACCGGCGTGAACGTGACCGATATTGGGGCTGCGCCAACGCCGGTGCTGTATTTCGCCACCCATCATCTGAATCTCGGTTCCGGCGTGATGGTCACCGGCAGTCACAATCCGCCCGACTACAACGGCTTCAAGATCGTGCTCGGCGGCGAGACGTTGGCCGAGGACGCGATCCAGAAGCTCTGCCAGCGCATCGTCGACAGGGACTTTGCCAGCGGTACCGGGTTGCTCGAGAAGCGCGATCTGAGTGCCGACTACATCGAGCGTATCGCCGGCGATGTGCGCCTGCATCGCCCGGTCAAGGTCGTCATCGATTGCGGCAACGGCATTCCGGGGGCGATTGCGCCGCAGCTGTTCGAACGCCTTGGCGCCGATGTCATTCCGCTGTTCTGCGAAGTCGACGGCAATTTCCCGAACCACCACCCCGATCCGTCCGATTTGCACAACCTCGAAGACCTCATCCTCACGGTCAAGCAGGTCAAGGCCGATCTAGGCATCGCGTTCGATGGCGACGGCGATCGTCTCGGCGTGGTGATCCCGTCGGGTGAAGTGATATTCCCCGACCGTACCCTGATGCTGTTCGCCCAGGACGTGCTCTCGCGCAATCCGGGCGCGACGATCATCTATGACGTGAAATGCACCGGCAAACTCGCGCCGGTGATCGAAGCGGCCGGCGGCGCGCCGCTGATGTGGCGCACCGGACATTCCCTGATCAAGGGCAAGATGCGCGAAACCGGCGCGGCGCTGGCCGGAGAGATGAGCGGCCATTTCTTTTTCAAGGAACGTTGGTACGGGTTCGATGACGGCTTGTATGCCGGCGCGCGCCTGCTCGAGATCCTCTCCGGCGATGCACGGCAGCGCTTGCCACAGGCGGTGTTCGAATCGCTGCCGAACAGCGTTTCAACGCCCGAGCTCAAGATCGAGCTGGCCGAAGGCGAGCACTACAAGTTCATCGAACGCTTCAAGCAGGAAGCAAAATTCGAAGGCGCCGCGATCAACACGCTCGACGGCCTGCGTGCCGACTGGCCGGATGGTTGGGGCCTCGTGCGCGCCTCGAACACGACGCCTGTGCTGGTGCTGCGTTTCGATGCCGAAAGCATGGACGTGCTCAAACGCGTGCAGAATCTGTTCCGTGCCCAGCTGCTCGCGGTCAATTCGAAATTGAAGCTGCCGTTCTAGCCGGCGCGCTTCGATTTGCCGTGGTTCGATTCGTTGCGCCCGGACATCGAGGGGCCGGAAATCAGGATGCGAGGTTCGTCGGCTATGGCGAGCCGGCTTTCTGTTGTGCCGCGCGCAACTCGCGGTAGTGGGCGAGTTCGGCTTGCGCCTTCTGTTCCGATAGCGCGCGCTCCGCGAGTTTGTCCGCGGTGTATTTCCTCTGTGCCGCCACGTTTCTGCTCAGCGCCTCGATCTGCTGCTTGACCGCAGCCGGCACGGGTTTGCCGTCGCGTTCGAACGTGGAGGCGTAGGTGAGCTGCTCGGTCAGACTTTTTTCCTGGTTGGCCTCACTGATCTTGACGTTGGCGAGATCCAGATCGATCGCCACTACGCGTCCTTTCTGCGCGGCGATCAATGCCTGTTCCGAGGGGTAGGCTTGCAACAATTGGCGGTCGGCTTGCGCGGCTTCCTCAATGCGTTGCTTTTCACGCGCGGATGCATCGGCTGCCGCGGCATCGGCTTTCCTCTCGTCTGCGTTCTTGACCCGGTCGACATGCTTGACCACGCTGCCGCGCGCGTCGATCACGTCGTAGCCGGCTTGCAGCGCTTCAGCGGTCGGCACGTCGCTGTATTGGACGATGCCGTGCGCGTCGGTCCAGCGATAGCGGTTGTGCAGGCCCTTGTCGTCGGCGCGGACATATTGCGTGGCAACGGTCGCGAGGGCCAGCGTCAATGCGAGGGAAGTGCTGAAGCGCATGAAATATCCTCAGGTTTCGTAAAGCATAAACGATCGAGCACTCGCAAAAAGTGCGCGTCACCGCATCATTCAGCGGTGGCATGGGCGCGCCGGTATGCTTCCATGCGTTCCCGATACATGTCGAGTTCGGCGTGGGTGTCGATCAGCGCGAACAGTTCGGCGAGGCGCGCGATGGCGATCACCGGCACGCCGAACTCGCGCTCGACTTCCTGCACCGCGGACAGCGCACCTCGACCGCGCTCCTGGCGGTCGAGCGCAATCAGGATACCCGCTGCGGTCGCTCCTTGCGCGGCGATCAACGCGAGCGATTCGCGGATCGCCGTGCCTGCCGTGATCACGTCATCGACGACCAGCACGCGACCTTTGAGCGGCGCGCCGATCACCACACCGCCCTCGCCGTGGGTCTTCGCCTCCTTGCGGTTGAACGCCACCGGAACGTCGTGCTGGGTGGCGTCGGCCAGCGCGATCGCGGTCGCGGTCGCGAGCGGAATGCCCTTGTAGGCCGGCCCGAACAGCATGTCGAACTGGATGCCCGAAGCCAGCGCCGTCTGCGCGTACGCATGCCCGAGCGTAGACAGCGCCGCACCCGAGTCGATCATGCCGGCGTTGAAGAAGTAAGGGCTGACACGGCCTGACTTCAGTGTGAATTCGCCGAAGCGCAGCGCGTTCTTGGCGAGGGCGAGGTCGAGGAAGGATTGCTGATGGGGAAGCATCGGGATTCGAAACTCGGGGCTCGGGACTCGATGATAGCGAAAGTGCTCCGTCGCATCGAAGACTGCACTGGCAAAGATTCATGCACTGCGTCGAAAGGGCCGCACGCAATCCGGTAATCTACGAGCCCCGAGCCCCGAGCCCCGAACCCGTGAAAATCCTCACCTTCAACGCCAACGGCATCCGTTCTGCCGCGAACAAGGGCTTCTTCGACTGGCTGAAGCAGCAGGATGCCGACGTGGTCTGCCTGCAGGAGACCAAGGCGCAGGAGGATCAGCTCGCCGATCCGATGTTCCGCCCCGACGGCCACCACTGCTTCTATCGCGACGCGACGACGAAGAAGGGCTACAGCGGCGTCGCGATCTACGCTAAACGCGAGCCGGACGAGGTGCGCACCGCGCTCGGCTGGCGCGAGTTCGACGAGGAAGGCCGCTACATCGAAGCGCGTTTCGGCAAGCTCAGCGTGGTCTCGTTCTACATCCCGTCCGGCACCTCGGGCGAGGAGCGGCAGGACTTCAAGTTCAAGGTCATGAACTGGCTCACGCCGATCTTTGCCGAATGGCTGAAATCCGGCCGCGACTACGTGCTCTGTGGCGACTGGAACATCGTGCGCGCGAAGGACGACATCAAGAACTGGACCTCGAACCAGAAGAATTCCGGTTGCTTGCCGACCGAGCGCGCCTGGCTCAACGGCCTGATCGCCGACACGCACGGCGACGGCCTGACCAAGCCGCCGAAGATCGGCTGGAACGATGCCTTCCGCGTGGCCAAGCCCGACACGGTCGAATACACCTGGTGGTCGGCGCGCGGCGGCGCGCGCGCGAACAATGTCGGCTGGCGCATCGACTACCAGATCGTCACGCCGGGCATGGGCAAGAAAGTGAAGCGTTGCGAGATCACGCCCGCGCCGCGTTTCTCCGACCACGCGCCGATGCTGGTCGAGTACGCGTGAGTCTTTCGCTGCAGCGCTGGCGCTCGGCACTCGGCGACTATGCGCGCACCGACGTGCGCGCGATGCTGCTGCTCGGCTTTGCCGCCGGCTTGCCGTTTCCGCTGGTACTGACGACGCTGTCGGCACGCCTGCGCCAAAGCGGGATCGATCGCACGACGATCGGCTACTTCAGTCTGGTCGGTCTAGCCTATTCGCTGAAATTCCTTTGGTCCCCGGTCGTCGATCGCTTTGCGCTGCCGTTCTTGAGCAGGATCGGCCGCAGGCGTAGTTGGATGCTGCTTGCGCAGTTCGCGATCCTGTTCGGCATTGTCGCGATGGCGTTGACCGATCCGGTAGTTCACGCCGAGCACATTGCGTGGTTTGCGGTGATCACCGCATTCGCCTCGGCGACGCAGGACATCGCGCTCGATGCCTATCGCATCGAATCGGCCGAGCCGCAGTGGCAAGGTGCGCTGGCGGCGGCATATCAAGTTGGCTACCAATGCGCACTGATCACCGGCGGTGCGGGTGCGCTGTACGCGGCGGCGAAGGGCGGATGGACGTCGGCTTATCTGACTATGGCGCTGTGCTTCGCAGTGGGGCCGTTGACGATCCTGTTCTTGCGCGAAACCGGTGCGGCGATATCGCGCGCGACGGTCGTGCAGGAAACGCGAGCGGTCGCGTTCCTCGAACGTTCAGCGCATTGGCCGGCTGCGCTGCGCAGCGTGGTCGCCTGGTTGCTCGGCGCCATCGTCAGTCCGATCGTCGATTTCTTCGCGCGCAACGGCTGGAAAGTCGCGGTGCCGCTACTGCTGTTGATCGTGACCTACCGGCTCAACTACACGACGATGGGCGTCGCCGCGATTCCGTTTTACGTAGACGCCGGCTACACGCTCGACAGCATCGCGCTGATCTCGAAAGGCTACGGTGTTGCGTTGACCCTGGGCGGCGCCGTGCTCGCGGGTTACCTGGTCAAGCGCATCGGCATTCCGTCCACTTTGCTGCTCGGCGTCGTGCTGTTGTCGCTCGCGAATCTGCTCTACGCCTACTCTGCCGATCGGCTTGCGCCGTTCATCGCTCAGCATGCCGTCGATCCCATGAATGCGCCGGAACCCGATCGCATCTGGCTGATCGCGATGGTCAGCCTCGACAATATCGCCAACGGTATCGCCGGCACGGCGTTTATCGCATTCATGTCGTCGCTGACGAACGTCGCCTATACGGCCACGCAATACGCGCTGTTCGGCACGCTGTGGAGCCTGCCGGCGAAAACGTTGGCCAGCCAATGGGGCGTCATCGTCGACAAGTTCGGCTATCCGCCGTTCTTCATCTACACCGCCGTGACCGGCATTCCCGCGATGTTGCTGGTGCTCTGGCTGCTGCGGCGATCACGCCGGATAGACGCCGCCGAGGATGCGCGGCCCGCGTGAGCCGGTGACCGTGTGCACGTTCGGCGCGGCGTGGCCATTGAGCCGTTCGCGCGCGAGCCAGGCGAAAGTCATCGCCTCGACGAAATCGGGATCGATGCCGAGATCGGCGATGTTCGCGACCTGAATCGGCGCGAGCGCTTCCGCGATCGCGGCCACCAACACCGGATTGTGTACGCCGCCGCCGCAAACCCAGACCTCGCGCGCGTCGCGCGCCTGCGTGCGGATCGCGTCGGCGATCGTCATCGCCGACAGCGCGACCAGTGTCGCCTGCACGTTCTTCGGCGCGATCGCGAGGCCACGCAGGTGTTCGGCAAGCCAGGTCAGATGAAACACCTCGCGGCCCGTGCTTTTCGGCGCCGCCAGAGCAAAATACGGCTCCGACAACAGGCGCTTGAGCAGCGTTTCGTCGATGCGGCCCGAGGCGGCGAAGGCGCCGTCCTTGTCGTAGGGCTGATCGAGATGTTTGGCGATCCAGGCGTCGAGCAGGCAGCTCGCCGGGCCGGTGTCGAAGCCGCGCAACGGCTGCTTCGCGTTGCCGGGCAGGATCGTGATATTGGCGATGCCGCCGAGGTTGAGCACCACGCGAGTCCGTTTGTCCTTCGCCAGCATGGCCGCATGGAATGCCGGTGCCAGCGGCGCACCGTGGCCGCCCGCGGCGAGATCGCGACGGCGGAAATCGGCGACGGTGGTGATGCCGGTCAGCTCGGCGATGAGGTTCGGATCGCCGAGCTGCATCGTGTACGGCGCGGGGCCGAGCGGGTGATGACGCACGGTCTGGCCGTGCGAACCGAGCGCGCGGACCTGCTTCGCATCGACGCCTTCGCGCTTGAGCAGTGTGTTTGCGGCTGCCGCAAATGCGCGCGCGATTTCGACGTCGAGCGCACCGAATTCGTCGAGCGCGATGCGTCCATCGCCCTGCGCGAGCGCGAGGATGCGTCGGCGCAGATTGTCCGGATACGGATGGGTCAGGTGGGCGCGCAGCCCGGGTCTGCGCACGAACGTAGCCAGCGCGACGTCGATGCCGTCGGCGCTGGTACCGGAAATCAGGCCGAGATACAGCGCCGCCATAGGAAGAATCTCAGATCAAAAACCCGGCGCTCTGAGGAAACCACGCAGAAGGCGCTTGAAGACCTCAAGAAGAATTCCGTCCTGCCGGTCAGAAACCCGATTTCTTGTGCCTTCACAGTTCAACGTCTGGAGCGGCCTTACTTCGCCGAAGCGAGTTGCGTGGCTTCGAGCCGATTGAGACGCGCGAGCATCGGCTGGGTCTGGCTGCGGAAACGCGCGAGTTCGACACCGGGCAGCGGCTCGGGCGGCAGTGTCGTCACTGTCAGCGGGTTGCGGTGCTGGCCGTCGACGCGGAATTCGTAGTGCAGGTGCGGGCCGGTGGCGAGGCCGGTCATGCCGACGTAGCCGATCGTCGCGCCCTGTGCGACGTGCTGGCCGACCTGATAGCCGCCGAGGCGCGACATGTGGCCGTACAGCGTGGTCGTGTGCGGATTGTGCTGGACGATGACGACGTTGCCGTAACCCGGCTGCCAGCCGCGAAACGCGATCTTGCCGTCGCCGGCGGCGCGGATCGGCGTGCCCTGCGGTGCGGCGTAGTCGACGCCCTTGTGTGCGCGCATCGTGCCGAGGATCGGGTGCATGCGCGCGACTGAGAAATACGAGGTGATGCGCGAAAAGTCGAGCGGTGTGCGCAGGAAGGACTTCTTCAGCGGCCGGCCCTCGCCGCTGTAGTAGCTCGTCTCACCCGCGCTGTTGGTGAAACGGAACGCGGAGTAGCGCTTGCCCTTGTTGACGAAGGTCGCGGCGATGATGTCGCCGTCGCGCAGGCGCTCACCCTCGCGGTAGACGTCGTCGTAGAGTACGGTGAAGCTGTCGCCCTGGCGCAGATCCTGAGCGAAGTCGATGTCGTAGCCGAACGCGTTGGCGAGTTGCAGCACCATCGCATCGCTCATGCCGGCGGCCTCACCCGCGCCGAACAGCGAGGAATCGATGGTGCCGCGGGCGACGTGGGTGCGGCGCTCGATGTTGCGGTCGAGTTCGGTTTGCTTGATGCCGGCGGCGCCGAAGCTTGCGATCACGCGTGTGCGATCGTCGCGGTCGAAGCGGACGGCACGCAACGAGCCGTCGTCGTTGCGTTGAAATGCGAATTCATCGCCCGGATGGATGCTGCGCAGGCAGCGCGTGTTGTCGGGGTCGTCGAGCAGGCGCGCGAGATCGGTGGCATTGAGTCCCTGCTGCTGGAAGATGTCGGCCAGCGTCTGTCCGGACTTGACCTTGACCACCAGCCAGGCGCTGTCGTCGGTCAGCGGATTGTTGTTCGTCGCGTCGATCGCCGCAGACAAGGCCGCATCTTCCGGCGATAATGTCGGCAGTGGCAGGTCCAGCGTCGTGCGCGGCACGTGGCCCGAGTCGCGCATCGCCAGTGCCCAGGTCGGGATCGTCGTGCCGGCGGCGACGAGTACCGCGACAATGGCGCCGGCAAGGACGACATGACGCCGCCGCCACGACAGCGGCGCCTTCGCGAGATTCTGCATAAAAGTCCACCTTGCTGTTGGAGTGGACGTGCGGGTATCGCCGTCGTGCGGTGCGATTCGCGTGGCGCAGGATTGCGGTGCGCGCTCCGCGCCGGAGTGGTTTCTGTTCAGGTTCACGGTCGGCTTCCGACAAAACAGGCCGTACCATATCCAGTCGAAAACCGTGCGTCAATCCTTTGTTTTTCAATGAGTTCTGACCGGTTTTTCGAATAATGTTTTTTTAACTCCGATCTGACGAAAACTGAACGGATCGGGCGGTTTGTACAAGCATACTTTTCGCGTAAAGCGGGTGGAAACGACGATGTCAGCAGAACTGCAGGCGGCCCTGGACCTGATCGGCCGCGGTGCCGAGGAAATCATCAAGCGCGAGGATCTGGAATCCCGACTCAAGCTCGGCCGCCCGCTAAGGATCAAGGCCGGATTCGACCCGACCGCGCCTGACCTGCATCTCGGCCACACGGTGTTGCTGAACAAGATGCGCCAGTTCCAGGATCTTGGCCATCAGGTCATCTTCCTGATCGGCGACTTCACCGGCATGATCGGCGATCCGACCGGCAAGAACGCCACGCGCAAGCCGCTGAGCCGCGAGGACATCGAAGCCAACGCCAAGACCTACGCCGATCAGGTGTTCAAGGTGCTTGATCGCGAAAAAACCGAGGTACGCTTCAATTCCGAATGGTTCGGCAAGATGGACGCAGCCGGCATGATCAAGCTCGCGGCCAGGCACACCGTTGCGCGCATGCTCGAGCGCGACGATTTCGCCAAGCGCTACAAGGGCGGTCAGCCGATCGCGATCCATGAATTCCTTTATCCGCTCGTGCAGGGCCACGACTCGGTCGCGCTTGAATGCGACGTCGAGCTCGGCGGTACCGACCAGAAGTTCAACCTGCTCGTCGGCCGCCAGTTGCAGGAGGAGGCCGGCCAGCCGCCGCAGATCGTGCTGACCATGCCGCTGCTCGAAGGCCTCGATGGCGTGCACAAGATGTCGAAGTCGCTCGGCAACTACATCGGCATCAACGAGCCGGCGATCGACATCGTCAACAAGACGATGAAGATCGGCGACGAGCTGATGTGGCGCTGGTACGAACTCTTGAGCCTGGATCGTTCGGCGGCCGACATCGAGAAGATGAAGCGCGAAGTCGCGGACGGACAACTGCATCCGCGCGACGCCAAGCTCGCGCTCGCGCGCGAACTGGCGACACGCTTCCAGGGCGCGGATGGGGCGGAGCGCGCGATCGAGCAGTGGAATGCGCTGGTGCGCGAACAACGTGTCGACGTCGATCTGCCGCTGCAGGACGTCGCGGTCGCCGCCGAAGGCATCCGCATCGCGCCGCTGTTCGTCGCGGCCAGGCTCGCGGCAAGCAATTCCGAGGTGACGCGCAAGCTTGCCGAACGCGCGGTGCGCATCGACGGCGTCGTGGTCGAAGACCGAGAACGCGTGCTTGCGGCCGGCGGTGAGCACCTGCTGCAGGTCGGCAAGCGCGCATTTGCTCGCGTGCGCCTGGTTGCTGCCGCATAGCGCCGAGCTGCTCTGCGTAGGGCCCTGCAAAAAAACTTCGCCGCGGGCTTGACGAATCGGGAATTGGTTGTAGGATTCGCGGCCCTTCGTCGTGCGGCCGGGAACGGTGCGGTGCGACAAGAGGTGATCTTCGAGGCGTCGACAAGAAGTTGTTTCGTGAGTGTTGACGAAACGGAAATCGGATGTATGATTCGCCCCCCTTCGATTGGTGCCGCCGCTGGCAAGATCGAAGGGCTGAATCCCGACAAAACCTTTCGAAGATTTTTCAAAAAAGGTGTTGACGGATACGAAATTGGTTGTATAGTAGGCGGCTCTCTCGGACGAAATGTTCGATGAGCGCGGAGGTGAAAACGCCCCCGCAGGAATTCGATCTTTGACAGTGTGCGCAGGTGACTTGTGTGGGCGCCTTGGGGTGGACAACACGTCCATCGAATCAAGAGCGTCTTCAAGCCTCGACCGAGAAATCGGTCAAATTTGAGTAATCAAAGCAGCTTGGTTTCACTCTCTAAAGTAATTTGTCAGCAGCAATGCTGACTGCAATTTCAACTGAAGAGTTTGATCCTGGCTCAGAGTGAACGCTGGCGGCATGCCTAACACATGCAAGTCGAACGGCAGCACAGCAGTAGCAATACTGTGGGTGGCGAGTGGCGGACGGGTGA
>JAFEFS010000034.1 GCA_018240465.1 Pseudomonadota bacterium
AAAAAGCGGCCAGCCATGGCCGTGCTTCCCACAAAGAGCAATTGTCCATGCTGCAGTCATTGCACGACAGGTTTTCCGGTATCGCGGCGAAGATCCTCCTCGGCGTCGTCGTGATCGTATTCGGCGGGTTCTTCGGCATCGAGCAGTACATGAATCCGAAGAGCGATACCTTCGTTGCGAAAGTGAACGGCAAGGAGATTGGCCAGGATCAGTTTCGCGAAGCGTACAACCGCTTTCGCTCGCAGGCGCAGCAGGCCTACGGTGCGCAATTCGACGCAGCCGCATTCGACACGCCTGAGCGCAAGCGTCAGGTACTCGACCAGCTGATCAACGAGCAGTTGCTCAATCAGGCGAACGAGAAGTTGGGCGTCATGGTACCTGTCGCACAGGTGCGCGATGCAATCCAGAACATTCCGGCGTTCCAGACCGACGGCAAGTTCGACCGCAAGCTCTACAATTTGCGCGTACAGGCCGCGGGCATGACGGAAAGGTCGTTCGAGGACGGCGTGATCAAGGATCTGGCAACGCGCCAGCTGCCGGCCGGCCTCAGCCAGATCTCGATCGTGACGAGCGCCGAGGTTGAAGCCTTCCTCAAGCTGCGCGACCAGACCCGCGACTTCGGCTACGTCAAGCTCGAAAAACCCGCTGCCGACGCGATCAAGGTCGCCGACGCGGACATCGAGAAGTACTACAAGGATCACGCCGCCGAGTTCATGACGCCGGAGAAGATTTCGCTGGCCTACGTCGAACTCGACGCGGAGAAGATGAAGTCCGAAGTCACCCCGGACGAGGCGACGCTGAAGCGGCGCTACGAGGAACAGAAGGCGAAATTCACCGCGCCTGAGCAGCGCCAGGCCTCGCACATCCTGGTCAAGGTCGACAGGAATGCGAACGCCGAGGCACAGAAGGCCGCGCTTGAAAAGGCGAAGGCGATCGAGGCGGAAATCAAGGCGGGCAAGGATTTCGCCGTGCTGGCGAAGGAAAAGTCCGACGATCTCGGTTCCAGGGCGCAGGGCGGCGATCTCGGCTGGCTCGAGAAAGGCCTGACCGATCCGGCATTCGAAACCGCGTTGTGGGCAATGAAGAAGGGCGATGTTTCCGCGCCGGTGCTCTCGCCCGAAGGCTACCATGTGATCGAGCTGCGGGACGTACGTGAAGGCAAGGTCAAGCCATTCGAGGAGGTCAAGGCCGAGTTGGCCAAGCAGTACATGGAAACCGAGAACGAGCGCCGTTACAGCGATCTGGCCGGCAAGCTCGTCGACGCCCTCGGCAACGACCCTTCGCTCGCCAACGCAGCCAAGCAGTTCAACCTGCCGCTACAGAAGACCGCGCTGTTCACGCGCGCAGGTGGTGAAGGCATCGCCGCCAACCCGGCGGTGATCAAGGCCGCGTTCGCGCCGGGCGTGCTCGTCGAAGGCAACACCTCGGACGCGATCACGCTCGCGCCGAATCATGTCGTGTTCGTGCACCTTGATCAACACGAGATGCCGGCGCAGAAGCCGCTCGAGCAGGTGCGCGAGGAGATCCGCGGCAGGCTGGTCAGCGAGCGGCTTGCCCGACAGGCGAAGGAGCAGGCCGACACGTTGTATGCGCGCTTGCAGAAGGGCGAGGCGCTGGAGCAGATCGCTGCCGTCGCGAAGGCGAAGGTCGAGCAGGAGAAGGACATTGGCCGCAACGCCGCCAATCTCGACGGCCGGCTGGTTGCGGAAGTATTCAAGCTCGCACGCCCGGCCTCTGCGGACAAGCCGACGACGGCGGAAGTCGCGTTGGCAAACGACGCGTACGCGCTCGTGGCCCTGACTGCGGTCAAGGATGCCGATCCGTCCAAGCTCGATGCGAAGTCGAAGGAGGCCGCGCGCAACCAACTCGCCCAAGGTTACTCCAGCGAAGCCGTGCGCGGTTTCCTCGAGACGTTGCGCAAATCGGCGGACGTCAAGGTCGCCGAAGAGCGGCTGCTGCAGTAGCGCGCATCATGAAAGGCGCTTGACGCGGATCAGGGTGGATGGAGCATTCAAGGAACCAGTTCCTTGCTCGTACCCCGTCCGTGCCGGTGAGTTTTGAATCCGTACAAACCCGCGTTCAGCCTGTCGCTCCGTTCAAATCCCGGTCATGCCGAGCGTGTTGTAGCCCGCGTCGACGTAGGTCACTTCGCCGGTGATTCCCGAGGCGAGATCCGAACACAGGAATGCGGCAGTGTTGCCGACTTCGTCGATCGTCACGCTGCGGCGCAACGGTGCGTTCTGCTCGACGTGATCGAGCATCTTGCGGAAGTTGGCGATGCCCGCTGCCGCGAGGGTCTTGATCGGGCCGGCGGAGATCGCGTTGACGCGCGTGCCTTCGGGGCCGAGGTTGTAGGCGAGATAACGCACCGATGCTTCGAGGCTGGCCTTGGCCAGGCCCATGACGTTGTAGTTCGCCAGTGCGCGCTCGGCGCCGAGGTAGGTCAGCGTGAGCACGGCGCCGTTGCGCCCCTTCATCAGCGGGCGCGCGCCCTTGGCCAGCGCCGGCAGGCTGTAGGCAGAAATGTCGTGCGCGATGGCGAAGTTCTCGCGCGTCAGGCCGTCGAGGAATTCGCCGGTCAGTGCCTCGCCCGGAGCGAATCCGATCGAGTGGATCAGGATGTCGAAGCCGTCCCAGCGCTGGCCGAGGCTGGCGAACAACGCGGCGATCTGCGCATCGCTGGTGACGTCGCAGGGCAGGACGATGTCCGAACCGAACGTCTTCGCCGCCTCTTCGACGCGCGGCTTGAGCTTGTCGTTGACGTAGGTGAAGGCCAGTTCGGCACCTTCGCGGCGCATCGCATTCGCGATGCCCCAGGCGATCGAACGATTGCTGATGATGCCGGTGATCAACGCGCGCTTGCCCTGCAGAAATCCCATGTGCACTCCAACGATCGTTGTTTCGGGTGCGCAATTCTAGCGCAAGCGCACGGGATGGAGGCGCAGCGCGCCGACGAAGCGGGCGGTTGAATTAGGGCATGTACGAGGGCGAGGAGACCCGCCAACTGGCTTTGAACCTGGGTCAGGTTCCCGTCGCGCCACCCAAAGCTGACTGCATCTCGCGGTGGGAATACGATCGCGAAATGTACAAGCGGCGAAACGCGGTCGGGCGCTTGTTTCGCAGACCCAAAGGGTTTCGGCGCGTATTCTCTCGTTTCGACAAGCTGGGCGTCGCGTTCTCGCCTTCTTCCACATCGCGCTTATTGTGGATGGGTTACGCTAGTGTTAACGCGCCCTAGTTTGCCGCTTCGCGTCCGTGGAGCACGAGCTTCTGGCCAAGGCGGAGGGTGGCGTTCCGCGACAGGCGATTCCAGTGCAACAGGTCCTCCATGCGTACGCCATAACGGTTGGCGATGTGCCAGAGCGTGTCGCCGGAGCGGACGGTGCAGGTACCTTCGCTGGCCGATGCGGTCGAAGACGCGGACTTGTCCGCCTGGATCGGGTTTGCTTCAGGTGCCGTTGCCGCGACCACGGGGGCCTCGCTGTCGCGTCCCGGCAGCATCAGGCGGGTGCCGGCAGGCAGGGTGGCCCCGGTCGCACCGACGCGGTTGATCTGCGCCAGCGCAGTGGCGTCGACATCGTAGGCCAGCGCCAATGTATCGAGGCTTTGCGGTTGCTGCAGCTTCATCTCGCGCCAGCTCAGCCAGGCGTACTTCGGCAGCATGGCCAACGTCTGCTCGATTGCGCCACGCCGCTGCGCGGGAACGAGCAGGTGGAAAGGGCCGCGTTCCGGCATGCGGGCCTTGACGTAGGCGGGGTTGAGATGCCGCAATTCGGCGAAGTCCATGCCGGCAAGCTTTGCCGCAAGGCGCAGGTCGAGCGGAGCAGGCAACTCGAGCAGACTCAACGCATCGCCGGCGTCGGGCTCGGGCAACTCGACGTGGTAGCGCTCGGGTGCGGAAACGATGCACGACACGGCAAGCAGCTTGATCAAATGCTCGTAGTTCACCTGATTGAGGCGCAGCTTGGCGATTTCGGCCGGAGTGATGCTGCGGCGCTTGCCGAGCGCGGCGCGGACGCTGTTCTCGCCGGCGTTGAAGGCCATGTTGGCCAGGCGCCAGTCGCCGAAGCTTTCCTTGTACTGCTTGATCAGCGCAAGCGCGGTGCGGCTGGACGCAGTAATGTCGAGGCGGCCGTCGTATTCGCCATCGACGCGCAGCCCGTTCTCTCGCGCGGTGAACGGCATCAGCTGCCACATGCCGGCGACGCCATCGCCCCGGGCGGGGATCATGGTGTAGCTGGACTCGACCCAGGGCAGGAACGCGAATTCACCGGGCATGTCGTATTTTTCGATCTGCTCGGTGACGAGCAGGAGCAGCGGCATCGCCTCCTTGAACGCGGCAGACAGGTGAGCCGGACTCGATGCCATCTGCGCGGCGAACTGGCGCACCGTGGGGCTGTAGTCGCAGCCGGGCAGCGCATAGCGCGCGCGCAGGCGTGGCCAAGGCGAAGCCGGCGTCGTCGAAGCCAGCTTCGGCGCTTTCGGTTCGAGCGCGAGATCCGATACGGGGCCCGGTTGCGGCGGTGGCGGCACCACGGCCGCATGACGCACCACGGGCGCACTGCATGCGGCAAGCAGGACGAAGGCGCAGCCCAAGGTCGCGCAGCACGCGCTGAGCGTGAGCAGCCGCCGCTCGCGCCGGTTGGCGCAGGCGTTGCTGTCAGCCTCGGGTGACATGGCCAGAAATCATGCTGCAGGGGGTTCCGCAAATTCGACCGGCGGACTATAGCAATGAGTCAGAAATGCGCCATTAAAAAGTCATAAAGAGTAAACGAATAATTAACAATTCGTTTAGCCGGATTTCAGCATCGTAAATCTGTTCTAATTCGACTCCTTCTGCACTGCACAGCCTGCGGCTCCATGCCGGCCGAGATCAACGATTTCTATCAACATCCTGCGGTTCGCAGCCAGTTGCAGCATGAACTCGCCGCGCTGGCGCCTATTCTCGCCGGCGTCTACGGCACGACCGGCCTGTTCCTGCGCGCGCACGAAGCAGCGCCGGACAACTTGCCGGCGAATCTGTTGGCCAACGTGGTCGGGCTGGCGCTCGATGAGGCGCAAATCCTGCGCGGAGGCCTCGCCTGCGATCCGGGAGAGCTGCCGCTGGCCGGCGAGAGCTGCAAGCTGGTCGTCGTCCAGCATCTGCTCGAGCGCCTCGACGAGCCGGCGGCCTGCATGACCGAGATCGCGCGCGTACTCGCGCCCGAGGGCGTGCTGCTCGTGCTCGGGTTCAACCCGCTGAGCCTGTGGCGGCCTTGGCTGGCCGGCGCAATGCGGCGTGCGCGCCTGCCGCTGCGGATTCGATCGGCGCAAAGCTGGGCCGCGACGATCGACGCCCAAGGCATCGAGGTGTTGCAGACACGATATTCCGGCGCTTGGTCGCCGTGGTCGGCAGCGTCCGCCGAACAAACCGGCGCGGCCGGCGTCGCGGCGGTGGCGCTGGCTCGTCTGCGCGGTGGCTGGCTGCTGCTGGCGCGCAAGCAGCGCAGCGTGTTGACGCCGCTGCGCCTGCGTCGTGACACGCGCGAACTCGCGCGTAATCCGCGCCTGGTGCCGGGCGCGCATCGCGAGCATGCCCGCGTGATTGCGTCGATCGAGGAGGAGTGCGCGTGAGCGCCACGACGATCGTCGAGGTCTTCACCGATGGCGCGTGTCTCGGCAATCCGGGACCGGGTGGTTGGGCGGCGCTGCTGCGCTACAAGAAGGTCGAAAAGTGGGTCAGCGGCAATGTGCGCGAAACGACGAACAATCGCATGGAGCTGATGGGCGCCATCGGCGCGCTGGAGGCTCTCAAGCGGCCGTCGACTGTGCGCCTGACCACCGACTCGCAATACGTCAAGCAGGGCATCGAGTCCTGGGTGCCGCGCTGGCGCGCGAACGGCTGGCGCACGGCCGACAGGAAACCGGTGAAGAACCAGGACCTGTGGGAGCGGCTCGTCGCGGCAGCGGCCCCGCATGCGGTGGAATGGCACTGGACGCGCGGGCACTCGGGTCACGAGGAGAACGAGCGCGTCGACCAACGCGCGCGCAGCGAGGCGCTGAGCGCGCAGGAGATCATGCTGTGAGACAAGTGGTGCTCGATACCGAAACGACGGGCCTGGAAGTGAACAAGGGCCATCGCATCGTCGAAATCGGCTGCGTGGAATTGCTCGAACGCCGGCCGACCGGGCGCGAATTCCATCGCTACATCAATCCGCAGCGCGCGATGGACGCGGGCGCCACCGCGGTCAGTGGCATCACCGACGACTTTCTCGTCGACAAGCCGCTCTTCGCCGACGTCGCCGACGAGCTGCTGGCGTTCATCGATGGCGCCGAGCTGATCGCGCACAACGCGAGCTTCGACATGGGCTTCCTCGACGCCGAGTTCGCGCGCCTGGCGCAACCGGCCAGCGTCAGCGGGCGCGTGCGCGTGCTCGACACCCTGCTGCTCGCGCGCGAGAAATTTCCGGGGCAGCGGAACAATCTCGATGCGTTGTGCAAGCGACTTGGCGTCGACAACAGCCATCGTGACTTGCACGGCGCGCTGCTCGACGCGCAGTTGCTCGCCGACGTCTATCTCGCGATGACCGCGGGGCAGGGAGACCTCGGCTTGGGCGCGCACAACGAGCCGGCCAAGGCCCGGGTGCGCGCGGCGGCATCGGCGATCGTCGATGCGATGGTCCACGTGCGCCGTGCCGAGGCCGTGGAACTGGCTGCGCACGAGGCGCGTCTGGCTGCGATCCAGAAGTCGAGCAAAGACAACTGCCGCTGGTTGCGCGACTGAACGCCGCGCACCACCAGTTCAGCGATTGCGCACGAGAACGGCAGTTACGTTATCCGATCCGCCGCCATCGAGTGCAGCCAGGATCAGGTGGTCGACGCACTCCTGCGCCGAGAGATCTTCGCGCGCGAGAATTGCGGAAATCTGCCTGTCGTCCACTTCCTCGGTCAGCCCGTCCGAGCAAAGCAGTACCTGCATGCCGGGTGTGAACTTGCCGCGCAGCGTCTCCACGCGCAGGCTCTGCGGGTCGGTGACGCCGAGTGCCTGGGTGACGACGTTGCGGTGCGGATGCGTGCGTGCCTGTTCCTGGGTGATCGCGCCCTGCTTGATCAACTCCTGCACATAGGAATGATCCTGCGAAATCTGCTTGAGCCCGCCGTCCCAGAGATAGATGCGGCTGTCACCGACCCAGCAGGCCTCGTACTCGGCGCCGCTGACGTGCAGGGCGACGATGGTCGTGCCCATCGGCAGAGCCTCGGAGCGGCGACCGGACAACTGCAGGATGTCGGCATCCGCGCTCTGTACGGCGTGCGCGAGCGTACCGCCTGAACCGACTTCGCGTACGACCGCATCACGTGCGAGCGCGCTGGCGACTTCGCCGTGCGCGTGGCCGCCCATGCCGTCGGCGACGAGCCAAAGACCGATGTCCGCGTCGGCATAGTACGTGTCCTCGTTGTGCTCGCGGCGCAGGCCGATATGGGTGCCGTGTCCGAATTCGATCATGTCCTGTTCTTGTTTCGACCCGGTTCCGCGGATGCGTGTGCGCTCCTATTCGCGGCTGTCGCACTCCCACCCCGCCCCGATGCCGGTAGGCATAGCATGAAGCCGCGGGGTAAGGGGCGCAAGCGAAATGCGATGATCCCGCTCATGTGCAAGTCGTGAGACGCGTCACGTAAATGTTTGGGTCTGTTGGGATGCGATACGGAAAAAATGGGGTACAGGCGGAACCTGTCGGCTGCGCGCAAGTGTGCCATGTCGGGACAGGGAATCCGGCGTCCGCGGCGTCGCCGGCAATTCATCGGGCAAGTGGCATCGCCAAAAAGAGCGATTGGCCCGTCGATCGCGATCAGCACGCGGTTGCCGGGATGCGGATGGGTCGCGGCGCAAACCGGCCATGACGGCTCCCGGTGGCGCAATGGATGTTCGCAGACGCGTAACTCGGAACACACCGCCACGCGCGGTCAGCGGCGGCATGGGTCTCCAGGCCCGCTTGCGCTCACGGCGTGATCGTCAATCGATACGCAGATTACGCCGCTGGAATACGCTGCCGCCGGCATCGACCGCGGACAGGCGATAGCTGCCGGGTGCGAGGAACAGCACAACCTGGCCGAGGTCGCGGTCGACCAGCACGCGATCGGCCGGAACCGCCTCGTCGCTCTCGCCGGCGTGGCGCGCCTCGATCAGGCAGGGCAGGTGAACCGCGCTCAGCTCGACGTCGATCGCGACCGGCGTGCGCGCGCCCGCCAACGCGAGCCAGTCGGGTCGGCCGACGATGAACTTCGCCGGCGGTGGCAGCACGACGCTGATGTCGTAGTAGCCCGGTTCAAGGCTCCACCCGGTGCCGTCGCGATCGCTGACAAGAATGCTCGACGTGGTGATCGCGAAGCGCCGCACCAGCTCCCGGTAGCTCACGTATTCGCGCGCGGCGTCGATCGGGCGCAGCAAGGTCTGGTCGACGGTAAGCGGGTCGAATCCGGTCTTGCGTTTGAGACGCAGCGCCATCGGCTCGGCGTCGAGGTAGCCGGCGCGCTCGTGCGCGTGTGCATAGCCCGCATGCACGAGCAGCCGCGCATTGGGCGCGGCGCGGAACACGCGTTCGACGATGTGTTGTGCCTGGTCTTCCTCGCGTGTTTCCGCGTCGGCCCCGGCTTGCGCGGATTCGTAGGGTACGACGACGTAGCCCAACTTGAGGGCATGGCGCACGATCTCGCCGTACAGCGGTTCGCGCAGGTAGGTTCCGCTGGCCTGGATCGGGTAGCCACGTACGCCGAGCTCGTGATCGCGTTCGTCGAGACCCTCGACGGCGAGATGGGTGTAGCCGAGTTTGCGCAGCTTCGGCAGCAGTTGCAGGGTGAGCGCGCGCGTCTGCGCGACATGATGCGCTTCGTTGATCACGACGATGCGGCGTTCGTGCGCCAGCGCGGCGATGCCATCGGCGGCATCTATCGCGCGATGGGTTTCGCGATCGGGCAATGCCGCCGGCGTGCCACGCAGACCGGGCGCGCCGAACGGGAAGCGGCGCACCGCGGTGTCGTAGTCGCCAAGTTCGGAATCGTTTGCGGCGAGCACCTGGGCGATCAGGTTGCGCAGGCCACCCTCGCTTGCGTCGTAGCGCCTGCGGTAGAACTCATGTACGGCAAGCGGCGAGCCCAGCGTGTTCGCTTCGCGCTGCAATGCATTGAGCTGGGCGAACGTGCCGGGGCCGACATGTTCTGTTGCCGACTCGCTTCTGCTCGCGTCCGCGGAGACTTGCGGCTTCGAAACCTGAGTGCAGCCGGCGAGCAATACCGCAGCGAGGATGAATCCATTGGCCGCGAGGCCAGCGCGCATCACAGCGACAGCGTGCGTCCGCCATCGACCGGGACGTTGACGCCGTTGACGTAACCCGCGGCAGGCGAGGCAAGGAACGCGATCACGGCGGCGACTTCCGAGGCCTCGGCGAAACGGCCCAGCGGCACGCTGGCGAGCATGGCTTTGGAAATGTCGTCCGTGCTCTTGCCGGTCGTGCGTGTTCGCTCATCGAGGATCTGGTCGAGGCGCTGGGTTTTCGTGTAGCCCGGCAGCACGTTGTTGACGGTGATGCCATGGGGGCCGAGTTCTGTGGCCAGCGTCTTCGCCCAACTCGCCACCGCGCCACGGATCGTGTTGGAGACGCCGAGATTGCGGATCGGCTCCTTCACCGAGGTCGAGATCACGTTGACGATGCGCCCGTAGCCCGATGCGCGCATGCCGGGCAATACCGTCTGCAGCAGCACCTGGTTGGCGAGCAGGTGCTGCTCGAACGCGGAGACGTACGCTTCCACTGTTGCATCCCGGGCGGCCCCCCCCGGCGGTCCGCCGGTGTTGTTGACCAGGATCTGCACAGGATCGGGTGCGGCGATCGCCGCCTCAATCCTGGCACGCAGTGCGGCGTGGTCGCGCATGTCGACGGCGATGCTCGCATGCTGCTGGTTCGCATGCACGACGGGCAGCGCGGCGAGCGCGGCGTCGAGCGCCTCGCGCGAGCGCGCGAGCAGGGTGATATCGGCGCCGAGACGCGCAAGCTCGATCGCCGCGGCGCGGCCGATGCCTTGCGAGCCGCCGCAGACCAGCGCATGTTTACCGGAAAGATCGAGATCCATGAGGTTCCGTTTTGTACGCCATCCCGCGGGGAGCGCCGGGATGATCTTCTCAATGCCGCATCGACATCTTCTCGGTCATCAGCGGCAGCAGCTCTTCGTCGCTTTCGCCATCCGGTGGCTCGATCGAATCGAGTTCGAAACCCATCGTCGTCGCGTCGTCGTCATCGAGGCCGTCGAACGCGCGGAACTCGGCGTCGAGCAGGGCCATGTGCGCGGCATCCTCGTCGTCGTAGCGCAGCGTCTCGCCTTCGGCGTTGAACACCTCGGCTACACCCGAGTCGAGCACGCGCAGGCGCGCCCAGACCAGTGCATCGCCGAGTGAAGCGATCCACCATTGTTCTTCGTAGTTGTCTTCGTCGCTCATCGTGGTTGCCGGTTGCGGATGGGCGTGACCAGTGTACACGCGCGGAGCGCCGTGGGCGCAACGCAGCTGCCGTCAATGCGCAACCGCCGATTCAACCGCGGGGGCGCTCGCGCGGACGAACATCGCGGCGAGTGCCGCGGCCAGCAAGGCGAATATTGCGCCGACGAAGAACGCCGCATGGTAGCCGCTGTTGATCGCGACGAGTTTGTCCGCATTCGCGGCGAGCGCGTGGCCGGTCTGTGCCGCGGCGAGGCTGGCAAGCACGGCGAGGCCGAGTGCGCCGCCCATCATGAAGCTTGTGTTGACCAGCCCTGAGGCGACGCCCGATTCGCTCGGGCTCACATCGCTCATCGCCGCGAGCAGCACCGGGTTGAACGCCATGCCGGCGCCGAGGCCGAGCAACAACATGCCGGGCAGGATGTCGAGCGCGAATCCGCCGCCGACCGGCGCGCGCGCGAATAGCGCGAGCCCGAGTGCGGCGAGCGCGAGTCCGGCCGCGATCGGCCAGCGGATGCCGAAACGCAACACGACCTTCGCTGACAGGCCGAGCGAGAACGCGGCCATGATCAGGTTGGCCGGCAGGAAGGCGAGGCCGACCTGCAACGGGTCGTAGCCGAGCACCTGCTGCATGTACAGCGCGGAGAGGAAGAACCAGGCGAACATCGACGCGGCCCAGAGCACGCCGACCGCGTTCGCGGTCGAGACGTTGCGCAGGCGGAACATGGCGAGCGGCATCAGCGGGTGGGCGACGCGCGCCTCGATCGCGAGGAAGATCGCGAGCAGCGCGGTCGCGGCGCCGAGCAGGCCCAGCGTCTGCACCGAGGCCCAGCCCGCGCTGTTACCGTTGATCACCGCGTAGACGGCGAGCAGCATGCCCGCGGTGACGGCGATCGCGCCGGAAACGTCGAGACGCGGATCGGCCTTCTCGTTGTGCGTGTCGGGCAGCAGCTTGAGCGAGAACGCGATAACCGCCGCGCCGACCGGCAGGTTGACGAGGAAGATCCAGTGCCAGTTCAGCGTGTGTGTCAGCAATCCGCCGAGCATCGTGCCGATGCTGCCGCCGGCCGAGCAGACGAAACCGTACACGCCCATGGCCTTGGCCCGTTCGACGGGTTCGGGGAACATGTCCATGACCAGCGACAGCGCCACTGCGGCGATCACGGCACCGGTGACGCCCTGCGCCGCGCGCGCGACGATCAGCATCTCCTGCGACTGCGCCAGTCCACAGGCGAGCGAGGTCAAGGCGAAGCCGGCGATGCCGAGCAGGAACCACTTGCGGTGCCCGTACAGGTCGCCGAGGCGGCCGCCGAGCAGGAGGAACCCACCGAAGGTCAGCATGTAGGCGTTGATCACCCAGGCCAGCGAAGTGTCGTCGAAATGCAGGTCGTTCTTGATCGAGGGCAGGGCGACGGTGACGATGGTCGTGTCGAGCACATCCATGAGCACGCCGAAGCAGAGCACGGTCAGCGCGAGCCATTTGCGCTTGTCGGCGTGGGACGTAGAGGTGGAATTCGGTCCGATCATCGTTGGCATTCTCGTGGATTGTTGCTTGTGCGACGAATGGGTCGGGCAGAAATCGACATATGTCCCTGCGCGCGATTGTCGCCGTGTCGAGGACCGGAACAATATGGAAAAAATTGCAGATGTGAAAAATTTTACCGCTGCGCAACGGCCGCGTGCGATAGTGGTCGAAGCGTCTGTTGATTTTGCCCGCAGCCGGATCGTCTTAGCCGTGCAATCCGGCAATCCACCCACGAGGAATTCCATGTACGCGCGCGCCATGCTTTCGTTCACGCTGCTCGGTCTCGCCTGCGTCGCGAATGCGGCACCGGTGACTTACGAAATCGATCCGGCACACACCTATCCGAGCTTCGAGGCCGACCACATGAACGGGCTGTCGGTCTGGCGCGGCAAGTTCGACAGGACTTCGGGCAGGATCGTGCTGGACAAGGCGGCCGGGACTGGCACCGTCGACATCGCGGTCGATGCGGCCAGCGTCGACTTCGGTCACGACCGGATGAACGAAAAGGCAAAGAGCGAAATATTCGATGTCGCCAGATATCCGCAAGCGACCTACAAGGGCAAACTCGCGCGCTTTCGGAGCGGCGCACCGACCGAAGTCATCGGCGAACTCACCCTGCATGGCGCCACCAAACCGCTGACGCTGAAGATTGCCTCGTTCAAGTGCATCCCCGACCCGATGCACAATACGCGCGAACGCTGCGGCGCCGACGCCTACGCGATGTTCAACCGGGCGGACTTCGGTGTCGATCGAGGCAAGAAGAATGGCTTCAGGATGGAAGTGAACCTGCGCATCCAGGTCGAGGCGGTGCAGGTCGAGTAGCTGCGCTGAATTTTCCCACCGGTCACGCCGGCGGCATGGGCTGCGAAGGCGAGCGACGAAGCGAACATTCGCGCGGTGAATCGGCTGCGCCCGTTGACAAAAGTCTATGTCGCCCCGACGTCTTCGTTCCCCACTGTGCAGGAAAATCCCATGCCTCAGGCCAACGGCTATGCCGCTCACGACGCCCATTCCGCGCTCGTGCCGTTCACGTTCGAGCGCCGCGCGCCCGGTGCGCGCGACGTGCAGATCGAGATTCTCTACAGCGGCATCTGCCATTCCGACTTGCACCAGGCGCGCAATGATTGGAGCAATTCGCTCTACCCTATGGTTCCGGGGCATGAGATCGTCGGCCGCGTCACAGCGGTCGGTGCGCAGGTGATGAAGTTCAAGGTCGGCGAACTTGCCGGCGTCGGCTGCATGGTCGATTCCTGTCGCGCTTGTTCCGCGTGCGCGGACGGGCTGGAACAATATTGCGAGAACGTGCCGACCTGGACCTACAACTCCAGGTTGCGCGGCAGCGAGGAGCTCGCATTCGGCGGCTACTCCGACCAGATCGTCGTCGACGAGCACTTCGTCGTGAAAGTGTCGCCGAAACTCGACCTGAAATCCGTGGCGCCGCTGCTCTGCGCGGGCATCACGACATGGTCGCCGCTGCGTCATTGGAAGGTCGGAAAAGGCCAGAAGGTGGGCGTGATCGGTCTTGGCGGGCTCGGCCACATGGGCATCAAGTTCGCCAAGGCGCTCGGTGCGCACGTGGTCATGATCACGACCTCGCCGGAGAAAGCCAGGGACGCGATGCGTCTCGGTGCGGACGAAGTGCTGCTGTCGACCGACGGGGTGCAGATGAAGCGGCACGCGCGCAGTTTCCATTTTCTGCTCGACACGATCCCGAACGGTCATGACCTCAATCCGTACGTGGCGCTGCTGCAGCGCGACGGTCACCTCGTCCTCGTCGGCGCGCTGATGGAACTGACCCCGCCGCTGTTCGGCGGCAGCCTCGTCGGCGGTCGCAAGAGCATTGCCGGTTCGGCAATCGGCGGCATCGCCGAAACCCAGGAGATGCTCGATTTCTGTGCCGAGCACGGCATCGTCGCGGATGTCGAAATGATCGATATCCAGAACGTCAACGATGCTTACGAGCGGCTGCTGAAGAACGACGTGAAGTACCGCTTCGTCATCGATATGGCCTCGCTCGGGAGCGCGGGCAACGGTTGATCGGCATGCGGCGGCACCGACGCCGGGCCCTTCAGGACTGTCGCGCGGGATGCGAAGCCGATACAGTGCGGCGTCGCCTTTCTGCGGAGCCTGCATGTCGATAGTCGTCGAAACTCCACGCCTCGTTCTACGCCGCCTCGAAGAGCGCGACGCGGCCTTCGTACTGAACCTGGTCAATGATGCGGACTGGCTGAAGTTCATCGGCGACAAGGGCGTGCGCACGCTGGATGACGCGCGCGACTATCTGCGCAATGGTCCGATGGCCATGTACGCGCAGCACGGCCATGGCCTGTATTGCGTGCAGTCGAAAGCGAGCGGTGAGCCCATCGGCATGTGCGGCCTGATCAAGCGCGACACACTGCCCGACGTCGACCTGGGCTATGCCTTTCTGCCGCAGGCGCGTGGCGGCGGCCATGCGTACGAGGCTGCGTCGGCGACCATGACCTACGCGCGCGAGACGCTCGACCTGCAACGCATCCTCGCGATCGTTTCGCCCGGCAACGCGCGCTCGATCGCGCTGCTCGAAAAACTCGGCTTCCACTTCGACAAGTCCTTGCGTCTGCCGCCCAAGGAAGATCAGGAGACGTTGCTCTACGTCGCGCAAGGCTGACCGCGCCGGCGCAGCAAACTCTCGCTCAGCCGCACCACTGGTGTTCGCACGGCACGCCGTCCTGGTCTCCATCCATCTGCGTATTCGGGCAGTTCTTCAGGAAGAACTGGGCCTCTTCGCACGATGTCATCTGCGAGCAGCGAGTGCGCCCGTCGCAGGAAAATAACTGGGCGGGCGCCAGCAGCGGGACCGCAGGCATCACCGTGTCGACAGGTGCTTGCCGCGTGGCCGGATTTCCGGGTGAAAGAAACGCATAGATGGCCAGCGATCCGAGCGCCATGAGTCCCAGAGCCGTCACCAGCGACGACCTTGTCCGGGCCGAATCTTGTGGCAAGGGCTGTCGCGATCGAACGGCCGGGCGCATGATCCGTATCGCACGTTTCCTTCCATCGGTCCGGTTCTCGGTTTCGAACGAGATCAGTTCGCCGATGTGCGGACGTACGCCGTCGCGCGGGAAAGCGGAGACGTGCACGAATATTTCATCGTTGCCGGAGGCCGGGGCGATGAACCCGAATCCCCGTTCGTCGTTCCATTTGACCAGCGTGCCATGGATTCGCACCAGGGTAGTTTAAGGCCGGCGACGGCTGCATTTCCACAGAAGCTTCTGCGTCTGCCGCGCAGGAAGCTCGGGAAATGCCGCCTTGCGTGGCAAGGCCTTCGGGCGCCGGGCGGGTCGCGGAGCGGAAAGAAGCGGGCTCAACCATCCAGGCGCTTCATGTAGATGATGCGCGCATATCCCTTGGGCTCGCCTTGAATGACGGCCTGCTTTTCGTAGCCCAGTCGTTCGTAGAAGGCGGGCGCCTGGAAGCTGTGGGTCGACAAAACCACCTGCTCGCAACCCCGGCGTGACGCTTCATCCTCGGCGGTCTGCAGCAGCGTTCTGCCAATGCCGCGACCACGCCGTGAATCATGTACCCAAAGGTGCGCGATCACGCAGCAACCTCCCCAAGTGTGGCCGTTGAACGCCGCGATGATTTCGCCATTGTCGTCGCATAGCCGGCCGGCGATGAGCTTTCCATCGAAGTAGCCCGTCGATTGTGCATTGAATTCATACACGCGCTCGACGAGGAACGCTTCGAGCCGCAGGCATTCGTCTTCTTCTTCGCAGAGTTTCACCAAAGGCATGGCGCGTCGGGCATTGGACATAGCCGGCCAGACCGGACAACCGTCTGCTTGCTTTCGCGGCCGGGCTCAGTGCGCCGCTGCGCCACCGCCCTTGGCCGTGAACGGCGGCCGCGCGAACCAGATCACGACGATCAGCGAGAGGAAGATGTAGCCGAGCATGTGGAAGATCTCGTTGAACGAGATCTGGTAGGACTGCGAATCGATCATGCGTTCGAGCACGCGATAGGCCAGCGGATCGTTGCCCTGGCCAATCGTCGCGACTGCCTGTTGCGTAGCTGGATCGAAGGGAGTCAGGTGCTCGCTGAGCTGCGCGTGGTGGACGATCGCGCGGTGCTGCCACATGAAGTTGGTGATCGAGGCTGCGAAGCTGCCGCCGAGATTGCGCACGAAGGTGGCGAGGCCGGTGCCCGAGGCGATTTCGTTCGGCTGCAGGTCGGAGAGCATGATCTGCATCAGCGGCATCAAGAAGAAGGTCACGCCGAGGCCCTGGACGAATTGGGCCATCGCGACGTGGTGGAAGTCCACGTCGAGATAGAACCCGGAACGGATGAAGCTGGTCAGTCCCATCACGCAGAACGCCGCAGAAGCGGAGAAACGCAGGTCGACGCGATTGATGTACCGACCGACGAACGGTGTCAGCAGGATCGGCAGGAATCCGATCGGCGAGGCGGCCAACCCCGCCCAGGTCGCGGTGTAGCCGACGTAGCGCTGCAACCACTGCGGTATGAGCACGTTGATTGCGAAGAACGCGCCGTAGGCCATGGTCATCGCGATCGTACCGAAGGCGAAATTGTTGTGGCGGAACAGTTTCAGGTCGACGATCGGTTCCTTGTCGGTCAGTTCCCAGATCAGGAAGACTGCGAGCGCGACGGCCGAGACGATCGCAGTGACGATGATGAAGTTCGACTGGAACCAGTCCTCGTCGTTGCCCTTGTCGAGCACGATCTGCAGCGCGCCGACGCCGATCACGAGCGTGGCCAGGCCGACGTAGTCCATCTTCGGGCGGACAACCTGCTCGGACCGTCCGCGCATCTGCGTGTAGACGACGAGCGCGGCGAGTACGCCGACCGGCACGTTGACGAAGAAGATCCATGGCCAGGAATAGCTGTCGGTGATCCAGCCGCCGAGGATCGGGCCGGCGATCGGCGCGACAATGGTGACCATGACCAGCAACGCCAGCGCCTGACTGCGCTTTTCGGGCGGATAGATCGACAGCAGCAGGCTTTGCGTGACCGGATACATCGGGCCGGCAACCGCACCTTGGAAGGCGCGGAACGCAATCAGCATCGTCATGCTCTGGGCAATGCCGCAGAGGAAAGAGGCGAACACGAACAGCAGCGTCGTCGCAACGAACAGCCTCACTTCGCCGAAGCGCCTGGCGAGGAAGCCGGTCAGCGGCAGCGCGATCGCGTTGCTGACCGCGAACGAGGTGATGACCCAGGTCGCCTGATCGGCACTGGCGCCGAGATTGCCGGCGATGGTCGGCAGCGACACGTTGGCGATCGTCGTGTCGAGCACCTGCATGAACACGGCGAGCGACAGGCCGACCGTGGTCAGACCCGGATTGGCGGGGCGGAACGGTATTGGATTGGGTGTGGCCATGTTCTTGAAGACGGTGAGCGGTCAGCAGTGGGCGGTTGGAGCGGCCGCACTTGAGCTTGTTGCGCTCATCTCCGGACCGCTGACGTTCAACGCGCCAATTCGCTCATTTCTGCGACACGGTTTCGGACAGGCGCGCGGCGTTGTCATGGATGATGCGGTCGATGTCCGCTTGCGCGCCCTGCATCTGGCCCTGGTAGATGTCGGTCGTAAACACCGGCTCCTTCGGCGACTGCTGGGCGAGCGCCGGGCCGCTCTGGTCGTGCAGGTTCACCTCGACTGCCATCGACAGGCCGATGCGCAGCGGGTTCTTGTCGAGTTCTTTCGGATCGAGTTCGATGCGCACGGGAACGCGCTGCACGATCTTGATCCAGTTGCCGGTTGCGTTCTGCGCGGGCAACAGCGAGAACGCACTGCCCGTGCCGACGCCGAGGCTCTGCACTTTGCCCTTGAACTCGACCTTGGAACCGTACAGGTCGGATTTCAGCGTCACCAGCTGACCGATGCGCATCTGCGCGAGCTGCGTCTCCTTGAAGTTCGCGTCGATCCAGACCTGATGCAACGGCACCACCGCCATCAGCGGCGTGCCCGGCTGGAGGCGCTGGCCGACCTGCACGCTGCGCTTGGCGACGTAGCCGTCGACCGGCGCGTAGATCTTCGCGCGCGCATCGTTGAGATACGCCGTGCGCAACGCCGCGGCGGCGGCGAGCACGTCGGGGTGTTTGGCGATCACGGTCTCGTCGACGAGCGCCTTGGTCGTGCTCAACTGCTGCTGGGTCGAAGCGAGCTGGCTTTCCGCGGCGGCGAGCGCGTCGCGGGCGTGCGCGAGCTCCTCGGCCGAGATCGCGCCCGTGGCGACGAGACCCTGACGACGCGCGTAGTCGGCGCGCGCGCGGTCGAGCGAAACCTTCTGCGCGGCGACGACGGCCTGGCCGCTTTCGACGTTGCTGTACAGGCCGCGCACCTGGCGCACGGCGCGCGCGAGCTGCGCTTCGGACTGCTGCAGGGCGATGCGCGCATCGCTGCCGTCGATCTCGACGAGCACGTCGCCCTTGTGTACGAGGTTGCCGTCGTCCGCGTTGATCTTGACCACGGTGCCGACGACCTGCGGCGTGATCTGCACGACGTTGCCGTTGACGTAGGCGTCGTCCGTGCCTTCGTACCAGCGTCCGATCGTGTAGTACCAGATGCCGAAGGCGATGGCGGCGAGGACGACGATCAGGAGGACGAGGCGCAACAGGAACTTGCGCTTGCCGTTGGTCGGTGCGGCCGCTTGGCCGGCGGTGGGGTTCGGGGTGCTCATGGAGGGAATCTCGGAAAAACCAGGAAAGTGGTTACGGTGCGGCGACGGCAACGGGCGCTGTCTGGCCGCTCGCATCGAAGCCGCCGCCGAGCGCCTGTACCAGGCGCACCGAGGTGTCGACCTGCTGCGCGGCGAGCGCGGCTGCGCGTTGTTCCGCGGCAAGCAACTGCTGCTGCACGCTCAGCGTGTCGAGGTAGCTGCCGATGCCGGCCCGGTAGCGTTGTCGGGAGAGATCGAACGCCTGACGCGCAGCATCGACGGCGCGCTGCTGGGCACCGATCTGGGTTTGCAGCGAAGCCAGATTGGCGAGCTTGTCGGCGACGTCGTTGACCGCGCCGACCAGGGTGGCGTTGTAATGGGCGACGGCGAGGTCGTAGCTCGCGTCGGCACGGTCGAGATCGGCGCGGCGGCGGCCGCCGTCGAAGATCGGCAGACTGACCGCCGGCTGCACCATTAAGAAGCGCGCGGGCAGCGAGAACAGATTGTCCGCCGACGAGGAGGTGAGGCCGGCGAAGGCGGAGAGGCTGAGGTTCGGCAGGAATTCCGTCTTCACCGCGGCGATGTTCTTCGTCGCCGCTTCGACCCTCCAGCGCGCGGCGACGAGATCGGCGCGGCGGCCGATCAGGTCGGCGGTCAGGTTCGGCGGCAGCGCCAGCGCGGCGGGCTGCAACACTTTTGGACGCGCGATATCGAGGCCGCGGTCCGGGCCCTTGCCGAGCAGGACGGCGAGCGCGATGCGCCCCGAATCGATGCCCTCGTTCGCGACCGCGACCTGTTGCTCGGCGCTGGCGACCGTGGCTTCGGACTGCTTCACCTGCATCTGGTTGTCGATGCCCGCGGCGACGCGTTGCTTGACCAGCGCGTGCGAGGCGTTCGCACGCTTCAATTGCGCGTCGGCGACGTCCTTCTCGGCGAACGCGTAGCCGAGCTGCACGTAGGCGCGCGCGACGTTGACCGACAGCGAGAGGCGCGCGGCGTGCACGTCGACCTCGGCGGCGCGGGCCTGGCCGAGCGCGGCCTCCCAGGCGGCGCGCTTGCCGCCCCAGATGTCGAGCCCCCAGTTGAAGCTCGCGTAGACCGCCGGATAGGTGGCGAACGAGCCGCCGATCGGCTTCGGGAATGCGGTCGTCGGCAGGCGCACGCCGGCGACGCTCGCATCCGCGTTCACGGTCGGCAGACGCTTCGCGTTCTGCGCGTCGACCTGGCTTTGCGCCTGCTTGGCGC
Organism: Pseudomonadota bacterium; assembly: GCA_018240465.1. Taxonomy (GTDB): domain Bacteria; phylum Pseudomonadota; class Gammaproteobacteria; order Xanthomonadales; family Rhodanobacteraceae; genus Rudaea. The sequence continues at coordinate 19,886 of JAFEFS010000034.1, forward strand.
GCGCGTCGGCGCTGGCGAGGTCGGGGTTGTCCTTGAGCGCTTCGGCGATCAGCGCATCGAGCTGCGCATCGCCGAGCCGGGTCCACCAGTCCGACGCGGGCCATGCGGCCTGCGTCGTCTTGATTTTGGCGAAGCTGCGCTCGCTGTGCAGCGTCGCCGCGTCGATCGCGGTGCCGTTGGTATGGAGGCCGCCGCTGTTGGCGCAGCCGGCGACAACCGTGGCGAGCAGCAGGGGAGCGAGTCGGATCGCGCGCATGGTCGCGTGGTGCCCGTTCGGGTTCATGGGGTTTCGTCCAGCGTGTCGCGCACGCTTTTGAGCAGGTCGAACAGTCTGGTGCGGTCGGCGGCATTCAGGTCGCGCAGGGCCAGGTCCTGCGCGCGTTCGATGAACTGGCTCATCCTGCGCCACAGCTCATCGCCGGCCGGAGTCAGTTCGATCGTCAGTGCGCGGCGGTCTTGCGCGTGCGGCTTGCGTCGCACATAGCCCTTGTCCTCGAGCTGATCGATCAGGCGCGTCATGGCGCCGGCGTTGTGATCGAGGAAACGCGCCAGGTCGCCTGGCATCTGCGGGCCGTGCTTGGCGATGATCTTGACCACGAGATGCTGGCTGTAGTTGATCGCGATGCCGCTCGCCACGAGCTGGTGCTCGATTTCACGCAGCAAACCATCGCGGATCTGACGGATCAGCATCGGGAAGCTGGAGTCGTCGCGGAGGTCGCAGAGGGGGAGTGCTTTTTTCACGCAGCAATAATATTGCCGGGACAATGATTGTCAAGGCAATTACATACTATTAAGTATATTTAATACGACGGTGGTGCGGAGGATGGACTCACCGGCTGTCCGGCCGCAAAACGAACAACCCCCGGACAAGGCCGGGGGTTGTTCGTTACTGGGTTTGGTGCGGGTGCGGCTTACTTCTTCTTCGCCACTTTTTTCGCGGCCTTCTTCACGGCCTTTTTCGCCGCAGCCTTTGATGCCGGCTTGGCCGTCGGTGCCACGGCGTCGGCGAGGCGTGCGACCTGGCGCTGCACGGTCTGCTTCGCCGCGAGCTGGGCGTCCTCGATGTCCTTGACCAGGTCGCCGAAGTCGTCGCGCGCGCGCTTGACCTTCTTGGTCAGCGCTTCGGCCAGCCCGGCCTTCTTCGCCGCCGGGTTGAGCTTGACGACGTGGCTGTTCAACTCGTCGACGCGCTTGAGCAGTTCGTCGAGGTCCTTGCGCCCCGGCACGCCGAGTTTGCCGAGCGCGCGCGACACGCGCGTCTCGAACACCTGCTCCAGCCGGTCCCAGGTTTCCTGGGTGCGCTCGCGTACCTGGCTGACGCCGGACTCGACCGCGCCGCGCACTTCGTCGACCTTGCCCGTGGCGATCTTGCGCGTGGCGGCTTCGAGGTTCAGCCCCTCCTTGACCAGGTTCTCGAACAATTTGGTGCCGTCTTCGCGCGCCTTGGTCAGCGCGCCGAGGCCGGCCAGCCAGATCTGCTGTGCGGACTCCATGATCGACTTGTTCGCCGCCGCGTGGTCACCCGCCGCCGCTTTGCTCCTGGATTTCAGTTTCGGTTTGCCAGCCATTGTGTTCCTCCCGGTTCGATTCGAGGACGCGGATGCGTCGTCATGGGTCCAATCTAGGCATGCAGCCTAGAATATTCACACTATCGGATCTGCGAAAACATCCACTTCTCGTCAGGCGAGCCCCTTGTCGAGATGGGTCTGGATCTCCTTCTCTATCATCGGTTTCAGCGCGCCGAGCAGGAAGCCGAGTTCGGCGGTGACGCGTACCTCCTTGTCGGTCACGTGGATTCTGCCGTGTGCGCCGGGACGCTCGAAATGCAGGGTGTCGCCGTCCCATTCACTTTCGATGCCGAACTTATTGCCTATCGCGGTCGCGGTCTTCTTCACTGCGGCCTTCGCCTCCTTCAGCGAATGGTGGTGCTTGCGACGGATATCGATGCTGGGCATGGTGGCTTGGTCCTCGTTCGTTCAGGGCGGTAACGCGGAGTCGTATGCTACATTGTGGACAAACGAGCGGGACACAATCGAGCATGCGTATTTCCTTCCCGGGCAAGGAGCAGGACGACATCTTGGTCGGCGCCGGCGAGACCCGAATCGGCGCGGCGGCCGACAATAACATCGTTGTCGGCGGCAGTGGCGTCGCCGCGCATCATCTGCGCCTCAGAGCCGGCGAGCGCGGCATAGAACTGGTCGTGCCCGACGCGCAGGCGCGCACCCATGTGAACACGCGGCCGGTGCGCGAGAAGGCGATCCTGCGGCTCGGCGACGTGGTCAGCCTCGGCAGCGTCTCGTTCGTGCTCAAGCCCGACCATGACGCCGACATCGGCAGCGACATTCCGCCACCGGCACCAGCATCGGCATCCGCGCCGGCGGGCGGCCTGCCGCCACGTGTACTGTTGCGCGGCCTGTCGGGCATGCGCTTCGGCAAGATCGTGCCGGTGCGCGGCCGCCTCGTCGTCGGCAAGGGCGCGCAGGCCGATCTCGATCTGGATGAGGCCGGCATCGCCGCGCGGCATGCGGCGGTCGAGTTTGCCGACGAAACGATCGTGCTGCGCGGCCTCGGTGCGGGTGCCACCGCCCAGGTCAATGGCATAGTGGTGCGCGACGCGGTTCTGCGTGCCGGCGACCAGATCTGCTTCGGTCGCGACCGCTTTCTCATCGAGGCGCCGGGCCTGCCGCAGCGCACCGTGCAGGGCACCGCGCCGGTGTGGCAAGCCAGCACCGACCCGGCCATCACCCGGACGATGCGGGCGATTGCGCGGGCGGACGAGGCGGCGCCCGCGAATTCCGCCGCGGGCGGTCGCGATGCCGACGCCGGCAAGAACGACATCTGGTGGCTGATCGCCGCGGCTGCCGTGATCGCCGCGGGTCTCGTCCTGTTGTTCCTCGGGGTCATCTGACCTGACCGGGCCCGCGCAGCGCATGCCGAACGATGACGTCCCATCCCGCCCTCGTCGTCTGCGAATACTGTGATTCGGTCTGGCGGCGCAGCGCATTGGCCGATGACGAGATCGCGCGCTGCGGATGCTGTGGCGCCGTGCTCTACCGCGCCAGCCGGCTCGATCTCGACCAACTGCTTGCGCTGACCCTGGCCGCCGCGATCGTCTTCGCCATCGCCAACGTCTCGCCGGTGATCCGCATCGCGGTGAGCGGGCTGCACAACGAGGCAAACCTGCTGCAGTCAGTCGCCGCGCTGTCGCACGGCTCGGGCTTCATTGTCGGCCTGGTTGCGGCGGCGACGTTGTTCGTCGTGCCGCTGCTGCAGATCGTCCTGCTCGGCTGGGTGTTGCTGTTCGCGCGCGCGCACCGGCGTGCGCCGGGCTTCGCCTTCGCCATGCGCTGGCTGCAACGGATCCGGCCGTGGAGCATGACCGAAGTATTCCTGCTCGGCGTGCTGGTCGCGATCGTGAAGCTGTCCGCCATGCTCAGCGTGATCGCCGGCCCGGGCACCTACGCAACCGTGGTCCTCACCGGCTTGATCACGCTGATCGCCAAGCGTGATATCCGCACGTTGTGGGACAAGCTGCCCGCCGGCGAGGCTGTGGAGTTCGCCGAATGACCGCCGCGCCGCGTGCCACGGAGTTGGGCCTGGTCGGCTGCCATACCTGCGGCCTGACCTGCGCGATCGGCCAGACGCGATGTCCGCGCTGTGCTTCGCATCTGCATCCACGCAAGCCCGACTCGCTCGCGCGCAGCTGGGCCTTGCTCATCGCCGCGCTGGTTCTATATGTCCCATCGAACATGCTGCCGGTGATGTACACGAGCATGCTCGGGCGCGGCGAGGCAAGCACCATCCTGCACGGCGTGGTCGAATTCTGGAAAGCGGGTTCGTGGGACATCGCGCTGCTGATCTTCATCGCCAGCGTGGCGGTGCCATCGACAAAATTTCTCGTGCTCGGCATGCTGCTCGTGAGCGCGCGGCGCAAGAGTCCCTGGGCGCGGCCGCAGCGTGCGCGCTTGTACCGTTTGGTCGAACTGATAGGCTACTGGTCGATGCTCGACGTGGTCGTTGTTGCGCTGGTCTGTGCGCTGGTCCAATTCCACCTGCTCGGCACGGCCGAGCCGCGCGCCGGCATCGTGTTTTTCGGCCTCGTCGTCGTGCTGACGATGTTCGCGGCGATGAGTTTCGATCCGCGCCTGATCTGGGACGCAGACGATGACGCATGACGGGGGAGAGCAAATTTTTTGATTTTTAACCACATTCCCAAAGTACATTGAATCAGACATGACCGAATCCGGAACCGCGGCCGCGCCGCCGGCGCCGACGGCGAAGCGCCGGCGCTGGAGTGCGGGCCTTATCTGGCTCGTGCCTGTCGTCGCCGCGTTGATCGGCATCGGCATGGTGATCCAGAACTGGGCCTCCGAAGGGCCGGTCATCGAAATGTCGTTCATCACCGCCGAAGGCCTCGAGGCGGGCAAGACGCAGGTCAAATACAAGGACGTCGTCATCGGTCTGGTCGAGTCGATCCGCCTTGCCGGGGACAACACGCACGTCATCGCGCGCGTGAACCTGGGCAAGGACGCCTCCGGTTTCGCCACGGCCGATGCGCGCTTCTGGGTCGTGCGCCCGCGCTTCGGCACCAGTGGCGTGTCCGGTATCGGCACCTTGCTCTCCGGCGCCTACATCGGCGCCGACATCGGCGAGTCGCACGAGGTGAAGAAAATCTTCGTCGGTCTCGAACGCCCGCCCGCGGTGATCCACGGTTCGCCCGGCAAGCGCTTTACCTTGGTCGCGAACGACATCGGTTCCCTCGACGTCGGCTCGCCGGTGTACTACCGGCGCATCCAGGTGGGCCGTCTGGTGTCCTACGAACTCGACAAAGAAGGCAGGCAGATGCATGTCGACATCTTTGTCGATGCGCCGTACGACCGCTTCGTCAACGTGTCCTCGCGTTTCTGGAATGCGAGCGGCGTCGACCTCAACCTCGATGCGGGCGGGTTGAAATTGAACACGCAATCGCTCGCCACCGTGGTCGCCGGCGGCCTCGCCTTCGCGACGCCGCCCGGGCCGCGTGACACGACACCGGCCTCGGACGGTGCACAGTTCCAGCTGTTCGATGACATGCAGGCCGCGTTCGCGCCGCCCGACGGCGAGCCGGACTATCTGCAGATGCGCTTCGAGCAGTCGCTGCGCGGCCTGAGCGTCGGCTCGCAGGTGGATTTCCGCGGCATCGTCGTCGGCAAGGTGGTGTCCATTCGCCTCGATTACGATGTGGACAAGCACAGTTTCCCGCTGATCGTCGGCGTAGTGATCTATCCGCAGCGCTTCGGCGCCGCCGGCGAGAAGATCGCGCAACTTGCGCCGCGGGACGGCAACGACCAGAACAAGCGGCTGGCGTACCTGATCGAGCCGATGGTCGCGCGCGGCCTGCGCGCGCAAGCGCGCACGGGCAATTTGCTGACCGGGCAGTTGTACATCGCGCTCGATTTCATTCCCGGCGCGGTGAAGGTCGCATTCGACCCTGCAACGCGACCGGTCGAACTGCCTACGACGCCGGGCAGTTTCGATCGCCTGCAGGAACAGCTGACCGGCATCGTCGACAAGCTCGACAGGATTCCGCTCGAAGCCATCGGCAAGCACCTCGACAGCACGATTGCCCGGCTCGACCGGACCTTGCGCCAGGTCGACGAGGCGACGCTGCCGCAGTTCAACGCCACGCTCGCCGGCGCACAAGGCACGCTCGGCACTGCGCAACAGGCGATCGCGACCGACGCCCCGCTGCAGCAGAACCTCGCGCAGACACTTGCCGAAATGCAGCGTGCGGCGCGTTCGCTGCGTGCGTTGACCGACTATCTCGGTGTTCATCCCGAATCGCTGCTGCGTGGCAAACCAGTCGATCCGGCGCTGCGCGAGGCGCCGGAAAACGACGGCAAAGGAAACAAGCCATGACGTCGAGCTTCACTATTTGCCTGCGCCTGCTCACGGTATCCAGCGCGTTGCTGCTCGCTGCCTGCGCCGGCACCTTGCCCACCCGCTACCACAGCCTGCTCGACGCCCCGGCCGATAAAAAAGTTGCGACAGGTTCGCCGGCGCCGTTTCTGATCGACCTGCGACCGGTCGGTATACCGGCACAGGTCGACCGGCCGCAACTCGTCGTTCGCGACGGCGGCGGTGTGCTGCCGCTCGAACAGGAACGCTGGATCGCGCCGCTCGCGGACGAGGCGCGCGCCGCGTTGTCCGCCGATTTGTCGCGCGAACTGGCGACGACCGACGTTGCTGGTCAGCCGCGGCCTGCGGGCGTGCGCGTGCTGAACATCAAGATCGACCTGCGCCGTTTCGATTCGGTGCCGGGCGCCTACGCAGCGGTGGATGCGGTCTGGAGCCTGGCCGTGGACGCTGCGGCAGCGTCGCCACTGGTCTGCGCCAGTGCCGCGCGGGCAAGCGCGGGTGCGGGTTACGACGAGCTCGTGCGTGCGCAGCGGCGGGCGCTGGCGGACATCGCTAGTCGGATTGCGTCTGCGCTGCGGACGTATGCCGCGGCGGGGAAGGGCGCTTGCCCGGCCGGTTGATCCGCACCTGCGGCAGGCGCCACAACATCAGCGCGGCGAACACCGCGAAATAGAACAGCGGCTCGCGCTTGTCGGCTTTTACCAGCCACAGGAAATGGAGCAGTCCGAGCAGGGCCGTTGCATAGACGAACTTGTGCAGCTGGCCCCAACGTCTGCCGAGGCGACGCATCATCTTCTGCGTCGAGGTGACGGCGAGCGGAATCAGCAGCAGCCACGCGGTGAAGCCGACGGTGATGTACGGCTTCTTCGCGATCTGCGCGAAGACGTCCGCCCAGTAGCCGCCGAGATCGACGAACAGATAGATGAGCAGGTGCAGGCTCGCATAAAAAAAAGCAAACAGGCCGAGCATGCGCCGGTAGCGCATGGCCTTGTGCCAGCCGCTGACGCGGCGCAGCGGGGTGATCGCGAGCGTGGCGAGCAGCAGGCGCAGCGCCCACAGTCCGCTGCGGTGCTCGAGTTGAGCGACCGGGTCGGTGCCGAGGTCGTTGCGCAGTGTGTCCCAGACCAACATGGCCAGCGGCGCGAGGCAGAGCAGAAAGAACGCGGGTTTGCTCGCGGCGATGCGATCCTTGAACATGGTTGTCCCGTGTGCCACCCGACGCGGCCTAGAAATACTTGCGCAGGTCCATGCCGGCGTACAGGCCGGCGACCTGGTCGGCGTAGCCGTTGAACGGCCTGGTTCCGATGCGGTTGCCGAACAGGTTGAGGCCGTCGCCGGCGATGCGCCGCTCGGTGCGCTGGCTCCAGCGCGGATGGTCGACGTCCGGATTGACATTGGAATAGAACCCGTACTCGCGCGGCGCGGCAATGTTCCAGGTGGTGCGCGGCATGACCTCGACGAATTCGATTTTCACGATCGATTTGATGCCCTTGAAGCCGTACTTCCACGGCACTATCAGGCGCAGCGGCGCCCCGTTCTGATTCGGCAGTTCGCGCCCGTACAGGCCGGTGGCGAGGAAGGCGAGCGGGTGCATCGCTTCATCGATGCGCAAGCCTTCGCGATAAGGCCAATCGAGCACGGCGTCGCGTAGTCCCGGCATCTCGGATGGCCGGTTGACCGTGGTGAACGCAACATACTTCGCCTGCGCGGTCGGCTTGAAGCGTTTGAGCAGGTCGGCCAGCGAAATACCGTTCCACGGGATCACCATCGACCAGCCCTCGACGCAGCGATGGCGGTAGATGCGTTCCTCGAGTGCATGCGGCCTCAACAGGTCCTCCAGTGTGTACTTGCCGGTGACCTCGGCGTGGCCGGCGATTTCCACGCTCCATGGCGTCGGGCGGAATCGGCCGGAATTCCGCGCCGGATCGCCCTTGTCGGTGCCGAATTCGTAGAAGTTGTTGTAGTGCGTCGCATCTTTGTAACTGGTCGGCGGGTCGGTCAGCGTGTACTCGCCTTTTCGGGTCACGCTCAATGCTTTGGGCTCCGCGGCAGGGGCCTCGGCCGCCGCGCTGGGGGCATTCTCCGAGCCGCATCCGGCAACGAGTCCGGCCGCGCCGAGGCCGAGCATCTTGATCACGTTGCGGCGTTGCCGGTACACCGCCTCAGGCGTGATCTCGCTTGCGCGGATATCGGAGCGTTGACGTAGATGCATGTTTATTCTCCTGTGGCGGGCGCGATCGCCGCCTCGCCGTGCATGCATTATTCGACCGATCCGGGCGATTTTCCTTACAAACGCACGATGTCGGCTGGCGCGCAAGCAAGAGGACAATTTTGGCAAACCGCTTCGGCATCGTTCGCGGGCTCGGCTAGAATGCCGCGTCCTCGCTGCCGCCGAAACCCATGCCTCCTGCGCAAACCGAGAAGCCTGTCCCGGTGCTTACGATCGACGGTCCCTCCGGTTCCGGCAAGGGCACGATAAGCGCGCGGGTGGCGGACGCGCTCGGCTGGCATTTGCTCGATTCGGGCGCGCTCTACCGCGCGGTGGGCTTTGCCGCGAGCATGGCTGGGCTGGATCTGTCCGATGCCGAGGCGGTCACGCGCTGTGCCGAGACGACGAAGATTTCCTTTCGCGACCCCAGGAACGGCGGCGAGACGCGCGTCATCGTCAATGGCCTTGACGCCACGGCCGAGATCCGCACGGAAACCTGCGGCGCGGCGGCTTCGGCCATCGCGGCGATCCCGTCGGTGCGCGCGGCGTTGCTCGAGAAGCAGCGCAGTTTCCGCAGGAATCCGGGTCTCGTCGCGGACGGGCGCGACATGGGTACGGTGATCTTCGCCGATGCCGGGCACAAGGTTTTCCTGACAGCCAGCGCCGAGGAGCGCGCGAAAAGGCGCTATAAACAGTTGAAAGAAAAGGGTTTGAGCGTTACACTAGCAACCCTTTTGCGCGAGATCGAGGCACGCGATGTGCGTGACGCCGAGCGCGCAGTGGCGCCGCTCAAGCCGGCGCCGGATGCGATCCTGATCGATTCGACCGGACTGTCGATCGATGCAGTCGTGGCCAACGTGCTGGAACTGGTTCGCTCTTAGGAACATAGAAGCAAAGCATTTTGGCCACGGATTACACGGATAGACACGGATCGACAAGCTGCGGCTTCATCTGTGTTCATCCGTGCGATCCGTGGCTGAAGCGCTTTTTGGCCCCCGCCGTTTGCGGCGGGGATTTATGACGGTACGAAGGCGGCAACGCCCGAGTGCCATAACCGGTGGATCGCGCCGACTAGCCAACCCCGGGCGATCCGATCATCAACTAGAGAATCAACATGACCGAAAGTTTTGCCGAACTGTTTGAACAGAGCCAGCAATCGCTGGCGAAATTGAAGCCCGGTGTCATCGTCTCGGGCATCGTCGTCGAAATCCGCAATGACGTCGTCGTCGTCAACGCGGGGCTGAAGTCCGAAGGCATCGTGCCGATCGAACAGTTCCGCAACGAGGCCGGTGAGCTGGAAGTGCAGGTCGGCGATGAAGTGAAGGTCGCGCTTGACGCGATCGAAGACGGTTTCGGCGAAACCCGCCTGTCGCGCGAAAAGGCCAAGCGTTCCATGGTGTGGGACGAGTTGGAAGAAGCGCAGAAGGCCAACGCCACCGTGACCGGCCGCGTGTCGGGCAAGGTCAAGGGCGGCTTCACCGTGGACATCAAGGACGTGCGCGCGTTCCTGCCGGGTTCGCTCGTCGACGTGCGCCCGGTGCGCGATCCGGTCTTCATCGAAGGCAAGGATCTGGAATTCAAGATCATCAAGCTCGACCGCAAGCGCAACAACGTGGTCGTGTCGCGTCGCGCGGTCGTCGAGAGCGAGCATTCCGAGGAGCGCGAGCAGATGCTCGAGCGCCTGCAGGAGAACGCGGTCGTCAAGGGCGTGGTCAAGAACCTCACTGACTACGGTGCGTTCGTCGACCTCGGCGGCATCGACGGCCTGCTGCACATCACCGACATGGCGTGGAAGCGCGTGCGTCATCCGAGCGAAGTGGTCAACGTCGGCGACGAGCTCGAAGTGCGCGTGCTGCGCTTCGATCGCGAGCGCAACCGCGTCTCGCTCGGCCTCAAGCAGCTCGGCGAAGATCCGTGGGTCGCGATCAGCCGTCGCTATCCGACCGGCACGCGCCTGTTCGGCAAGGTCTCCAACGTCACCGACTACGGCTGCTTCGTCGAACTGGAGCCGGGCGTCGAAGGTCTTGTCCACGTTTCGGAAATGGACTGGACCAACAAGAACGTCAACCCGGCCAAGCTGGTCCAGGTTGGCGACGAAGTCGAAGTCATGGTGCTCGATGTGGACGAGGAGCGTCGCCGTATCTCGCTCGGCATGAAACAGACCCAGTCGAACCCGTGGGAAGCGTTCGCCGCGATCCACAAGAAGAACGACAAGGTCTCCGGCCAGATCAAGTCGATCACCGATTTCGGCATCTTCATCGGTCTGGACGGCGGCATCGACGGTCTCGTCCATCTGTCCGACATCTCCTGGCAGGCCACGGGCGAAGACCTCGTGCGTCAGTTCAAGAAGGGCGACACGGTCGAAGCCGTGGTGCTCGCGGTCGATCCGGAACGCGAGCGCATCTCGCTCGGCATCAAGCAGCTCGAGCAGGATCCGTTCGGCCAGTTCATGGCGGCGAATCCGCGCGGCAGCATCGTCACCGGCACGGTGAAGGAAGTCGACGCCAAGGGTGCGACGATCGAACTCGCCGAAGGCGTCGAAGGCTATTTGCGCGCGAACGACATCGCCAAGGAGCGCATCGAGGATGCAACCCAGCATCTCAAGGTGGGCGACAAGGTCGAGGCCAAGTACACCGGCATGGACCGCAAGGGCCGCATGCTGCAGTTGTCGATCCGCGCGAAGGACGAGGCGGAACTGGCTTCGGCACTCGAGGAGTACCAGTCGGCCGCAGGCGGCACGACCAAGCTCGGTGCACTGCTCAAGGAACAGCTCGGCAACAAGGGCTGATCGATGACGCATGTCCGGCGCGCGGGGCGCGCCGGACATGCACTCGTCAAGGACAAGAAAGTTTTGCTAGGGGACGCAGCATTCATGACCAAGTCCGAGCTGATCGAAGCCTTGGCCTCGCGCCAGAAGCATCTGGCATTCAATGACGTCGAACTCGCGGTTAGAAATGTTCTCGAGCAGGCCAGCCAGGCGTTGGCGCATGGCGAACGCATCGAGATCCGTGGCTTCGGCAGTTTCTCCCTGCATTTTCGCCCACCACGCATGGGGCGCAACCCCAAGACCGGCGCGCCAGTCGCGCTGCCCGGCAAGCATGTGCCGCATTTCAAGCCCGGCAAGGAGTTGCGCGAGCGCGTGAACGGCATCGCGACCGAGGGACGCTGAGAACCCCTTCGCGGCACAACGAGCGAAGAGCCGATCTTGCCTGGAGTCTGGCGCGACGTCGCAGCGCAGGTTCCGGGTGCGCGAGATTGACTCGCCTGGCCCATGGCCCGCTGCCGGCCGTTCGTTGCGTGAATGTTCGCTTCGGCATCCAACCTTCGAGGTGCGGACGCCGTGCGCGCAAGTTGTCGAGCGCAGCAGCCTTGGGGGCAGGTTCTGAATCCATCCGATCTGCGATAATCCCGGGCGTAGCGACTTTCGGCCAACGCATGCGCCTGATCTGGATATTGTTGATACTCTTTTTCGCCGTGGCTGGCGCGATCTTTGGCGCGCTCAATGGCGATGCGGTCGCCTACGACTTCTATTTCGCCACGTTCATCGCGCCGAAGGGCGCGATGCTGATCACCTCGATCCTGCTCGGCTGGCTGCTCGGTGGCGCCTTCGTCTACTTGGGTCCTGTGTTGCGTCTACGTCGACGTCTGCGTGCCCAGGCAACCAGGCTGCAGGCAGGCGACGCAACCGCTGCCGCTGCGCCGGACCTTGCGACCAGCCAATCGTCGCTGGACGCCGGGCGTCGCTGATGCAAACCATGCAAATTCTCGCCTTGGTCTGCGCCGCGTTGCTGCCGGCAGCCGCCGTTTCCGGTTGGTATCTGGGCAAGCGTGGCAGCGAACGCCGCCGCCATGCGCGCGTATCCGAGCTGTCATCGAGCTACTTCCGCGGCCTCAACTACCTGCTCAACGAGCAACCCGACAAGGCGATCGAGGTATTTCTCCAGCTTGCCGAATTCAACCGCGACACGGTGGAGACGCACCTTGCGCTCGGCAACCTGTTCCGCCGCCGCGGCGAGGTCGATCGCGCGATCCGCGTGCACCAGCACCTGATCGCACGACCGAACCTGTCGGACGAGGAAAAGACCATCGCCCTGCTCGAACTCGGCGAAGACTACATGCGCGCGGGGCTTCTCGATCGCGCCGAGACCTTGTTCACCGATCTCGTCGCGATGGACGCGCAGGCGCCGTCCGCGCTCAAGCACCTGATCGGCATCTACCAGCACGAGAAGGACTGGGAGAAGGCGATCGAGCATGCGCGGCGCATGGAAAAAATCACCGGCGAATCGCAGGGTGCGACCATCGCCCAGTTCTATTGCGAGCTCGCCGAACAGGCACGCGCCGCCAAGCAATATGCCGACGCGCACAAGTGGCTTGATCTTGCGTTGCAAAGCCAGCCGGAGAGCGTGCGCGCGCAGATCGTGCTCGGTCACCTCGAGCTGCAGGAGGACAACGTCAAGGCGGCCGTCGCCGCGTTCGAGCGCGTCGCCACACTCGATGTCGACTTCGTTCCCGAAATCCTGCCGCAATTGCTCGACTGCTATGCGCGCCTCGGCCAGATGCAGCGTGCGGAAAAATTCCTGCTCGACAACATCGATCGCTCCCATGGCGTCGCGCCCGTGATCGCGCTCGCGAAGCTGTTTGCGAGCACGCGCGGCGAGGCGATCGCGATCGAGTTCCTCACCCGACAGTTGCGCCAGCGACCTTCGGTGCGCGGCTTGATGACGTTGATCGTCACCGATCTGCATCGCTCGGAAGGGCCGGCGCGCGAGAACTTGCTCGTGCTGCAGGACCTGACCCGACGCCTGCTCGAAGGCCAGGCCGCGTACCGCTGCACGCGCTGCGGTTTCGGCGCCAAGTCGCACCACTGGCAATGCCCGAGCTGCAAGACCTGGGGCTCGGTGCGGCCGTTGCATGGCGTGGCGGGGGAGTAGGGTGTGAGTGCTGCGTGCACGCTGCATGTTCAGGGCCGCCATCCCCGCGTTCACGCGGATGATGCAACAGCCCTCCGGGACTGAACACGATGCCGGAATCGTCCGCATTTCCTCTTGCGCTGGCAAGCATGGCGGTTTCCGCTCTGACAACGTGGCTGTCGATCCGCTACGCGCATCGTCGCGCGCTGTTCGATCTTCCCGGCCAGCGTCGGTCGCATTCCGCGCCGACGCCACGTGGCGGCGGAACAGGAATTGTCGTTGCGTCACTCCTGTTTTTCTGTGGGCCGTTTCTACTGACGGGACATGGCCCCGACCGAGCCTTTGGCCTGGCGGTGGCGTTCGCGCTGGTCCTCGTCGCCGCTGTCGGATGGTGGGACGACCATCGCCCGTTGTCGGCGCGTACCCGGATACTCGTGCATTTTGCCGCGGCGCTCGTGCTGCTCGTGATTCCGGCTGTCGCGGAAATTCCCGCATCGCCTGCGGTGGTCGCCCAGGGATGGAAGCCCGGCTGGATGAGCTTCGGCGTGGCGCTGACGCTGCTCGCGCTGCTGTCGGTGATCGTTGTCTGGTCGATCAACCTGCACAACTTCATGGACGGGATCAACGGGATACTTGCCTGCCAGGCTATTTTCGTTTTTGTCGTGCTTGGTGCACTGACCTCATCGCCTGGTCATCAATTGTCGATGTGGGTTCTTGCTGCGGCGACGCTGGGTTTCCTGCCGTTCAATTTTCCGCGGGCGCGGATTTTCATGGGCGATGTCGGCAGTGGCGCGCTCGGTCTGCTTGTTGCAGTGGCGGCCGGAATGTCCATCAACACCACGCGGCCCCTTGTTGCCCCCGCATTGATCGCCGTGTCGGCGTTCGCGGTGGATGCGACCTGCACGCTGGTTTCGCGGATGCTGCGCAGGCGGCGCTGGCTCAGCGCGCACCGGGAGCATCTTTATCAGTGGATGACGCGGACCGGAATGTCGCATACGCGAGTTGTGCTGTGCTACGGTCTCTGGAACTTGTTGATAGTCCTTCCGGTATTGTTATGGTGTGTCGACGGCAATAATAATTTTCAAGGCAGACAAGCAACTATCCCCGTCGTTGCGCATGGAAATGCCGAGGTTTCGAGTCTGTTGGACAATCGAATGTGGAACGGCTGTGCCGCAACGGTAGCCATCTACATGCTTGGCGTCGCGGTGTGGATATTCGGAAAACGCTGGTGTTTGAAAAAAATAAAGGACAAGGCATATCCGTGAAGCCGCGTAGCCTCATCGCCGCGATCCATCCGCGCCTTGCCGTCGTCCTGCACGATCTGGCCATGGTCTGGCTCGCGTGGATCGCGACCAACTGGCTGCGCTACAGCCTCGAGCCCGCGGCCGTGCCGCAGGTTGCCTTCGCGCCCGAGGCGGCGATCGTGGTCGTCGCGCAGGGGCTGGTGCTGTGGTGGACCGGGCTGTACAAGGGCCTGTGGCGCTTCGCCAGCCTGCCGGATCTGTGGAACATCCTGCGCGCCGGCGTGCTCGGCGCGCTCGGCATCGCGGTCGCGCTGTTCCTCTACAACCGCCTCGCCACCGTACCGCGCACGGTGCTCGTGGTCTATCCCGCCGTGCTCGTGCTGTTTCTCGGCCTGCCGCGCCTTGCCTACCGCTACTGGAAAGACAGCCGCCTGGATTTCGCGCGTGGCGTTCCGGCCAAGCGCGTGCTCGTGCTTGGCGCGGGGCGGGCCGGCGAGACCCTGATCCGCGAGCTGTCGCAGGAGCGCCGCTATCGCCCGGTCGGCATCCTCGACGACAACGCGCAACTGCGCGGTGCCAAGGTACACGGCGTGCCCGTGCTCGGCACGATCGAACAATTGCCCGACCTTGCCGGCGAGGTCGCCGCCGAAATGCTGCTGATCGCGATGCCCTCGGCGAGCAACGCGCAGATGCAGCGCACCGTCGAGCTGTGCGAAGGGACGGGCATCCCTTTCCGCACCGTGCCGCGGCTGCAGGATGTCGTCGCCGGGCGCATGGCATTCAATGAGCTGAAGGAAGTCGCGATCGAGGACCTGCTCGGTCGCGACCCGGTGCAACTCGACTGGACCGCGATCCGCACCGGCCTGTCCGGCGCACGCGTGCTGGTCACCGGTGGCGGCGGCTCGATCGGCTCGGAACTGTGCCGCCAGGTCGCGCGCCTCGGTGTCGAGTCGCTGACCGTGCTCGAACTGTCCGAATTCAACCTTTATCGCATCGAGCAGGAGCTGAAACAGGAATTTCCCGACCTCGTCGTCAATGCCGTGCTCGGCGACTGCGGCGACGCGGTCGTGTGCGATCGCGTGTTCGCGCAGGCGCGCCCGCAGGTCGTGTTCCATGCCGCCGCATTCAAGCATGTGCCGCTGCTGCAAACCCAGGTGCGCGAGGCGTTCCGCAACAACGTGCTCGGCACGCAGGTCGTCGCGCAGGCGGCGGACAAGTACGGCGTCGGCGGCTTCGTGCTGATCTCGACCGACAAGGCAGTCAATCCGACCAGCGTCATGGGCGCATGCAAGCGCGCCGCGGAAATCTTCTGCCAGAATTTCGCGGCACGTTCGCACACGCGCTTCATCACGGTACGCTTCGGCAATGTGCTCGATTCCGCCGGCAGCGTCGTGCCGCTGTTTCGCGAACAGATCCGCGGTGGCGGCCCGGTCACCGTCACCCATCCGGAGATCACGCGCTACTTCATGACGATTCCCGAGGCCTGCCAGCTCATCCTGCAGGCCTCGGTGCTCGGGCAGGGCGGCGAGATCTTCGCGCTCGACATGGGCGAACCGGTCAAGATCAGCTACCTCGCCGAGCAGATGATCCGCCTGGCCAACAAAGTGCCGGGGCGCGACGTGCATATTGTTTATACGGGCTTGCGTCCGGGCGAAAAACTGTTCGAGGAATTGTTCCATTCGCAGGAAAACTACGTCGACACCAGCCACGCGAAGATCTTCCTCGCCCAGCCACGCAGCATGTCTTGGGATCTGCTCAACGTCCAGCTCGCGCGCGCGACGCATGCCGTGCGCGACTACGACGAGGAAACTCTGCGTCGCTGCCTCACCAGCCTGCTGCCCGAGTTCGCCTGGCGCGAGGAGGGTGAGGCCGAAGTCGTGCCGATCGCGCGCGGGCAAAACTAGAGCGAAAGACCGAGCCACGAAGAGCACGAAGAAAAACCGAGAATTTCTTTTGCCTTCTTCGTGTTCTCCGCATTCTTCGTGGTTAAATCTTTATTTCGTAATGCAGTCAGGAGCAACAATGGCGAAACCGATGCGCAAAGTGGTGTTCCCCGTGGCCGGCCTCGGCACGCGCTTTCTGCCGGCGACGAAGACGGTCGCCAAAGAAATGCTGCCGGTACTCGACCGCCCGCTGATCCAGTACGCGGTCGACGAAGCGGTCGATGCGGGGGCGGACACGCTGATCTTCGTCACCAACCGCTACAAGCACGCGATCGCCGACTACTTCGACAAGGCTTACGAGCTCGAGTCCAAGCTTTCGCAGTCCGGCAAGAAGGAACTGCTCGCGCTCGTCCAGGGCACGCTGCCCAAACACGTGCGCTGCATCTTCGTCACCCAACCCGAGGCGCTCGGCCTCGGCCACGCCGTGCTCTGCGCCAAGCAGGTCGTCGGCGACGAGCCGTTCGGTGTGATCCTCGCCGACGACTTGATCTGGAATGCCGGCAAGAGTTGCCTGCGCCAGATGTCCGAGCTGTCGCAGCGCGAAAACGGCGCCGGCGTGATCGCGGTCGAGGAAGTGCCGCGCGACCAGACCGACAAATACGGCATCGTCGATGCGACGAAGATCAACGAACGCGCGGCAAAGATCAACCTGGTCGTCGAGAAACCCAAGCCAGACGTCGCGCCGTCGAACCTCGCCATCGTCGGCCGCTACGTGCTGCCAGCGCGCATCTTCGAGCTGCTCGAGAAAACCGAGCCGGGCGCCGGCGGCGAGATCCAGCTCACCGACGCGATCGAGGCGCTGCTCGGCGAACGCTCGGTGCTCGCCTATCGTTTCGAGGGCACGCGCTTCGACTGCGGCAACAAGCTGGGCCTCGTCCAGGCAACGCTGCACATGGCGATGCAGGATCCGAAACTCGCCGCGGCGACGAAGGATTTCATCCGCACCTCGCGGATCGCCGGCTGATTCATCGGACGCAAGTTCCGGCGCAGAGTCGATTGGATGTGTGCGTTATGCCCACTACACATCCTTTATCGTGTCAGCGTGGCCGTGCTACTCAAAATCGGGAGACGTCGGGCCTACTCGCTGCGCTTCATCCGGGCTACGTTGCTGCCGGCAGTTATCGTCTGCGCACGGAATTTGAGGCGGGTGTCGGTGCCGCAGCTCACCTGGTTCGTGCCGGTGCCGCACAGGCGGAACGTGGTCGTGCTCGCGTGGCCGATGTTGTCCTTGGTGAAGTACGGCCGGCCCAGCACCCC
>JAFEFS010000035.1 GCA_018240465.1 Pseudomonadota bacterium
AAAACTGATCACGCTGGTCGATGGAGAAAGCATCGCGCTCGATGTCGCCGAGATTCGGGAATTCACCCCGTCGCGTACGCGCGCGGCGACGCCATTCGCCCTCATCTTGCGCGAACGCGATGCCCACCGCACCCTGCCACAAGGCATCTACGAATACCGCCACCCCGTACACGGCCCGCTGCATCTGTTCACCGTGCCGATCGGTCCGGACGCGGACGGCATGCGCTACGAAATCATCCTGAACTGACCGCAACCCGCGGCTCGCGGCGCAGAAATTCGTAGACGCCGCGGTTCTCGACGAGACGAAAACCGAAGCGCGCGTACAACCGGCGCGCGGGATTGTTCGGCTCGACGTGCAGCACGATCGCGCGCGCGTCGCGATCCGCCTCATCAATCAGCTCACCCAACAGCGCCGTGCC
Source organism: Pseudomonadota bacterium (assembly GCA_018240465.1). Classification (GTDB taxonomy): domain Bacteria; phylum Pseudomonadota; class Gammaproteobacteria; order Xanthomonadales; family Rhodanobacteraceae; genus Rudaea. Next base: position 420 of record JAFEFS010000035.1, read on the forward strand.
GATGCCGCGCCCGCGTCGCGTCGGCAACAAGGCGATGTCGATCAGGTTGATCGCCGCCTCCTCGCGCGCGATGTAAATGCGGCCGATGGCTTCGTCCGCGTGCAACACGAGCAGGTAGTCCGCGGCCGGATAAGTTTGCCGGTAGTAACGATGTTGCAGGGAAAACTGCTGGGCCAGAAACGCCTGCTTCTGTTCTTCGGACCACGGCACCGGCGCCAGTTCCTCGCTGCGCGTGCTCGCATAGAGCGTGCCGAGAAACTCGAGATCGTTCTCGCCCGCCGGACGAAAACCTATCGAGGGCATGCGCCCGGCCTTCGCACCGAGGAAGGCACGCGCGGAATCGACGGAGCGGTTCACCACGATCAAGCCGCCAGCAGCTCCACGGTCAGCACGACGTAGGAAAAACCCGCCGCTGCCTGCGTGCTTCGGCACGCAAGGGCGTATTCTCGGCAGTCGCCCCCGGGCTCGCGCAGGCGATAGCTCGCGATCGACATTGCGCCCCTGCCTGCAGTATCGATCGCCAGCACATACCTGCCCGATTCGGCGGGGATGGTGACGGGCACTTTTTTTGCGCCAGAACGCACGGACATTCGCAATCCGTCCGACTGCGCATGGCAGGTCACCGCGGCATGATGCGACTGCGCCATCACGCCATCGGGTTCACGCCAGGCGTGCCAGAAACGGTGCGTGTTGCGATCGCCGTAGTGTGCCTCCAATGCGAACGGCAGACTCGATGCCGCACCGCACACCCGGATGCGGCACGTGCCCGACATCCCCTCCGCGGCACGCACTACGGCGAGACGCCCGTCTTCATCTGCGCGCAGAACGCGAACGGCCGGCACGGCGGCTTCCCTCGATACGGCAGAACGCACGATCTGCGGCAACAAACCGAATCCGGCCACGGCGGCCACCCATCGGAAAATGGAGCGTCGCCGCTCGTCGCAAGGTTGCGGTCCAAGCGCCTCGCCTGCCTTTGAAAGCTTCATGAATACGGGACTCCAATCAGTTGCGTGCCGGGAAGATGCCCTGCAGCGCAATCACGAAACTCAAGGCCAGGCCCGGCATCATGTTGTTGTGCGGCTGCGAGCCTCCGTACGTCGGCACCGCACCCGGGTTCATCGGCGTCGGATTGTTCGCCGGCGCATACAGCGCGCCGCCCTGGCTCGCGGCCAGCGACGAGCCGTTTTTCGGCGTGTTGTAATAGCTTCCGCTGCGATTGCTGTAGGCGCGCATCGAGTGCTGGTGGCTGGGCACTTCATTCGATGTCAGCGTGTGCGTGGCAGCGCCCTGCGTCTCGCCCACAACCCATGGCGACAGCCCCGGCCCCTGTCCCGAACCGACCGGCACGGCGCCCTGCAGATTCGGCAGCGCAAAGTTCGACGTGCCATTGCCGCCGTAGTTGGTGCCGATCAACGAGAACAGCGCCGTATTCTGCGAAATCGGCATGATCTGGCCGTTGCACAGGGCATAACCACGCGGTGCGAAATTGCCCGCGAATATCTTGATTTCGGCGACGAAGGGTTCGGACATGGCCAGCCTCAATTCTGCGATGGAAAAATGCCGAACAAGGAGATGATGAAACTGACGCACAGCGACGGTTGCCAGTTATTGTGCGGTTGACTACTGCCGGCCGCCGGCGGCAGGGCTGCCGCATTCAAGCCGACATTCGGCGACGAGTCGGTATAGGCCTTGATCGTCGTACTGCCGGCGAGCACGTCGTTGCCTGGTCCGGCCACGCTCCCCGCATCGCCGCTCGCCAGCATCGCATGTGTATGCGCGGGATATTGATTCGTGGTCAAGGTAACGCTCTCGACACCTGCCATCTGGCCGATCACGTAATTGCCGAGCCCCAAGCCTTGCCCCTGGTGGATCGGCACGCGCGAACGCAGATCGGGCAACGCGAACGTGCTGACGCCATCGCCGCCATATGTGGTTCCGATCAGCGTGAAAAGTGCTTCATACGCAGCAATCGACTGCAACGAGCCGTTGCAATACGCCCAGCCCACGGGAGCGAAGTTGCCGGCAAACAGGCGAATTTCGCCAATGAAGGGATCGGCCATGTCTCAGCTCCGCTCAGTTGCGCGATGGGAAAACGCCGAGCAGCGCGATGCACGCGCTGACGACCGTGAACGGCTGGCGGTTTTCGTGCGGCTGACTGCCGCCTGCCGTCGAAACGGTGGCGGAGTTCAACGTCACCGCATTCGTCAGAGCGGGCGCATAGGGACTCTGCGTGCTCGACGCGAGCACATTGTTGACCGGCCCGCTGCTCGAAGCCGTATCGCTGGATCCCGCCGGAACATGCGTGTGCGTCGGTACTTCGTTCGCGATCAAGGTGTGTGCTTCCTCACCCATTCTCTGTCCGAGAGCGACCGGACCGAAAGTGCCCGTGCCCCAATGCATGGGCACGCGCCCGCGCAAATCGGGTAACCCGAAGGTTTGTACGCCATTGCCGCCAAAGGTCGTGCCCAGTATCGCAAACAAGGCCTGATTCTGCGCGATCGGCAAAAGTTGCCCGTTGCACTGCGCCCAGCCTTTCGGCGCGAACGCGAAACCGAACATGCGGATTTCACCGATGAAAGGCGTGCTCATGACTCTCTCCTGCTCATCTCACGGCGCTGTCGCGCAGACCGCCGCACCGAAGCCATTCACATTACCTTGGCTGGTATGGTCGGCGATGCTCGGACCGGCTGGCCCGGAGAGCGTATTGCTGCCATTCAAATACGCCTGTACCGCGCTATCGTTGGTGGCCGGGTTGGCGTATCCCTGGATGCGGAACACGCTGGAAGTTGTATTCTGTAGCACGCTCAGGCCCACCGCATCGTATTGGGAATTGCCGGCAGCCGTTCCCGCCGCCGCCGAGGTGTTGCCGCTAGCGTTCAGACAAACGGTCGAACTGGAACCGACCGAGATACCGTCGAGACCGCTGATCTGCACCATCGACACCGTGTTGCTGAGTACCGAGGCGTTGAGTGTGCCGGTAGTCGAAGTGGCACGGATGCCAACGCCGTTTCTGATCTGGTAGACCTTGTTGTTGCTCACATCGACCGTGGCGGTGCCCGTGCCGGCGACATCGACGCCGATGCCATCGCCGCCGAGCGCACCCGAATTCGCCGTTGCGGCATTGCCGATCGTGTTGTTCTTGATGTGTCCGGTCCAGGTGCCGCTGCTGTTGACCTGCACCTGGATCGCATCGCCGTTCGTGCCCGATACCGTGTTGTCGTGCAGATTGAACGTGCCTGACGCCAGCGACGTGGTTTGCAGGAAGACACCCACGACCGCGTAGTTGGCGATGGTGCTGTTGGCGACAGTCAGCGGTGTATCGGTCGCGTAAACGCCAGAGCCTGTGGTGCTGCTCAGATTCATCCAGTTCAACGCCACCGTACCGGCATTGCTCAACTGCACCGCGCCACAGCCCGCGATGCCAGTGCTGCACGAGCCTGAAATTACACCGCCGCTGCCCGCGGTCGCACCATCGCCGGTGACCGTGAAACCGGTGCCGCCGACATTGGTCAGGCTGATGCCCGCGGCATTCGCGGCTCCGATACTGTTCGCGGTGATACGAACGAACGTGAAACTGCCGCTGGCACCGTTCAACTTGACCGCAGTCGCACCGTTCGAGGTCGCCCCGACGTTGTTCTGGATCGTTATCCCCGAGGGCGCGCCGGTGTTGCTCAACGCGATCGTGCCGGGCGTGGACGAGGTATCTATGTCCAGCGAGCTGATCGTGCTGTTGCTGCCGACCAGAGTAACCGCGCCCTTGAGCACCGGCTTGCTCGTCGCTCCGGTGTTGCCGATGGTGATGCCGGAAATAGCCGGCAGCGCCGTGCCCTGGCCCCACAGGATGACGCCGGCGGCGAGCGAGATGGCGCCGTTGGTGCTCGTCGGCGCCCCCGCGCTCTGAACAAAGATCGTGTCGCCGCTCGCAGCAGAAACCCCGAGCAGGGTGTTGAACGGTGACGACGACACGCCGTTGCCGTTCGTGCCCGCGGTGCCGTTGACGTACCAGACTCGCCCACTCACCGTGATCGTCACCGTCGCCGGCGCGCTGGTCTGCGTGGTCGAATCGGTGACCGTGTACTTGAATGTGTCGGTGCCGGTGAAACCGGCTGGTGGCGTGTAGACGAACGCGCCCGTATTCGTGTCGAGATTGGTGATGGTGCCAGACGGCAGTTGCGTGATCGTGATGTTGAATCCGCCGGAACCTGTATCGTTGGCCAGCAACAGGGTCGACGAAGACACATACGGTGTCGCCGGAGTTGCGACGCCAACCACGAGGGCGGTATTACCTACCGTCGTATACGTATCGTTGGTGGCCACCGGCGGATTGGCGTATGTGTATTGATCCGCCGCACTCGTCGCGCTGGTGCCACCAGCGGTCGTCACCGTTACGTCAACCGTGCCCGCACCCGCCGGTGCAGTCGCCGTGATCTGCGTCGAGCTGTTCACGGTGAACGACGTGGCATTGGTTGCGCCGAACTTCGCCGCTGTCGCACCCGTGAAGTTCGTGCCGGTAATTGTCACCGTCGTGCCACCCGCCACCGGGCCCGTGGCCGGACTGATGCTCGTCACGCTCGGCGCGGCGAGGTAGGTGTATTGATCCGCAGCGCTCGTCGCACTAGTGCCACCAGCGGTCGTCACCGTCACGTCAACCGTGCCCGCACCCGCCGGCGCGGTCGCCGTGATCTGTGTGGAACCAATGACGGTGAATGGCAGCGCGCTCACCGTTCCGAATTTCACCGCTGTCGTACCGGTGAAGTTCGTGCCGGTGATCGTCACCGTCGTGCCGCCCGCGGTCGGGCCGGAAGTCGGCGCGATCGACGTTACCGTCGGCGCGGCGACGTAGGTGTATTGATCCGCTGCGCTCGTCGCGCTGGTGCCACCAGCGGTCGTCACCGTTACGTCTACCATCCCCGCCGCGCCCGCCGGCGCGGTCGCCGTGATCTGTGTCGCACTGTTCACCGTGTACGTCGATGCATTCGTCGCGCCGAACTTCACCGCTGTCGTACCGGTGAAGTTCGTGCCGGTGATCGTCACCGTCGTGCCGCCTGCGGTCGGGCCGGAAGTCGGCGCGATCGCCGTCACCGTCGGCGCGGCGACGTAGGTGTATTGATCCGCTGCGCTCGTCGCGCTGGTGCCGGCGGGCGTCGTCACGGTCACATCCACCGTGCCCGCCGCACC
>JAFEFS010000036.1 GCA_018240465.1 Pseudomonadota bacterium
ACTTCGGCGATGCCGTTCCAGTCCGACACCACGAAGCCGTCGAAGCCCATGCGCTTTTTCAGCACGTCGGTCAACAGAAACCCGGCGCCGTGCATCTTGCCGTAGTCGCGCGTGCTGCTGTACGACGCCATCACGGTCTGCGCGCCGGCTTCGAGTGCGCCGACATAGCCTTGCGCGTGAATGGCGATCAGGTCGGCGCGGCTGGACAGATTGACGCCGCGGTCCTTGCCGCGATCGGTGCCGCCGTCGCCGATGAAATGCTTTGCGGTCGCCAGCGCGCTCGCGTCGCTGCCGAGGTCGCCTTGCAAGCCTTGCACATAGGCCGAGCCGAGTTCGCGCACCACGGCCGGGTCGGACGAGAAGCTCTCGTAGCTGCGCCCCCAGCGGTAGTTTTGCACCACCGCGAGCGTCGGCGCGAACACCCAGTCGATGCCCGTCGCGCGCACTTGGCGCGCCGTCGCCGCGCCGATCTCGCGCACCAATGCGGCATCGTGCGTGGCGCCGAGGCCCATGTTGTGCGGAAACACGGTGGCGCCGGTGACGATGCCGTGGCCGTGCACCGCGTCGGTACCCCAGAGCAGCGGAATCTTCACCGCCATGTCGGTGGCGAGCGCCGCGGCGTGGTATCGCCCGGTTGCCGCACGCCATTGTGCGAAGCTTGCGCCGCGCGTGTTGTCGGGCTGCGTATTGCCGCCGTTGAGCACGCTGCCGATGTAGAAGCGGCGCACTTCTTCGGGCGTGATTTTGCGGATGTCGGCCTGGGTCATCTGGCCGATCTTCTGCTCGATCGTCATGCCGGCGACGATCGCACGAATGCGCGCTTCCATCGCCGGATCGGGCTTGTTCGGGCTCGTCAGTTGGGGCCAGTCGGCAATGCCGTCGCCTTGGCGAACAGCATCGGCTTCCGGCGTTGGCGCTCCGGGAGTGTGCTTCGTCGCCTCGGCCGTGCAGCCGGCCAGCGCAAGGCCCGCGATAGCGTGGAACAGGAGGCTTCGCGCTACCGCGGGCGTCTTGCTCATCGTCACAGCTTGTAGTTCAACCCGAGCAGGATCGTACGGCCGTAGGTGTCGTACTCGAGCGGCCGCGCGACCGAAACACCGTTGGGCAGGCCCGAAACCTGTTGCGTGCGGTAAGGTGAATCGGTCAGGTTGTTGACCTGCAACAGCACCGACAGGCCCTTCATCCTTCCGTCCTGGAATTCGTAGCCGGCCTGGAAATCGGTCTGCTTGTCGGCGAGGATCTTGGTGTAGCCGATCTGGTCGAACAGGGCGACTGCCTCGCCGGTGAATTCGGAACGGTAGCGCTGGGCGAGGCGCACCGAGTAGCCGGCCTTCTCGTAGTAGACGGTGATGTTGCCGGTTTTCGCGGACAGGCCCGGCAGCGTGGTCGGACCTCCCGGAATCTGCGAGATCGTGCTGGTCGGGATCTTGCTCTTGTTGTAGGCGAAGTTGCCCTGGATGCCGAAGCCGTCCAACCATGACGCGAGCAACTTGCCTTCGAGCGCGGCGGCCAGTTCGACGCCCTGGATGCTTCCGCCCGCGCCGTTCTGCGGCACCGTGTTCGTGCCGTAGCTGGAAATCGCGGTGATGTTCGGCGTCGGGTTGGTGTATCCGGCGAAGTTGTAGTTCTCGACCGTCTGGTTGTAGATGTAGGTCAGCAGATTCTTGTTGAACACGGCGGCCGACACATAGCTGGCTTCGCCGAAATATTTCTCCAGCGAGAGGTCGGTGCCGACGGCGACCCATGGCTTGAGGAAGATGTTTCCGCCGCTGCCGTTCCACGTGCCTTTGGTGGGATCGTTTCCGACCGTGGCGCACTGCGCGTTCGGGGGGTTTCCGCCGCAGGGGCTGACGCCGGCGGACGAAGCGATCTTTTCATCGTCGATGCGCCCGCGCACCATCGTTTTCGCCAGACCGAAGCGCAGGTAGGTACGATCGCCGAAGTCGGCGACGAGATTGAGGCTCGGCAGGAATTTGTTGTACGAGTTGCTGCCTTGGAGCGTGCCGACGTAGGTGTCGCCGCTGGTCTGGATGGCCGAGGAGGACACTTCCGTGCGCACGAACTGCCCGCCGATATTGCCGCGAATCGGGATGTCCCACAGCGTCGTGTCGATGTTGAGCTTGACGTAGGCCAGCGGCACCTTCTCGGTGATCGAATAGTTGCGGTTCCAGTCGTTCTGGCCGCTCTTGGGAATGAGATAGAACTGGTTCGCGATGGCCGACAACACGTCGTAGTACGCAATGCCGCCGATGCCGCCGTAGGCGAGCGAGGTGCTGCCGTCGAGGCTCGAGCCGATCGGCACGTAGTGGTGCGGGTCGTAGGCCGGGCTCTGGCATTGCGGATTGGTGGCAGGCAGGTTGCCGGTCGGGCCAGCGTACGAGGTCGAGCAGCCGTTGCCGTTGAGATACGCGAAGAACACGTCGGCCTGCTTGGACTTGGTACGCTCGGAATAGTCGAAGCCGAAGTTCATGGCGCTGAAAATCCAGCCCAGCGGATGCGAGGCTTCGAGGCGGAATGCCTTGATCTCGTCCTTTTGCCGGTCCCATTCGGCACGGCCGTTGTAGCTGTAGTTGGTCGGGTCGGCGAAGACGAGGTTGGCGGGGTTCGACAGGTCCACGGCCGGTGTGAACGTCGGATAGCCCTCGCCGGCCGGCATCGTGAATCCGGTCGAAAGCTTTGCGCCGCCGGCGAGTCCGGTGAACGCGTAGGCGTCGTGCAACTTCACCTTGGCGCGCGAATACGACAGATCCGCCGTCACTTGCCACTGGTTGTCGAATTCGAAGCGGTTGTTCCAGCCTGCGGAGAACAGGTAATCCTTTTCCTTGGTGTACTCGTTCTGCATGATCGGCTGCAGGCCGTCGATCGTGCCCGAGGTGGCGATCGGGTAGGGGCCGCCCAGCGAGGTGCCGACATTGGAGAAGGCGATGCCGTCCCACGGGCTGCTCGACCACTGCAGGCCGTTCTTGTATTTCTCCTGATCGAACTTCGAGTAGTAGATGTCGAGCGTCGAATGGTAGTGATCGTTCGGCGCCCATTCGATGATGCCGATGGCGCCGTTGCGCACCTGGCTTTGTGATTGCGCGCGCAGCTGCATGCCTTCTTCGGAAATCACGCCACCCGGCATTCCGGGCGTATGCGGCCCACCCCAGGCATCCTCGATGCTGCCCGCACCATTGTTCATGCTCCACCACCACGCCTGGTACTGCTTTTCCTGCGATGGCGAATCCAGGTGGGCCACGCCGAAAGCGACGCCCAGGGTGTGATCGAGAAACTGGTCGACGAACGAAAAGCTGACGCGATTGCCGGTCTTGCCGACGCCGCTGCCGGGGTTGAGGCTGCCGTTGGTCGTGCGTTCGCCGCGCAGGTTCGCGGCCATGGTCATTTCCTGGAAGTCGAGCGGGCGGATCGTGTGCAGATCGACGGTGCCGGACAGGCCCTGGCCGATCACGGTGGCATCGGGAACCTTGTAGACGACGGCGCCGCCCATGAGTTCGGCCGGGTACTGATCGTACTGGACGCCGCGGTTTTCACCGGTGGACGCCTGTTCGCGGCCGTTCAGTGTGGTGCCGACGAAATCGGGCGACAGGCCGCGGATCGAGATGTATTCGGCATGGCCGCCGACGCGCTGGGTGGCGAGACCGGGCAGGCGCGCAAGGCTTTCCGCGATCGACAGATCGGGCAGCTTGCCGAGATCTTCCGGCGCGATCGCCTCGGCGATGCTGTCGAGGTTTTCCTTGACCGACAATGCGCTCTGGATGCTTCCGCGGATGCCGGTCACGGTGACCGTGTCAAGGCTGGCGGTGGCATCGCCGCTACCCTTCTTCTGGTCGGCGGGTTTGGCCTGATCCGGCGTGGTACCCGATTGCGCCTGACCGGCGGCCACCGCCGGGGTGGCCGCACTGCCGGCCGTCGTCGCGCCGGTGGATTCATCGGCGGCCAGCGCCGACGAGGCGACGAGAAACAGCGCGCTCGCGCAGGCGGCGGCGAGCGGACGCTTGCGCAGCCCGCGGACGGGTGTGGTGGATGTGCGCGACGTGCTGGACTGGATCATCGGTGCTCTCCCAGGGATTCGATTGTCGAATGCGGTCGTGAATGGCCGCTTTGGTTTTCTGGTTTTCGCGATCAAGGACGATCGCAGGAATGGACACTTGTGTTGCCCGCGATGCATGGCACCTGCCGGTGTGCATTCGCGACCTGCTCTTCCGACGCAACCGGGAAGAATTTTTGGAAGCGTTACCAATTTCGCCGCGAAATATGCACGAGACGCATTCGGCCGTCACCGTGCGGCGCAGCATTTTTCCCCTGCCCGTGCTGGATTTGCCGCGAATCAAGGCCGGGTCGGAACACGCCGCAGGAATTTCGGGTTTTGCTATATTCCGGCCTCAATAGTTGGGAACGTTTCCAGTATTGCTTCTTGCCGATGAAATTTCCGTACGCCGTATCCGCCCTGTGCCTGCTCGTCCTTGCCGCCTGTGCGGCCGTTCCGCGGCCGTCGCCGCACGCGTCCGTGCAAGTCTGGCTGAGCACCGCCGATGGCAGAAAGCAATTGGCGCGCGAAGCCGATGTTGCCTTCGACGTTGCTGCGGGCGAAGACACCATCATCGATATCGATGCGGGCAAGCGCTATCAGGCCATGGTCGGTTTCGGTGCCGCGATCACCGATTCATCTGCATGGCTGATCGAGCAGCGCATGAGCCCGGCGCAGCGCGACCAACTGTTGCGTGAATTGTTCGGCCGCGACGACGGCGGCCTCGGCATCGACTTCACCCGCCTGAGCATCGGCGCGTCGGACTTTTCCCGCGCACACTACAGCCTCGACGACATGCCGCCGGGGCAGAGCGATCCGACGCTTGCCCATTTTTCGCTGACGCCGAAAATCGCCGGCACCGGCGCCGACGAAGTATTGCCGGTCGTTCGTGCGGCGCTCGCGATCAATCCGCGACTGAAGGTCATGGCATCGCCCTGGAGTGCCCCGGCGTGGATGAAGACCAACGGCAGCATGCTGCACGGAACGCTCAAGTACGAATACTTCGCCGCATTCGCCAACTATCTCGTCAAATACGTCGACGCGATGGCGGCCGCCGGGGTGCCGATCTTCGCGCTGACCGTGCAGAACGAACCGCGCTTCAACGCGCCCGACTATCCCGGCATGCTGCTCAGCGCGGGCGCGCGGCGCTTGCTGATCGGCGAGCATCTCGGGCCGGCGCTGGCGCAACGCAAACCGCCGACGCTGATCTTCGACTGGGACCACAACTGGGACATCGAGACGGAACCGCTGGCCCTGCTCGACGATCCGCTCGCGAATCGGTACGTCGCGGCAGTCGCCTGGCATTGCTACGCGGGCTACGTCGATGCGCAGACGCGCGTGCACGACAAGTATCCGGACAAGGACACCTATCTCACAGAATGCTCCGGCGGCGGCTGGAAGCCGATGAGGGACGACGGCCTGCTCACGATCGCGCGCCGCCTGCTGATCGACTCGGTGCGCGGCTGGTCGCGCGGCGTGTTGTTGTGGAATCTCGCGCTCGACGAAAACCACGGCCCGCACGCCGGCGGTTGCAGCGACTGCCGCGGTCTCGTCACGATCAATTCGAAGACGGGTAACTACACGCGCACGGTCGACTATGTGGCGCTTGCGCACGCCAGCCGGTTCGTGCGCGCCGGTGCGCAGCGCATCGAATCCAGCGCCGGCCGCGCCGATCTCGACAACGTGGCGTTCCGCAATGCGGACGATGCCTCGCTGGTGATGATCGTGGCGAACTCCTCATCGTCGACGCAGCGCTTCGTCGCGCGCGAGCGCGAACGAAGGTTCGCCTACACGATGCCTGCGCGCAGCGTCGCGACGTTCGTCTGGCGCTGAATCACGCGCCGACGAGTATCCATACCCCCAGCGCCGCAAACAGCAACGCCGCGCCGATGCGCGCCGCGCGCAGCGGCAATCGATGCGCGAAGCGCGCGCCGAGCCAGACCACAGGCACATCGGCGATCAGCATGCCGAGCGTCGTACCGCTCACCACTTGCCACAACGGATGATATTGCGCGGCGAGCACCGCGGTCGCGATCTGCGTCTTGTCGCCCATTTCGGCGAGGAAAAAACTCAGCACCGTCGCGACGAGCACGCCGTGCGCGCTGCCGTGCGCGGCTTCGTCTTCGTCGGCCTGGTCGGGTTTGAGCGTCCACAGCGCGATCGCGAGGAAACTGATCGCGACGATCCAGCGCAGCATCTGCGGCGACAGCCATTCGCTGACGAGCGCGCCGAACGCACCGGCGAGCGCGTGATTGACCAATGTCGCGGTGAGGATTCCGAGGCAGATCGGCCACGGCTTGCGGTACTTCGCCGCGAGGATCAGCGCGAGCAGTTGCGTCTTGTCGCCGATCTCGCCGAGCGTGACGGTCAGCGTGGAGATGAGCAGGGTTTCCAAGAGTGACTCCGAAGCCGGGGCAGTGGACGCAATGATTCCCCCGCGCGGCCCCGGCCTGGGTGCGACGCGAGCGAACCAAAGGTCTCGTCGAGCGCGAAGATATCGCGTTTCCCGCGCCACAGGCTGCCGCCCGAGTGTGTTGACGCGGAACGCCGGATTTTGAATCGAGCCGGCCGACTACTCCCCGATGGAGTGGGTGCAGTTTATTCTTCTGAGCGTTCGCGGCGCAACCGAAACTGCAACCCGAGGGTCATTCTGACGGCACCGCGCATGCGTTCCAGTTTTGTGGTGCCGCATCGGTGGAGCTGCCCTTGAAGTAGGCCTGTTGCGTCGTCTGTGCCCATGCGTCTGCGTCGATCAGTTGTTGGGCGTCGAGTTGTTTTGCCGCGTACGCCAATTCCTTGTCCAGTTGCGGAACTCGATAGCCGTCGGCGCCGAGGCGGAACAATTTCAAATACCGGTAGTGCTGAATCGGATCAGGGCCGACAAGGCCGGCGATCATGTTCGTTCCGGAAGGCCCGTAGGCGTATTGCAGCATGGAAACCATTTTCCAATCGCCTGCTGCCATCGCGGAATCAATCAGTGCCGGAGCCTGTGCGCGATAGGTGTCGATGGACGATGGATCGCTGACGAGACTGCCTGGATTCACGAAGGGGCCGCGATGAACATAGCAGTCTCGCGCGTTGGCATCGCCCAGTTGCGCCGCTTGGAGTGACGCAGCGGGAAGCGTGCCGAGAATGTGCGGGTCCACACCGGCGCACAGGATCTTCAGCGTTCCCGAGCCTTTGATGAATCGCTGCGCATTGTCCAACTGCGCTTGTTGCACTTCGACGGGATCGGCGCTGTTCTGCGTCCGCAGAATGTCCTCTGCCTCGAGCGCATTGCTGCGTATCACGGCATCTGCGGCGAAACAGATGTTCAAGTCGCGATACAAGCGCGATGCCGCTTGCGCATCGCCCGCATCGGCACGCGCCTTCAGTTCGTCGAATGTCTGTTTCAGCGGAGTGCCGGGCGGAGGTAGCGGTTTCGAGACGCTTGGCGTCTTCGTCGGCGCGCTTGATTGCGCATGCGCGGTCGTGCGCTTCGGCGCGTTGGATCGGGCGGTTGCGTCGGGGTTGCCGGCATCGGCGTTAGCCTTCTCCGCGGTCGTCGCGCTGCGCGCCGGCGCTGCGCCACGACCCAACCACCAACCGGCAGCGAGTGCCGCGATGATCACCGCAACGATCCAGAGATGGCGCTTCATCGACTCTCCGCGAATATCCGTTTGCAGAAAGCGATGCTGCGCATTTCTCCAGGATCGCGCAAGTCGCCGCGGGTCAGAATCCCGGCGGCCCGCCACCCTGGCAGGCCTGCATCGCACCGGCGACATCGCCGGTCTGGCGCGGTGTATTGTTGAAATACTGCTGATACATCTGTTGCGCCTGCGCGTCGGCGGCTTGGATCTGGTCGGGCGTCAACTGGCTGGAAAAATTGCTCAGCGCGTTGGTCGAGCGTTGCGACTGTTGCGTGCCGGTCGGCTGACCGAGGCTCATCAGTTTCGCGTAGGTGTAGGCCTGCTGCGCGTTGTTGCCGGTGATCTGGTTGAGCAGGTTGCGCGAGCTGCCGCCATAGGCCTGCGCCATCAGCATTGCCATCGACCAGTCGCCCTGCTGCAACGCATTGTTGGCGAGATTGAGCGCGTTGCTCTGATAGTCCTGCACCCACTGCGGGTTGTTGACGAGCCCCGGCCAGTTGTTGAGGTTGGCGCCGACATAGCAGTTCGCGGCTTGTGCGTCGCCGAGCTGCGCGGCCTGCAGCGTCGCCGGCACCAGATTGGCCATGTCGTCGGCGCTGAGGCCCGCGCACATCGCCGCGTTGTTCCTGGCGAAGTCGAGATTGCGCTGGACGAAATCGAGCATGCGCTCGCTGCGTTGTGCCGCCGCGGACGAGGCCGGTGCCGAAGTGTCGTTGAGCACGCGGTTGGCGACGCCGGGCATGGTCTGGTTGAGCCGTTGCACCTGTGCGCAGGTCTGCATGTCGCGGAACAGGCGCGTTGCGGCGTCGCTGTCGCCGGCATCGGCGCGTGCCTTGAGTTCGGCGAGGATGGACTTGAGCGGTGCGCTTGCCGGCGGCAGCGGCGTGCGTTCGCTGGCATCCGATACGGCGCTGTCGAGCACGCGTCGGCCCGGTGCGCCCGACAGTGCGGGTCGGGTCGCGGCAGCAGCCGTTTCGCTTTTTCCCTTTGTGGAAATTGCGGCATTTTGCACTCGCGCCTCCGTTGGCGCCGCCGCGCCTTGCGCCGGTACGGGCGTGCTGCGGCGACCGCCGTACCAGGCGACGGCGGCGATCGCCAGCATACCGAGAAGGATCGCAACGAGTTGGCGCGGCACGGGTGCTCCGGGTTTATGCGGCGGGACGGCGCGCATTCTGGCGCACGCGTGGCGAGGTTGTCGAAACGATTCGGGTAAAGAATTGCAAGGCTGTCTACACACTTCTTGCGCATTGCATGTGGCGGTTGGACCCACGCGGCAGGGCATCGCTTGACACGCGAATAAGAATTATTATCATTTATCTGATCGTCAAAAACGGAGCCGTGCCATGCATACCGCGATCCTGCCGCTGCCTTCGGGCGATGTTGCCTTGCGCCCGGTCAACGCGGCGTCCCGCGCGCAGACCAACCAGGCGCCGCGTCAGTTCGACAGCCGTACGCTGTTCGGCGCCGCACAGGAATTGCGCATCGAACACTACGGCCAGGAGTATCGCCTGCGCCAGACGCGCAATGGCAAGCTGATCCTGACCAAGTAGCCGCGAACCGCCATCCGCCATGCCGCGACAGCGCTGGCAACGAGGATCCGCTCCATGAGCGATCGCCAGGACGAGGCCACAGGGTACGCGCGCGCGCCGAACGAAGCCGAATCCGCTTCGGCCGCGCATCGATGCGTGCGCGCAGCGTCGCCGCCGGGCGGCGACGCTGCGATCGACTGGTATCGTCTTGCCGGTCGGCTGGCCCGCCTGGGTCCCGCGCTGTGGCTGCACCGCGACGTCGGCGACGCGGCATTCCCGCGTGCGCGGCTGGCGCAACGGGGTGTGTTGCTGCTCGATCATCCCGCGCTGACCGCGCTTTCCTCCTGCGTTGCGCTGCACGCACGCGCCGCGATCGGCTCGCACGGCCCGCGCGAATGGCTGGAGTTGATCGATGCGCGGGGCACATGCAGCGCGCGTCTGTGTTTGCTGCCCGACACGGACTATCTGGCCTGGGATGCGATGCTCGCCGAGTGCGCAATCGCGCGTGCCCGAGTGCCGGTGCCGGAGCCGGAGCCGTGGCGTGCGCACGCGGCGTTCATGCGCTGCGCACTGCGCCGCAAGGGCATCGCCTGGCACGCGCAGGTCGTGCGCTTTCCGTTGCTGCAGCTGCCATGCCTGCGTGTGCTCGGCTTGCGTGCGCCAGTGGAGCTGTCTGTGCTGGGCGGGCAGGTCGCCGCAACGATTGCGCGCGACGAGAACGTCACGTTGCGTGGCTGATCCGCGCCCGATCGTTCGGGTCCGACGTCACATCCGTAGCGCCGGCGACATCGCCAGCGGAGCCGTCGGAGTTGCCGGGGCCGCTCCGACCGGCGCCGGCGGAGCAGGCGCGGCCGGAGTCGCGGGTGCCTTCGGCGCAACCAGCGGCTTCAACGGCGCGACCGGCTTCAGCGGCGCGAGCGGTGCCGGTGGCGCGGGCACGAACAGGCTGTTGAACTCCGGTGCCTTCATGCTCAGCGTCTGCGTCTTGTGCTGGCGCAGCACCTCAACCTTGACCTCGCGGCCGGTTTCGCCTTCGCGCAACAGGCGCATCGCATCCTCGGGGCGTTCGATCTTCTTGCCGTCGATCGCGAGCAGCACGTCGCCCGACTTGAGTGTCTTCGCGGTTCCCGCGTCCGCGGAGAGCACGAGCGCGCCGTGATCCGCGCCGAAATAGCCGCCTAGATCGGGATTGAGGCTGGCGAGGTTGAGTCCCCACCATGGTGTGGAGTAGCGGATCTGCTGCGCCTGGCGGCGCGCCTGGTCGGCGATCTCGCGCGCCTGCGCGGCAACGCTGCGTTGCTGTTCCGCCAGGAGACGTCCCTGCTCCGCGGCATGGCGTGCTTCCGCGCCGATCTTCGCGGCTTCTTCGCGGCTCAAGTGGGCGTCGCGCAGCGCCTGCTCGACGTCCTTGCGAACCTGTTCCGCATCGATGTTCGCGCTGTCGATCGAGTAGGCGAAATTGAACGGCTCGCGGCGCTCGGCCTTGACCTTGACATCGACGTTCTTGCCGTCCCGTTGCAGGGTCAAGGTGACTTCCTGGCCGACCTTGAGGTTGCGCAGGGCTTCGCTGAGGAACTTCGCCGAATCGTCCGCAGGCCCTTCGAGAGCTTCGCCGCGCACCTTGACGATCAGGTCGCCGTTCTTGATCCCGGCCTTGTCGGCGGGGCCGCCCGGCGTCACCGCGTCGACCCGCGTACCATGCTCGCCTTTCGACAGCACGACGCCGATCATGCCGCGGTCCTGGTCGCCGATGTATTGCCAGGCGTAGCTGCGCGGACCGACATCGCCGAGTCTGGCTGACATCTCGGCCATCTTCTTCGACAGCTCGCGCATTTGCTCGCGCATGCCGTCGAGTTCGCGGCGCGCTTCCTGCGCATCGATTTTTGCGTCGGCGTGCGGCGTCGTATCGACGCTCGCCTGGAGCTCGGCCTTGGCCACGGGGGTTTCGGCCGCGGCGGCCGTGCCGGCGGCGAAGGCGAATGCGGCGAGCAACGCGGGAATGAAGGAATGTTTCATGGCGTTCACTAGTTTCTCCAGACGGTGGGGGCCGCGTCCATCCGTTTCGCGGCGGCATCGTTGACGGCGATGCCGCTGCGCATGCTCAACGCGTTCGCGCTGTAGCGCAGCGTCGACAGGTCCTCGAGCAGCGCAACCCGACGGCGCCACAGCGGCAGCGCCGTATCCGCGTCGGCCGGGTCGGCTGCGCCGAGTTGCACGTCGACGAGGCCGATCATGTCCTCGATCTCCGCGCTTGCGGCGAGGTCCTGCGTCGACTGCGGAGCGGACGCGGCACCGGTGTCGCGCAGCCAGCGTTCGAGCGCGCGTGAACGCGATTGCAACGCAGCCAGGCTTGTGGCGGCGGACGAAGCATCGTGCGAATTTGTGGAATTTGCGGCATTGTGTACGGAAGATGCGGCGGCGCCCGATTCCGTCGCAACGACCTGCGCGGTTTCGGCATGTCCGAGTTCCCGTGTGCGCTGCAGATGCTGCATGCGCAGGACCGCCACCGCGGAAAACGCAAGCACGAGCGCAGCGGCAATGCCGAGCGGCCACAAGTGCCTTATACCGTTCGAGCGCAGGGCGGCGAGCGAGACGCTTGTGCCCTCTCCCGAGTCCCGAGTCGCGAGCCCCGAGTCCCGCAGCTTCCGCGCCATCTCGGCCCATGCATCCGCGGGCGGCGCGAGCGGCGGCAGCGCGCGCAAGGCCTCGGCCAGGGAAACCGGCATTGGCGCGTTCAATCCGCCCGCGTCGTTTGCTTGAGTTCGATCGGACATGACGTCGCGTCCTATGATGGATTTTCGGAAAAAATCGTTCGAGACACGGAGGGCTCGACGCGCCGCATGCGCGCGAGCGCCTGTGGCGGCGCCGTCGAGTCCGGACTTGTTCCGGACGCGGCGTGCTCCGGCGGGCCGGGGGTGGGCTCGTCCGGAACACAGGCGAGCAGCTCGCGCAGGCGCGCGGTGCCGCGCGCGACCTGCGACTTGGAAAAGCTGACCGTCCTGCCGAGCTGCTCGGCGATCTCGTGGTGCGCGTAACCTTCGACGTGATACAGCCAGAGCACGCTGCGCGTCAGCGCGGACAAGCCGGCCAGCGCGCGTTCGAGCGCGGCCGAATCGGCGCGCACCCACGGCGGCGCGGTTTCGTCGATCACCTCGGGCACTTCCGCGCGGTCGTCCACATGCTTGTCGCGACGCAGGCGCATCAATGCCTCGTTCGTCGCGATCTGCCGCAGCCACGCCCAGAACGGCGCATCGCTGCGGTACTGGCCGATGCGCTGGAACACCTTGAGCATCGCATCCTGGAGGATCTCGCGCGCGGCATCGGCGTCGCCGAGCATGCGCCAGGCGAGATTGAACACCGGCCGCTCGAAGCACCGGTAGATCTGCTCGAATGCCGCCGTCTCACCGTTGCGGACGCGGGCGATCAGGGCAAGCGGGACGTCGAGTTCGAAAGTCGGGGCGGTCACGACGCTACAGATGCGTCATGACGGCAAATGGTCGCAAGTGCCAAAGGTGAGGCGAGCCTGTCCGGCTGTAGTCCCCGCGGCGAGCGAGGGAATGAGGATGCCCGACCTTCGATGCTTTGTTCTGGCGGCCGGCTTTTCAGCCGTGGAACGGCACCAGGCGCATCCACCAGTGACCGTAGTCGGGGTAATGGCCGGCGAAGTAGGGGTGGTCGGGATAATTGAGCTTGAGCACGCGCTCGGCGTCGCTGGCAAGCTTTTCCTGGCCCAGCGCCTTGTACGACAGCACGGTGAGCGCCAGCGCGTCGCCCGCGGCCGGAGTGCGCGTGAAGCGCTCGAATACGTCCTTGCTGCGGTTGATCGCGGCGACGTAGGCGCCGCGCTTGTAGTAATACTGGGCGACGTGGACTTGGGCGCGCGACAGGTTGTCGCGCAGGTAGATCATGCGCTGGCGCGCGTCGGGCGTGTAGCGGCTGTCGGGGAACTTGGTGACCAGTTCGTTGAAGTCCTCGAACGACTGCAGCGTGCTTGCCATCTCGCGCTTGGTCGGGTCCTGGTTGGCCCAATTGGCGAGGAAGCCGCGGTCGCGGTCGAAGTTGACGATGCCGCGCAGGTAGTAGGCGTACGCCACGTTCTTCTGCGTCGGGTAGGTCTTGATGAAGCGGTTGATCGTCGACAGCGCCTCGTCGTTCTTGCCGTCTTTGTACTGGGCGAAAGCCAGTTCCATCTGCGACTGCTCGGTGTACGGGCCGAACGGGAAGCGCGCGATCAGGCGCGTGTAGTAGCGGATCGCCTTGGACTCGTTGCCGGCCATCAGCGCGTCCTTCGCGGTCTCGTACATTTGTTCGACCGGGAGCACCTCGGTTTCGTCCTGCTTCTTCTCGCGGTGGCAGCCGACGGCGAACACGGCGAGCAGCAGCAGGATCAGGGTTTTGGCGGGCAGCGACAGACGCATCGAGAAAATTCGCATGGGGAACAGGGGCCGCAAGTCGGCAAGAGCGGCGATAATAGCCCAAACCCGCCACGGCCCGGAAATCCATCGGCCCGACAGCCAGATTCGATTCAGCATGCAAAACTCCATTCCCGTCCAGACCTTGCCCGTCCCCGAAAGCGCTGCCGGCCTGCGTTTCGATCAGGCTGTGGCGCAGATGTTCCCCGATTACTCACGTTCGCGCCTGAGCGAATGGATCAAGGCCGGCGACGTGCTGCTCGACGGCGCACAGGCGGCGCCGCGCAAGATTGTCCACGGCGGCGAGCTTGTCTCATTGCATGCGCGGCCTGGCCAGGAGGTGCCGCTGCGGCCGGAGGAAATCGCGCTCGACATCCGCTACGAGGACGCCGACCTGCTGGTGATCAACAAGCCCGCCGGCCTCGTCGTGCATCCGGGTGCGGGCCAGCCCGCGGGCACGCTGCAGAATGCGTTGCTGCACTTCGATGCGAAGCTGGTCGAAATTCCGCGCGCCGGCATCGTGCACCGGCTCGACAAGGACACCTCGGGCGTCATGGTCGTCGCGCGCTCGCTGCGCGCGCACACCAAGCTGGTCGAGGCGCTGCAGGAGCGCGACGTGCATCGCCAGTACGTCGCCGTCGTGCTCGGCCCGATGATCGCCGGCGGCAGCGTCGATGCGCCGATCGGCCGCCATCCGCGCGATCGCCTGAAGCAGGCCGTGGTCGACGAGCCGGCGGGCAAGCACGCGCTGACCCACTACCGCGTGCGCGAACGCTTCCGCGCGCACACGCTGATCGAGTGCCGCCTCGAAACCGGGCGCACGCACCAGATTCGCGTGCACATGGCGCACGCCAAGCATCCGCTGGTCGGCGACACGCAGTACGGTGGCGGCATGAAGCTGCCCAAGGGCGCGACGGCCGAACTTGTGCAGACGCTGCGCGGCTTCAAGCGCCAGGCGCTGCATGCGGAGAAGCTGGAATTCGAGCATCCAGTCGGCGGCGGGTTGGTCAGCGTCGCGGTCGATGCGCCGGCGGATTTCGCTGCGCTCGTGAAGGCGCTGCGCGAGGATACGAAGGCAGCGCGATGACGTAAGATTCCCGCCGGGGTTCGTCAACTTGCAACCACGGGTGGAGGAAACATGCGTAGAGCATCGTTCGTATCGGGTCGAAATGCGCTCACGGCCGGCATTGCCGCCATGCTGCTGGCGATGGGCAACGCGCATGCGTTCGACGCTGTCGACCGCGCCGCGATCAAGGCCGAAGTCGGCAAACGCCATGACGAGGCGCTCAAGCGTCTGCAGGACTGGATCGCGCTGCCGTCGATTGCGGCGGAAAACCGCAACTCGAAGGAAGGCGCCGAGCACATGGCCCGGCTCGCGCGCGAGGCGGGTTTCCAGAAGGTCGAGATCGTGCCGACCGACGGCAAGCCCGGAGTGTTTGCCACGCTCGATGCCGGTGCGAAGAAAACCGTTGGCCTGTATTTCATGTACGACGTGAAGCAATTCGATCCGGCCGAATGGTCGTCGCCACCGCTCGAGGCGAAGCTGGTCGACAAACCGGGATACGGCAAGGTCGTCGTCGGTCGCGGCGCGGTCAACCAGAAGGGCCCGGAGTCGGCCTTCCTCGCCGCGCTGCATGCGATCAAGGCAGCGGGCAAGAAACTGCCGGTCAATCTCGTCCTCGTCGCCGAGGGCGAGGAGGAAATCGGCTCGCCGCACATCGGCCAGATTGCGCTCAAACCCGAGGTGCAGAAGGCGTTGGCGAAAACCGTTGGCGTGTTCATGCCGTCGGCGGAGCAGGAGCCCGACGGTGTCGTCACGGTGAGCCTGGGGGCGAAAGGCGTGGTCGAACTCGAACTCGTCTCCAGCGGGGAGAAATGGGGACGTGGCCCGGTCAAGGACGTCCATTCCTCGCTCAAGGCCATGGTCGACAGCCCGGTCTGGCACCTGGTCAAGGCACTGGATACGTTGGTCTCGGCCGACGGCAACACGATCACGATCGACAACTATCCGCAGCCACGGCCGCTGAGCGCGGACGAGAAAGCGATGATCGCCAAGGCTGCGGAGCGCGGCGACGAGGCACAGACCAAGCAGCGCTTCGGCGTGCAGCACTGGATCGACGATCTGCCGTGGTTGCAGGCGAACGAGCGTCTGGTGTCGCAGCCCACGGTCAACATCGAAGGCCTCGTCGCCGGCTATACCGGCCCCGGCGGCAAGACCGTGTTGCCGCACAAGGCGGTGGCGAAGATCGATATGCGCCTCGTTCCCGACATGACGCTGAAGGACGCCGTGGCCGCACTCAAGGCGCATCTGGCCAAGCGTGGCTTCGGCGATATCGAGGTCAACGTCTCCGGCGGCTACGATTCGACCAGCACGGCGGCGGATGCGCCGCTGATCCAGGCGCAGATCGCCGTGCTCAAGCGCGCCGGCATCGATCCGGTGATGTGGCTGCGCAATGCCGGCTCCTACCCCGGTTACGTGTTCACCGGCGCGCCGCTCAAGCTTGCCTCGGGCCACTTCGGTCTCGGCCATGGCAGCGGCGCGCATGCGCCGGACGAGTACTACGTCATCGAATCGAGCAATCCGAAGGTGGCGGGGTACGACGGGGCGGTCATGTCTTTCGTCGATTACCTGTACGAACTGGGCAAGTGACGACAGGATATAGTCATCGCGTGCAGGCCATGGATGGCCGCTGACACGGGATCCGGCGCTGAACAGATCAGATCATCCCATGTCGTCCGCTGATGCGATTCTCGTGCCCGACTGGCCTGCGCTCCCACGCGTGCGGGCGCTGACGACGACGCGGCAGATGGCCGGTGCTTCCCGGCCGCCGTTCGATAAGTTCAACCTCGGCAGCAACAGCGGCGACGATCCAGCAAGCGTCGCCGCGAACCGCGCCGCGTTGCGGGCACTGCTCGACCTGCCGGGCGAGCCGCACTGGTTGCGCCAGGTGCATGGGACGAACGTGATGCGGCTCGATGCGCAAGCGGGCGAGGGCGAGCCGCAAGCCGACGCCGCAGTGACGTCGACACCCGGTTTGGTGCTGGCCATCCTCACCGCGGACTGCCTGCCGGTGGTGGTCGCGGCGCGCGACGGCAGCGAGGTGGCAGTCGCGCATGCCGGCTGGAAAGGGCTGGCCGCCGGAATACTGGAAGCGACCGTTGCATCGATGCGCACGGCATGTGCGCGGTGCGTCGCATGGTTGGGTCCGGCGGCGGGGCCGACAGCCTACGAGATCGGCCTGGAAGTGCGCAATGCCTTCCTCGCCCATGATCGCGGTGCCGGCACCGCCTTCGTTCCGACGCGTCCGGGGCATTGGCGCGTCGACCTGTACGCACTCGCGCGCCAGCGTCTGGCCGACGCCGGCATTCGCGACGTGTTCGGTGGCGATCGCTGCACCATCAGCGAGCCGCAGATGTTTTTCTCGTACCGGCGCGATCAGCGCACGGGGCGCATGGCAACGCTCGCGTGGATCGAGCCGGTCAGCGCGGCGTGAGTGCGAGTCGGCTCATCAGAATCGCGGCGCGTTTGGCCTGGCGCGGGATGGAATCCAGGTCGGCGGACTCGCCCGGTGCGTGGCTGCCGGCGCCAGACACGCCCATGCCGATCAGGCCGTCGACATCGGTGGCGACAAAGGCGATGTCGCCGGCACCGCGCTTGAGCGGATCGAGTTCGCCCATTTCCGCCAGGCCGAGATCGCGGTTCACGGCGTTGAGTTGCGCCAGCAGTGCGCGGCTGCCGGCGGTCGGTGCCATCGGTGGGTAGTGTTCCTCGACCTCCAGCACTGCGTCGGTCTGCGGCAGGTGGCGCGCGACGATCGCCTGCATCTTTTCGCGCACGCGCCGGGTCTGCTCGGCGCTGAGCGTGCGGAAATCGCCGCGGGCCACGGCGATGGGCGGGATGATGTTGTCCTTGCCGTCGGCGGTGACGTGCGACTTGCCGGCGTCGAATGTCGCCCGCTGGCCGCCGCCGAGCAGGCCGACGTTGAAGGTGAGGTTCGCTTCCGGCAACTCGTTGCGGAACGCGTCGAGGATGCGCACGAGTTCGAAGATCGCGCCGTCGCCGGCGGATGTCGAGAAGATCGTCGAGCTGTGTCCGGACTTGCCGTGTGTGGTGAGCGTCCACGTGTTGGACGAACGGCGCGCGATCGAGCCCATGTCGCGCCCGTTCTCGTGGGCGAGGTTCTCGAAATCCAGTGCGACGTCGGCACGTTTGCCGGAGTTGACGAGGTCAGCGCGCGCAACGTCGAGCGGGCTGCCGACATCTTCCTCGTCGCCGGTCAACACCACTTCGATGTCGGCGTCGCGCAGCGTGCCTGCGGCCTGCATCGCGCGCAACGCGGCCAGCATCACCACGTCGCCGCCCTTGTCGTCGCCGACGCCGGGGCCGATCGCACGCGCACCCTCGCGGCGGAAGCCCTGGAACGGGCTGTCAGCCTCGAACACCGTGTCGAGGTGGCCGATCAGCAGCAAGCGCTTGCCCTTGCCGGACCCGGCGTGGGTGGCGATGAGATGGCCGGCGCGACCGGTTTGCGGCAACGGCTTCCATTGCACGCGAAAACCCAGTGCCTCGAATTCGGGCGTGAGCATGCGCGCCACGGCTTCCACGCCTTGCGGGTTGTGGGTGCCGCTGTTCTGTTCCACCAGGCGCTGGAGCAAGGCGACGCTGCGGGTCTGTCCGGCGTCCACGGCGGAAACGATTTTTTGTTCCTGCACCGACAGCGTTACGGCTGACGCCGTGGTGGTCAGCGCAAAAAACGGCAGGCAGGCGAGGATGCGGGAAGCGTGCATGGCGGACCGGTTCGGGTGGGCGGGATGCTTACCATAGCGCAGAACCGTGATGATCGGATCGCGTTGAACAAGCGTCGGCGATGCAGTTGAATCGTGTGGGTGCAGGCCCATATCGGAGCCATCAGCGGCTCGATGCCGCGCTTTTTTTGGGATATCCCGTCATGCGACAAGACAAGCTGACTTTGCGTTTCCAGCAGGCGCTCGCCGATGCGCAGAGCCTCGCCGTGGGGCGCGACAACAACATGCTCGAACCCGCGCACCTGATGGCGGCGCTGCTCGAACAGCAGGGCGGCTCGACCGCGCCGTTGCTGGCGCAGGCCGGCGTGAACGTGCCCGTGTTGCGCCAGCGCGTGAACGAGGCGATCGAGCGCCTGCCCCGGGTCAAGGGGCAGGAAGGAAACATCAACGTCTCCAACGAGCTGAACCGCCTGCTCAACCTCACCGACAAACTCGCGCAACAACGCGGCGATGCGTTCATTGCCAGCGAGCTGTTCGTGCTGGCCGCAGTCGATGACAAGGGCGAGGTCGGGCAGGCGCTCAAGGCGGCCGGCGCGATCCGGCCGAAGATCGAAGCTGCGATCGAGAACATGCGTGGAGGCGAAAAGGTACAGAGCGAGAATGCGGAAGACCAGCGCCAGGCGCTGGAGAAGTACACGATCGACCTGACCGCGCGCGCCGAGAAGTCCAAGCTCGATCCGGTGATCGGGCGTGACGAGGAGATCCGTCGCGTCATCCAGGTGTTGCAGCGGCGCACCAAGAACAATCCCGTGCTGATCGGCGAGCCCGGCGTCGGCAAGACGGCGATCGTCGAAGGTCTTGCGCAAAGAATCGTGAACGGCGAGGTCCCCGAAGGCTTGCGCGACCGGCGCGTGCTCTCGCTCGACATGGGCGCGCTGATCGCCGGAGCGAAATTCCGCGGCGAGTTCGAAGAACGGCTCAAGGCCGTGCTCAAGGATCTGGCGAAAGAAGAGGGCAACGTCATCCTGTTCATCGACGAGCTGCACACGATGGTCGGCGCAGGCAAGGCCGACGGCGCGATGGATGCGGGCAACATGCTCAAGCCCGCGCTCGCGCGCGGCGAACTGCACTGCGTCGGCGCGACCACGCTCGATGAATATCGCAAGTACATCGAGAAGGACGCAGCACTCGAGCGCCGCTTCCAGAAAGTTTTCGTCGGCGAGCCGAGCGTGGAAGACACGATCGCGATCCTGCGCGGCTTGAAGGAAAAGTACGCGCTGCATCACGGCGTCGAGATCACCGATCCGGCCATCGTCGCCGCGGCGACGCTGAGCAATCGCTACATCCCCGATCGCCAATTGCCCGACAAGGCCATCGACCTGATGGACGAAGCGGCCTCGCGCATCCGCATGGAAATCGACTCCAAGCCGGAGGAGCTCGATCGCCTCGAGCGCCGCCTGATCCAGTTGAAAATCCAGCGCGAAGCGCTGAAGAAGGAAAAGGACAAGGAATCGCAGCAGCGTCTGGCCGATCTGGAAACCGACATCGCCAAGCTCGAGCGCGAGTTCTCCGACCTGAACGAGGTGTGGAAGGCCGAGAAGGCCGCGGTGCAGGGTACGACGAAGATCAAGGAGGAGATCGAAGCGGCGCGTGCCGAGCTGGAGGCCGCGCAGCGCAAGCAGGATCTGGCCAAGGTGGCGGAAATACAGTACGGAAAAATCCCGCAACTGGAAAAGCAGCTCGCCGCGGCGCAGGAAGCCGAGAGCAAGGGCTTCAAGCTGCTGCAGCAGAAAGTGACCGGCGAAGAAATCGCCGAGGTTGTCAGCCGCTGGACCGGTATCCCGGTGGCGAAGATGCTCGAAGGCGAGCGCGACAAGCTGCTGCGCATGGAGGACGTGCTGCATGAGCGGGTCATCGGTCAGAGCGAAGCGGTGCACGCGGTCGCGGATGCGATCCGGCGCGCGCGCGCGGGACTGTCCGATCCGAACCGGCCGAACGGCTCGTTCCTGTTCCTCGGTCCCACCGGCGTCGGCAAGACCGAGTTGTGCAAGGCGCTGGCCGAGTTCCTGTTCGATTCCCCCGATGCGCTCGTGCGCATCGACATGAGCGAGTTCATGGAGAAGCACTCGGTCGCACGTCTGATCGGCGCGCCGCCGGGCTATGTCGGCTATGAGGAAGGCGGCTATCTGACCGAGGCCGTGCGCCGCCGGCCGTACAGCGTGATCCTGCTCGACGAGGTCGAGAAGGCGCATCACGATGTGTTCAACATTCTCTTGCAGGTGCTCGACGACGGCCGCCTGACCGACGGCCAGGGCCGCACGGTCGATTTCCGCAACACGGTGATCGTGATGACGAGCAATCTCGGCTCGCAGCTTATCCAGGAAATGGCCGGCGACACCGAGGAGGAATACACGAAGATGAAGGCCGCGGTGATGGGCGTCGTGCAGGCGCACTTCCGCCCCGAGTTCATCAACCGTCTCGACGAGATCGTCGTGTTCCGTCCGCTGGACAAGGCGCAGATCCGCCAGATTGCGCGCATCCAGACCGCCTATCTCGCCAAGCGTCTCGGTGAGCGTCAGTTGAACATGACGATCAGCGACAAGGCGCTCGATCTGCTCGGCAACGTCGGTTTCGATCCGGTGTTCGGCGCGCGCCCGCTCAAGCGCGCGATCCAGCAGCAACTCGAAAATCCGCTGGCGAAGGAGATTCTCGAAGGCAAGTTCCAGCCGGGCGATACGGTGGCGGTGGACGCCGAGCACGGCCGGCTGGTGTTCGCGAAGAAATAGCCCGTTCGACGAGACGTCGGCCCGACGGACGGGCGGGCCGATTGCGCTCACTGGCGGCGTTGGATTCGGCGTCGTCGTCCGGACTCGTTGCAATTGGCCGATGCAATCGATCGACACGGCAGCCGTTCCGCCGCGCCTTGAAAAATCCGAGGCGGTGCCTATGCGCGCTCGATCTGCGCATCGGTCTGGCAAGGTACCGCGCTTGCGGCGACCTCGCTCGCAGGAGATGCCGCGCCTTCGATCGATCTGCGAATCGCCACTATGAATGAATGCGAGATTGCGCGCGCCCCGGGCAAGTGCGCGCGGATCCGGTGTTGCGACGATTTGGCCGCGTGCTGCGTCTGCAAAATGGGTGGGGCTGCAGCGAGGGTGTTTTTCGCGAAGAGGCGCTGCAGGCGAATGAGCAAGTGGTCGCGGGCTTCGGCGCATAGTGGCACTTGCCGGATCGGGCGGTCGCGATCAGACTCACATCGTCGCGTCCCGGGAAATTTTTTGCACGTATCCAGTCCAAGCTTCGATTCCCAGCGATGAATGCCAATTTGCAACTGCTGCGGCGCTTGCCTTCGGCCGAGCAGCTCAAACTCCAGAATCTACGCTTGCGCGTCGGCGACTGCGCCGTTGATGTCGGTGCGTTGCGCGTGATTGGCGATGGCGAACCGTCGCGGGTGACCAGCAGGGCCATCGCCGTGCTGCTCGAACTCGTGCGCCATGCCGGCAACACGGTCGGCCGCGAAGATCTGCTCGAGGCGGTATGGAAGGACCGCGTGACCACGCCCGACGTGCTCACCCAGGCGGTCAAGGAACTGCGCCGCGCATTCGCCGACGACGACAAGCCGGCGCGCTATATCGAGACGATTCCGAAAGTCGGCTACCGTCTGCTCGCGGACGTGTCGGTGATCGAGGCCGATGAGATTCCGTTCGGTCGCATCGACCATCTCGCGCTGCGTGCCGAGAACGAATCCTGGGCCGAGCCGAACGGCGGCGAGGCGACCGCGTTCGCCCTCGCCGCGAGCGCGCTCGCCAGCGATGACGGCAACGCGCCAGCCGAAGCGCCGGCTGCGACGATGCGCCAAGCCGGTGCCGAGCAGCGCACGGCAGGGAAATGGTTCGCCCCGCTTGCGGTATTGCTGGCGCTGGCGCTCGCTGCCGCAGCATACGTCGCGCGCACCGCGCACGCTCCGTCGCCGCCGCCGTGGCGCGTCTCGAACTTGCGCGCGGTCACCTCCGATCCGGGCATGGAGCTGCGCCCGCACATCTCGCCCGACGGTACGCGCGTCGCGTTCGGCAAGCTCGTTCAGAGCACCGGTTTCGATCGTCTTTACATCCGTGCGATGGAGCCCTCGCAGCTCGTCGCGCTAGCGCCGAATACCGAGGTCGCGCACGACATGCAGCCGATGTGGTCGCCCGACGGCAGCCGCATCGCTTTCTCGCGCCTGGGCAAGGGCAAGTGCACGCTGTTCGTCGTGCCGAGCCTCGGCGGGCGCGAGCGCGAGATCGGCGATTGCCAGGATTTCTTCACCAGCGACTACGACTGGGCTCCGGACGGCAAGCAGCTCATCACTGCGCTGCGCATGGATGGCCGCCAGTCGGACTTGACCCTGCTGCTCTGGAACGTCGAGACCGGCGCCAGGCAGCCGTTGCGCTACGAACATGCGAAAGGCGATCAGGATCTCGAGGCCCGCTATTCGCCCGACGGCCGCTGGATCGCATTCCGTCGCGGCATCTCGCCGTACAGCGACTTGTTCGTGATGCACGCCGGCGGCGGCGCAGTGCGCCAGCTCACCCATCTGTCCGGCCGAATTCGCGGCTATGCCTGGGTCGCCGACAGTTCGGCGCTCGTATTCTCGACCGACCATCAGGGCAAGCCCGAGCTGTATGCCGTCGACATGGCGGGCGGCGCGCCGCAGCGCCTCGGCGTCGAATCGGCGCGCTTTCCGGATGCGGCGCGTGGCAGCAACACGGTGGTCTACGAGATTTCGCGCACGACCACGGATGTCGTCGAAGTCGATCTCGACGCGGCAGCGAAGGAGCCGCGCAAACTCGCGGCATCGACCGGCAGCGACTTCACGCCCGTCGCCTCGCCCGATGGCACACGCGTCGCTTTCCTTTCCACGCGCAGCGGCGCCGTGCAACTGTGGGTCAGCGAACGCGGCAAGGAAGACGCCTACGCCGTGACCGAGTATCGCGATGCGACCCTGTCCAACCCGGTGTGGCGTGGCGACTCGGCGGCGTTGCTCGTCGGCGTGCATCGCGACGGCGAGCCTTCGCGTCTGGCGGAAATCGACATCGCCTCGCGCCGCGAGCGCGTCGTTTCTGGCAAGGACGAGAATGTGCTGTTCGGCGCCTACGGCGCGCAGCCGGGCAGTGTCGTGCTCGCGATCGGCGCAAGCAGCAATGGCGCGCGCCTGCTCCAGCGCACACGGGCGGGCACGCCGCAGCAGGCCGACGAAGTACTGGCGCAAGGCGTGCAGCACGTCGAAGTTGATGCGGCGCGCAGCCTCGTCTACTACACGCATACCGGTACCGCGGGCCTGTTCCGTCGCGCCCTGCCCTCGGGCGAAGAACAGCGGCTGACCCAGACGATCACCTCGCTGACGTTGAACGGCTGGCACCTCGTAGGCGGCAAGATCTGGTATATCTCCGCCGCCGACCTGCATTCGATGACGCTGCGCGAATTCGACCCCGATACGCGCAGCGACCGGCTGGTCGCGCAACTCGCGATCGAGCTCGGCGAGTTCAATTTCAGCGTCGGCCCTGACTTGAAGCGGGTCTATCTGCCGCGTGTGTCGGTCGAGGACAGCGACATCGGCGCCTTCGAGCTGCAGCGTAGCTCCGCACGCTGAATTTGTCGGCCGCGTCGCATTTTGTCGCGGCGCGCATCGGGCAATTTCGATCAACTCATGCGCCAGTTCGCGCAACCCCGGCGATGACCTCGTGGAGGACACTGCGTTCGCCCTCTCCAACGGGCAGTGGAAGCGTCACACGGCCATCGGGACCGGGACCCCGATGGCCGTTTTCATTTCCAGCTTCTCGAAAGGTCCAAGGTGTTCGACGACTTGCGCGCAGGCGCGATCGTGCAAGCCGTTGTGATTAAACGATTTCGTCGATTGCTCCGAAAGATTTCACCGCGATTTCAGCGCAATTTCCGTACAGTTCTATGACAGGGTAAGTAAATAGGTGCCTTCTTCATGACGACGAAGGTGCACCATGCCCGCAAGCGTTCAAATCATCAGCCACGGAACCCGCCTGGCCTTGCCGCGCATCGACAGCGGGCCGCTGTCGATGTTCATCGGCGGAGGACGCAGCGCCGGCCTGCGCATCGAGGGCCCGGCCGCGGGCATATGGCTGCCGCTGCGCGGCCGCCTGCAGATCGGCGTCGGCGACGGCGAAAGCACCCATGCGCGCTTCGAGGCTCGCGCCACCTGTGCCGATGCGTTCACCCAGGTGACCGGCCGCGGTCACGCCCTCTGGCTGGCCATCGTCGGCACGCCGTCCGCGTGGCGCGAAGCGCTTGCGACCGGGTCGGCGCGCGATTGCGGCCTGCTGCCGGCCACGCATCAGGTTGGCCGCGCCCTGCTGCGTCGTGCCCTCAGCCTTGCGCGCGCAGTGCAGCGAGGCGATGATGCCGTGGCGTTGTACGGCATGCTCGACGAAATCGGTGCGATGCAGAACCGCTTCGACGAGATGATCGCGCGCTGCCCCGGTCGCACCTGGGCACAGCGTCGTCACGTGTTCCTGCGCCTGCAGCGCGTGCGCGAACATCTGGCCTGCAATTACCATCTCGATCTCGACAATGCCGCGCTCGCGCGCATCGCGAGCTACTCACCCTGGCATTTCATCCGCGCCTTCCATGCCGCCTACGGCGAGACGCCGCACGCGTTCCTCGTGCGCCAGCGCCTGCTGCGCGCGCAGCGCCTGCTGCGCACGAGCCCGCTCGCGATCGGCGAGATCGCGCTCGCCTGCGGTTTCGAGAATCGTTGTGCGTTCTCGCGCCTGTTCCATCAGCGCTTCGGAACCACCGCAAGCGCGCTGCGCAGGAGCGGGCTCGCTGCTCCGGCGTTGCGTACGAACGCCTGTTGAAGAAAGCGCCACCGGTCGTATCGACCCGACCGCGCCAGATGATGTGTCGTCCCTGTGGAAACCCGGGCCGCACGAATGCGGCCCGGGAGGGGTCGCGTCTAGAACTTGATCGTGATCTTGCCCCAGAAGAAGCGGCCGATCGTGTCGTAGGTGTTCACGTCGGTGTTGGCGTTGGCCACGTTCTGCTGATACAGGATCGGCGGCTGGCGATCGCCCACATTGTCGATACCGACCT
>JAFEFS010000037.1 GCA_018240465.1 Pseudomonadota bacterium
AGATCGCGATCGAGATCGGCGAGCAGCGCCTCGACGTATTCGCGCTGCGGCAGTGAATCGGGTGCATTGTGCGAGTTGAAATCGCAGTACGGGCACTTCTTCACGCACCACGGGATGTGGATGTACAGCGACAGTGGTGGCAGCGTCATCGCGTTTCTGCGTGGAGCAACTCGCGCAGGCGCGCCAGCGCGAGTCCGCGGTGGCTGACGCGATTCTTGGTCGCCGCGTCAAGTTCGCCCGCGGGGCCGTGCTCTGCGCTGGAGAACACCGGGTCGTAGCCGAAGCCCTTGTCGCCTTGCGGCGCGCGCAGGATGTGGCCGCGCCAGAGGCCTTCGGCGATCAGCGGCGCGGGATCGTCCGCGTTACGAAGCAGCACCAGGGTGCAGTGGAAATGCGCGCCGCGTTGTTCGTCCGGTACATCGCGCAGCACATCGAGCAGCTTGGCGTTGTTCGCGGCGTTGTCGCCGTGCCTGCCTGCGTAGCGCGCCGAGTACAGGCCCGGCGCGCCGTCGAGTGTGTCGACGCAGATGCCGGAATCATCGGCGAGCGCGGGCAGGCCGGATGCGCGCGCGGCATGCCGCGCCTTGAGCAGCGCGTTTTCGACGAAGGTCGCGCCGGTTTCCTCGGCGTCGCCAATGCCGAATTCGCTCTGCGCGACGAGTTCGATGCCGCTGCCGGCGAGCACCTCGCGAATCTCGGCGAGCTTGCCGGGGTTGCTGCTGGCGAGGACGATCCTACGCACGCGCAAGAGCCTCGCGCTGGTGCGCCAGCAATTCGCCGATGCCCTTTTGCGCAAGACCGAGCAGCGCGTCGAGCTCGTCGCGGCGGAACGCGTGGCCTTCGGCCGTGCCTTGCAGTTCGATGAAGCCGCCGCCGTCGTTCATGACGACGTTCATGTCGGTGTCGCAGTCGGAATCCTCGGGGTAGTCGAGGTCGAGCACGGGCACGCCGCGGTAGACGCCGACCGAAATCGCCGCGACTGCGCCGAGGATCGGTTTCTTCTTCAGCATCCCGCGCTTGGTCAGCGCATCCACCGCATCGACGAGCGCGACGTAGGCGCCGGTGATCGCCGCGGTGCGTGTGCCGCCGTCGGCCTGCAACACATCGCAGTCGAGCGTGATCGTGCGCTCGCCGAGCGCGGCGCGATCGACGCAGGCGCGCAGGCTGCGGCCGATCAGGCGCTGGATCTCCATCGTGCGACCGCCCTGGCCGCCGCGCGCGGCTTCGCGTTGGGTGCGCTCCTTGGTCGCGCGCGGCAGCATGCCGTATTCGGCGGTGACCCAGCCCTCGCCCTTGCCGCGCAGGAACGGCGGCACTTTTTCCTCGACGCTGGCGGTGCACAGCACGCGCGTGTCGCCGAATGCGATCAGCACCGAGCCTTCGGCGTGGCGGGTGTAGCGGCGCTCGATCGTGACCGCGCGCAATTGGTTGGCGGCGCGGCCGCTGGGGCGGGAAAGTGGGGACATGCGTGGGCTCCGTTTGCAGACGGGAAGTTTAGCAGGCGGGATTCGCAGCAAGGAAAAAGAGCAGGGCCGCCATTGCGGCTTCACTCGCGCTGCGCGCTCGCCCTTCGGGCCAGCTCCGCTGTTCACGCTTCGCCTGTCGCCGGAATGGCGAGCTTTCGAATTCCGAAACCGCGTCCCGCTATACTTCGCCTCCGAATTCCACGGCGACACCGCCCATGATCCGCAGCATGACCGCCTTCGCCAGCGCCGACGCCGACACGCCCTGGGGCGCGTTGGGCTTCGAGTTGCGCTCGGTGAACCACCGCTACCTCGAACTCGGCCTGCGCCTGCCCGACGAATTGCGCGCGATCGAGCCGGCGCTGCGCGAACGCGTGGCGGCCCGGCTCACGCGCGGCAAGGTCGACCTGAGTCTGCGTTTCCGCGCCAGCGATGCGGCATCGAGCGAGATCCGCCTCGACGACGCCGTGCTCGACAAACTCGAAGTCACCGCCGCGCTGTTCGCCGAGCGCTTTCCCAAGCTCAACGTGGATTTCGCCAGCCTGCTCGCCTGGCCCGGCGTGCTCAAGCGCGAGGAAGTCGATCAGGAAGGACTGCGTCACGCCGCGCTCGACCTGCTCGATCGCGCGTTGGCCGACATGGTCGCCACGCGCGCGCGCGAGGGCGAGCGCCTCGGCGGCTTCCTGCGCGAGCGCCTCGACGGCATCGCGCGCCTCGTCGCCGACGTGCGCGGCTGGCTGCCGGACATCCGCCGCGCGCTGCGCGCGCGTCTCGAAGCGCGGCTCGCCGAAATCACGCAGTCGGTCGATTCGCTGCGCGCCGACAACAGCCGGCTCGAACAGGAACTCGTGCTGCAACTCTCGCGCATCGATGTGGACGAGGAACTCGACCGCCTGACCGCGCACATCGCCGAGGCGCGCCGCATTTTGGCTGCTCCCGATCCGGCTGGCCGACGGCTGGACTTCCTCATGCAGGAATTCAACCGCGAGGCGAACACGCTCGGTTCGAAATCGGTCGACCAACGCACCACGCAAGCGGCGATCGATCTGAAAGTACTGATCGAGCAGATGCGCGAACAGGTGCAGAATATAGAATAGGCCGATGCCGGGAACCCTCTACATCGTCGCCGCGCCCTCGGGCGGCGGCAAAACCAGCCTTACCCGCGCGCTGCTCGAGCGCGAGCCGAACATCGTCCTGTCGGTGTCGTACACCTCGCGCCTGCCGCGGCCGGGTGAGGTCGACGGCGTGCACTACCATTTCGTTTCGCGCGGCGTGTTCGAGGAGATGGTCAAGCGCGGCGAGTTCTTCGAGCACGCGGTCGTGCACGGCGACCTCAAGGGCACCTCACGCACGGCGGTCGAGCGCACGCTCGCCCAGGGCAAGGACGTGCTGCTCGAAATCGACTGGCAGGGCGCGCGCCAGGTGCGTGCGCAGATGCGGGACACGGTGAGCATCTTCATCCTGCCGCCGTCGCGCGTCGAACTCGAACGTCGCCTGCGCTCGCGCGCGCAGGACTCGGAGGCGACGATCCGCCGCCGCCTCGCCGATTCGCGCGAGGACATCGCGCATGCGGTCGAGTTCGACTACATCGTGGTCAACGACGATTTCGCCACCGCGTTGTCCGACCTGCGTTCGATCGTGACGGCGCGGCAGCTGCGTGCGGCGAGCCAGCGCGAGCATTGCGCCGCGTTGCTCACCGACCTGCTCAAGGATTGATTCGCGCGTGAATCCCGACATCGACATCGTCAAGACCGAAGTCCTTTCCGACAACTGGTACGTGCTGCGCAAGGTTCATTACCGCATGCGCAAGCCCGACGGCAGCTGGGTCGAGCGCACGCGCGAAGCCTACGACCGTGGCAATGGCGCGACGATTCTGCTCTACGACTTGCCGCGCCGCACGGTGCTGCTGACGCGGCAGTTCCGCCTGCCGACCTACGTCAATGGCAACGCCTCGGGCATGCTTGTCGAGACTTGCGCAGGTCTGCTTGATGCAGACAAGCCCGAGGACGCCATTCGCCGCGAGACGCGCGAGGAAACCGGCTATGAGATCGGCGAAGTGCGCAAGGTGTTCGAGGCGTACATGTCGCCGGGATCGGTGACCGAGATTCTGCATTTCTTCGTCGCCGAATACTCGGCCGCCGAGCGCGTGAGCGACGGCGGCGGTGTCGAAGACGAGGACATCGAAGTCGTGGAGATGGGTTTCGACGCGGCGCTGGCCGCGATCTCCAGCGGCGCGATTCGAGACGGCAAGACGATCATGTTGTTGCAGTACGCGGCCCTGCATCTGTTCGGTCGCTGAGTCCGGACGCGTGGAGGTCGTGCCGGCGCCGCGCTGCGCCGCCTGACGAGGCGCTTAACCGTTTCCTTGCATCGCTTCCGTTGCCCGCGGCCTTCCGGTAAGGTGGCCGCACCCGGGCGCGTCGTGCGCCGTTTTCTTGTTTGAGATGAGCACCGAACCGCGACCGCCCGCCGCCGACAGCAAACCGGTCCCTGATCCGTTGATCAAGGTTCGCGGCCTGTCGACCGTGCTCAACGGCAAGACGATCTTCGACAACGCCCATCTCGATATCCCGCGCGGCAGGATCACCGCGGTCATGGGCCCCAGCGGCACCGGCAAGACCACGTTGATGCGCCACATCACCGGCCAGCTCGCGCCGGACGCGGGCGAGGTCTGGGTCGACGGGCAGAACGTGGTCAAGCTCGATCGCGCGGCGTTGTTCGCGCTGCGTGAAAAAATCGGCTACCTGTTCCAGAACTCGGCCCTGCTCACCGACTACTCGGTGTTCGAGAACGTCGCGTTTCCGCTGCGCCAGCACCTCGATCTGCCCGAAGTGCTCGTGCGCAATCTCGTGCTGACCAAGCTGCAGGCGGTCGGCCTGCGCGGCGCGGCCGAGCTGATGCCGCACGAGCTGTCGGGCGGCATGATGCGCCGCGTCGCGCTCGCGCGTGCAATCGTGCGCGACCCGATGCTGATCATCTACGACGAGCCGTTCGTCGGCCTCGACCCGATCGCGCTGAACCAGATATTGAAGCTGATCCGCACGCTCAACGACTCACTCGGCATCACCAGCATCCTCGTCGCGCACGAGCTGGCCGCCGTGCGCCTGATTGCGGACAGCATCTTCCTGATCGCCGGCGGCAAGATCGCCGCGCACGGCACGCCAGACGAGCTCGCGCGCGGCGAAACGCCGTGGACCAGGCAATTCTTCACCGGCGCGGCCGACGGCCCGGTGCCGTTCCAGTATCCGGCGCCGGACTATGCCGTGCAGTTGGGGTTGGCATGAGCGCGGTGCGCAAACCCCCCTATTTCGTCGATGGCATCGCCCAGGTCGGCGCCTGCGGCCTGTTCCTGCTGCAGATCCTCGCTGCGGTTCCGCGCAGCCTGCGCCACATCAAGGAAACGATCCGCCAGATCTGGTTCGTCGGTGCGATGAGCCTGACCATCATCATGACCTGCGGCTTGTTCGTCGGCATGGTGCTCGGCCTGCAGCTCTACTATGTGCTGTCGATCTTCGGTGGCACGGCGGCGCTCGGCACGGTGGTGTCGCTGTCGTTGTACCGCGAGCTCGGCCCGGTCGTCACCGCGCTGCTGTTTGCCGGCCGCGCGGGCACTTCGATCACCGCCGAAATCGGTCTGATGCGCGCGACCGACCAGATCTCGGCAATGGAAATGATGGCGGTCGATCCGCTTGCCTACGTCGTCGCGCCACGCTTCATCGCCGGAGTGATCGCGATGCCGCTGCTCGCCTGCGTGTTCAACGCGCTCGGCATCTTCGGCGCGCATCTGGTCGGGGTGAGCTGGCTCGGTCTCGACAACGGCACGTTCTGGTCAAACATGACTTCGAGCGTGGACGTGTGGAAGGACGTGATCAACGGCGTGTGGAAGAGTGTCGCCTTCGGTGCGGTGTGCACCCTGATCGCAACCTTCCAAGGCTACACGACCGCGCCGACCAGCGAAGGCGTGGCCTATGCGACGACGCGCACCGTGGTGTTCTCCTCGATCGCGACCCTCGCGCTCGATTTCGTAATGACGGCATTTTTGATGTGAGATTCGTAAAAGAAAGCCACGAAGACACGAAGTAAAAGCCACGAAGAACGGCAAGGCGAACTACTTGTTTTCGTTTTTCTTCGTGATCTTCGTGTCTTCGTGGCAGCGCTTTTGATCTACAGGAAATTCGTAAAATGGCACAACGACAATCCTTCCAGATCGGCACCGGGCTATTCATCCTGCTCGGCTTCGCCGCGCTCGCCTACCTCGCGACGCAAACCACGTCGGTCGCGAACTTCAGCCAGGGCGACAGCTACGATCTCAAGGCGCGCTTCACCAACGTCGGCCAGCTCAAGCTGCGCGCACCGGTCAAGGTCGCCGGCGTGCGCATCGGTTCGGTCGCCGACGTCGTGCTCGAGCCGGACAAACTCGATGCGCTCGTGACGCTGTCGATCGACAAGCGCTTCAGCAAAATTCCCGACGACTCGGCCGCGGCGATATTCACCAGCGGTTTATTGGGCGACCAGTATGTTGCGCTCCAGCCTGGCGGCTCGCCGGACATGTTCAAGAACGGCGACGAAGTGATCCTGACCCAGAGTTCGATGCAGCTCGAGGAGTTGATCGGCAAGTACCTCGTCGGCAGCGGCGACAAGCCGGGCGCCGGCAAGCCCGACGATGCCGCCAAGCCACAGGCGAAACCGTAGAACCGGTGACGGCGGGCGGATGCATGGGTGCCCGCGGAAGTACTCAACAAGGTGACGTATGCGCATTCTCTATTCCCTGCTTAGTATCTTCGCGCTGGCGACGGCGGCTCCGGCATTCGCCGATTCGCCCGCGCCCAACCAGGTCGTGCAGAGTCTCGTCGACGACCTTGGCAAGACGATGGACAAGCACCGGGCAGAACTGGCCAAGGATCGTGAGGGCCTGATCAAGGTCATCGACCAGATCGTGCTGCCGCACTTCGACATCGACTACGCCTCGATCCTCGTGCTCGGTCAGAACGCGCGCACGGCGACACCGGAACAGCGCGCACGCTTCGCCAGGGCGATGTACAACTCGATCACCCATCGCTACGCCGAAGGCCTGCTCAAGTACACCGAAGGCCGCGTGCGCGTGCTGCCGCAGCAGGGCGAGCTCAACGACAAACGCACGCTGGTGCGCACCCAGGTCGTGCTCGACGACGGCAAGCTCGTGCCGGTCGACTACGCATTCCGCAAGACGACGCAGGGCGACTGGAAGGCCTACGACGTGATCATCGAGGGTATTTCCTACGTGACCAACTACCGCAACCAGGTCGCCGAGGAAATCCAGAAGTCCAGCCTCGATGCGCTGACCTCGCGCCTGGAAAACCAGGGCGCCAAGGCACTCGAATCGATGGACTCGGAAGGCATCAAGAAGTGAGCGCCGCGTGAGGATCACCTTCGCCAACGCCGCGACCGCGCTGCGCGACGTGCCGGCGGCGGATACCGTGGACTTGTCCGGGCTGACCGATGTGGACAGCGCGACGCTGGCCGTGCTGATCGCCTGGGCCGCGAAGGCGCGCGCGCGCGGCAGCACATTGCATTGCCTCAACGCCCCGCAAGCGCTGCGCAATCTGGCGCATCTTTCCGACGTCGACGGCCTGCTCGGCCTTTGACGCGGCCAAGCTCAATTTGATGCCGCTTTGGCGTCGAGCACCGGCTTGTCGCGCAGGGTCACGTCCGGCCGCGCCACGCCGGCGAGATCGAGCACGATCGCCACGTTGCCGCGCGGCTTCAGCCACACGCCCGGCACGTACAACGTGCGTTGCGGGCCGATGTTCCAGTGGCGGCCGAGCGGATTGCCGTTGAGCCAGACGAAACCCTTGTTCCAGCTCTCGCTGTCGAGGAAAGTATCGCCCGCGGCGTCGCCGGATTTCGGCGCATCGAAGCGGCCGCGATAGAAACAGGGCGCGGCGGTGCACGGCTTGTCCGCGTAGCGATAACGCGCAACATCGTCGAGCGGCAACGGATAGATCTTCCAGTCGTGCAGCGCCGCGCCGTGCAGCGTGACCGAACCGGTCAAGCCTTTGCTCTCGCCACGCATCGCCTTGGTGAAATTGATGCGCCCGCCATTCTCGACGAGGATGTCGAGGACGCTGCCCTTGCCCGCGGCGATTGCCAGCGTCGATTCGCCGAGGCGACGGTCCAGCGTGCCGGCGAATTTGCCGTCGACGTAGATGCGCGCGTAGTCGTGCAGTCCGTCGAGGACGAGATCGCCGGCGGCGCCGTTCGCCAACGTCGTGCGATAGAGGATGTAGCCGTAGGCCTGGTCGAGTTCCTCCATCGTCTTCGGTTCGCGCGAGGCGACCGGTGTGGGCAGGTTGTCCCACAGCGAAGCGGATTCGGGCAGCGCGATCTTGCCCGGCGATTGCGGTGGCGCGATCGCTGGCACCGGCGCCGGCTTCGTTCCGGTTGCCTTGGCGATCGTGTCGCGGAACAGGAAGTATTTCGCTGTGGGTCGCCCCGACTCGTCGAGGCCGACGTCGTAGTCGTAGCTGGTCACGGTCGGCTCGTAGTGACCCTTGCCGCCCGAGTTCGCGCCGTTCATCCAGCCGAAATTGGTCCCGCCGTGGAACATGTACAGGCTCAGCGAGTAACCCCGGCCGAGCATCCAGGCGATGTCGTCGGCTTCTTCCTTCGCGTTGGACGTGTGGTGCCGCTCGCCCCAGTGATCGAACCAGCCGTCCCAGTATTCGCCGCTCATGAACGGGCCTTGCGGACGCAGCTTGCGCAGCTTCGCGAATTCCTCCTTCGCGCCGCCGGTGCCGAGATTGATCGCGACGGGCAGGTCGGGCAGCGAACCGTTCGGCACCTGGTCGGCGCCATCGGCCGTATAGAGCATGCTGCGGCCAAAGCCCGCGTCGATGAGCGTGCGACGCACGTCTTCCATGTAGGCATGGTCCGAGTCGAAGCTGCCGTACTCGTTCTCGACCTGCACGGCGATGATCGGCCCGCCGTTCGCATATTGCAGCGGTGCGAGTTCTTCGCCGAGCCGGTGCAGCCAGCGCGTCGCCGGCTCGAGATATTTCGGATCGCGGCTGCGCACGATAGTCGTGCGGTCCTTGAGCAGCCACGCGGGATAGCCGCCGAATTCCCATTCCGCGCAAACGAACGGGCCGGGCCGCAGGATCACGTACAGGCCTTCGGCTTGCGCCGCGCGGATGAACTCGGCAACGTCGTTCTGGCCGCTGAAGTCGTATTTGCCCGGCGCAGGTTCGTGCACATTCCAAAACACGTAGGCGGTGACCGCATTGAGGCCCATCGTGCGCGCCATCTTCAGGCGTGAACGCCAGTACTCGCGTGGAATGCGCGGATAGTGCATTTCGCCGGAGATGATCTGGAAGGGCTTGCCGTCGAGCACGAAATGTCCCTGGTCGACGGCGAGTCCCTTCGCCTTGGGCGCGGGCGCTTGCGCGAAGGCACCGGCGGCGATCAGTGCGCCGAGCAGCGCACCGATCTGTATACGTCCGCGCAAATTCGTCATCGGGACTCGGGGGTCAGTTCGAATGTCACGACCTGGAACGGCTTGAGCGTCAACGACGCCGCATGGTCGGCATCGAATGTCGTCGGCGCGGCGCCTCCCCAGACGGGTTTCGCGGCGTAGCGCCGCGCGCTGCCCGCCGGCAGCTCGAGCTGGCGCTGCAGATCGATCACGGCGAGTTGTGGTTTCGCATCGGGGTTGCGCAGGGTGATGATCGCCTTGTTCGGCGTCCACGCGGCCCAGCCGTAGGCGTCGAGGCGGCCCGGGTCGCCGCCGATCCAGTGCGTGTCGCGCAACACGTCCGCGTTTGCGCGCGACCAGCGCGCAGCCTCGGCGAGCGTGTCCCAGTCGGCCTCGCTCA
The DNA here is from genome assembly GCA_018240465.1 of Pseudomonadota bacterium. GTDB lineage: Bacteria > Pseudomonadota > Gammaproteobacteria > Xanthomonadales > Rhodanobacteraceae > Rudaea. The sequence continues at coordinate 9,314 of JAFEFS010000037.1, forward strand.
GCAGCGACGGCGTGATGTACAGCTCCTGCAGCTGCGTGCCGCTGGCGAAGTACGAGTGCACTTCGTTGGCGAAGTCGTGACCCGGGTCGGTGTTCAGGCGCTTGTTCATCTGCGCGTAGATGATGCCGTGGAGCATCAGCGAATTGAGCGGGAACAGTGGTCCGCGCTGCACGATGTTGCGATAGGTTTGCGCGTCGCGGTAGGTGATCCAGCGCTCGCGGTTCGTGCCGACGCCAGCGAGGTCATCGTCCTCGCCGTCGCGCCAGATCGAATCGGCGTAGCGCAGCCAGAACGGCGAGGCCCAGGTGCCGGTGGTGAGGTTGATGAAGGTGTCTGGCCTGGCCGCGCGAATGTCGCCGATCAACTCGATCGCTGCGGCGAAGTCGCTGTCGAAGCGGCTGCCGGGGAACACCTTGTCCGCGTTGCCGGTGCCGTCGAACTTGAACTGGTTGATGCCGTCCTTCGTAAGCAACTCCATCACGGCGTCGTGGAAGCGCTGGTAGTACTTCGGCCCGGACAGGGCGAGTCCGTTGTCGATGATTTCATAGCCGGCTTCCTTGCCGTTCTTCACGCGTTCCTCCTTCGGCTTGCTGTAGCCGCCCCAGGGCGACAGCCAGACGCCGGGCGCGGCACCGTATTTCGCGGCGGCATCCTTGAGCGGCACGAAGCCATGCGGGAAATCCTTCTCGTTGAAATGCCAGCTGCCGCTGCGATCGTCCCAGCCGTCGTCGAACAGGAACGAATCGAGCTTGACGTGGCGTTTCACGCTCAACTCCTCGCCGAACGCCTTGATGCGATCAAGCGCCTGTTCCTGCGTATACGGCGTGAAGTAGCCGACGTCGTACCACGAGTTGTAATGCAGGAACGGACGATACGGATGTGCGCGCTCGCGTTCGACGTAGGTTGCGAAGTCGCGGCGCAGTTGGCCCTCGTGCGCCACGCCGACAACGGCGGAATAATCGATGGACTGGCCCTTGCGCAGCGGCAGGCCGCGCTTGATGAACGTGCGCGCACGCATACCGCGGACTTCGCTTTCCGACAGCGGATTCTCGAACCCGAAATAGTAACGGCCGAATACGATGGGCGAGCCTTTTACGTCGCCGTAGACGGTGGCGCCGGGGACGTCGTCGGACTTCAGCAACTGTACTTCCACGATCGACTCGTCCTGCTTGAGCGCGGTGATCCTGACCAGCTCGCGCAGGTAGGCGGAGCCGTCGCGTTGGATCAGCCGCCAGTCGACGCGGAAGCGGCCGTCGGCGTCCTGGAAACCTGCCCTGGCCTCCTGGCCGCCGAAATGCTCGACGAGGCGCGATGCCTTGGCGTTGGCAGTCAGGGCATGCTTGCCGAGTTCGTCGACGAGACTCATGTCCGCCGCCTTGATCGTCTTGCCGTCGGCAAGAATCAGCGTGAACGGATCGGCGATCTTGAGTGGCGTGTTGCCCGCCCGATCGGCGACGACCAGGTCGATCAGGCGGCCGTCGGCGAATTTCCATGTCGCCGCGATCGCATCATTGCCCAGGCTGGCCTCGGTCTTGCTTGACGTCAGCACCGCGTTTGCCGGGGCGGTGGCTTCGCTGCCGGCGAAGGCGCTGGCTGCGGCGGTGATGGCGAGCACAATTGAAACCGCGACGACGGCCAGTCCGCGCTTCGCCGCCGGAAGTGAATCAAGAGTTGTGGGCATGAGGTTTCCTGTTTCGCCGTGCGGCGATGATGGCGTGTTCATGAAAGGCTTGGGCAACAGGCTCGCGCGTAGTGCTCCAGCACGCGCGTGACGCCGGCGCGCAGCAGGTTGGTCGCGGAATTCGCCAGTCGTCCGGCGCGGACGGCGTCGTATTGATACGGCAGGTACTGGTTGAGCAGCGCCAGCGGCAGCGCACCGCCCGGCGAGGCTGCGTCGAGGTTGTGCAGCAACGTGTCGCAGGCCGCGCGGATGCGCGGATGCGCCCAGTAGTAGCGCATGCGATCGCTGAGGCTGTATTGCAGATCGAGCGTCAGGCGCGCGGCGTCGGTGTAGTACTTGTTCCAGTACTTCGGCTCGGCGTGCATGACATCGAGCACGACGCGGCGCAGGTCGGAGCGCTTCGCGGCTTCCAGCATCTCGTCCTCGATGAACGACAGTGCCCACAACGTTTCGCGCAACGCATAGGTCACGCCGGGTCCGACCTTGAGAATCGCGAAGTGGCCGCGCACGAGTGCGGCCAGCGCCGCGGGCGTCTGGTAGTCGGTGGAATGCGCCTCGTAGAGGAGTCCCGGAATTCGTTCGATTGCGGCGCTGAGCGCGCGCGCCTTCCCGGGCTGGAAGTCGACCACGTCGTGGTGGTCAAACTCGACGCCGGGCTGGACGACCAGACCGATCACGCGCCGCCATGCTTCGTCGAGACCGTGCGCGGCGAAGGCGCGGCGATGCGCCTCGACCGTCGCCGCCATTGCTTCGGGATCGGTGACCTGCAGTTCGTCGAGCTCTTCCTTCGCGCCGCCCGGCACCGGCACTTCGGTGCCGACGATGTAGACCGGTGCTTCGCCACCGCTGCGCTGCCACGTGCGTTCGGCGACGGCGGCAAGGCGCGCCGCGCGCGCGGCGACTTCTGCGTCGGTCAGCACCGCGGGATCGTCAGCGCACGACATCGAGCAGTCGAGATGGATCTTGCGGAAACCTGCGGCGACGTATTCGTCGATCAGCACGTCGGACTTCGCCATCGCCGAAGCGGCGGACTCGTCCTGCCATGCGTTCGGACCGAGATGATCGCCGCCGAGCAGCACCTGCTCGCGCGCGAGACCCGCACGGTCCGCCTTGTCCATGACGAAGTCGTGGAAATCGGCCGGGCGCATGCCGGTGTAGCCGCCGAACTGGTTGACCTGGTTCGACGTCGCTTCGATGAGTACGGGACGATTGTTCCCGCGCGCGTGGATCAGCGCGGCATCGAGCACCACCGGGTGCGCCGAGCAGATCGATGCGATGCCGATGGCTTCTCCGGAACGATGGCGTGCAACGAGGTCGAGTAGCGCTTTCATGTCGAGTGCATCGGTCTCTGGTTTGTTTACCGGGCTGTGATCAGCGCGAGCGCTTCCTCGGCCGTGCCTTGCGTCGCCGTGCCGCCGATTCCGCGCGTGGACAGCCCGCCGCAGGCGTTGCCCCAGCGCAGGCAATCGAGCACGGGTCGATCGCGCAGCCACGCGTGGAGGAAGCCGGAATTGAACGAATCGCCGGCGCCGGTCGTGTCGGCGGCCTGCGTCGCGTAGGCCGCGGCGAAAAGAGTCTTGCCCGCATCGAGCGTCGTCGCGCCGCGGCTGCCGAGCTTGATGACGATGCGTGTGCGGCCGTTGTCGAGCGCTTGCAATGCTTCTTCGGGCGTATCGGTGCCGCTGATCGCGCACGCTTCGCTGCCGTTCGGCATGAACACGTCGACGTTGTGCAGCAGGTCGATCAACTCGCGCCCCCAGCGCTGCTCCGGATCGGAGCCGGGATCGAGCGAGGTGGTCAGTCCTGCCGCGTGCGCACGCGCAAACAGTTCGTTCAGTTGCGGGCGCAGCTTGGTTTGCAGGTAGTACGACGACACGTGCAGGTGCTGCGCATCGGCGAGAACGTCGTCGCTCAAATCCTCCGCAGTGAGCTCGGCGATCGCGCCGGGCCAGGTGAGCAGGGCGCGGTCGGTGCGCGAGGACATCACCACGGTGACGCCGGTGCGCAAGCCGTTGCCGGCTATCACTGCCGTGGTGTCGACGCCGCGCTCGCGCAGCGCGTCGATGCACAGCCGGCCGAAGGCATCGTCGCCGCAGCGGCCGACGAAGCGCACGGGATCGCCGAGTCGTGCCAGGCCCATCGCGAGAATCATCGACGACGAACCGGGGCATTGCGCATACGTTTGCGCGAGCGTCTCGCGGCCGAACCGAGGCAGCTCGGACACGCCCGTGAAAATCAGGTCGACGTTGATCTCGCCGGCGACGACGACGCGCTTCATCGCGCGTCGCCGGCCGGGTGGATGGCGAAGTGCTCGACCACGCGCGTCAGCACGCCGGCCGAAGGCGCATCGGGTTTCTGACCCAGATGCAGGCAGCGAAAAAACGCGAGCAACTGGCCGACGACGACGTCGATCATGTGGCGCTGCGTTTCCTCGAGCGCGTCGAGGCCCGGCAGATCGATCGCCAGATCGCCCGCGCCAACCACGCCGGCCGGAATGTTCTCGCCGACGATCACGCGCGCGAGGCCGAGCTGCTTGCGCTCGAGCTCGCGCAACAAATCGTATTCGTAGTCGCGCACACTCGCCTGCGCGGAGAGGAAGGCGACGACGAGGCTCGGGCGGTTGAGTGCCGACATCGGGCCGTGGCGCAGGCCGAGGAAGGTTTCCGCCATCGTCGCCACCGCGCCGCCGGACATTTCGAGCATCTTCAGCGCGGATTCGCGCGCGGCGCCGAGGCCGGCCCCGCTGGCCAGATACACGGCATTCGCAAACGGCTGGCGCGCGATCATCGCCAGCGCATCGGCGTGGCGGTCGAAGACGCGTTGCGCCGCATCGGCGGCAAGCTGGGTGCTTGCTGCATACGCGCCTGCGTCGCCTTGCGTGAGTGCGCCGCCGGCGAGCAGCATGTTGGTGAAGCTGCTGGTCATGACCAGGCTGCGATCGTTCGTGCGTGCGTCGAGCAGCAGCATGCGCACGCGCGGTTCGTCGCGGTAGCGCGTCGCCAGGCGGCCGTTCGCATTGCAGGTCACGATGAGGTGTGTGCAGGCGGGCGCCGTGGCGAGAATCGAATCGACCACGGCGGCGCTTTCCGGACTGTCGCCCGAGCGTGCGATCGAGACGATCAGACCGCGACCCGGTGCGAGCGTGCCGCGCAGATGGGTCAGCAGATCGCCCGCGGGAATGGCGCGGCAGGGAATGCGCAGGGTGGCCTGCAGCACCGCGGCGAGACATTCGCCCGCGTGCACGGAACTGCCCGATCCGGTCAGCACGATGTGCTCGGGGTGCGAGATCAGTACCTGCGCGAGCGCTGCGGCGACGGCTGGTGCGGCGAGCAGGGTCGCGGTATCGCGCCAGGTCTGCGGCTGCTGCAGGATTTCGCGCAAGGTGTCCGCATAGCCGGCTTGGCGCTGTTCCTCGACGCCGGCGGCGAAAAGTCGGTCGAGTTCAGTCGATGGCGCAAGGATGTCGCTGGGAGTGACTGGCATGGGAAGAGTAATTAAATGAAATATTTCCTATACTAATAGAAATATATCGAAAGTAAACGAAAGATGCAAGCAGGATCTCAGCCCGTCCGTCAACTGTACGCCCAATGTTGCTGTGGCGGAACCATGCCGGACATGCTTCCCGGCATTTCCCTGTACTTTCGGCCTGCCGGGGCGCGGAACCATCGGTTTGGCGAAACGTGGACTTCGTACCGCAGATGGTGAATTCATACTTTCGTTTGAATTCATATACTTTCTTTTTCTTTCAAATTTATTGACATTTGTTGCGTGTACAGCATAAAGTCAATCAATAGTTTTCAAACTTTCGCGTGGCGTTGATCCCATGGGGCAGACTGGAATGCGGGGAAGAGGCGTGGTTCATTGGCGGGCTCTCCTTATCGCGATCCTCGCGATATGGTTTCGTCCGGCCCATGCCGACGCGATCGGCAACCTGCGCAGCGTCGCGCAGGCGGCTGATGGCGGCGCGGTAACGGCGTGGGAGCTGGCCACCGACGGCGGCGCCCGCGTCCGCATCGAACTGCTGCGCGCCGACATGTTTCGACTGCAGGCCGGACGCGACGGCAAGCTGCTCGCGGCCGGTGACAAGGCCACTTCCATCGTGCTGCCGCAGGTCGGAGAGCGGGCCGCGTTCAGCGTCGAGGAAGACGCGAACGAAGTGCGCATCCGTACCGAGGCGCTGGTACTGCACATCCAGCGCCGGCCGCTGCGCTTCGCGCTCGACCGTATCGATGCCGGCAAGGTCGTGCCGCTGTGGCGCGAGGTGCAGTCGCTCGATCTCGGCAAGGCGCTGAGCGCACAGGTGCTGTCGAGTACGCCCGACGAACGTTTCTACGGAGGCGGCCAGCAGAACGGACGTTTCGAGTTCAAGGGTCGCGAGCTGGAAATTTCCTATTCCGGCGGTTGGGAAGAGGGCGATCGCCCGAGCCCGGCGCCAATGCTGCTCAGCTCGCGTGGCTGGGGCATGCTGCGCAACACCTGGGCAGACGGTGACTATGATCTGCGCCAGCCGGACCAGGCCGTGCTGTCGCACAAGGAAGACCGCTTCGACGCGTACTACTTCGTCGGCGCGGGATTGCACGAACTGCTCGATCGCTACACCGCTTTGACCGGACGCGCCGGCCTGTTGCCACGCTGGGGCTATTCCTACGGCGACGCTGATTGCTACAACGACGGCGACAACAGGAAGAAGCCCGGCACCGTACCCGAAGGCTGGAGCGACGGTCCGACCGGCACTACGCCGGACGTGATCGACAGCGTCGCGAAAAAGTACCGCGAGTTCGACATGCCCGGCGGCTGGATCCTGCCCAACGACGGTTACGGTTGTGGCTACACCGATTTGCAGAAGGTCGTGCAGGGGTTGGCAAAATACGGCTTCAAGACCGGGCTCTGGACCGAGAACGGCGTCGAGAAGATCGCCTGGGAAGTCGGCACCGCCGGCACACGGGTGCAGAAGCTCGACGTGGCGTGGACCGGCCAGGGCTATCAGTTTGCTATGGATGCGAACCACTCCGCCTGGGACGGCATCTTCAACAACTCCGATTCGCGCCCGTTCCTGTGGACGGTGATGGGTTGGGCCGGCATCCAGCGCTACGCAGTGGCGTGGACCGGCGACCAGAGCGGCAGCTGGGATTACATCCGCTGGCACATTCCCACGCTGATCGGCTCGGGCCTGTCCGGCTATGCCTATGCGACCGGTGATGTCGACGGCATCTTCGGCGGCAGCGCGGAAACCTTCACCCGCGATTTGCAATGGAAGGCGTTCACGCCGGTGCTGATGGGCATGTCCGGCTGGTCCGCGAACGTGCGCAAGCATCCGTGGGCGTTCGACGAGCCCTACCGCAGCATCAATCGCGACTATCTGAAATTGAAGATGCGCCTGACTCCGTACATGTACGGTCTCGCGCACGAAGCGGAAACACGCGGCGCGCCGATCGTGCGCGGCCTGATGTGGGATTACCCGCAGGATCCGCAGGCCGCGGGCGAGGCGTACAAATACCAATTCCTGCTCGGTCGCGACCTGCTGATCGCGCCGGTGTACCGCAGCCAGGCCGCAAGCCGCGGCTGGCGTCGCGACATCCACCTGCCGCAGGGCCGTTGGATCGACTACTGGGACGGTCGCCAGTTGCAGGCCGGGGCGCCGGGGCGGCAAATCGACCGCCAGGTGGAACTGGCGACGCTGCCGCTGTTCGTGCGCGCGGGCGCGATCCTGCCGATGTACCCGGCGATGCTGTTCGACGGCGAGAAGCCGCTGGACGAAGTCACCTTCGATCTCTATCCGCAGGGCGAATCGCAGTACACGCTGTACGAAGACGACGGCCACACGCGCCGCTACGCCCAGGGCGAATCGAGCGAACAGATGGTCACCATGCAGGCGCCAGCACAAGGCGCAGGCGAAGTGCGCGTGCGCATCGATGCGGTGAAAGGCCGGTACGCTGGGCAACTGCCGCAGCGCCGCTACGCGCTGCGTGTGCTCGCCCGCCAGCAGCCGAAAGCGGTGGATCTCGATGGCCGCGCGCTGCCGAAGCTCGCCGACCGTGCCGCGTTCGATGCGGCGAAGGAAGGCTGGTACTTCGATGCGAGCGACCGCCGCGGCACCTTGCACGTGCGCACCGCGCCGGTCGACATCCGCACCGCGCTGGTGTTCCGTCTCGACATCGCCGTGGCGCCGGCCGTGCCCGACGACGATTTCCCCGCCGCGCCGGCGTTGGGCCGCGCATTGCCTGCCGACGGGTTGCTCGTGGTCAATCGTCCCGCGGAAGAGCCGGGCCATGCGCTCGAGAATGCGTTCGACGACGATCCGGCGACGTGGTTCCGCACGGTGCGCAACCAGGCCGTGCGCACCGGCGCGCACGAATGGACGATCGGTTTCGGCGAACGCAAGCTGATCGACGGCATCGAACTCGCGCCGCGCAACGACAAGAACTGGAAGCACGGCCAGGTGCGCGATTACGAGGTCTATCTCGCCGACAGCAATGGCGAGTGGGGCGAGCCGATCACCAAAGGCCGGCTCAAGCTCGAGCAAGGCATGCAGAAGATCGAGTTCGCACCGCACGCGGGCCGCCTGCTGCGTTTCCGCGTGCTCAGCGTGCAGAACCCCGAAGGCGACGGCGCCAGCGATCTCGATCCGATGGTTGGTGCCGCGCAAGCCGGCAAGGTACGCGCGTTCGACGCGCTGCGGCCGCGCGACGTCGGCCCGATCGCGCTGTCGACGTTCCACATCCTCGAACACCGCGTCGACGAACGCGCGCAGCAGCAACGCCCGTTGTCCGAACTGACCCTGCCGGAAACGTTGGTGAAGAATGTTGCGCGCGACAAGGCGTTCGGCGGCAAGGCCGAGATGCGCATGAACGGTCTGCAATTCCGCCGCGGCCTCGGCGTCGGCCCCGCCAGCCGCATCGACGTGAAGCTCGACGGCAACTGGCAATTGCTGCGTGCCGACCTCGGCATCGACGACAGCTGCCGCGACGCGGGCGGCCTGCAATTCCAGATCTGGGGCGACGAGCGGCTGCTCTACGACAGCGGCCTGGTGAAGGCGCCCGGTGTGGTCAAGCCCGACCTCGACATCCGTGGCCTGCACGGTTTGAGTCTGCGCACCCTTGGTGCGCAGGGCCCGCGTCCGGCGCAGGTCTGCGCCAACTGGGCCAACGCGGCGCTGATAGGCCAGGAAGGCGACACCGCCAGCATCGTTTCACCCTGATCCTTTTTTTGGTCATCGCACGACACCCCGCAAACCATCCAACGCCACAGCGGCTTCCGCTGCCGAACGAGGAAACGAAGATGTCTTCCAGCCGTCACTACCGCATCGCCTTGACCCGCCTGTCCGTCGCCCTGGCCGCAGTGCTGGCCGCCGTTCCACTGGCCGCGCAGGAAGCGTCGCCGGACAAGGACAAGAACGACGACAAGAAAACCACCACGCAGATGGAACGCATCGAGGTCACCGGATCCAACATCAAACGCACCGACATCGAGACCGCTTCGCCGCTGCAGATCATCAGCAAGGCGGAAATCGAAAGCATGGGCGCGCGCACCCTGCTGCAGGTGCTCGACAATCTGCCCGCCGCACGCCCCGCGCAACAGGATTTCAAGTCGCTGTTCACCGGCTCGGACGGCGCATCCCAGGCCAACCTGCGAGGCCTCGGCGCACAGGGCACGCTGGTGCTGCTGAACGGCCGTCGCCTGTCGTACTACGGGGCGCCGGCGGGGTTCCAGACCCAATTCGTCAACATAGACGCGATTCCCGCCGCCGCGATCGAGCGCATGGAAGTGCTGACCGACGGCGCCTCGGCCGTGTACGGCACCGACGCGGTCGCCGGCGTGATCAACGTCATCACCAGGCAGGCATACCAGGGTGCCGAGCTGAGCCTGTCGTCGGACAGTTCCTCGCGCATCGGCACCTACGGCGAGCATCAGGCCAGCATCACCGCCGGCACAGGCAACCTCGCCGAAGACCGCTACAACGTCTACGGCTCGATCAACCTGTACCGGCGCGATCCGATCCCGCTTTCCGACTGGTACGACAAGAAGCCGGCGCAGTTCTACGTCAACAATCCGAACTACATCAAGAATTTCCGCCTCGACACGGGCAGTGCGCCCGGTGTGTTCAATCCCGGCTCCTATTTCGCCTTCGATCCGAAGACCGGCGCGCGCGTGCAGGAAGCGGCGCCCGGCTGCAACAACAAGATCACTGAAGCCGCCGGTACGCGCTGCGTGTGGCAGACCTGGCTGAACAACCAGATCGACGCGGGTGCGCAGTCGGATCGGGCCACCGGCTATCTACACGGTACGTTCCAGCTGACCGATTCGCTGCAGGCGTTTGGTGAGGTGACCTACACCGACATCGACCTCAAGGCCAACGGCGGCACGCCGCGTGCGTTCAACACCACGACCGGCAACCCGACCAGTTGGTTCGCGCGCAACACCGGCTCCAGCGTCAACAAGTTCTTCTATCCGTTCCTCGGCCCGAACAACGAGTACAACCACGCCAGCCCCGGGCTGAAGGCGCTGATGGGCGGGGTCGTGGGCCTGCAATACCTGTTGCAGGATGTGGGCAGCGGCTACTTCGGCCAGCACAACACCGACGAGAGCTACCGTGCCCTCGCCGGTCTGCGCGGCAACTTCGGCGACTGGGACTGGGAAAGCGCACTCACTACTGCCGGCTCGGCGTCGGTCACCTATCAAACGGTCAACGTCAATCTCGAAGGTTTCAAGAAGGCGTTTGGTCCGTTCACCATCGATCCAGGTACCGGCCGCGTGATCATCTCCGACCACCCGGCCTACCAATTCGGCGTGATCAGCGATGCGAACGCTGCGCTGCTGCGCGCAGCCTATCCCACCTTCGACATCCGCTCCTGGACCCGGCTCACCACCTGGGACGGCAAGATCGAAGGCCCGCTGGCCACGCTGCCCGCGGGCGAGATGCGTGCGGCGTTCGGTTTCAGCGTGGCGCGCGAATCGTTTTACACGCCGGGCAATACGGATGCGGCGAACGGCCTGATCACGCAGCAGGGCGGTTCGTTTTTCAACGGCAAGCGCACGACCGGCGCCGTATTCGGCGAAGCCGTCGCGCCGATCACCGACAAGATCGAAGTCGACGGCGCGCTGCGCGTGGACAAATATCCGAACTTCGACGCCAACGTCGCGCCGAAGTTCGGCATCAAATACCAGGTAGTGCCGGAGTTCTTGTTGCGCGGCACTTATTCCGAGGGTTTCCGCGCGCCGAGTCTGGCGGAATCGGGAGTCGGCGGCATCTTCGCCCAGTTGGGTGGTTATCGCGACCCGACTCGTTGCAGCGAAACCAACGCGATCGCCAACCTGCTGCTGCAATCGAAGCGCGCCGGCGACGTGGACCTCGGCAATACGCTGTTGAACTCCGATTGCAGCCGCACGGTGGCGCGCGTGACCCAGCCCAATCCCGACCTGCAGCCGGAAAAGGCCAAGATCAGCACGCTCGGTTTCGTGTTCGAGCCGACCAAGCAGTTGTCCGTGTCGGCCGACTATTGGTTCATCTACCGCCGCAACGAGATCGCCGCGCCCGATTACACCAAGCCGGCAGACATCATCTCTTCGACTCGATTCGATATCACCGACACCGATCGCGCGAACATGGCGGCGGTGGCCGCGATGTGCGCCGACCCAGCCAGCGGTGTGGTCTGCCCCGGCACGCTGCCGACCTATACCGTCGGCAACGTGGCCAGTGTCGTCGGTCGCTACAAGAATCGCGGACGCACCCTGGTCGATGGCTTCGACATCGACGCCCGCGCCCGTTTCCCGCTCGATCGCTGGGGCAAGCTGACCCTTGGCGTGGCTGCGACGATTGCGCGTCGTACCGACACGATCCTCTACGATCCGAGCCAGGGCCTGGACTACGGCAATGTCGTCGGTTGGTACAACAACCCGCGCCTGCGCGCCACGCTCAACGCCGACTGGAACTACGGGAACTGGACCACCAGCCTGTTCGTCAACTATACCGGCAAGACCAAATGGGGCTATGACCAGACCGACGTCGACAATGCGCAGGCGAACTGCACCGCCGGTTATCTGGCGCTGCCTTCCAACCTTTGTGGTGGCGTGCCGGCATGGTGGACGGCCAACCTCGGCGTGACCTGGAAGCCGGTCGAGAGGCTGCAGGCCGGCCTCACGATCAAGAACCTGTTCAACCGTCTGCCGTTCTACGATCCGAACAGCTTCCTCGGCGACGCCAGCGACTACACGAACAACTACGGCCGCATCTACAGCGTCTCGTTGACCTACAAGTTCCTGTAAACGCCACACCCGCCGCCGGGCTTCGGCTCGGTGGCGGATCCGCTTTCCCACGTCGGGCGGACTAGAATGAGACGATGAAAATATCGACAAGGCATCAACCCGCTCTCGTGCCGCCCGCGCGGGCAAGATGCTTCTGCTGCACGCCGCCACGGTCGATCGTGCGCGACAGCGCCGGAAAGAATCCGCTGCAGACGGTGCGCGATGCGGGCAAGGCCGGTCTGCGCCTGACCGATTTCCGGCCGCAGAGCATGCTGCGCTTGCGCGAGACGCGCATCGAGCGTCCGCGCTTTCCGGTGATCGACGTGCACACGCATTTGAGCTGGATGAGCCAGACGCGCAGCGGCGTTTCGGTCGGCGAGGAGATGACCTGGTTCGCCTCACCCGAGGAGGTGCTGCCGATCATGGAGCGCAAGGGCATCCGCGCGATGGTCAACCTGACCGGCGGCGTCGGCACCGGACTGGAAGCCGCGATCGATCGCTTCGATCGTGCGGCACCGGGCCGCTTCCTGACCATGACCGAACCGTCGTTCGAGCACATCGCCGAGCCCGACTACCCGCGGCGCCAGGCCGATGCCTTGGCGCACGCCCGGCGCGCCGGCGCCTGCGGCCTCAAGCTGCTGAAGACGCTCGGCCTCTACCTGCGTGAACACGTCGACGAAGGTGTGCGGCTGACCATCGACGACCGCCGCTTCGACTCGATGTGGGCGACCTGCGCCGACCTGAATCTGCCGGTGTTCATCCACAGCGCCGATCCGGCCGCGTTCTTCCTGCCCACCGACGCACGCAACGAACGCTACGAGGAACTCGCCAACCATCCGGACTGGTCGTTCTACGGCGAGGAATTCCCGAGCTACGACGAACTGATCGCCGCGCGCGACCGTGTCATCGCGCGCCATCCGCGGACGACATTCGTGCTCATGCACGTCGGTTCGCAGGCCGAGGACCTCGCCGCGATTTCCGCTTGTCTGGCGCGGCACCCGAACGTGCACGTCGACATCAGCGCGCGCGTCGGCGAACTCGGGCGCCAGCCGCGCGCGAGCCGGCAGTTCTTCGAGCGCTGGCAGGACCGCATCCTGTTCGGCACCGATGCGGTGCCGTCACCGTGGGGCGACGAGGTGCCGCAGCAATTGCTCGGCGATGCGCTCTACGAAATCTACTATCGGTTTCTGGAGACGGAAGACGAGTATTTCGACTATGCTCCGGCGGAGATTCCGCCACAGGGGCGCTGGGCCATTTACGGCGTCGGCCTGCCTGATGCGATATTGCGCAAGATTTATCACGACAACGCCGCCCGTCTGCTTGGCTTGAGTGCATGACTACCGAATCCCCCGCGCCGCGCCTGCTCGTCGAAGAACGCCGCCGTCTCATCGTCGAACAGGTAGAACGCGAGGGTCGGGCCACAGTCGAGGAGCTGGCGGCGCGCTTCAGGATCTCGCCGGTGACGATCCGTGCCGATCTCGAAGCACTTGCGCGCAACGCCGCGATCGTGCGCGCGCATGGCGGCGCGCTGCCTACGCCGGCGCATGCGCTCGACACGCCGCTGAGCATCAAGGAAACGCGTCGTCACGCGCAGAAGCGGCGCATCGGCCAGGCAGCGGCGAAGCTGGTCGAGGACGGTGAAACGATCATTCTCGATTCCGGCTCGACCACGATCGAGATCGCGCGTGCGCTGCGCCAGCGCAAGTGGGGCGAGCTGACCGTGATCACCAACGGGCTGCACATCGCGCTCGAACTCGGTGCGATCCCGGCAATCCGCGTGATGATGCTTGGCGGCCTGCTGCGCGCGAGTTCGCAGTCGCTGGTCGGCTCCGGCGCCGAGCAGATGCTCGCGCAGCTTTCCGCCGACCGCCTGTTCCTCGGTGTCGACGGCATCGATACGGAAGTCGGCGTGACCACGCCCGACCCCCAGGAGGCGACGCTCAACACGCTGATGATCCGCGTCTCGCGCGAGGTCGTCGGCGTGTTCGACTCGAGCAAGTTCGGTCAGCGCTGCCTGTCGGTGATCGCGCCGCTGTCCGGGCTGCACGCGATCTTCACCGACACCGGCGCATCGAGCGAACATGTGCGCGCACTGGAGGAGGCCGGGGTGCAGGTGAAGCTGGTCTGAGCGCGGCCGTGGGCGAGAATTGCCGCCCGACGGATGTTACGGCTGTTTCCGGTTCTTCTCGTACTGCTGTTGTTCCTCGAGCAGCTTGTCGACGTCGAGGTTTTCGTCGCCCTGCAGTGCCTGGATCGCATCGAGCGGCGGATTGCCGTCGTAGATCTTGTACAGCCGGCGCTGGCGGTAGGCATCGCGGTAGAACACGTAGGGGTCGTAGACGCCCTGGAGCAGGCTCTCCGCGTCGATCGCGCTGGAGCGCAGGGTGACGAGATAGGCCATCTGCGGCAGGTTTTCAGCGTGGAACCTGAAGTCGTGTGAACTTGCGTACCACGATAGCGGATCGAGGGCGAACTGATCGACCGCGATCGCGGGCAGGTCGCGTCCGGTGGTCGGGCCGAACAGCGGCAGCACGAGGTACGGGCCTTCCGGCACCCCCCATTTGGCCAGGGTCACGCCGAAATCGGTCGTGTGCGCGTCGATGCCCATCTCGCTGGCCGGGTCGAAAAAGCCGAGGACGCCGACGGTCGAGTTGATCACGAGGCGACTGGTCTGGGTGAACGCATACCTGGGCTGCCATTGCAGCAGGTCGTTGGCGATCGTGATAGGCGAGTGGATGTTGGCGAAGAAGTTGCTGAACAGACGGCGCGAGGTCTCGTTGGTGACCTTGCGGTAGCCGACCGCGACCGGGCGGATCGCGACGCGATCGGCAAAGTCGTTGAACGCATACATCCTGCGGTTGAACTGCTCGTACGGGTCGTCCCGGCGCGGCGTCGGCGTCGCGCAGCCGGCGAGCACCGCGGCACCGGCGGCAACGAGGGCGAGACGAGAGATGGCTGTCGAGATATTCGGCATCGGTGGACTGTCCATGGGCTTTCCGCAGAGCGGGCGCGCGGGGCGCTGTTCCCTGTTTGGTGCGCAAGCGTACGCAATTGCGACGCACCTGCCCACTTTCAATCGTCGCGGAGTACAGCAGCAGTTCAGTTCCACGGCGTCGGGTTTGCGCCGCGTGCGGCGCTGCGGCTACAATGCACGCCGTATAGTTTGCACCAGCCCGCGCGCGTTTCGTGCGATCGATCACCGATCCGCATGCCAGCGCACCTCCCGGTCCGCACCGGATCGGCGCATTCGAGACACTTCGAATTCCGCGCGATTCCCTCCGGACCGCGTGTGACCCGGGTTTCGCAGTTTGATTTTCGAGGTATTTATGGCACGCATTACCGTGGAAGATTGTCTGGAAGTGGTCGACAACCGCTTCGAACTCGTCCTGATGGCGACCAAACGCGCGCGTCAGCTCGCCAACGGCGCCGAGGCGACGGTCGATACCGCCAACGACAAGCCGACCGTGCTTGCCTTGCGCGAAATCGCCGGTCGCAAGATCGACCAGAACCTGATCGACGAGGTCGACAAGGCCGCACGCGAGAAGGCCGAGCGCGAAGCGCTCGAGTGGGCCGCCGCCGAAGTCGACGACGACCTCAAGGGTGGCGACGACCTGTGAGCGATGGCGCAAGCCATTGTCATTCACCCATGCGCGCCCTGCACGGCAAGCGCGCACGGGCAAAACGTGCTGCTTTGCTTCGCGTAGCGCGCTAGGGACGCCCCCATGAGCACGGCGCTGCAGGAAACCGTCCCTGCCGACGTGCTGGCGCTGGAACAGCGCCTTTCGGCCTACCTTCCGGCCGAGCAGGTCGAGCGCGTGCGCGAGGCCTACTTCACCGGCGCACGCGCGCATGCCGGGCAGACGCGCAAGAGCGGCGAGCCCTACATCACCCATCCGGTCGCGGTCGCCACGATCCTCGCCGACCTCGGCATGGATACGGAAACGATCATCGCCGCGATCCTGCACGACACGCTCGAGGACACGCCGCTGCCGCGCGCGGAAATCGAATCGACGTTCGGTTCCACCGTCGCCGAACTGGTCGACGGCGTCACCAAACTCGACAAGGTCAAGTTCCGCAACCAGCAGGACGCGGCGGCCGAGAGCTTCCGCAAGATGCTGCTGGCGATGGCGCGCGACCTGCGCGTGATCCTGATCAAGCTCGCCGACCGTCTGCACAACATGCGCACGCTCGGCAGCATGGCACCCGCCTCACGCCGGCGCATCGCACGCGAGACGCTCGATATCTACGCGCCGATCGCGCAGCGCCTCGGCATGAACAAGTTCCGCTCGGAACTGCAGGATCTCGGCTTCCGCGCGCTCTACCCGGATCGCTACCGCATCGTCTCCGAGCGCATCAAGAGCGTGCTCGGCAACCGGCGCGAGGCGATGGGCAAGATCGAGGCGGCGCTCGCCGCGCGTCTGGTGGCCGAACACGTTCCCAGTCGCGTGATGAGCCGGATCAAGACGCCGTACTCGACCTACTCGAAGATGCACAAGGAGCACAAGACCTTCAATCAGGTCATGGACGTGTACGGCTTCCGCGTCATCGTCGAGGAGACGATGCAGTGCTACCACGCGCTCGGCGCGATCCATTCGCTGTTCAAGCCGCTCGACGGACGTTTTCGCGATTTCATCGCGATCCCGAAGGCGAACGGCTACCAGTCGCTGCATACCGTATTGTTCGGCCCGTTCGGCGCGCCGATCGAGATCCAGATCCGTACCGCGGAGATGGACCAGGCCGCCGAGCGCGGCGTCGCCGCGCACTGGGTGTACAAAACCGCCGAGCCGGCGAACGCCGCGCAGTCGCGCGCGCGCGACTGGATCGCCGGTCTGGTCGAGACCCAGGCGCGCGAGGCGTCTTCGGCCGAGTTCCTCGAGAACGTCAAGGTCGATCTGTTTCCCGACGAGGTCTACCTGTTCTCGCCGAAGGGCAAGATTTTCTCCCTGCCGCGCAATTCGACCGCGCTCGATTATGCCTATTTCGTGCACACCGACGTCGGCAACCACGCGGTTGCCGCGCGCGTCGACAGGAAGCTCGCGCCGCTGCGCACGCGCCTGAATTCGGGCGAGACGGTCGAGATCATCACCGCGCCTTCCGCGCAACCGCATCCGCAATGGCTGGAATGGGTCGTCTCCGCGCGTGCGCGCGTAGCCATCCGCAACAACTTGAAACACCTGCAGCACGAGGATGCGGTCGAACTCGGTCATCGCATGCTCGACCGCGCACTCGAGGCGCAGGGCGTGACCCTCGATGCGATCCCGCTGAAGACACTCGACCGCTATCTCGCCGACGCCAAGTTCAAGCGCCTGGAAGAACTGCTGGCCGACATCGCGTTGGGCAATCGCATGCCGGACCAGGTCGCGACCGTGCTCGCCGAAGGCCATTCGCGCGTGGAAAAGGCGCGGCGGCGCACGCAGGAGAAAGTGCTGATCACCGGCAGCGAGCGCGGCGTGCTCAGCTTCGGCCAGTGCTGCAACCCGGTGCCGGGCGACGAAATCTTCGGCTATCTCTCGCAGGGCAAAGGCGTCGTCGTGCATCGCCTCGACTGCCCGAACGCGGCCGAGTACCGCAAGACGCCCGAGCGCATCATCGCCATGGGCTGGGACAGCGAAGTCACCGGCGACTACCGCGTGCGCCTGCGCATCGTCGTCGAAAACAAGCCCGGCGTGCTCGCCACGATCGCGGCCGCGATTGCCGATGGCCAGTCGAACATCGAGAACGTCGAGTACCAGGAGCGCGACCTCAACACCTCGACCCTGATGTTCACGATCGAGGTGCGCGACCGCAGGCATCTCGAGGAGGTGATGAATCGCGTTCGCCGCGCGAACGTCGTGCACGGGGTCTATCGCTATCCGGTATGACGGTCGCCACCGGCGGCACCGCATGGTGCCCGCCCGTCATTCCCGCGCGGGCGCGAATGACGGATACTTCGCGCCATCTTTCACTTCCGTCCGCAGAGGCAGCCCATGTCCCGCACCATCATCCACAGCGATCACGCGCCCAAGGCCATCGGCCCGTACTCGCAGGCCGTACGCGTCGGCAACACGATCTACTTCTCCGGTCAGACACCGCTCGATCCGGCCAGCGGCGTGCTCGTCGCCGGCGACATCGCGGTCCAGGCGCGGCGCGTGTTCGACAACCTCAAAGCCGTGGCGACCGCCGCGGGCATCGGCTTTGAACAGGTCGTCCGCGTCGGCATCTATCTGACCGACCTCGGCGATTTCGCCCAGGTCAATGCGGTGATGGCCGAGTATTTCGCGCAGCCATTCCCCGCGCGCTCGACGATCGAGGTCAAGGGCCTGCCGAAAGCGGCACAGGTCGAAGTCGACATGATCGCGGTGCTCGAGTAGAGGAAGCAGAGGCAGGAGCCTGCGCTTGACCCCGATCCAACCCGACCCCGGCCCGCCCGCGCAGGCGGGAGGCAGATCGGCGGATTCGCTGCCCGGCGTCGGCCCGGCGTTGCGCGAGTCGCTGGCGAAGCTCGGGCTTCTCACCTTGCAGGACCTCTGGTTTCATCTGCCGCTGCGCTACGAAGACAAGACCCGGATCAGCGCGATCCGCGACCTGCGCGTCGGCGACATCGCTCAGGTCGAGGGCCGCATCGAGGCAATCGAGAAAGGTTTTCGCTTCCGTCCGCAATTGCGTATCGCCGTCGCCGACGCGTCGTCGGCCACCCTGCTGTTGCGCTTCTTCCACTTCAACAATGCGCAGGCCAGGCAACTGGACGTCGGCACACGTCTGCGTTGCTACGGCGAGGTGCGGCGCGGCCAGCACAGCCTGGAGATGGTGCATCCGCAATACCAACGCCTGGCCGAAGATGCGCAAAGCCCCGTCGAGGAGAGCCTGACGCCGATCTATCCGACCACCGAAGGACTCGGCCAGAAGCGCCTCGCCGGTCTGATCGGGCGCGCGCTGGCGCAACTGCCGCAGGATGACGCGCTCGAACTGATTCCACTCGCATTGCGCGAAGCGAACGGGTTGACCTCGCTGCGCGACGCGCTGCTCTATGTGCATCGTCCGCCGCCCGCGGCGGACCTGATCGGGCTGGGCCTCGGCACCCATCCGGCGCAGCAGCGCCTCGCGTTCGAGGAACTGCTTGCGCAGCATCTGTCGTTGCGGCAACTGCGCAACCGCCTGCGTGCGCAGGCGGCGCCTGCGTTGCGCGGTGACGGCGGGTTGCGCAAGCGTTTCCTCGCTGCGCTGCCATTCGCGCCGACCGCGGCGCAAGTGCGCGTGACGGCCGAAGTCGAACGCGACCTCGGCAAGGCCGTGCCGATGCTGCGCCTGGTCCAGGGCGACGTCGGCTCGGGCAAGACGGTGGTTGCCGCACTGGCCGCGCTGGCCGCGGTCGAGGCCGATCGACAGGCCGCGCTGATGGCGCCGACCGAGCTGCTCGCCGAGCAACATTTCGTCAATTTCCACAAATGGATTTCTCCGCTAGGCATCGAAGTCGTCTGGCTCGCCGGCAAGCTCAAGGGCAAGCTGCGCACCTCTGCGCTCGCCGGCCTGCGCGGTGCGGCGCAGATCGCCATCGGCACGCACGCGCTGATGCAGGAGGGCGTCGAGTTCGCACGTCTCGGCCTCGTCATCATCGATGAGCAGCATCGCTTCGGCGTCGATCAGCGCCTGGCGCTGCGCGACAAGGGTCGTGCCGGCGACGAGATTCCGCACCAGCTCGTGCTGACCGCGACGCCGATTCCGCGCACGCTGGCGATGACCGCGTATGCCGATCTCGATGTCTCGATCATCGACGAGCTGCCGCCGGGGCGCACGCCGGTGGCGACCGTGGTGCTCAACGGCACTCGCCGCGGCGAAGTCGTCGAACGCATCCGTGCCGCCTGCGCCGAGGGGCGGCAGGCGTACTGGGTGTGCACGGTGATCGAGGAAAGCTCCGTTGAGAAGTCCGCGCATGGGCGTGCGGGCCCTGGCGGGGGGATCCGCGACAAAGCTCTCGTCCTCCAGGCGCAGGCGGCGCAAGTGACTCACGCGGAACTGACCGCGGCGTTGCCCGGCATGCGCATCGGTCTCGTGCACGGGCGCATGAAGCCAGCCGAGAAACAGGCGGCGATGGATGCGTTCAAGGCTGGAGAAACCGCCCTGCTGGTGGCGACGACCGTAATCGAAGTCGGCGTCGACGTGCCGAACGCGAGCCTGATGGTGGTCGAGAACGCAGAACGCCTTGGCCTCGCGCAGTTGCATCAGCTGCGCGGCCGGGTCGGCCGCGGCAGCACGAAATCCAGTTGTGTACTTCTATACCAGGCGCCGTTGTCGGCCATGGCGCGGCAGCGGCTCGACGTGTTGCGGGAAACGAACGACGGTTTCCGCATCGCCGAGAAGGACTTGGAATTGCGCGGCCCCGGCGAAGTACTCGGTACGCGCCAGACCGGCGAGATGAGCCTGCGTGTCGCCGACCTGGCACGCGACGCGCACCTGCTGCCGACGATACAGCGGACCGGCGAAATCCTGCTGCGCGACCATCCCGATCTGGCCGCGCGCCTGGTCGCTCGCTGGATCGGCCACGCCGCGCGCTTCGCCGGTGCGTAGAATCGCCGTCCATGATCGCCAGATTGCTGTTGTTCCCGCGCCTGTTCGCTACGGCGCTTGCCCTGGGGCTGCTCGCCGCAACGCTCGCCTGGCACATCCCGTTCATGCTGTGGGACCATCTCGATTTCGCGCCGATCTATGCCGGCTGGCAGGATGGCACGCTCGCGCAGACAGCATTTTTCCATATCCACGGCGGTCATATGCACACCGCGGCCTATGCACTGTTGCTCGCGACGACGTGGATCTCGCACGGCCAGACCTGGCTTGATTGCCTGGCAAGTTGGGTGCTGTTGTGCGTCTATGCGCTGTTCGTGTTGGCCATGCTGCGCGACACGCTGCGCCTCGACGGCTCCGGAGCGCGCGCTACGGCGCTGTTGATGGTCTTCCTCGTGCTGTACCCCGGACACATCGCCAACTTGCAATGGGGCTGGCAGATCGCGGTGTTCCTGTGTCTGTCCGGTGTGGCGGCGGCAATCTATTTCCTTACCGCAACTGCACTGACCTGGAAGACCAATCTCGCCGCGCTTCCAGGCGCCGTGCTGGCGCTGCTGAGCTTCGGCACCGCGCTGGCATTGATTCCGGTGGCATTGCTTGCGATTGCCGCTCGTTCGGAGTCGAGCATCCCCCGGCGCATCGGCCTCGCCGTGCCCTGGATCGGGTTCGGGCTGACGGCCGCATATGTACTGCCGAGCGGCGCCGGCCTTGTCGCCCGATACGCGGATGCTGGCGCTGGCGAGATTGCGGCGGCGCTGTTGCGTGCTGCCCACTACGCGCTCAACTATCTCGGTGCCGGTATTGCGCGCTTTGCCACCGATGCAGCTCCGTGGCTGGCCCTGTTCGCGCTTGCGAGCGGCATCGTGGCGATGGTTGCGACAAGACGGTGCCGGGTGGCGCGACCCTGGGCTGCGCTGATGCTGTTTGGCGTGGCGAGTGCCGTCCTGACCGCGCTGGCGCGCGCGGACGAAGGCGCAACGCAGGCGTTCGTCAGCCGCTACGTGAGCTTTTCGTCGGTGTTCTGGACGGGCTATATCGGCTTGTGCCTCGTTGCCGTGCAGAACGCGGCACGCAAGCCGCGCGCGCAATGGATCATGTTGGGCGCGGTCGCCGCGTTCGCGCTGGTCAACGCAGGCGCGATGACCAAGCGCGCAGCGCGCCTGGCAAACGAAGCGCATGCCACGGCGCAAATCCTGTGCGCGGCCTGGCCGCACATCGATCGAACGACCTTGCAGGGCATGCACTACGACGGTGCGGACGCGGCGTTGCAGCGGCTGCAGGTCGTGCACGCATTGGGCTTCGCCCCGTTCGACGATTGCGCGCCGAAACAGCCCGGCTATCGGCGATAGCGCACGTAGAGCCGCTTGAGCAGGTAGAGGACCTGGCCGCCGAGGCCGCGTTCCTGCGCCTGCAGCAGCTTTGCGTTTTCTGCGTAGAGCTGCCGAAGCTGGTTGTCGCGGTGCGCGATCAGTTCTCGCAGTTCGGCGACATCGGCGACGTCGAGCGTGCGGCCCGCGGCGAAGCGCGCCGGGAGTTGGCGGTTCACGTAGTGGGTGGTGTGCTTGCCCGCGGTTTCCGCCGCGGCGCGCCCGGTGGTATAAAAATACAGAGCAACCGATTTGCGCGAACGCTGCGCTTGCTCCGCCGGCAGCGCGATGCGGTCGAAGCCGTGCCAACTGCGCTCGGTGGTTTCGAAGATCACGCAGCGGTTGAATGCCGGAGCGATGCGAGCGGCTGGTTCGGAGTCAGTGTAGGGGTCGCGCCACAACTCGAGATTGCCGCCCCAATTGGCCTGCCAATCGTGGTTGAGGTAGACGATGAGGTTCAGGCGCCGGTGCCAACGCTCGCTCGGATGGTAGTTGAAATCGATGTGCGCCTGCAGCGTCTGGCCGTTGCGGTTCTCGTGCGTACCGCCGCCGAGGTAGAACGGATCGTAAAGCAGATCGTCGATGCCGGTGAGGCGGCCGACGAAGCGCAGGAATTCGTCCGTGCGGACCAGCGCGTCGAACTTGCGGTAGTCCGCGCCGAGCGCGGCCATGCGCTCGACCGTGGACTTGCCCCCGGCGCGACCATCGTCGCCGACCGCATTGCCTTGCTCGAACGCGGGGAACGCGGCGAGCAGTGCGTCGGCGAAATCGCGCGCGAGGAAGTTCTCGATCACGACGTGGCGGAACGGCAGCGCCTGCGCGAAGCTCGCGGCCAAGGTGCCGGCCTCGCACCGTACGCTCGGATCGATCAGGGTGTCGAGGATGTCGGCCAAGGCATGCGCGCGCTCAATGCGATGCGCGCATGATAACGGCTGGGCGGGCATGTGCGCCGCATTCCGCTAGAATGCGCGAAACACAGGCGAAGAATGGGTGTCAAGTGCAAAAGTATAAGATGCTGATCGACACCGATCCCGGCGTCGACGACGCGATGGCGATCCTGATGGCGCACGAACGCGCCGAGGTGATCGGCCTGTCGGTGGCGGCGGGTAACGTCGGCCTCGAGCACACGCTCGCCAACGCACTCAAGCTGGTCGAGGTGATCGACACGCAGACGCCGGTCTACGCCGGCTGCGCGACGCCGCTGGTGCACGCGTCGGAAGATGCCGCCGACGTGCACGGCAGCGACGGCTTCGGCGACACCGCTTACACGCCAAGCACGCGCAGCGCGGAGAGCGAACACGCGGCGCTCGCGATCCTGCGTGCCTCGCACGAATACGCGGGCAGCCTCGTCCTCGTCGCGCTCGCGCCGCTGACCAACCTCGCGCTCGCGCTCAAGCTCGATCCGGACCTGCCGTTGCGCGTGGCGCGCCTCGTCGTCATGGGTGGCGCGGTGACCGGGCAAGGCAACTATGGCACGGTGCCGGCCGAGTTCAACGTCGGCTTCGACCCCGAGGCCGCGCACGTGGTGTTCTCCGCGTGGCCGCAGTTCACCCTCGTCGACTGGGAGGCGACGATGCGCCATGGCCTCGACTTCGCGCGCTTCGAGGCGATGCTCGCCCGAGGCGATGCGCGCGCGAAGTTCTACGACTCGATCACCGCGAAGACACGCGCCTGGTCGCGCGGGCGTGGCCGGCCGAAACTGCTGATCGCCGACGCTCTGGCGATGGCGGTCGCGCTCGAACCCGATATCGTCACGCGCGCCGAAGACCACCATGTCGGCGTCGAACTCGACGGCAAGCTCACGCGCGGCGCCACCGTGGTCGACTGGCAGGATCGCAACGCCCGGCCCGCAAACGCGCGCATCGTGCTCGAGGTCGATCAGTCCCGTTTCGAGGCGCTGCTCGCCGCGGCCGTCGGCGCGGGCTGAGAACCGGCGCCCGACCCGGCGGCATTGCGCAGCCAAACATCGCGCGTCGGGTAGGCGATCTCGATGTCATTGGCGCGGAACACCTCGGCGATGCGCATCTGCAGTTCGGTGCGCACGAGGTTGCGCTGGCCGATCTCGGCGACGAAGAAGCGCAGTTCGAAATCCTGGCTCGAGTCGCCGAAGCCGGTCATCCAGGCGAGCGGCGGCGGGTCGGCGAGGACGGTCGGGTGCTCGCCCGCGACCTGCAGCAACAGCTTTTGCGCGAGACGCGGATCGTTGCGATAGGCGACGCCGACCTTGATCACCACGCGCGTGGTCGTGTCGCTCAGTGTCCAGTTGACCAGGCGGTCGGTGATGAACGTCTTGTTCGGCACGATCACCTCCTTGTTGTCCCAGTCGAGGATCGTCGTCGCGCGCGTGCGGATGCGCGTGACCGTGCCTTCGATGCCGCCGATGGTGATGATGTCGCCGACGCGCGCCGGGCGTTCGAACAGCACGATCAGGCCGGAGATGAAGTTGGCGAAGACTTCCTGCAGGCCGAAGCCGAGGCCGACGGTGAGGCCGGCGGCGAGCCACTGCAGGTTCGACCAGTGCAGGCCGAGCAGCGACAGGCCGACAAGCACGCCGACGAGCACGATCAGGTAGCGCACGATGCTTACGATGGCGTAGCGCGTCGGCGCGTCGATGTTGAGCCTGCGCAGCACGCCGATCTCGACCAGGCCGGGCAGGTTGCGCGTGGCGATGAAGGTCATAGCCAGCAGCAGTGCCGATTCGAGCACCGCACGCAGGGTCACATCGAACGCAACCTGCTTGCCGCTTGCGTCGGTGGCGGTGGACGACCACAGCCGGTAGTTGTCGAGAAAGTTCAGCGCCGGCGCGATGTCCGACCAGATCACGAGCAGGGTCGCACCGAGCAACAACACGGTGACCAGACGCAGCACGCGGCGTGTCTGCGCACCGAGATCGGCGACGGCGATCTGTTCGGGCTCGGCTTCCGGCAGCGCCTCGCCTTCTGCGGGCGGCCCGATGGCCTGCAGCTCGGCGATCTGGCGATCCTCGGCGCGCTTGAGGGCGAGGCGGCGCTCGCCGAGGATCAGCCAACGCACGGCGAGGCCGTGAACGACGGCGAGCGCGAGGATCGCGATCAGCGACAGCAACAAATGCTCGGCGAATACGATCGCGGTGAAGAAGTAGCCGAGCGCGGCAAGCACGGCCAGGGCAACGCAGGCGGCGCTGAAGCCGACGCGCGCGAACTGGCGCAGACGCAGCGGTTCGTCGTCGAGCTTGCTGCCGCGCTGCGACCAGATCCGGCCGCGGCCGAGCAGATGCCAGGCGATCGCGGCGAGGCCGAGCGCGCCGAGCAGGAACAGCGCTCGGCCGATCGTCGCGTCGCTCTCGTCGTTGCTGATCTCGCGCAGCCAGGTGTGAATGAAGATCGGCACGAGCACGGCCAGGGCGATCCATGGCACGGCGCGGCGCAGCGACATGCGGCGCGCGCGCAGCCAGCGGAAATGCAGGTGGGCGAGGCCGTTGTCGCGGTTGAGCCAGTACAGGAAGGAGAGCACGAACCACGGCGTCGCGATGCTGCGGGTAGCGAGACCGAACGAGCCTTCGAGCGGGTCTGCATGGGTGGCATGCAGGAACAGGCGCGCGAGTATCGACCAGAA
The DNA here is from genome assembly GCA_018240465.1 of Pseudomonadota bacterium. Lineage (GTDB taxonomy): Bacteria > Pseudomonadota > Gammaproteobacteria > Xanthomonadales > Rhodanobacteraceae > Rudaea. The sequence continues at coordinate 34,736 of JAFEFS010000037.1, forward strand.
CAGCGCGACCGGGGCGGCGGCGAGGACGGTGAGCACGAGAGTCCAGGTGGTATAGCGATAGCGGTCGCTGCGGATGCGTCGCATCGGTACGGCGATGCGCTCGAACTCAACGGGTACGCGTCGGCGGGCATAGACCGCTGCGCCAAGCATGAGCAGCGCGGTGATCGCGAGCGTGGCGTTCGCGCGCATGTAGTCGGTGATGCCGACGATCTGCGCGGGTTCCTTCGGCTGGGCGATATCGCGCAACGCGCGCACGACATCGCCGAACCACGCGGCATCGATCGGCGCGTGGCTCGGGATCGCGAGCAGGTTGGAGTCGAGCATGTCGTTCAGTGCGGTGGTGCTCGCGAGCAGGCCGGCAAGTTGTTGTTCGGCATCCTCGCCGATCGAGACCGCACGGGTTTTCGCCGCGATCAGGCGCGTGTACAGGTCGTCGCGCGTCGTTAGCAGGCGCTCGAGGCCGTCGTGCAGGGGGCCCGTGATCGCCGGCGGATGTCCGGCGTGGGCGAGCGCCACCGCGATCGCGCCGTCCATGTTCTCGAGGTGGTCCTGCTTGTCGCGCAGGTCGATCACGGCGAGCTTGCTGCGCGCGAGTTCATTACGCAGGTCGGCGATTTCGCGTTCGAGCGTGCTCAGCGGCTTCAGCTTGCGCCGCTCGGCGAGCAACAGGGTGCCGACGTCCTCGCTGACCCCGCCGAGATCGAGGCGCGCCCTGGTGCTCTTGGCCGCCTGCTCGGTACTGCTGCGTTCGCCCGTGTAGGTGTCCTGCAGTTCGCGCAGTGCCGAGATACGCTTGACCGTGGCAACGAGTTCCTGCCCGAGCGCGAGGTTGTTCGCCGCGGCCTCGCGCAGCACTTGCGCGGCGCGTGCGGCGTCGAGTTTGTCGCGCTCGGTGCCAAGCTGGATGACGAGATCGCTGACCTTGCTTGTATAGCGGTTGAGGACCATGTTTTCCAGCCACTGCACGCGCTGGTTGTGCTCGTCGATGTCGCGTCGCGCGGCGCTGCGCTGTGCGAACAGGCCGCGGATGCGCGCCTCGTAGGTACGCTGTTCGGCTTCAAGCGCGGCGATGCGGCAGAGTTGCAGGCGTTCTGCCGCTTGCGTGCGCAGGCGCATCGCCGCGGCAAGTGCGCGTGCCGTGTCCGGCGCAAGCGTGGCGGATGCCGCGGTCATGGCCGGCTGCTCGGCGCGAGCGGCGGCGAGTTCGTCGCGCATCGCGTCGGGCCGCTGGGTCTGCTTCTGCAGGGTCTCCTCGAGGTTGCGCAGCGTGGCGCGCGATGCCCCAAGCCGGGTGCGCTCGCTTTCGAGCAGATCGGCAAGCTGTGCGGAGCTATCGTCGTCGGGCAGCTTCGCGCGCCACTCAGCGAAACTCTGTCCGGCCTCGCTGCCCGAAACCGGGGTCGCGGCATCAACCGGAGCGGCCTTGAGCGCGGCGTCGAGAAAGCCCTGGCGGCGGGCAAGTGCGTCGCTCGCGGCCTGATCATCGGTCAGTGCGTCGCGCAGCAAGTCTTCGGCACTCTTGCGCTGGTCCGGGGTGAGATCGCGTGCGCGCGGCAGCGCCGCGAGAGCCTTGTTGATCGTGTCATCGAGCGCGACCGGGATCTCCTCGCTCGGCGTTGGTGCCGGGCGCGCGGCTTGCGGCGGAGCCTGCCGTGCGTCGGCGCAGAGCGGCAGGATCGCGGCCGCGGCGGCCAGCAGCAGGGCGGGAATGGTCGAAGGCGGGCGCGAGGATCGGGGCGAACGGGGCATGGGCGTGGAGCGGTCGATGCGGAACGGGGCGCGGTGGCTGCAGCAGTGCATTATGCGGTCTGCAAACCGAACCGCTGCCTGTCGGCCGCGATTTCGGGACCCGGATCAGGGGCAACGCAGCTGTGTTGCGCCGCAAGTACAATTCCGGCTACAATTCGCCTCTTTTCCCAGCGCAGTACCGCTACGCGGAGCCCCGAACCATGAAAGCCGACATCCATCCCGAATACAAATCCGTGGTCTTCCAGGATGTCTCGTCCAATTTCGCGATACTCACGCGTTCGACGATGACGAGCAAGGACACGATCAAGTGGGAAGACGGCAAGGAATATCCCGTCGTCAAGATCGAAATTTCCAGCGCCTCGCATCCGTTCTACACGGGCAAGCACAAGATCGTCGATTCCGGCGGTCGCGTCGACAAGTTCCGCAAGCGCTACGGCGGCACCGCGGCCAAGTAAGGAAGACCGGGCGTTCTCACCGGGCCTTCGCGGCCAGTTGTCGCGAAGCCCGCCCTCGCGATGGTTCAAAGCCGGTTTCTTGCCGGCTGTTGGCGCGCGCAAGTTGCGCCGGTTGGCGCAGTTTCAAGGCACCGGTGAATGATGATTTCGTAACGCGAAATCAAACGTCTGTGTGATATTCTGCGCGGGTTGTGCAGTGCAGCGCAGCGGGTTTCCGCGAACCCGCCTTCGAACGATGCGCCCATGCGGCAATCCACGCGCACTGCTTCTTCTCTTCAGGAAAGGAGCCTTACGTGGCCGATCAGACCGTGCAGTTGAGCGATTCCGCAACGAACAAGACCACGGCCTTGCCGGTCGTGACCGGCAGCCTCGGCGATCCAGCGCTCGACATCGCCAAGCTCAACAAGGATACCGGCTACTTCACGTTCGATCCCGGTTTCGTCTCGACCGCGTCCACGCGCAGTGCGATCACGTTCATCGACGGCGACAAGGGCATTCTGCTGTATCGCGGTTATCCGATCGAGCAGCTCGCCAAGCAGTCGAGCTTTCTCGAAGTCGCCTACCTGCTGATCAACGGCGAGCTTCCGACCGCTGCGCAATTCGGTGCATTCGACGACGAAGTGACGCATCACACGATGATGCACGAGTCGCTGCGTCACTACCTCAGCGGCTTCCGCTACGATGCGCATCCGATGGCGATGCTGTGCGGCTCGGTCGCGACGCTGTCGGCGTTCTACCACGACACGCTCAACATCAACGACCCCGAACAGCGCCGCCTCGCCGCGCTGCGCCTGATCGCGAAGATGCCGACGCTTGCGGCCGCGGCGTACCGCTTCTCGATAGACTGGCCGCTGCGTTATCCGCGCAACAACCTCGAGTACGTCACCCGCTTCCTGCACATGATGTTCGAGGTGCCGAGCGAGCCGCTGCAAATCTCGCCGGTCGCGGCGAAGGCGCTCGACCTGCTCTTCATCCTGCATGCCGACCACGAGCAGAACGCTTCGACCTCGACCGTGCGCCTGGTCGGTTCGACCGGCGCGAATCCGTATGCCTGCGTCGCCGCCGGCATCGCCGCGTTATGGGGGCCGGCACACGGCGGCGCAAACGAGGCGGTGCTCAAGATGCTCGGCGAGATCGGTACAGCCGACAACGTGGCGAAGGCGGTCGAGAAGGCGAAGGACAAGAATTCCGGCTTCCGCCTCATGGGCTTCGGCCATCGCGTGTACAAGAATTTCGACCCGCGCGCGACGATCATCCGCGAGATGTGCCACAAGGTGCTCGCCGACCTCGGTGTCGACGATCCGCTGCTCGACGTGGCGATGAAGCTCGAGGAAGTCGCGCTCAAGGATCCGTACTTCGTCGAGCGCAAGCTCTATCCGAACGTCGACTTCTACTCGGGCATCATCTACAAGGCGCTGAAGATCCCGACCGAGATGTTCACCGTGATGTTCGCGATTGCGCGTACCGCGGGCTGGGTCGCGCACTGGCTCGAGCAGCACAACGACAAGGACACCAAGATCGGTCGTCCGCGCCAGATCTACACCGGCGCGACCACGCGCGACTATCTGCCGCTCGACAAGCGCTGAGGCCGGCACGCGGGCGATTGCCTTGCGCGGGCGCACGGTGCATCGCGCCCCTGTTTGGTGCGCGCTGCCGTCGCGTCATCGAAAAAAGTGCGTGCGGTGGATGGCGCCGTTATCCGGCGACTTCGTCGTCGAGCAGATTCCCCAGCGCGGCCCGTGTCGCGCGCGGCATCGGTTTGCCGTCGACACGGTCGAGCGGGGCTTGGCGCAGTCCGTCGTAGGGAAAGACAGTGACGTCGATCGTTGCATCGTCGACGGCGAATCGCAGCACGGGATACTCGGCATCACGATCCGGGCCGACGCGCAGGCGGCGTGACTCGCTTCGGTGATCGATCCCGTGCTCGTCGAGCAGGCGCGTCGGCGCGTCGGGATCGTCGCTGAACAGATGCAGGCAGACCGCGGAATGCGCGTCGGCCGTGCCGTCGAGCACGGCGCCGACGAGGCGTGGCTCGAACGCGGCGAAGAAACGCATTGCCTCGACCGCGGTTTCGCGCAGCGCGCGCAGGCGCAAGGGCTGGTCCGCGGCATGGAACAGGCGCTGGTGTTCGCGCAGCGCGTTCTCGATCTCGACGTTGTTCGGCAACGCAGACTCCGCGTCGACGCCGAGCCGCGCCGCGGCCTTGCGCTTGGCCAGCGCGTAGTCGCGGATGCCGGACTCGCTGATCAAGCGCGCGGCTTCGGAAGCGATGCGTGCGCGTATCGCGTGCTGTTGCGTGCCTGCCTGCTGTCTGCGGCCGCCGCGCGTATCGGCGCGTCGTTCGCGCATCAGAAGATCCCGTAGGCTTCCTGCTGCACCTTCTTCTCCGCCTCGGTCGGCTGGTTCGGGCTGTTCGCGATGCGGGTGAGGTCCTCGGTGCGGAACACCTCGGAGATCGTGTGCTCGGCGCCGGGCGAGGCGAGCAGGCCGGTTTCGGGATCGATCTGCGCGGTGCTGATGCCGGGCGGCATGTTGAACGGCTTCTCGGGCACGCCGTCGAGCGCGACGCGCATGAAGTCGATCCAGATCGGCAGCGCGGTCTGCGCGCCGAATTCGACGTGGCCCATCGAACTGAAGTCGTCGAAACCCATCCAGCTCGCGGCGACGAGATCGGGGTTGTAGCCGACGAACCAGCCATCGCGATGGTCGTTGGTCGAGCCGGTCTTGCCGAACAGGTCGTTGCGCTTGAGCACCATCGCGCCGGAGCCGGTGCCGCGGCGGACCACGTCGCGCAGCAGTGAACCGATCAGGTAGGCGGTGCGTGCGTCGAGCACGCGCGGCGCGAGTCTGGTTGTCGCCGGCGCGGTCGTCGTCGCCTGTGCGCTGGCGATCGGCGAGAGGTCGTTCTTCGTCGTCACGCCGTTGTTGTCGACCACGGTGCGCGTTGCCGGCGGGGCATCCGCACGGCCGTCGTCACCCGCGCGCTCCGGGCATTGCGCACAGACTTGCGCGGGCTGTGCCTTGTACACCTCCTTGCCGTCGCGATCGTAGATCGCATCGACGAAGTACGGGTCGACGAGGAAGCCGCCGTTGGCGATCACCGCGAATGCGCGCGCCATGTTCATCGGTGACACCGAGGCGGTGCCGAGAGCCATCGACAGGTTCGGCGGCACTTGTTCGAGGCTGAGGCCGAAGCGGGTCACGAATTCGCGTGCATAGCGCACGCCGATCGCGTCGAGCAGGCGTACCGAGACGAGGTTCTTCGACTGCACCATCGCCTCGCGCAGGCGCATCGGTCCGGAGAACACGTCGTCGTCGTTTTTCGGCGTCCATTGCCCGTTCGGCTTGGATGGATCGGGGAACACGACCGGCGCGTCGTTGACCACCGAGGCCGGGGTGAACCCGTGCTCGAACGCCGCGGCATAGAACAGTGGCTTGAAGCTCGAGCCGGGATTGCGCTGCGACTGCACCACGCGGTTGAACTTGCTGCGCGCGAACGAGAAGCCGCCGACTTCCGCACGTACCGCGCCGTCTTCCGGATCGAGCGCAACGAGCGCGCCCTGCACGGACGGAATCTGCGCCAGCTGCCAGCGGCCTTCCTTCTTCGGGTCGGTGTAGTGCGCGACGCGGACGATGTCGCCGGGCTTGAGCGCCGCATCGACGCGCTTCGGCGCGGGGCCGCGACTGGTTTCGTCCTGGTAACGGCGCGCCCAGGCGATGTCTTCGAGCCCGAGCGAGATCGTCTGGCCGTCGTTGAGGCGCAGTTGCGCTTGCTTGTCGGTGCTCTGCATGACGATCGCTGGCACGAGGCCGAACGTGGTGCGGAATGCGTCGAGCTTGCGCTCAAGCTCGCTGGCCGTCGCGTTGCTCGCCAGCTCGACATGTGCTTCCGGACCGCGCCAGCCGTGGCGCCGGTCGTAAGCGATCAGGCCGGCGCGCACGGCCTCGTTGGCCGCGGTTTGCTCGCGCGAATCGATCGTCGTGCGGATCGTGTAGGCGTCGGTCAGCGCGTTGTTGCCGAGACGCTGGATCGCTTCCTGACGCACGAGCTCGGCCACGTACGGCGCTTCGACGTCGATCGGCGGTTCGTGCGCGAAGGCGCGCTCAGGTTCGGCGTCGGCCTGCTTGAATTGGGCTTGATCGATGTAGCCGTTGTCGAGCATGCGCTGCAGCACATAGCGGCGGCGCTCGAGCGCACGTGCGTGGTTGTTGAGCGGGTTGCCGGTCGAGGGGAATTTCGGCAGGCTCGCGAGCATCGCGCACTCGGCCAGGTTGAGCTGATCCAGCGTCTTGCCGTAGTAGAACTCGGCGGCGGCGGCGACGCCGTAGGCGCGGTTGCCGAGGAAGATCTTGTTGAGATACAGCTCGAGGATCTGATCCTTGCTCAGCGTGTTCTCGATCTTGAACGAGAGGAAGATCTCCGTCGCCTTGCGCGACAGACTCACTTCGGAGCTGAGGAAAAAGTCGCGCGCGACCTGCTGCGTGATCGTGCTGCCCCCGGGCACATGCAGCGTACGCTTGGAGATCATCAGGCCCACCGCGCGCAGGATGCCTTGATAGTCCACCCCGGGATGGTTGTAGAAATTGGCATCTTCGGCGGCGAGGAAGGCGTTCTTCACCTGCGCCGGCACCTGCTCGATCTTGATCGGAATCCGGCGCGTTTCGCCGTAGGTGGCGATGAGCTTGTTGTCCGCGCTGTAGATGCGCAGCGGCACCTGCAGGCTGACGTCGCGCAGCGAGTCCACGGGCGGCAAACCCGGCACGATCAGCCAGTAGACGACGCCGAGGCCGATGGCCCCCAAGGCGATCAGGACGACCCCGAGGATCAGGGTGTAGCGGAGCAGGCGGCGGAGAAAACGCATGGAGTATTGCCGGGCGACCCGAATCCGGGAGCGGTCGAGCCATTATATGCGGCGGTCACTGCGCTCGGTAGGCGGAATTCTGGCGTGGGGCGGGCGAAAGCGAAGCAAGCCATCACGATCGTTTTTCAGGCAGAACGCGAAGCAGTTCGCTAAAAATTTTCGGGAAGTGTTTGTTCGATCAGCAAATTTCCCCATTGCCAAATTTTTAACAGTCAGGTTTAATGGCGTCCGCCGGCTTGTTGTTTCCAAACCTGTTCGCGGTTGGGGGATCTGGGGTTGAACTTCTTTCAAGCCAAATCGACAGCACTGCTGGGTGTGGACATCAGTTCCTCCGCAGTCAAGCTGCTGCAGCTGAGCCGCTCCGGCGGACGCTATCGCATCGAGCACTATGCGGTGGAGCCGTTGCCGCCGAATTCGGTGGTGGAAAAAAACATCGTCGCGGTCGAGCCGGTCGGCGAGGCTTTGCGTCGGGCGTTCGCACGCTCCGGAGCCAAGGCCAAGTTCGCCGCTTCCGCCGTTGCCGGATCCTCGGTGATCACCAAGATCATCACGATGCCGGCCGATCTCGGCGAAGACGCGCTCGAGGAGCAGATCCAGGTCGAGGCGAACCAGTACATCCCGTATCCGATCGAGGAAGTGAGCCTGGATTTCGAGGTGCTCGGTCCGGTCAAGGACGCGCCCGACTCGGTCAATGTGCTGATCGCCGCCTCGCGCACCGAGAACGTCGATCTGCGTGTCTCCGCGCTCGAGCTCGCGGGCCTGACCGCCAAGGTCGTCGACGTCGAAGCGTTCGCGATGGAGAACGCGTGCAAGCTGATCGCGGATCAACTGACCGTACCGGCTGACGCCATCGTCGCCGTTGTCGATGTCGGTGCGACGATGACGACGCTGATCGTGTTGAAGAACCAGCGTACGATCTACTCGCGCGAGCAGGTATTCGGCGGCAAGCAGCTCACCGAGGAGGTGATGCGGCGCTATGGCCTGTCGTTCGAAGAGGCAGGTCTGGCCAAGCGCCAGGGTGGCCTGCCCGAATCGTACGAAGTCGAGGTGCTCGAGCCGTTCAAGGAGGCGATCGTGCAGCAGATCAGTCGCCTGCTGCAGTTCTTCTACGCCGGTAGCGACTACAGCCGGGTCGACCAGATCGTGCTTGCCGGCGGCTGTGCGCTCGTTCCCGACATCGGCGCGAAGATCCTGCACCAGCTCGACGTGCCCTGCATCATCGCCAATCCGCTTGCGAACATGTCACTGGCACCGCGTGTGCAAAGCCAGGCGACGGCCTTGCGCCAGGATGCGCCCACTCTGATGGTCGCGGCAGGTCTGGCCTTGCGGAGCTTCGACTGATGGCGACGATCAACCTGCTGCCTTGGCGCGCCGAGCGGCGTCGCCAGCGTGAACGAGATTTCTACACCATGCTCGCCGCGGCCGCGATCCTGGCCGTACTTTCCTGGCTGGCCTGGGGCTGGTGGATGGATCAGCGCATCAGCGATCAGGACGCGCGCAACGGCTATTTGAGCAGCGAGATCAAGCAGCTCGAGGGCAAGCTCAAGGAAATCAAGGATCTGGAAACAACCAAGGCCAAATTGCTTGCGCGCAAGCAGATCATCGAGCAGTTGCAGGCGAGTCGTGCGCAGATGGTGCATCTGTTTGACGAACTGGTCCGCACGATTCCCGAGGGTGTGCGCCTGACCGCGCTGAAGCAGACCGGCAATCAGCTTGCGATGCAGGGGGTCGCGCAGGCGAATGGCGACGTGGCCAACTACATGCGCAACCTCGACGCGTCGGCGTGGATGCAGCGCTCGGATCTGCAGAAGACCGAGATCAAGGGCACAGACAAACGCAACCGCTACGAATTCGGCCTCACGGTGAAGCTGCGCTCGCCGGATCAGCCCGACGCAGATGCGCCGCCGGGTAGCGCGCCGGCGAAGCCGGGGGCAGCGCCACCCGCGCCATCCGGCAATCCTTCAACTCGGGCGCCGGCATCGGCTGCGGGGGCTCCATGAAGCTCTCTGATTTCCGCAACCTTGACCGCAACAACGTCGGTGCCTGGCCCGACGGCGTCAAGTACACCGCCTGCATCCTGCTTTTCGCCCTGTTGTTGTTCGTGGGTTGGTATTGGTCGATCAGTGGCCAGTCCGACACGCTCGTGCAGAAGCAGAAGCAGGAGATCGAGCTGAAGAAGGATTTCCACGACAAGCAGCTCAAGGTCGTCAATCTGGAAAAACTCAAGACCCAGCTGGACGACATGCGCGAGATCTTGCGCCAGTTGTTGCGCCAGCTTCCCGGCAAGACGGAAATGCCGGAACTGCTCGATGACGTGTCGCGGTCCGCACTGTCGGCGGGTCTGGACGTGCAGTTGTTCGAGCCCGGCGCGGAGGCGATCCAGGAAGGTTTCTACGCCGAGAAACCGATCAAGCTGCGCATGCTCGGCAACTACCATCAATTCGGTTCCTTCATCAGCGCGGTGGCGGCGTTGCCGCGCGTGGTCATCCTGACCATGCATGATGTTTCACTGAAGCCTTCGCAGCAGCCGACCGGCAAACTGCCGGCGTCGCCGGGCCAGCTCACTCTCGAGGGAACGGTGAAGACCTATCGCTACGTCGACGAGGATGAAGCCGAAGCCGCCGCGCCGAAGAAGCCGGGGGCGCCGAACGCGCCTGCGGCAAAGGCGGCCCGATGAGCGCCATGGCGATGAGTTATCTGCCCTCTCGGCGCTGGCTGCTGCTGATCGCGTTGTTGCCGTTGCTAGGTGGCTGCCTCAAAGGCGATGCCGATTTGCGCAAGTGGGTCGCGGACGAGAAAGCGTTGCCGGGCGGGCCGCTGCCGCCGCTGCCAGTGCTGAAGACGTTCGAGACCTTCGAGTACAAGGATCAGGCGCGGCGCGATCCCTTCGCGCCAAGCCTGACCGAGCAGAAGGCGGAGGAGGCCGAAAAGACCGCCATACCCGATCCGCATCCGAAGGAAAAGCTCGAGGAATTCGCGCTCGACAGCCTGAAGATGGTCGGCACGATCGGCACCGGTCCTGCCACCCTGGGTCTGATCCGCGATCCGGAAGGGACGGTGTCGCGGGTCAAGCCGGGCAACTATCTCGGACAGAACAACGGCAAGATCAAGGCAATCCATGCGAACAACATCGAGCTGGTCGAGTTGATCAGCAATGGCAACGGCGGCTGGATGGAGCGGCCGGCGACGGTCGAAATCAGTACGGCCAAGTAGCGAAGTGACGCGACCGGCCGTGCCGGTGCAGTGTGGCGAAACGAACATCGGATCGGGGAAGACCATGAAGTGGATCATCGCGGGCGCAATCCAGCGGACTGCAGCGCAACGATTCGGCGCCGCGTTCGGCGTGCTGCTGGCATCGTTTTTCGCCGTGCCGGCAGCACACGCGGAAAACGTGCTGCAGGATATCGGCTACGCGCCGCTCGCGGGGGGGCGCGTGCAGATCACGCTCAAGCTCGCCGCGCCGCCTGCGGGCGCTCGCGCGTTCACCACGGAGACGCCTCCGCGCATCGCGCTCGACTTTCCCGACACGCGTTCCACGCTGAGCCAGCGCCACATCGAGGTAGGCAGCGGCGCGACCAGCGGCATCAACGTCGCCGACGCCGGCGGGCGCACCCGTGTCGTCGTCGACCTGTATCGCGCCTCGACCTACGAAACGCGCGCCGACGGCAACAACTTCGTCCTCGTCGTCAACAACGGCAACACCGCGAACGCAAGCGCGACGATCGCCGCGGGCGACCAGACCAAGAGTGTCGGTCAGACCACGCAGGAAGTCTCGAACATCGACTTCCGTCGCGGCAAGAATGGCGAAGGCCGCATCGTCATTACCTTTTCCGGCGAAGGTTCGAGCGCGGACCTGAAGCGCCAGGGTGACAGGATTCTGCTCGACATCTTCAACGCGCGCCTGCCCACCCAGCTCGCGCAGCGCCTCGATGTGCTCGATTTCGCCACCCCCGTGCAGTTCATCGAAACGCGCAGCAAGGGCGGCGGCGCGCACATGGAAATCACTGCCAAGCCGCCATTCGAGCAGCTTGCGTATCAGACCGGCAACCAGTACATCGTCGAAGTCGCGCCGGCCAAGGAAAAAGAGAAGAAGGATCCGAACGCGCCGCCTGTGTACAGCGGCAGCCGCGTCACCTTCGATTTCCAGGACATCCCCACGCGCGCAGTGCTGCAGCTGATTGCGCAGATGTCCGAACTCAACATCGTCGTCGCCGACAGCGTCACCGGCAACGTCACCTTGCGCCTGAACAACGTGCCGTGGGACCAGGCGCTCGACATCGTGCTGCAGGCCAAGGGCCTCGACAAGCGCCAGAACGGCAACGTCATCTGGGTCGCGCCGCAGAAGGAAATCGCCGATCGCGAACAGGCGATCGCCGACGCCAAGCTCAAGCTCGAGCAGGTCAGCGAGACGATCACCGAGTACATTCCGATCAGCTACGGCAAGGCCAAGGACATCGCCGACCTGCTCACGCAGAAGTCCAAGCAAGGCAATCAGGGCGGTGGCGGCGGCGCGGGCACCCAGGCCAACGCGAGCGGCTTCCTTTCCGAGCGCGGGCGGGTGTCCTACGACGAACGCACCAACACCCTGCTCGTCGTCGATACGCCGGAAAAGGTGCGTTCGATCCGCGAACTGGTCGTCAAGCTCGACAAGCCCGTGCAGCAGGTGTTGATCGAGGCGCGCGTCGTCGTCGCTACGGACAACTTCTCGCGCGAACTCGGTGCCAAGTTCGGCATCAGCGGCGCGACCACGGTCGGCAGCAACGTCGTCTCGACCAGCGGCAACCTCAACGGCTCGCAATACATGACCAACCAGGCGTTGGCCAACCGTCTGGCCACGGGCGACCCGTTTCCGGTATTGCCACCGGGAGTCAGCGGCGGGACCGCGACAGGCACTAGCAATCTGGGCGACCGCCTCAACGTCAATCTGCCGACGAGCACGACGAATGCCGGCAGCATCGGTCTGTCCGTACTCGGCGCCAACGTCCTGCTCGACCTCGAACTCTCCGCCGGCCAGACCGAAGGCCGCAGCGAGTTGATCTCGAGTCCACGCGTGGTCACCTCGAACCAGCAGGAAGCGAACATCACCCAGGGCCAGGAAATCCCGTATTCGACGATCACCTCGAGCGGTGGCGGCAACTCACTGCCGACCGTGGCGTTCAAGGACGCGGTACTCGGCCTCAAGGTGACGCCGACGATCACCGCCGACGGCCGCGTATTCCTCAACCTCGACGTGAAGAAGGATGCGCTGGCCGGCTACTACACCAACGTGACCGGTTCGTACCCGATCATCGACAAGCGCGAGATGACCACCTCGGTGCTGGTCGACAACGGCCAGACCGTCGTGCTCGGCGGCGTCTACGAATTCGACAAGCAGGACGCCGTGACCAAGGTGCCGTTCCTCGGCGACCTGCCTGGCCTCGGCGCGTTCTTCCGCAACGTCAAGAAGTCGAACCAGAAGGCGGAGTTGCTGATCTTCGTCACGCCGAAGATCCTCGACGAAAACCTCAGATGACCAACGGTTCCGCCCCGCGAGACGGCGCGGCCAGTCCTTCATTCGCAAGCACAGACAGTCAGGGTAGTACCGGAGTCCACATGAAAACGCCGTTCCGATTCCTCGCGATGTTGTTCGGTTCGCTGCTGCTCGTTGCGGGCGGCGAACAAGCGCATGCTTCCGCATTCGGCCCGCCATCGGCCGACTCGGTGAAGATCGACCTGTCGGCGAATTCGATCACGACGAACACGACTGCCACTCTGACCGTGACCGTCACGCGCCGCAACGGCGCGCCCGAGGCCGATGGCAAGGTACTCAGCGCGACCGTGTCGCCGCCGACGCTGGGCTCGATCGCCGGCAGCGGTTCGAGCGGCGTCGCCAGCAGTTCCAGCGTGCTCAGCGGCGGCGTGGCGACGTTCGTCTTCATTGCCAACAACACGCCGGGCACGGCGACGGTCACGGTTTCGTTGCCGCCGGCCAACGGCCATCCGAACACGGTCACCACCAAGGTGACGATCGCGGTGACGCAGGGCGACGGCAACAATCCGAACCTGAAGGCCACCCCGTCCACGGTGACCTTGCCGCAGAACCTCGTCGGCGCGGGTCCGTATTTCGGCTCGCCCTATATGGCCGAGGTCGATGTGGAATGGCGCGGCCTGATCACCGGCCAGTTGCTCAACGGCAAGATCGCCGTCTCGACGAATCCGGTCAATTCGATCGCTTTCTCCACGCTCGATGATCCGACCACGCCTTGGGTCGGCGCGACCAAGACTCCGCCCACCGCCGAGGGCAACGAATTCCTCACCGAGCTCGGCAGCGGCACGGTCAACGTCACCGCCGGTGTCGGCACGATCTTCGTCCATTCCCAGGCCAACACCGGCCCGGCCACGCTGACGATCACCGCGGTGGACCCGGAAACCAACCGCACGATCTCCTCGCAGATCGTGGTCAACGTGGTCACACCGCCGGGCGCGAATCTGCCGACGACGGTGACCTTGTCGCAGGGCGCTGGCGGCGTTTACGTCAAGGATTCGAACGGCCCCCAAAGCAAGCTTGTGACCGCGACCGTGAACAACATCTACGGCACGCCCGCGATCGCCGCTCCCGGCATCGACAACGTGCAGTTCGACATCGTCGGACCGAGCGGCAGCGATGCGCAGCTGTTCGGCATCAGCGCCGGTGGCGTGCCGCAAACCGGCGCTTCGGTGAAGACCTCTACCGGCGCGGGCGGTGCGAGCGTGTACCTTCTGGCCGGAAACAAGCAGGGCCCGGTGCAGATCCGCGCGACCGTGGACGCCTACGACGGCGACGTCGGCAACGGTGTCACCATTCCACTGACGGCGACGACGACCGTGGCCGTTTCCGACGGCCGCCTGTACAGCCTCACGATCACCTCGCCGATAGTCAATGCGATCGCGGTCAACGG
>JAFEFS010000038.1 GCA_018240465.1 Pseudomonadota bacterium
CTCGCGATCGCGGTGAACGGCATCTCGCACGGCCATCGCGACTATCTTGCGCTCGGCGGCAACGGCTTTCTGATCGGCGACGGTCGGCTCGACTACGGCCGCGAACAGATTGCCGAGATTTACTATGCGGCGCAACTCGTGCCGCACCTGACGATCAGCCCGGATTTCCAGTTCGCCCGCAATCCGGGCTACAACCGCGATCGCGGACCGGCGCGTTTCTTCGGCTTGCGCGTGCACGCGGAGCTCTGAGAACGGAAAGCACGCGCCTCAGGTCTTGCCGCCGCGCTTGCGTACGATCAGCATCGCGATCTCCAGCGACTGCTCGTAGTTGAGCCGCGGATCGACCGTCGACTTGTACGCGCGCGCGAGATCGGTTTCGGTCAGATCGCGCGCGCCGCCGAGGCATTCGGTGACGTTTTCGCCGGTCAACTCCAGGTGCACCCCGCCGAGACGCGTGCCGCAGGCGGCGTGGATGTCGAACGCGTGATCGAGTTCGGCGCGGATGTTCTCGAAGCGCCGCGTCTTCACGCCGGAAGGCAGCGTCTCGCCGTTGCCGTGCATGGGATCGCAGCACCACAGCACGCGCCTGCCTTCGGCCTTGACCGCGTTCAGATGCTGCGGCAATTCGGCCTCGACCTTGGCTGCGCCCATGCGCGTGATCAAGGTCAACCGGCCGGGCTCGTTGTCCGGGTTGAGCGCATCGATCGTGCGCAGCAGCTGGTCCGGCTTCACTCCGGGGCCAAGCTTGAGACCCATCGGATTCTGGATGCCGCGGCAGTACTCGACATGCGCGCCATCGAGTTGCGCAGTGCGCATGCCGATCCACGGAAAATGCGTGGACAGGTTGAACCAGCCCGGATTGCGCGGCACCTTGCGCGTCACCGCGCCTTCGTAGTTGAGCAGCAGCGCTTCGTGCGAAGTATAGAAATCCACTTTTTGATAGGCGGGCGATTCACCCGCCAGCGTTTCCATGAAGCGCACCGCCTCGCCGATCGACTCGACCATGCGCCGGTATTCGTCCTGCAGCGGCGAATGCCTGACCCATTCCAGATCCCAGTATTCGGGATGGTGCAGGTCGGCGAAACCGCCGTCGATCAGCGCGCGCACGAAATTCATCGTCAGCGCCGAGCGCGAATGCGCCTCGATCAGGCGCTGCGGCTCGGGTTCGCGCGCGGCCGCGGTGAATTCGGGCGCGTTGACGATGTCGCCGCGATAGCAGGGCAAGGTCACGCCGTTGCGCGTCTCGGTGTCGGCCGAGCGCGGCTTGGCGTACTGTCCGGCGAAGCGGCCGACGCGCACGACCGGCAGCTTGAGGCCGTGCACGAGGACGAGGCTCATCTGCAGCAGCACCTTGAGCCGGTTGGAGATGATCGGCGAGGTGCAGTCGGCGAAGCTCTCGGCGCAATCGCCGCCCTGCAGGAGAAAACAGCGCCCTTCCTGCGCCTCGGCAAGCTTGTGCTTGAGCGCGAGCACTTCCCACGAAGTGACCAGCGGCGGCAGTTCGCGCAATTGCTCGACGGCGCCGTTCAGCGCCGCGGGGTCGGCATATACAGGCTGCTGCACGGCCGCGCGTGAGTGCCATGACGTCGGCGACCATGCCTGGGGCGCGTTGTGCATCGATGCTGCTTGCGAGGGTGTGGTCATGCTGCGGCTACCGGCAATGGATTCCGCCATGATGCCAGATCGCCTGCCGGAACTTCAGCGTCTGCGAAAACCCGCCCAGAGCGCCCCGGCGCCGAGCCCGGCAAACGAAACGAGCGTCCAGAACGGCATCGACAGGCCGAGGAGGGTCCAGTTGACCTCGGCGCAGTCGGCGTGGCCGGTGAACGCGGCCTGGACTGTCTTGCTCCATGCGTAGCGCACCGAAAAATTCTCCACCCAGTAGTTCCAGCCAGGAGTACAACCCGCCAGCGGATTGGGCGGCTGATGCTGAACCCAGACATGATAGGCGGCGATGCCGATGCCGGCGCAAGCTCCGAGCAGCACCAGCAATGCATATCCGCGCCTTCCCTTGGGTTTAGGGTTGTGCAATGCGCCGACCAGGAAGAACACGCCAATCGCGATCACCGCGATGCGCTGGAATATGCATAGCGGGCACGGTTCGATGCCGAGATCGAACTGTACGTAATAGGCGTAGCCGAGCAACGCCGCGCAAACCAGGAATCCGGTGAAACACTGGGCGCGGTACGACCAGGCGAATGGGTTGAGCATGCTTGCCTCCGAAACGACGCCCCTAAAGACCATGGGCATCGCGCGATGTTCCCGGAAAACGAAAAGCCCCGGCGCGTGCGTCGGGGCTTTTCGGATAGCCGATGCGTTGCTGCGCTTACTCTTCGGACGCTGCCGCTTCGCTGCGCGGGCGATCGACCAGTTCGATGTAGGCCATCGGCGCATTGTCGCCGACGCGGTTGCCGCACTTGAGGATGCGCGTGTAGCCGCCCTTGCGCTCGCGGTAGCGCGGGCCGAGTTCGACGAACAACTTGCCGACCGCGACCTTGTCGCGCAGACGCGCGAAGGCGAGGCGGCGGTTGGCGACGCTGTCGACCTTGGCCAGCGTGATCAGCGGCTCGGCGACGCGGCGCAATTCCTTGGCCTTCGGCAGCGTGGTCTTGATCAGCTCGTGCTTGATGATCGAAGCCGCCATGTTCTTGAACATCGCTTCGCGGTGCGAGCTGGTGCGGTTGAGCTTGCGGCCCGACTTCATGTGACGCATAAATAATTCCCAGTTCGTGCAACTTTATAATTGTGGACTCCAGCGCGGGATTGCGCGGAAGGTGAACTCTCGGTTCATGGCCGTTCCGGGATGGCCCTGGATCTTCCCGTTCTTCACCCCGGCGGACCGGGGCGAGGAGCAACTCAGTTCATCTGCATGCCGTGCTGCAAACCCGACGGCGGCCAGTTCTCGAGCTTCATGCCGAGCGATAGGCCACGCGTGAACAGCACATCCTTGATTTCGGTCAGCGACTTCTTGCCAAGGTTCGGCGTCTTCAGCAGCTCGACTTCGGTGCGCTGCACGAGGTCGCCGATGTAGTAGATGCTCTCGGCCTTCAGGCAGTTCGCCGAACGCACGGTAAGTTCGAGGTCGTCGATCGGGCGCAGCAAAACCGGATCGACGCCGGCCTTGTCGGTCTTCGCTTCCGAGGTATCACGGCGGGTGAAGTCGCCGAAGATCGTGAGCTGGTCGAGCAGAGTTTCCGCGGCCTTGCGCACGGCTTCTTCCGCTTCCACGGTGCCGTTGGTTTCGATGTCGAGCACGAGCTTGTCGAGATCGGTACGCTGTTCGACGCGCGCACTGTCGACTTCGTAGGCAACGCGACGCACCGGGCAGAACGAGGCATCGAGCTGCAGGCGGCCGATCGGACGGCTCTCGTCATCCGGGCGGCGACGCGAGGTAGCCGGCTGGTAGCCGATGCCGCGCGCGACCTTCAGGCGCATGTTCAGCGCTATATCCTTGGTCAGGTGGCAGATCACGTGCTCGGGGTTGACGATTTCGACGTTGTGGTCGACCTTGATGTCGGCAGCCGTGACCACGCCCTTGCCTTTCTTCGACAAGGTCAAGGTGGTTTCGTCGAGGTTGTGCAGGCGCAGGGCGACGTCCTTGAGGTTGAGCAGGACTTCGATCACGTCCTCCTGCAGGCCTTCGAGTGTCGTGTATTCGTGCAGCACGCCATCGATCTCGACTTCGATGATCGCGGCACCCGGGATCGACGACAGCAAAACGCGACGCAGCGCATTGCCGAGCGTATGGCCGAAGCCGCGCTCCAGTGGTTCAACCGAGACTTTGGCGCGGTTCGCGCCGAGCTGTTCTACATGCAGGCCGCGCGGACGCAGGATGGTAGTAGGCGAGTTTGCCATGAACTACGCTCTCCGTAAGGTGTGGGGAATTCGGGGATATGTGTACAAAACACGGCCTGTTCAAGCTTGCCGCGCACCGCGCCGGCCATTGCCCGACGCGGCGGATGAAGCGGGTTACTTCGAGTAAAGCTCGACGATCAGCGACTCGTTGATGTCGCTCGGCAGGTCCGAGCGCTCCGGCAGCGCCTTGAGCGTGCCGGCGAACTTGTTCGCGTCAACTTCGAGCCAGCCGGGAGCAAGATCCATTTCCTGCGACAGGGTCAGCGCTTCCTTGATGCGCAACTGGCTGCGCGACTTCTCGGTGATCGAGATCTGGTCGCCCGCCTTGACCGCGTACGACGGCAGGTTGACCTTCTTGCCGTTGACCTCGATCGACTTGTGCGCGACGAGCTGACGGGCCTGGGCGCGGGTCACCGCGAAGCCCATGCGGTAGACGACGTTGTCCAGGCGCGATTCAAGCGAACGCAGCAGGTTTTCGCCGGTGTTGCCCTTGGTCTTCGACGCCTTGACGTAGTAGTTGCTGAACTGGCGCTCGAGCAGACCGTAGATGCGCTTGACCTTCTGCTTCTCACGCAGCTGCACCGCATAATCGGACAGGCGCGACTTCTTCGCACCGCCACCGGCGCCATGCTGACCGGGTTTGTTCTCGAGCTTGCACTTCGAGTCGAGGGCGCGCGCGGCGCTCTTCAGGTTCAGATCGGCGCCTTCGCGGCGCGCGAGCTTGCAGGTAGGACCAATGTAACGTGCCATGATGATTGTCTCTTTTCAACGAGTCCGGCCACGCATGGCCGATTCTTCAGATTTAGCGATCAGAACGATCGCATCAGACTCTGCGTTTCTTGGGAGGGCGACAGCCGTTGTGCGGGATCGGGGTGACATCGATGATGTTGGTCACCTTCACGCCGATGTTGTTGAGCGAGCGCACTGCCGACTCGCGACCCGGGCCCGGGCCCTTGATACGCACTTCGGCGGTTTTCACGCCGTATTCCTGCGCGACACGGCCGGCCTTCTCCGCCGCGACCTGGGCGGCGAACGGGGTCGACTTGCGCGAACCGCGGAAACCCGCGCCGCCCGCAGTCGCCCACGACAGCGCGTTGCCCTGGCGATCGGTGATCGTCACGACGGTGTTGTTGAACGAAGCCTGCACGTGGACGATCGCATCGGTGACGACGCGCTTGGCTTTCTTCTTGGTCTTGGCAGCGACCGGCTTATTCATGAGTCAAGGTTTCCTGAGAATCCGCAAAGACGCGCCGCGCGTCTTTGCAAAAATAAATTAATTCTTCTTGATCGCGCGACGCGGACCCTTGCGCGTGCGCGCATTGGTGCGCGTACGCTGGCCGCGCACCGGCAGGCCGCGACGATGGCGCAGGCCGCGATAGGTGCCGAGGTCCATCAGCCGCTTGATGCTCATGCCGACTTCGCGACGCAGATCGCCTTCGACCACGAACTTCGCGACTTCGGCGCGAAGCTTTTCGACTTCGGATTCAGTCAGCGACTTGATCTTGGTCGCCGGATTCACGCCCGCCGCCTCACAGACCAGCTTCGACCGCGTGCGGCCGATACCGAAAATGCCTTGCAGTCCGATCACGACGTGCTTCTGGACCGGCAGGTTGACACCCGCAATACGCGCCATCTTTCTATCTCCAAGAGTGCTTTTTTCAGGCGTCCCGCCCCGAGTGAAAAACGGCCGTCCGGGCCGCACTTCTCAATTCTTTGCGCTCAAAAGCGCAGTGAACTGCAAATTGTAACTGGTTTTTTACGTTTCCGGAAGCCCAAGAGTCTGCCGGACAAAGGTTTTTACCGCCAATCAAAGCCCGATGGTGGGTTTCGCAACTGCTCCACCCGCATCGCGCCATGTTCTGGCCTGTGGCTACCGTGCCGGACTGCCGCCGCGGCCATAACCCTTCAGATTCGCCTTCTTCAACAGACTTTCGTACTGATGCGAGACCAAGTGCGCCTGCACCTGCGCGGTGAAATCCATGACCACGACGACCACGATCAGCAGCGAAGTGCCGCCGAAATAGAACGGCACATGGAAATACTGCTGCAGGAAAGTCGGCACCACGCAGACCAGCACGAGGTACAGCGCCCCGGCCCCGGTCAAACGCGTCAACACGCCGTCGATATAGTCGGCCGTCGCCTTGCCCGGACGGATACCTGGAATCAGCGCGCCCGATTTTTTCAGATTCTCGGCCGTCTCGTTCGAGTTGAACACGAGCGCGGTATAGAAGAACGCGAACACGATGATCAACAGCGCGTACAGGATCTCGTACAGCGGTTCACCCGGCGCCAGCGCGGCGGTTACCTGCTGCAGCCAGCGGACGTCGGTGCTGCCGCTGAACCAGGACGAGGCCGTGGCCGGAAACATGATCAGGGACGACGCGAAGATCGCCGGAATCACACCGGACATGTTGAGCTTGAGCGGCAGGTGCGACGACTGGTTCATGTACGCCTGGCCACCACCTTGGCGCCGCGCGTAGTTGACCGTGATGCGACGCTGGCCACGCTCGACGAAGACGACGAACGCCGTCACCGCGACCACGATCAGCAGCACGAGCAACACCTTGATGAAGTTCAGCTCGCCGTTCTGCGCCATCTGCAGGGTGTGGTAGGTCGCTCCCGGCAGGCCGGCGACGATGCCGGCGAAGATCAGCATCGAGATGCCGTTGCCGATGCCGCGTTCGGTGATCTGCTCGCCGAGCCACATCAGGAACAGCGTGCCCGAGGTCAGCGCGATCATCGAAGTGAAGATGAAGCCGATTCCGGGCGCATAGACGACCGGCTGGCCGCTCGTACTCTGATGCATCAGCCAGCTCGAAATGCCGAACGACTGCACCGCCGCAAGCAACACGGTGAAATAGCGCGTCCACTGGGTCAGCTTGCGCCGGCCGGACTCGCCTTCCTTGCGCAGCGACTGCAGCGAGGGCACGACCTGGGCGACCATCTGCACGATGATCGATGCCGAGATGTACGGCACGACACCGAGCGCGAAGATCGAGAAGCGCGCGAGCGCGCCGCCCGAGAACATGTTGGCCAGATCGATCAGGCCACCACCGCCGCCGAGCAGCGAAGTCATCGCCGCCGACTTGACGCCAGGGACAGGAATGAACGAGCCCAGACGGTACACGACCAACGCACCGATCAGGAACAGGACGCGCTGCTTGAGCTCGGTCAATTTGCCGAGCCCGGCCAACATGCTGGCTTGGGAAGCCGCCATCGTCGCTCCGTTACTCTACGCTGCCGCCGGCAGCGAGAATCGCCGCCTTGGCGCCGGCCGTGACGGCCACGCCCTTGAGCTTGACGGCGCGCTTGAGTTCGCCCTTCTTGACGACCTTCGCGCGCTCTGCGCGAGTCTCGATGAGACCGGCAGCCTTGAGCGCGTCGAAGTCGATCACGTCGGCCTTGACCGTCTCGAGCTTGTACAGCAGCACTTCGGACACCTTGTGCGCGAGTTTCGAACGGAAGCCGACCTTCGGCAGACGACGCTGCATCGGCATCTGGCCGCCTTCGAAGCCCGGCTTGACCTTGCCCTTGCCGGTGCGCGCGAACTGGCCCTTGTGGCCGCGACCCGCGGTCTTGCCGAGACCCGACCCGATGCCGCGGCCGACGCGAACGCGCTTGGTGCGCGCACCCTTGGCGGGTTTGAGATTGTTGAGACGCATGATCGTATCCAATGAATTATTTGCAGGATATCGGGACTTGGCACTCGGGACCCGGGACTCGACGAAAGCGACTTCTTCGACCCTCGGCCCTCGGCCCTCAGCCCTCGATACGCACGAGATAGTTGACCTTGTTGACCAGACCGCGCACCTGCGGCGAGTCTTTCAGCTCGCGCACGTCGTTGAGCTTGTTCAGACCAAGCGCCTTCACGCTCAGGCGATGCTCCCATTTGCAGCTGTTCATGCTCTTGTACAGGCGCACCGTGATCGTGCCGCCTTCCGTTTTCTTAGCCTTGGCCATAACCGCCCACCTCTTCGACTTTCTTGCCGCGCTTGGCAGCGATGCGCTCAGGAGTCGCCATTGCTTCCAGGCCCTTGATCGTGGCGCGCACGAGATTGATCGGGTTGCGCGAACCCTGCGCCTTGGCCAGCACGTTCTTTACGCCGACCACTTCCAGCACCGCGCGCATCGCGCCACCGGCGATGACGCCGGTACCTTCGGACGCCGGCTGCATGTACACCTTCGCCGCACCGTGGTTGGCCTTGACCGCGTGCCAGAGCGTGCCGTTGTTGAGCTTGACCTGGGTCATGCCGCGGCGCGCGCGCTCCATCGCCTTCGAGATCGCGACTGGCACTTCGCGCGCCTTGCCGTAACCGAAGCCGACCTTGCCGTCGCCGTCGCCGACCACAGTCAGCGCGGTGAAGCTCATCTGGCGACCGCCCTTGACCGTCTTCGACACACGGTTGACGGCGATGAGCTTCTCGAGCATGCCGTCACTGTTTTCACGTTCGTTCGTTGACATTACTTTTCACCTTGTGCCGCCCTTGCTGCAGCGGACTTTTGCTTGCGGCGAGGCCGCTTAGAATTGTAGAGAAGTATTTTTACAGATCAGAACTTGAGGCCAGCTTCGCGCGCCGCATCCGCGAGCGCGGCAATGCGACCGTGATAGCGAAAGCCCGAGCGGTCGAACGCGACGCTCTCGACGCCGGCGGCCTTCGCCTTCTCTGCGATCGCCTTGCCGACGGCGGCGGCGGCGGCCTTGTTCTTGGTCGCTTTCAAATCGCCCTTGATCGCCTTCTGCACCGTCGATGCGGCTGCAATCACCTTGGCGCCATCGGCCGAAATGACCTGGGCGTAGATGTGCTGATCGCTGCGATGCACGGTCAGGCGCGGCACGGCGAGCTTCTTGATGTGCATACGCGTGGATTTCGCACGGCGCAGGCGGGATTCGTTCTTTTCGTTCGACATAGTCTTGTCTCCGGATAGCTGAAGAACCTAATCAGGCCTTCTTGGCTTCCTTGATGGTGATCTTCTCGCCGGCGTAACGCACGCCCTTGCCCTTGTAAGGCTCGGGTGGGCGGAACGCGCGGATCTTCGCCGCAGTCTCGCCGACGCGCTGCTTGTCGGCTCCAGCGATCAGCACTTCGGTCTGCGACGGCGCGGTGATCGTGATGCCTTCCGGCGCCTTGAACAGGATCGGGTGCGAGAAACCGAGCGAAAGGTTCAGGTCCTTGCCCTGCAACGCAGCGCGATAGCCGACGCCGACGAGTTCGAGCTTGCGCTCGTAGCCTTCGCTGACGCCCTTGACCATGTTCGCCAGCACCGCACGTGCGGTTCCCGCGAACTTGGTCGTCTCCGCATCCTTCGAGGCGAGCAGCACTTCGCTGCCGTTGACGTTGACTTCGACGCCGGCGGGCATGACGAACGACAGCGCGCCCTTCGGACCCTTCACCGTCACCGCTTCACCGGCGACCTTCAGCTCGACGCCCTTCGGCAGCGCGATCGGCTTTTTAGCAACTCTTGACATGATGATTCTCCGATTACGCCACGGTGCCGATGACTTCGCCACCGACGCCCTGAGCGCGCGCCTGCGCGTCGGTCATGATGCCGGCCGGCGTGGTGACGATGGCGATGCCGAGGCCGCCCATCACTTTCGGCAGCGCGTCCTTGCCGCGGTACACGCGCAGGCCGGAACGGCTGACGCGGCTGATCGACTCGATCGCCGGCTTGCCTTCGAAGTACTTCAGCGCGATCTCGAGTTCGGCCTTGTTGTTGGCCAGCTTGCTGACCTGGAAGTCGCGCACGTAGCCTTCGTCCTTCAGCACCTTGGCGATCGCCTGCTTGGTCTTGGATGCCGGCATGCGCACCGTCGGCTTCGCGGTCGCTTGCGCGTTGCGAATGCGGGTGAACATATCGGCGATGGGATCAGTCATGCTCATGTTTCTGGTTCCTTAGCATCGATATCCGGAATGGATTTCGCTTGTGTCTCTAAAACTGAAAGATAAATCGCCGAAAGCCCTGCGGACTTTCGACCCTTACCAGGAGGCCTTGCGCAAGCCCGGCACGTCGCCGCGCATGGTCGCTTCGCGCAGCTTGTGACGGCCGAGCGAGAACTTGCGGTAGACGCCGCGCGAACGGCCGGTCAGCTCGCAGCGGTTGCGCTGGCGCGACGGGCTGGCGTCGCGCGGCAGCTTCTGCAGCTTGGTCTGCGCTTCCATCTTCTCTTCGTACGAAGACTTGGGGCTGAGCACGATCGCCTTCAGCTCCGCGCGCTTCGTCGCGTATTTCTTGACGGTCTTCGCGCGCTTCTTCTCGCGCTCCACCATGCTGGTCTTTGCCATAACTTGTCTCTCTATTTCAATTAAGCCCGACTTCGCTAGTCTTCGTGGGATCCACGCATACCCACAACCCTGCCCTCGCTACGCTCGGGCGCCCCTTGATTCAAGGGGCTGGAATCAAAATCAATTGCGGAACGGGAAGCTGAATGCCTCGAGCAGCGCCTTGGCTTCCGCATCCGTCTTCGCGGTCGTCGTGATCGCGATGTCCATGCCGCGCATGGCGTCGACCTGGTCGAAATCGATTTCCGGGAAGATGATCTGTTCCTTGACGCCCATGTTGTAGTTGCCGCGACCATCGAACGCGCGACCGGACACACCGCGGAAATCGCGCACGCGCGGCAGGGCAACGGTGACCAAGCGATCGAGGAACTCGTACATCTTCGCGCGACGCAGGGTAACCTTGCAGCCGATCGGCCAGCCGTCGCGAATCTTGAACGTCGCAATCGACTTTTTCGACAGCGTCGCCACGGCCTTCTGGCCGGCGATCTTGTTCATGTCGGCAAGCGCGTTCTCGAGCACTTTCTTGTTCGCCGCCGCCTCGCCCACGCCCATGTTGAGCGTGATCTTCACCAGGCGCGGCACTTCCATCACGTTCTTGTAGCCGAACTTCTCGGTCAGCTTCGGAACGACGGTTTCTTTGTAATGTTTTTCCAAACGGGTCATGGCCATGCTCCTCAAACGTCCGCCTGCTCGCCGGTCTTGAACACGCGCACCTTGCGCCCGTCCGCCAGCGTCTTGAAATTCACGCGGCCGCCCTTGCCCGTCGCGCCGTTGAACAGCGCCACATTCGAGGCGTGGATCGAGGCTTCGCGCTCGACAATGCCGCCCGGCTGGTTGGCCTGCGGATTCGGCTTGGTGTGGCGCTTGACCAGGTTGATGTTCTGCACGACGACGCGGTCGGCAACAACGCGCAGCACTTCGCCGCGCTGGCCCTTGTATTTGCCGGTGACCACGATGACTTGATCACCTTTGCGAATTCTGTTCATGGCAATTTCCGAAAAGTATACTTTTTTAATGCTTGTCGCTTACAGCACTTCCGGCGCGAGCGAGACGATCTTCATGAAACGCTCGCTGCGCAGTTCGCGCGTGACCGGCCCGAAGATGCGCGTGCCGATCGGCTCGAGCTTGTTGTTCAACAGCACCGCCGCGTTGCCGTCGAAGCGGATCAGCGAGCCGTCGGGACGACGCACGCCCTTGCGCGTACGCACGACCACCGCATCGTAGACCTCGCCCTTCTTGACCTTGCCGCGCGGAATTGCGTCGCGGATCGACACCTTGATGATGTCGCCGATGCCGGCATAACGACGCTTGGAGCCGCCGAGCACCTTGATGCAGAACAGCAGCTTGGCGCCGCTGTTATCGGCCGCGGACAACGTGGATTGCATCTGGATCATTTATCTACTCCTCAACGTCCCACGTTGTTACTGCGCAGCGCGCGTCAGCACCTGCACGACACGCCAGTTCTTGGTCTTCGACAGCGGGCGCGTCTCGACGATGCGCACCACGTCGCCTTCCTTGCACTCGCCTTTCTCGTCATGCGCGTGCACCTTGGTCGAGCGCCGCACGATCTTGCCGTACAGCGGATGCTGCACCTGGCGCTCGAGCAGCACGGTGACCGTCTTCTGCATCTTGTTGCTGACCACACGACCTTCGATCGTGCGCTGGGTTTTGGTTCCGCTGACTTCACTCATGGCTTGCTGGCCTGTCATGTTTATTTTTGCGCTCATCCCTGGTCGCGAAGATCACAAAGCGGGCATCCTGCCCGCACTGTTCAATTTTTCTACTTCGCCGCCGACTTCTGCGTCAGCAGTGTCTTGATTCGAGCGATTTCGGCACGCACGCGCTTGAAGTGATGCGTCTGGGTCTGCTGACCGGCGCTCTTCTGCATGCGCAGATTGAATTGCTCGCGGCGCAGCTCGAGGAGCTGACCGTTGAGTTCTTGCGCGGACTGCTTGCGGAGGTCTTGGATGTCCATTACATCACCGTACGATTCACGAATTGGGTCTGCACCGACAGCTTGGCGGCGGCCAGGCGGAAGGCTTCGCGAGCTTCTGTTTCGCTGATGCCCTCGATTTCATAGAGCATGCGGCCGGGTTGCACGACGGCGACCCAGTACTCCACGCTGCCCTTGCCGGCGCCCATGCGGACTTCGATCGGCTTCTTGGTGATCGGCTTGTCCGGGAACACGCGGATCCACAGCTTGCCGCCGCGCTTGACGAAACGCGTCACGCAACGGCGCGCAGCTTCGATCTGACGTGCGGTCAGGTGACCGTGCGTTGTCGCCTTCAAACCGAACTCGCCGAAGCTCACCTTGTTGGCGACGAAGGCAATGCCGCGATTGCGGCCCTTCATCTGCTTGCGGTACTTGGTGTTTTTGGGTTGCAACATTGTGAGGGTTCCTTACCTTATCGTGCGCCGCGCGGTTCGCGGTCACCACGCGGCTCGCGCTCGGTGCGTTCGCGACGGTCGCCACGATCGCCGCGCGGAGCGGATTCGCGCACCTCTTCTTTGCCGGATTCGGCGGCGTGCGCAGCCAGGTCGAATACTTCGCCCTTGTAGATCCACACCTTGATGCCGATGATTCCGTAGGTGGTCTTCGCCTGGGCGAAACCGTAGTCGATGTCGGCGCGCAGCGTATGCAGCGGCACGCGGCCCTCGCGGTACCACTCCGAACGCGCGATTTCCGCGCCGTTGAGACGGCCACCCACATTGATCTTGATCCCGAGCGCACCGAGGCGCATCGCGTTGCCGACCGAACGCTTCATCGCGCGGCGGAACATGATGCGGCGCTCGAGCTGCTGCGCGATGGACTCGGCGACGAGCTGAGCATCGAGTTCCGGCTTGCGCACTTCGCTGACGTTGATGTGGGCGGGCACGCCCATCACCTTCGACACGTCGCGACGCAGCTTCTCGATGTCCTCACCTTTCTTGCCGATGACGACGCCGGGACGTGCGGTGTGGATCGTGATGCGCGCGGTCTTGGCCGGGCGCTCGATGGCGATCTTCGACACGCCTGCCTGGGCGAGCTTCTCGCGCAACATTTCGCGCACCTTCAGATCGGCCGCGAGGTACTGCGCGTATTCGCGCTTGTTGGCGTACCACTTGGAGTTCCAGTCCTTGGAAATGCCGAGGCGAATGCCGGTGGGATGAACCTTGTGACCCATGTGATTAGCTCCCGACGACCACGGTGACGTGGCTCGTGCGTTTGATGATCCGCGAACCGCGGCCCTTGGCGCGCGCGTGCATGCGCTTCAACTGCGGACCGTCGTCGACCATGATGGTTTTCACCTTCAGCTCGTCGACATCGGCGCCGAGGTTGTTCTCGGCATTGGCTACGGCCGAGAGCAGCACCTTCTTGATCAGGTGCGCCGCCTTCTTGTCGCTGAATTGCAGGAGGTTGGTCGCACGCCCGACCGGCAGGCCGCGGACCTGGTCAGCGACCAGCCGCGCCTTCAGCGAGGAAATGCGCGCGCCGCGCAGGATGGCTTTTGCTTCGATGCTCATGTCGTCACCTTACTTCTTGGCTTCGGCGGCTTTCTTGTCGCCGGAGTGACCCTTGAAGGTGCGCGTCGCGGCGAACTCGCCGAGCTTGTGCCCGACCATGTTCTCGTTGACCAGCACCGGCACATGGGCCTTGCCGTTGTGCACGGCGATGGTGAAACCCACCATCTCCGGCAGGATCATGGAGCGGCGCGACCAGGTCTTGATCGGACGCTTGGTATTGGAACCCGACGCCGCTTCCACCTTCTTCAGCAGGTGCAGATCGACGAACGGACCTTTTTTCAGTGAACGTGCCATTGTGAGTTAGTCCTGTTCTATCAACCGCGACGATCGCGCACGATGAATTGCGTGGTGCGCTTGTTCTTGCGCGTCTTGTAGCCCTTGGCGGGTTGGCCCCACGGCGACACCGGGTGCGGGTTGCCCTGGCCAGCTTTCGCCTCACCACCGCCGTGCGGATGATCGACCGGGTTCATCGCCGCGCCACGCACGGTCGGACGCACGCCGCGCCAACGCTTCGCACCTGCCTTGCCGAGCTTGCGCAGGTTGTGCTCGGAATTGCCGACTTCGCCGATCGTGGCGATGCAATCCACCGGCACCTTGCGCATTTCGCCCGAGCGCAAGCGCAAAGTGGCATAGCCCGCTTCGCGCGCGATCAGCTGCACCGAGGCGCCGGCACTGCGCGCGAGCTGGGCGCCCTTGCCCGGCTTCATTTCCACGCAATGCACGGTCGAACCGATCGGAATGTTGCGCAGCGGCAGCGAGTTGCCCGCCTTGATCGGCGCATCGCGGCCGGCCATGAGTTGGTCGCCCACGATCACGCCCTTCGGCGCGATGATGTAACGGCGTTCACCGTCGACGTACAGAAGCAGCGCGATGTTCGCGGTGCGGTTCGGATCGTACTCGAGACGCTCGACGCGGCAGGCTATGCCTTCCTTGTCGCGCTTGAAGTCGATGACGCGGTAGTGCTGCTTGGAACCGCCACCCTTGTGGCGCGTCGTGATGCGGCCGTAATGGTTGCGGCCACCGGTCTTCGACTGCGGTTCGGTCAGCGGTGCGTACGGATCGCCCTTGTACAGCCCCGGCGTCGTCACGCGCACCATCGCGCGGCGTCCCGGAGAAGTTGGCTTCAATGTGATCAGTGCCATTGTTCTGGTTCCGATAAATTCTTGGAGCGCGGCTTGTGGATCAAGCCTTCGCGGTAACGTCGATGGTCTGGCCTTCGGTCAGGCGCACATACGCCTTGCGCCAGCCGTTGCGCGAACCCGCACGCTGGCGAAACGACTTGACCTTGCCCTTGACGTTGATGATGTTGACCGACTCGACCTTGACGCTGAACAGCGCCTCGACCGCGTCCTTGACCAGCTGCTTGTCCGCATCGGCGGCCACTTCGAACACGTACTGGCTGTGCTCCTGCGCGCGCGCACTCTTTTCCGAGATGTGCGGAGCGCGGATCACGGTGTACAGCTTCTCGTTTTTGATTTCGGTGCTCATGCCAGCCACTCCTCGATCTTCTTGACCGAGTCGACGGTCATCACAACATGCTGCGCATCGACCAGGGTGACCGGGTCCATCGCGGCGACATCGACCACGGCGACCTTGTGCAGGTTGCGCGCGGACAGGAACAGGTTCTGGTTGACGTCTTCGGTAACGATCAGCGTGCGCCCGGCGTGGTCCGCAAGCTTGGCGGCGAGGGCCTTGGTGCTGACCTTGTCGACGCCGAACGACTCGACGATCTGCAGACGGCCCTGACGGTTGAGCTCGGACAGGATCGCCTGGATCGCACCGCGGTACATCTTTTTGTTGACCTTCTGCGAAAAGTCGCGCGGCTTCGCCGCGAACGCGCGGCCACCGCCGACGAAGATCGGAGCGCGGTAGTCGCCATGACGCGCACCGCCGCCCTTCTGCTTCTTGAATTTTTTCGTCGTGCCCGACAGATCCGAGCGCGTCAGCTGCGCCTTGGTACCCGCGCGACCGGCGTTGCGATAGGCAACGACGACCTGGTGCACGAGACCTTCGGAATATGCGCGGCCGAACACTGCGTCGGAAACCGACAGCGGCTGCTTGGCGCCTTGTACTTGCAGTTCCATATTGTTGCTCCTCAAGCCTTGGCCGCGGGACTGACGACCACATTGCCGCCCGGCGCGCCCGGCACCGCGCCGCGCACGGCGATCAAATGCTTTTCGGCGTCGATCTTCACGACTTCGAGGTTCATCATCGACTGGCGCGTGGCACCCATGTGACCGGACATCTTCTTGCCCGGGAACACGCGACCCGGAGTCTGGCGCTGACCGATCGAACCCGGCGCGCGGTGCGACAACGAGTTGCCGTGCGTCGCATCGCCCATCGTGAAGTTGTGGCGCTTGATCGTGCCCTGGAAGCCCTTGCCCTTGGTCACGCCGGCGACATCGATCTTCTGACCGACCTTGAACACTTCGTCGGCCTTCAGCTCGCCGCCGACCGCGTAGCCACCGATGTCCTTCGCGTCGATGCGAAACTCCCACAGTCCGCGGCCAGCCTCGACCTTGGCCTTGGCGTAGTGACCGGCGAGCGGCTTGCTCACGAGCGCCGCGCGCTTCGTGCCCGCGGTTACCTGAATGGCGGTGTAGCCGTCCGTCTCGACCGTCTTCACCTGGGTGATGCGGTTCGGGGTCGCCTCGATCAGCGTCACCGGCACCGATTCGCCGGCCTCGGTGAAGACTCGCGTCATGCCGCACTTGCGGCCGATAATTCCGATAGTCATTGCTGTGATCTCAATAAAGCTTGATCTGCACGTCCACGCCAGCGGCGAGGTCGAGCTTCATCAATGCGTCCACGGTCTTGTCGTTGGGATCAACGATGTCCATGACGCGCTTGTGCGTGCGGGTTTCGTACTGATCGCGCGCGTCCTTGTCGGCGTGCGGCGAGGTCAGGATGGTGTAGCGCTCAATCTTGGTCGGCAGCGGAATCGGGCCGCGCACTTGCGCGCCGGTGCGCTTCGCCGTCTCAACAATTTCGCTCGCCGAGCGATCGATCAAACGATGATCGAAGGCCTTGAGCCGGATGCGAATCTTCTGGTCAGCCATTGCCGTGTCCTAATCTGAAAGAACGTTGCTTGCCCGCAGCAGAGCCTTACATTGCCGCGGCGACCCGGTTCCGGGTCGATTGGGTGAAACCGTATTGCTCGATACGAAAGAATGGGCGAGCCGTTGCGGGCCCGCCCAAACTAGAAATTTTTCGCTCACGGACGCCTCACCGGCGCCAAAGCGATCGACAGTCCTTGTCCGCGAAGTCGAAACCCGTCCTGGGCCTCATTTCGCTGCATCGCCAGCCAATCGCAAAGGATCGTTCGGCGAGGGTCTTGCATTATAGCGGTATTTTTTTGAAATGGAATAGCCTCGACGAAAAATCCCCAGTGCAATGGGACCGGCGATGTTTTCAGCGGCCATTCCCGCACGCGTTTGGCGGGAATCCAGTGTCTTTGCTTTTGTGCGACGGAAAAACAAGAGTCGCGAAATCCCCGCCAGAAGCGCGCGGGTATGACATCCCGGCAAACGCGCCCGCGCTTCACACGCGAGCGCGCCGTGTCGTCACTTGATGATCTTCGCCACCACGCCCGC